>JBJKPR010000045.1:0-20897 GCA_046706185.1 Candidatus Sysuiplasmataceae archaeon
AAGTTGAGCTGTGCTTTGACTTTCTTGTCTCATCGCTGCTTCCGGTACCGAGGAATGCGAATGCCCCCTTGACCTTCTCAAGAAAGTAGGCGAAGTCCTCGCTGCCCATTGTCGGATTGCATTCCACGACCCTCATTTCCGGAGCGAAGAGTTCGGCGCAACGTCCGGCAGTAAGCACATCGTTTACTACGGCGGGCCCTTCCCTGTACCATTGAATGGATGAACTGACCCCGAAGGAGGATGATGAGCCGGCAAGCATCCTCTCAAGCGCTTCCTTGACCTTCCCCTGTGTTTCCGCGGAAAAGGAACGCACCGTTCCCTTAAGGATGACTTCAGAAGGTATCACATTTGCAGCACTCCCTCCGTGCATCTCCCCGAACGACACGACGGCGCTGTCCAGCGGGTCGATGTTCCTTGATACGATTGTATTGGCATCCATTACAAATGAGGAGGCGGCCGTTACCGTGTCCTGGGCAAGGTGAGGGTAGGCGCCATGTCCGCCATTCCCCTTGAGCCTGACAGAGAAGAGTGCATTTGCTGCCATTGCCGGGCCGCGCAGTATCGCAATCGTGCCTGTATCCAGGGAGGGCCAAACGTGAAGTCCGAATATTTTCTCAATCCCGTCGAGCACGCCTGATTCTATCATCCTCTTCGCCCCCTCTCCGACCTCCTCGGCCGGCTGGAATATCAATCTTACGCTCCTCCTCATCCTCCCCGAAATAAGAACACCGGCACACGCGAGCATGGCTGAATGCGCATCGTGCCCGCATGCGTGCATCACACCCTCATTCAGGCTTGAAAAAGGCTCGCCTGATTCCTCCCTGATGGGCAGAGCATCCATGTCTGCCCTCAGGGCGATCGATGGCTCGGGACCTGTATCGCAGACAACTGAGGGAAAATCATAACTGTAGGGGCTCAACCCGTGCCCGGAGAGAAAGGAGGAAATCGTCTCCGCCGTTCGGACCTCCCCGTTGGAGAGTTCGGGAAGCGAGTGAAGTCTTCTCCTCAGCTCCACGCACTCCGGGAATATCGCCCTGGCGTGATCAGGCAGATTGCCCTGTATCCGAGGACCAGACTGGCTGTCGGCCATGAATGTGGATAGCCTTTCAAGATATCAAAATAGCTACTGTGTAGAATCTGCCTGGGAACGGGGGCCGTCGCCGTGTGGCCGGATAACGTACCTGCACATGTGCTCGCCGTTCACCATCCAGTGTGTCCTTTCGACATCGTCACCAAGAAGATCCCTGAAAAGCGCAAGTTCGGACGAACATGCAAGCCTGTACCTGCTCGCAACCGTCATGAGGGGGCAGTTGTGCTCCATCAGCACCGTTGAACCGTCAGGCAGTTTGCTTGTTTCGGCAAGGAACCCCTCCTCCTCCCTTATCCTTGCAAGCTCCTCTATCCTTTCCTGCGGGGTGAGGTCTTTCACTCTCGCAGAGTATCTCTCCTTGAGTTCGTCTCTCCGCTTTTCGAAGAATTCCCTGACGCCCGATTCACCGATCTTGTCCTCGATGAAGGAAAGCGCTGACAATGCGATGTAAGGATACGATGTTGGAAAGAGATAATGCGCGTCGGGCGTCAGCGAGTACCTGTATTCAGGCCTGCCCACTCCAGAGCGAATCACCCTCTTCTGGACAAGCTGGTCCCTCTCAAGGTTGGAAAGGTGCTTGCTGACGGCCATTTTGCTGATGCCCATGGAGCACGATATATCCTTCATGCCTGCCTCGCCTTTCTGCTTGATAAGTGCGATTATCGCATTCCTTGTGGAATGGTTTGCCTTGTCCAGCAGGTCGGTGTGGACCAGCTCGCTTTCTCCTCCATTGTTCCTTCTCATCGGGGGCACATCCGAAGATCGACTCCAACGGTTATTGGGACTTCAGGATTAATAAGTTTTGTAATCTCAATAATTTATTTACTCTGCTCCTGCCGCTGGTCGAGCGCGCTAAACAATCAGGCCTATCGTGAAGCTGATGAGAGACGCGAGGATCCAGCCTGTTACTATGAGGATAAACGGCTTCGCCGATAAAAACCTCTCCTTATAAGTGATACCTGCCCCGAAGAGCGCAGAGGACAGTGTCTGAGTGTTACTCAGCGGAAGGCCAAGAAGCGTTGCAGTCTCCACAAGTATCACAGAGTCCAGCAGAGTGACAAGCGCATTTGAATACCTGAGCGAGAACATCTCCCTGCCGATCCTCTGCAGCGCACCACCGCTGAGAAGATAGCTGCCTGCAACCACTGCGATGACTGCGACAGCCATATTCTGGAAGGAAAAGCCGGCTACCGCAACTATCACACCGAGCGTGTTTGCGCCGAGAACGTAGGATGCAAGGAAAGAGGACACAAGGAGTATGAGCTTGTAGGTGGATGCCCTCTTCCATATGTCGCGTGGCCTGGATGTGTTCAGTGCCTTCACCGAAACAACCGATGCAACAATGGCCACGACCGGTGCTGCAAACCACATTGCTATGACAGTGAAGGCATAGCCCGTATCTATGACCATATGCCTAGACACGGATATACCCATGATCAGTCCGACCATCGACATTGTAAGCGACAGGGGGACCCTGAGCAGTATGCCTGCCAGGAAAACAATCACCGTCACAATGAGCGCTTCAGACACGAGTGCAGTGGAGGCTGACGGAAACAGGAGGGTCGAGACCTTTACCATGGCGCTCCCCTGAATAAGCAGGCCGGCCACGTATCCAAGTATGCCTATGAGTATGCCGGTCCGTTTCCTGATCACACCTGACCCTATCAGCGTCCCTACGCAGGCTGAAAGGTTATTGCCCGATACAAGTGCAACCGCAAGGAACAGCGGTATAACAAGTGCAAGCTCTACTGCCGTGCCCATCACTTTGAAATCGATGTGGCAACCGCAAGAATGAGGTCGGATATGTCCTCGCAGCTGTCCAGTATGTCGTCCATCTTGTGCACAAGCTCAGTGATGTGTGTGAACTGGAGATAATGCATCTCAGGTGCCATGAAGTACAGCTTGTCGAACGATGAATCCTTCACATTGTCTCCCCTCTCCTCTATTCCCTCTATTTCCATGCGTATGGACTGCATGTCATCAAGGCTGGTGGTGGCAAGCAGCCTTTTCAGCGCTTTCATAGCCTCCTCGGAGAGGTCAAGAAGCTCATTGAGCTGAGACTGAAATGCAAGAAGATTGCCCAGTTCCTTGGCTTCAAAACGCAGCCTGCCCGTCCTTTTTATTTCCCGGCTTATGTAATGGAAATTGTCCATTATATTGTCTGCCATGTCCACACATTCCAGAAGCGTATCCAGTATGTTTGAGCTGATGGCGCCGTTTGTTATCTCGCCTGAGATGCTGAATGCTATCCTGTCCGATTCCTTCTCGAGAGAGATGACACTTTCGCTGAGTTCTCCAACCATGGCGACGCTGTCGGCGTTGAGCATTTTCTTGACTATCTGCTTTGAGTCGAGGCCGAGCTGTATGATTTCAGCTATACCCTGGAAAATCTTCTTTTCACCTATTATGAAGATGCCCCGTAGCCTCTTTCTGTTCAATCCGTCCACCCCGTCACTGCCAGTGCTCAAATAGCACAGCACAGCTATTAAGACTAATGCGCATGCCAGGCGCAGCCGTCCGTTCTTGTCCCAGCGGACCCCGTCTGGCGAACCCGAATGCGGTAATTTCAAAGAATGATAATCTCGTGGTCACCTTTTTGTATTGTGGAGGCGGACTAACATGTGGAACCTAGGCACCGGGCATTATCATGATTAGGGATAGGGCAAGAAACAATAGCACTGCTCACCGCGGCAAAGACCAGGGTGTGTCCGAGATCATAGGAGACATACTGATTCTTGGAATCACTGTTGTTCTGTTCACGAGCATATTCTTCTACGTCAATGCAATACCGACGCCGAGCGCACAGACCTTCGCCGATTTCCAGGCGACGGTGACACAGCCTGTCGCGAATGGAGTCACCTTCCAGGAGATACTCAACGTTACACACCTCGGTGGTCAGAGCCTGAATGCGGGAACGACATCGATTGTCGTCCAGGTCAACCAGACGACAGCTGTTTACACCCTGCCCGAAGGGAACAGCGTGGGCTCTTCCGGAATTCTAGTGCCATGGACTTCCTCCAGCTGGGGAACCAATCAGGTCTGGAGCGTAAACCAGACTGGTATCAGCGCAGGTTCTGTTGTTGCCATTTCAATCATAAACACCGCTTCCAACTACGTTGTGTGGAGCACCGTGCTCACTGGAAAATCAGGCGTCTCTGCGCCGGTAATCCAGAGCGCATATGCGTCACCCAGTCCAGTCACACCAGGCAAGAAGGTGACTGTCTATGCCATCATACTTGGCGATGTTGCCTATGCCAATGCATCCGTCTTTTACCTTAACGGCAGCGTAGCCAATCTGCAGCTCACACCGTCAGCCGGGCTCTACACAGGAGTCTTCCAGACATCAGCCAACCTGACAAGCGGGCAGTATTATCCGATACAGATAAACGCGACCTCATCAAAGGGCCTGAAGGCGAATTATACATTCTCCACACTTGTCGAGAACAACGGTCCAGACATAATAACTGCGAGCATTAATCCCAATCCGGCAACGCCTGGCTCTTACTTCAATGTCACCGCGTACATCATAGACGAGAATTCAACTCAATTTGACCCGGCAGCAGGCCTTGGCAGCGTTACAATACAGCCAGATGGAACGCCGCTGCTTACAAACATAACACAAAATGGTTCGAATGCCGCCAGGATGTTGCCGAGCGAGTATACCGGCATATTCACCTACCCGGGATATGTGGAACTGAACACATACGGGTTTGAGACGTTCGCGATTAATGCAACAGATACGCAGGGCAACGTTGCAACCTACTTCATAACACTTGTCGTGCTCAACACCCTTAACCCGGGTTTCCTGAATTCAAGCTATCCGTCAACATACCTGGGACCAACAAGCATGACCTTCTCTAACTTCAAGTGGTATCCTGCAGGCAGCCCGCAGAAAGCTGTGACTGGTTACTCGGTAAGCCTCAGTGAAGTCGCCAACGGCATATACTTCCAGCTGGAGCTCACAAACCACAACACAAGCAACACTCTGTATCTTGATGACCTGACAAACATCTACTTCTTTGCAGGTTCGAGCGTAGGATTTTCACAGTCGTGGTCGTTTGTTGTGCTTAACGGGACCCACGGCGCGACGTACATGACGCCCTACACCAACGCTGCGGGCTATCTGCAGAATAACTATTCCGGAAGCAGCGAGACGTACCCCAGCCTGAAATGGCCTCTTCCGACAACGGGGACTCCAGCGTCAAACTGGGCCAACTACACCATTACCGGCAGCTCGCCAAGTTCGACAGGATTCATCGTGCTTCCTGCAGCAGTTGGGGGTGTACAGGTAGGTGTCCCTGTCATATTCGGTGCGCCGGTTGTAGGCAATCCAAGCAGCAACACGATACCCTCCACATCCGGAGGGCCGTTTGCATTTAAGCTCACAGGAAATACCGCACCCTTCATCTCGACCAACTTTGTAGAGTTGTTCGGTTATCTGCTTCCATACCAGACAATGCCGTGGCAGACATTCCCGACTGGCGGAATTCCGTATGGGCAGACCATCCCATTCTCCGGCATATACTGGTATTGAGCAGGACAGCGTGGTCATGTAAGGGCTGACGAAATGTGATGCATTGCTGGCAAATCTCAGCCTCTCTCGGGCGCCGCGGCGCCCTGTCTGCCGGCCGAAGAGTTGTTCAGGAAACGCTGAGACTGCTGCTGCCTGAAACAAAGAAAAGTGTTTTACAGACAACCAGCAAGCATTCAGCCCGAATCAAACATGCCGCCTGCCCCGTCCTCTCCGCAGCAGGCCTGTAATTCAGCTGTTCAGATGCCGCTGATCATCTTTCCTATGCCTTTTGCGACTGCGGCAACGGCACCGCCAATACCGCCACCTGCCGCACCGCCCTCCAGCGCGTTCTGGACCGCAGATACGACAGAATGCCCGGGGGCAACTGTAGGAATGTGCTGAAGGGCTACGGCAAGTCCTCCAGGGTGACCAGCCGCAACCGAAGCTGCGCCCAGCCCTACTGCCCCTATTGCGGCACCAATTGCGCTTGCTGCTGCAATTCCTATCATGCGCCGTGACTGGAAGTGCTGCATATAAAAGGCTTATTTGATGTACATCGAACTGAGCTGCCACTTAAGCCGAAAGAAAGCGAACGGACTTGTATCAAAGGATTGATGAATGAGTACCTGCAATACTGTGGTATGATCGGCGGAGGGCTGGATTTCTCGCGTAACCCGCTTCTCGTGTTCTGGGAGACAACAAAAGCATGTCCCCTGTCATGCAGGCACTGCCGGGCATCTGCAATATCCGGCCCCCTTCCTGATGAGCTCACTTATGAAGAAGGTGTAGGGCTGATGGACGACATTTCGTCCTTCGGGCAACCCAGGCCGGTTCTAATCATGACAGGAGGGGACTGCATGATGAGAAACGACATAGCAGAGCTTGTGAGCGAGGGCAGGAGGAGGCAGCTGAGCATTGCGCTCTCACCTGCAGTCAGTGACCTGCTTTCAAGCCAGAAGCTCACCGAGCTGAGGAAGCTCGGTGTGCGCTCCCTGTCTCTGAGTCTTGACGGCTCCACAGCCGAAATTCACGACAGGATAAGGGGGATAGCTGGGCACTTTGAGGAAACTCTCAGAGCCGCCGAAAGGCTGGTGGCAATGGCGTTTGCGGTGCAAATCAACACGACGGTGATCCCTGACAATGTGGAGCAACTTGCAGACATAGCGCTGATTCTCAGGAACATCGGAATCAAGACATGGGAGGTCTTCTTCCTTGTCTCCGTCGGAAGGGGAGAGCAGTTGAAGGAACTCAATCCGGAAGAGAACGAGGATGTGTGCAATTTCCTTGCAGACATAACCCGTTACGGGTTCATAGTGAGAACGGTCGAGGCGCCATTCTACAGGAGGGTCCTTGCGGAACGCGCCTCGGGTCGTGGCGGCAGCAGCAGGCACGGATGGCTGTATTATCGCCTGAGGGAGAGAGCGCTGAGTCTTCTTGGTTCCCCTTCAAGGGATTTTGCACAATCCAATATCCCGACAAGGGATGGGAAGGGAATAATATTCATCGCGCAGAACGGTGAGGTTTACCCTTCGGGCTTCCTGCCCTATTCCGTCGGCAACGTAAGATCGCGTGGAATTGCTGACATCTACAGGAACAACAGGATGCTCATAGCGATAAGAGAGGGGAAGTTCGGTGGCAAGTGCGGGGTGTGCGAGTACAGGGACGTATGCGGCGGCTCCCGCTCGAGGGCGTACTCCCACTCAGGGGACGTGCTTGCGGAGGATCCTGGATGCACGTACATGCCAGGCGGTCTCTGAAGCCATCGCCGGAAATGAAAAGGTTTGAGCCGCGCATCTGACAGCCGCACGTGCTTTATTCGTCCGCTTATGCATCTTCCCGTGATGCGGAAGGCTGTCGAATCTTGCGTATCAGTTTCCAGGTTTCTCCTTCGTCCCCGGTTGTTTAGCGGCAGACCTGCTTCTCCTGATGACAAGGGCGACTGTGACGGCGGCCGCAGCAATCACCGCAACCAGTGCTACGATAACATAGAACAGATTCGTCGAAGTAACAGGAGGATAGACTTTCGTGAACTTCACCGTCAGTGAAGTCGACTGTGAGACATTGAGAGACTGTGTGATCTTCTGCGTGACAGGAGAAAGGTCATATGTGGTCGCGAAGGAGGAGACAAGTGTGTAATTGCCTGCAGCAACGGTGAATGTCGCCTCGCCGCTGGTGCCTGTGACAGCTGAAAGGACAGCACCTGTCGTCGGGCTGTAGATGCTCACAACAACATCTGGAAGGGTGGAGCCGCCTGAAGTGACTGCCCTCACCGTAACATCGTATATGGAGGCGTTGAGAACCATCGTGGATGCCGTTGGATTGTTCAGCACGACAGCCGGGGCATCATAGACTGTTATCCCCTTCCAGTAGACCACTATGTTGTACACCCCGTAGGGAAGGACAGAAGAAGCAAAACCGGTCGCATTGGTTGTGTTGAAGGCCGCATATATTCCGGTGGTCGAGTTGACCACAACAACGTTTGCCGTGGCGACGGGGCTGCCCGAGGAGCTGACGACCTTGAAGTCCTGCATGTAGGCGTTCACGTTCACGGCGACAAATCCGTTGGAGTCAACGGAAATTGAGCCATTGAATACCGTACTGCCGTGCCAGAACACTGTGGCCGAGTATTCTCCGGTTGCCATCTCGTTGAGCGACAACGTGCCGTTGGAAGAGCTGGACATGAGGGGCAACCTTGACCCGGAAGGTGAAATGAATGCAGCCTGTGCGAACGAGAGGGGAGTTCCAGACTGGTCCTCGAATGCGAGAATGGGCGAATATACCTGTGCTCTGAGTGTAAAGCTGCTGCTTGTGCTGTTGACATGAACAGGGAAAGTCCCTACCAGTACCGACTGCCAGTAAAGGGCGACAGAGTAATTGCCGCTTGACAGCAGCATGGTCGTCACGCCGTTGCTTCCTGTGGAGTTGTAGCCGGCCGTGTATGAAAACTGTGACACACTTACCTTTGCGCCCGGCAGGGTGTTGCCCGCATAATCGGTGACAGTGAAGCTGACTCTGACTGGAGGTGTACCGATGTAAAGAGGGAGTGTCCCGAAGGCATTCCTGCCATATAGCACCCCTGAGGAGGACAGGTAGTTGTGCATTGTGTTGTCCGTGCCGTTGACTGTCACGGTGAGAGCGCCGGAAGGTTCGGAGCTGTAATTCATGCTGAACTCATACTGCATGGTGTACCCGTAGGGGCTGTATACCCCGACCGGACTCATGGAGCCGGACAATATCACGGCACCTGTCGCGTTCTCGACTGAGTAGCTGACAGGGTATGATGAAAAGTCGTACTCGCCTAGCGGGTCTGAAAGGTTTGCATAAATGCTTATCGTCTTGTTTGAGGCAGTGGGTGAGAGTGTGTAGACAGTCTGCCCTGTGCTGTTGACTGCATACATGCTTCCGACCTCCAGATACGATGATGCGGAAATTGTGGCCCTTGAGTAGTAGTACGTGGATTTCACATGGCCCCAGTAGGCGTTGTAAATCTGGCTTGTTCCCCCGTTGACAAGTATCTCAAACGACAGGCTGTAGTTTGAAGGAATGATCTCAGAGAGAGTAGGACCAGCAAGCAGAACAGGTGTCGGGCCGGAGCCTGGATATGTTGCAGTTGTCGCGGTAGCGGGCCCGGTGCCGAGAAGAGTTGCCGTCCCGGCCGGCGACACTTCATAGACGGACAGGGTTATGTGGCCCGAAGTCGGGGAGGATCCGTTCTGGGAGAGGTATATCCAGCTGTATGCGGTGCCATTGAGCGCAAGTGGACCTGCAAGCTGGGGAAACATTGTGAAATTCAAAGAAAGGTAATGTGTCGCGGACAGGTTATCCCCCAGGTTCGAATAAGCTGGGACTGTGTCATTCCATGTGTCTGCAATGTTGAGCACCTGCAGGCTTCCTATGGTATCGGGGGTTGTCAGGTTGTGGTAGTATACGGTGAGGTTCGTTGGCGACGGCGGGCTGCCAGTGTACGGCGTTGCGGATGCTATTGACACCGCGCTCTGCATGCCCGCGACCGACGTGATCATCAGCGCCGCAAAAAGCAGAATCGTTTTGCTTCTGGAGGAGAGTATGCCCATGTTTACCGGACTGAAGTCCGCTGCTCACATTATATACGTCATTGGACAAGTTTCGAACAGCGAAAGCATGCATACTGTGCGAGGGGCCTGACAAAGTCGGTGTCGCCTCAGGGCTTCAGCTAGCTGTCTCCGCCCTGCGCCGGAAATCCCTGCACGGCCTCCTTCTGCTGGGCGACGGCACCCATCTGGACCATTTCCTTTTCCACCCTCGCCACGGTCTTCTCCGCGTCGCGGTAGTAGGAGGAAATGAGCGCTGCGACAGTCATGTAGTTGTTGACGTTCTTCCTGCGCATGTACTCCAGCAGAAGGACCCTGCGGCGCATCTCAGCCTCCATCTCCCTGGGAGACCATCCCTTGCTGAGCCTGATCTTCTCGAATATGTAGCTGTGGCCAGAGTAGTGGAAACGGTCATCTGCCGGGTTCCATGTGAAAACCGAGTTGTATATGATCTCGTTTGTCTCCGGGTCGAGGCCCACAATCTCTGTGAGCGACTTTACACGCCTGGTCATCTTTGTTCCTACCTTCACCTGGCCCTGCAGGAGCATTATGTTGAGCGCCGTCATCAGGGAACGAGGCAGGTTGATAGGCTCGCTTTCCATCCTGTGTATCATTGCGCCGAGATCGTCGGCGTGGAAAGTGGAGTAGGCAATAGTGCCTGTAGCCATCGCCTGGAATACAACATACGCCTCCCTGCCCCTGACCTCACCGACCATGAGATACTGCGGCCTCTGCCTCATCGCTGCAGTCAGGAGGTCGAACATGTCGACGGCGCCCGCCATGTTGCCGCTCTTGCCGCCAAACCCTTCTCTTGTAACGGAGGCTATCCAGTTCTCGTGCGGCAGGTTCAGCTCCCTTGTATCCTCGATGCTTATGATCTTCATCTGTGGGGGGATGAAAAGAAGCACAGCGTTCAGCGTAGTTGTCTTCCCGCTGGCTGTGCCCCCGCAGACCATCATTGAGCTGCCGTATTCGATGCAGAGCCAGAGGTATGCCATCATGTCGACGCTCATCGTCTTGAAACGTATCAGGTCTATGGGCGTGAACGGGTCGTCCTTGAACCGTCTGATAGTGAATGATGATCCTTTCTTCGTCACGTGCTTGCCGAGGGTGGCGTTAAGCCTCGAGCCGCCGGGCAGCGTCGCATCGAGCATGGGATTGGCAACTGATATCTGCTTGCCGGAACGTTGTGCGAGCCATACAACAAATGCGTCCAGCTCCTCCTCCTTCTCGAACCTGAGATTGCTCCTTATTGAGCCGTACTTCCTGTGGAAAATGAAAATAGGTATGTTGACGCCGTCGCACGATACGTCCTCGACATTGCTGTCCAGCATCACCCCTTCTATTATTCCCAGGCCCACGAGGTCCCTCTTCAGGTAATAGAATACCTTTTCCATTGAAACGGGGTTGAGAGATATGTCCAGCGAGTTCATTACCTCCCTTGTCGCCTTCTTGAGCCTCTTCTCCTTGTCCTCCTTGTCTTCGTCCTCGGACATGTTGAGCGAGGCAATCAGTGCCTCCTTCAGAGTCCTGAGCACGTTTCTCTCATCCATCGAGAGGGACGGCTCTATGAGTTCGTAGAGGTACTCGTTAAGCACTGTATCGTATTTTATTCGGGCGTAGGAGTACGGTTCGTTGAGCGGTGTGAGTTCCACCTCCTCCTGCCCCTTCTCGTTTATCAGCGGCACTGGCGTAACCCTGAGGCTTGAGCCCAGCTTGTACTCGCTTTCGGGTATCATAACGCGAAGCGGCTTGCTTCCGAGAGAATTCATGAACCTCAGGTACTTCGACTTGATGCTCAATCTCTTCCTGCGCTTGCCCGAACTTTCCTCCTGCATCCCCTTTTCGACTTCAGTTGCCATTTCAAACACCCAGCAGTATGCGCATGAAGAAGAACCCGATCACGAGCATAAGTGCGCTGTGCCTCATGCCGTTTGCTATTCTCCCGTCCTGTATAACGCCTGCCATTATGCCGTCGCCCGCTGCATGCACTATGACCGCAATGTAGAAGGCTGTCACGACAGGACCTATTGCAAGCACGTTTATCGTTGTAACAGAGCCGGCACCTGAAAGGACGCCGGTTGAGCCCTGAAGCTGGCTCCCTGCCTTCTCGATCTGCGGGATGAATGTTGCCTCGAGTATGAATATAGTTGCAAGGAAGACGGCGAAGGCGATGTAGATGACGACCATGTAGGTGCTCATCGCTATTGCCCTTTCCTTTCTGTTGAGGATACGCTCCCTTGCATCGTGTGCCACCATGTTGAGCACATCTGAAACAGCGCCGCCGGCATCGCTCGCCTTTATGATTATATTGGATATCCTTGTGACAAGCTGGGAGTTCATTCTCTCTGCGAACAGCCTGAATGCCTCTGTCGCGGGAACGCCCCAGTCTATCTGAGACGCCATGCGCCTGATTTCAGGCGTTAGCTTGCCGTACTTTCCGGCTGATGCAACTATCACCGACTCTGCGAGCGTCATGCCGAACCTGCCGGCCTCCGCCACATCACGCAGGAAGTCTGGTACCCTCTCCTCAATCTGTCTCAGCCTCCTCACCTGCATGCTTGAGTACGAGCCGTAAGGGCCCATGAAGGCAGCCATTGCAAGCACAATCCAGTCGAGGAAGCTCATGCCCACATACTGTACATTGTTGAGAATGCCTACGATGCCCACCAGGAGAAGAAGCACCGCGGCAACAGCGGAGAAGCCGGTGATCTGCTTCTCCAGGTTCTTTTTTGCCGAAGAGAGTCTCTTCAGGTCCACTATCTGCGTAGCGTTGACGTTCATTGTGCAGCCTCCTTGCTCATGTTCCAGACGAAGAATATGAACCCACCCTGCGAGGCGGGTATCATAAGCAGGACGACGATGTAGAGCAGCAGGACGTTGAAAGGCAGAGGGGTGCCGAAGACGACCGCGGAAGCCTGTCCGCCGCCACCGCCGCTGACAATGGACATTATTGCCATAATCACCACAAGGAAAAGAGGAAACGCAACAACCACTGTGACAAACGTCTCTGCAAACAGGCCGAGCGTCTCCATCTCCTGCTTTGTATTCAGCTTCTCCTCTTTCTCAAACTGTTCTGCTTTCAGCAGGAAATAAGGCTTCAGATGCCCTCCAGAGGTCGCTGTTGTGACCACACCCTGGAGGAAATCCTGGAATTTGGGGGAGGGCGTCCTCGCGGCAGCATTCTTGATTGCAGTCAGTATGTCGACGCCGAGGAGTGTTGTATCCCTGGTTATCCATTCTGCCTCCTTCTGCACCTCGCCGTAGATGGGCTGCTTGGCAAGTTCGCTGAATATAACATCCACGTTGACGTCTGCAGAGGCGAGCGCTGAAATGAAGCTCATGGCGCTGCCTATGTGTTTGTTGATATCCCTCGCGCGGGAGGATGCTTTGGAGGAGGGTATTGCCTTGAGGACAAGATACACCGCGGCAGGTGGTATGAATGTCGTCAGGAAGATAATCACAATGCGTAGAGCTATAATCGAGTGCAGGAGAGTGAGTATGACGCCGCCGAACACCACGCCGATGAACATGCCTGCAATGCCTACTATCAGGCTTGTCATCCACGTGAAGGCAGTGTACTCCTCCGGCCTTATCTTCATGTGTGCCTTGATCAGGTTGTCCTCAAGCTCCTGGTTGACTTTGAACCGCGCCTCGACAAGCCTTCTCATTGAACGCCAGCAGAACTGCTGGTAAGGGGAGAGCTTGACGTAATCTGGAACAGTGCCCGCAGGCAGCTTGATCGGGTGAGGGCCTTCTACCATCCTCTTGGACTTGACCGTCTTGGTTCCAAGGAATGACCTGTCCATGTCCTCGAATTTGGAGAAAAGGTTTGACTCCTCCTCAGACAACTATAACATCCTCCCTGTCGGCATCGCCCAGATAAGACCTCACCATTCTCATCGTCTCCTCCTGTTCCCTGTAGTACCTGTTGATCAGGGACCATATTTCGAGATGGCTGGCCAGATCTTTCTTCACCATGTATCTTATGACATCAATTCTTCTGTTGAACTCCTCGTTGAACTCCTCGTACGTCCAGTTCTTGAGGTCCCTGAGCTTGTCAAACAGAGCGCTGTGGCCCTTGAATATGAACATATCCTTTACCTGATCCCACTCGAAGACGACATTTGTGATGATCTCGTTTGTCCCCGGCTCGAAGCCGATGAGCTCCACAACGTTTTTTATGCGCCTGGCGTGCTGCTTTCCAACCCTCACCTGCTGCTGGACTATGACCGTCCTCAGAGCAGTGAGCAGAATACGGGGTATGTTGATAGGCGGGTTTTCGAGCCTGTTTATCATAAGCTTGACACTGTCGGCGTGCATGGTGGAGTAGGTGGTGTGCCCTGTTGCCATTGCCTGGAACATCGTGTAGGCCTCCTTTCCCCTCACCTCACCAACAATGATGTAGTTCGGCCTCTGTCTGAGTGCCGCCCTCACCAAATCGAACATGTCGATTTCGCCGGCAGTCTTGCCGTCCGGTCCCTTTTCGCCGACGCCGGACCTTGTGGTGCCGGGAATCCAGTTTTCGTGCGGCAGGTTGATCTCCCTCGTGTCCTCCATTGTGACAATCTTTGCGCTCGGTGGAATGAAAAGCGAAACAGCGTTGAGCGTCGAAGTTTTGCCGTTACCCGTTCCTCCAATAACCATGGCCGATTCACCTGATTCGACGCTCATCCAGAAGTATGCCATCATTTCCTCGGATGCCGTGCCGTAGTTGATCATGTCCACGGGCGTGAACGGCTTTTCCTTGAACAGCCTGATTGTAAACGAAGACCCCCTGCTTGTGACTTCCCTGGCGTAAGTCGCCTGCAGCCTGTGCCCCTCGGGTGTCGTGCCATCCAGTATGGGGGTTGAGACGCTGATCTGCTTTCCGCACTTCTGCCCAAGGTAAACTACGAATGAATCGAGCTGCTCCTCGTCTGAGAACGTGACGTTTGTGCGGACGCTCTCATACTTGCGGTGGAATATGAAAATAGGAACCCCTACACCGTCGCATGAAACATCTTCGCTGTTGGGGTCACGAATGAATATGTCCACGGGCCCGTACCCTATGAAATCCCTGACAATGTAATATGCGAGCTTGTCCTTCGTGATAGGGGAAGCTGAAAGGCCCCTTGTGCTAAGGAAGCTTGCAATACTTCTCTTCAGATACTCCTTCCTGTCCATCTTGTTCAGATGCTTGTATTCGTAATCCAGTGTCCTCTGGAGGGTGTCCTTGAGGAGCTTGAGCAGCCTCGTCTCCCCTTCTGTGAGCTGCGGTTCGATTGCCTCAAGCAGGTACTCGCTTGTTTCGTTGTTGTAGGTCGCCCTTATGTAGGAGAACGGCTCGACCACCGGGTAAATTTCGAGTACTTCCATGGAGGATGAGGCAAGGGGTGGGATAAGTGTGTAGGCGGACCCTTTGCCCTCCGCCCAGTCGATCTTGCGCTCTACCTCATCCCGCGGCATCATGATCTTGACCTTCTTGTTGCCCCTCTTGGAAAGGAAACGCTTGTAGCCTTCTGAGATGAGCTTCGGCAGTGCCTTCCTGTTCACTTCCTGCTGTTCACTTTCGGCGCCCGATGCCATGATTACTCCTCCGGAGAAACTGATATGATGGCGTTTGTGAGTGAAAGGGAGCTGACTCCCTTTACATTGAGATAAAGGATGTAGAGCTGTGATCCGGCGGGCTGGATGCTCACAGTGTAATTGCTTCCGTAGGTCAGACCGGCCTGGGAGAATGTACTGTTGAAGAAGCTGAACCAGGCATCAGGAAAAGGGGTGCCAACCGTCACATTGACGTTGACGGTCGAGGGGGAGACATAGACAGGGGTGTACACATTCCTTGAGAAGCTCAGGAGATGTGAGCTCAGAGCAACAGTATTGGTGCCGGAGAATGAAAGGTTAGAGGTGGTGGTCGTCGAAACTGAGAGCTCCAGAAGATTCAGCCGTATGCCACCGTGGCTCGAAATCGCAAAGCCGGGGTCAGCAATCATCACCTGGCCATTGCCCTGGCCCAGAATGACCGCATCATTTTCATAGAGAACAGACTGCGGTATGTAATACCTGTTGGGTATGTTTACCACAACGCCGCCGCCGGATGACGAGGCGAGGTGATATACACCCCCGCCTGCGCCGGACAGCTGGTAGTTGAACGAAACGCTGAAGAAAGGAATTGTATCGCCGGACTGGGGTATAACGTTCATCTGGCCCTGAGTACCGACAGCAAACATAGGCACGCCTGCCGAACCGAGAGTGACTGGATTGTATGATGACAGCGTCGTGGCGTGAGAGGAGGCAGAGTACATCATCATATTGTCAACGCTCTGCTTCAGCTCAGAAATCTGCGAAACAACACTGTTGTCATGCTGGTGTTCATTGGCAGCCATCATCGACGGGACGTAGTGGTTCGTGAATATACCGAGCAGGGAAAGAAAGACTATCAGGGCCAGTATGGTCCCTACCACAGAGGCCACTCCCTCGCTGTCCTTCTTGAGTCTTGAAGGTTTTAGTACTGATTGCTTCCTCTGGGACAACCGCATCCGGAGCACACGTCCACCCTGATTGAGCTGATTCTTCCTTATTTAATTATGATGCTCTGGTTATCATCGTCGTTCCCGAGGCGTGAAAACGTGATTTCCAGCAACCTATTTTAGTCAGTTGCACCTACACCAGCCTATGCCCACCGGCAGCGAGTTTCGCGGTAGATCTGTTGTTGTGACTGGAGGTACGTCTGGCATCGGGCTTGCAACTGCTCAGCTCTTCCTTGCCAGGGGCGCCAATGTTGTAATTACAGGCAAGAACAGGGAAAAGGGAAAGAAAGCCCTGTCACAGATGAAGGGGAAGGGGGACGTTGAGTTCTTCAAGGGAAACGTGGCCAGCGCTCAGGAGACCGAGAAGCTCATGGACCTCGTCAGGCGAAAGCACGGCGGCCTCGATGTGCTTGTCAACAACGCCGGCGTCTATCTTTCGAAGAAGATTGACGAAACAAGCGAGGAGGAATGGGACTGGATCATGAACACAAACCTGAAGGGCGTCTATATCGCAAGCAGGTTTGCCATACCACTGCTGAGGGAGAGCCGCGGATGCATTGTCAATGTGGCATCTGTCAGCGGAATAGTTGGCGTAAGGAACGAAGCCGCATATTGCGCATCGAAGGGGGGTGTCATACAGCTGACGAAGGCGATGGCACTTGACTATGCCAGTGAGGGTATAAGGGTCAATGCAGTCTGCCCGGGAGATGTTGAAACGCCTATGATGTGGGAGGCGCTCAACAGGGTCGAGGACAGGAGCCTTGCTGTGGAGACAGACAAGGCACTGCACCCGCTCGGAAGGTTTGGAAAGGCTGCAGAGGTTGCCAAGCTTATACTGTATCTTGCCTCGGAGGATGCCTCGTTCGTCACTGGCACTGCCGTCAGCATAGATGGCGGATGGAGCGCTTACTGACTGCTGTCTCCATCCTTTTCGGTATTGTTTCCTGCGCTGTCGTTCTGCTGCTGTGGCTTGTCCTCGATTTTCCTGATTACGCGCCTGGGCACGACTATCTTCCTTGGCTCCTGGGGCGGCGCCTTTCCTTCTGGCGGGGAGGGAGGCTTTGAAGGCGGCTGCTCCTGGTTCTTCCCGTCAGTCGGTGCAAGCTGTGACCCGCATTTCACGCATTCCCGGGACGATGCCGTGTTTGGCTCGCCGCAGACAGGGCAGGTGATCATCCTTGCCTTCCTAGCCTCCTGCTGCTTCGACAGCCAGTCCTCAAACGTCATGTAGGTTGGCTGTCTCTTCCACCAGGAAAGGAATGCCTTGTCAGTGTACTTGTTGCCAAGCTCCACCTTTGCCTGTGCCTTGAACTTGTCGGCAAATGTGGAATACTGCTTCCTCAGCTCCGCGGTGGCGTCTTCTTCCTTGTCGCTTTCTCCCTCATCCGCGAACTTGACACCACATATCGGGCACTCCTTGGAGGAAGCTGGTATCCAGGAGCTGCAGTTGCTGCACTTCGCCGTTCCAGGCTCGAATTCGACACTGCAGTAAGGGCATTTCTTCGATGTCTCGGGTATGAAGGCACCACAGTTTCCGCACTCTACGACCCTTGCCAGACCATACCTGTACAGGTATGCGGAAAAGGCTGCAAATGCTCCTACCGCAATAACAACTATCAGCAGCCAGTAGAGCAGCGGTATGCCTGTTCCTGTGCCGTTTGACAGCACATTGAAAGACTGCGATGAGCTCACGAATTGCCCCTCGGAGAATACCTCAAAGTGGTAAGAGCCCTGGGACTCTGACGACGGTATGGATATCCTCTCTGTGGCAACGCCGTTTGCTCCTGTTGTGAGCTGGTAGTTAACGCTGGTCTGTGGTATGCCCCTGATGTCATAGAGTGTGATTGTGAGCGGGTAATCGGCCATCGGCCTGCCGGTTGACTTTGAAATCACGCTGACAGTGACTGAAATGTATGAACCGGCTGAAAGGGAAGACTGGGAGAGGTAGACGGTTGCAGTGACCTGGGCGCGTGTTATGTTGAGCTGTATTGCCTGTGCTATGGTGTTCTGAGAGTAGTTTGATTCCTTTATTGTGTTGCCCGGGTTGACAACAGCAGCAAAGTACAGATGCTCGATTGTAACCCCGTTTGGCAGCTGTGGCACCGTCCAGATGATGCTCACGAGTGCCGTTGAGCCTGCGGAAATGCTCGGTATTGTTCCGTTGGCTATCGGATTTGTGATATTCTGAGATGAATTGCCCTCCACAATCTCGACTGGCACATTGGTGGCACCTGTCTGTCCGGTGTTGCTTACCAGGACGTTGAACGTCACGTTGCTGAATTCCTGGAAGTTGCCTGTTGCATTCATGCGGACTGGCGTAAGGTGCGGCAGACTGAACACATCAACCAGAGTGGTTGCATAGTTGTTGCCGTAGCTTATCTCTGTGACATTCCTGTTCAGATTGACGGCGGCGCTGACTGTCATGTTGCCGTATGACATTGGCACATTCCATGTCGCTGCCACGGGAACTGTGCTGTTAACCGCGAGGGGAGCGATAAGATCTGTCGTAACATTGACAGGGGATGCGCCTGGCAGATAGAATGTGACTGTGAAGTTGTTGTTTACCGACCCATAACCGAGGTTGAACACAAGTGCATCAACGGTGATCTGAGAGCCCTCGACTACAGGGTTGGATGAGAACACAATGTTGCTTGCGGAGAGGACTAGGTCTGGTAGCTTTATGTTCAGGTTGGCAACAGCGTAACTGTTTGTCTGCAGGAGTGGAGCAGTGTAGTGGGAGAGAGAGACTGTGACTTCAGGCGCGTACCATGTTCCTGCATCATAGTATGATGTATTGACCACGTAGTTGCCTGTGTATACGTCCGTTCCTGCGATCATGGTGTCTGACAGACCTGCAAACAGCGCGGCTCCCGAAGAGTTGGTGGCCATGACCGCGTATGTACTGCCGAACGGACTGGTAATGTTGGAGAATGTGTAGAGCGTGACATTCGCCCCTGATATAGTGGTTCCGGACGGGCCGTATGCCGTGACCAGGAGCCACCTGTAGATGTAAACCACCGCATTGGACTGCTGTGCGACATAAGGTACGGAGACATTGTAGAGCCTGGCAATTTCGTTGTAGCCTACAGTCAGCGGATTGGCATATGAGGCATTGTACGAGCTGAGCCTGGACGAAGAGAAGGCTGCGGTGGAAACTGTGCCTGATATTGTGCTTGAGTTAATCCATGCGACAGAGTTGCCGCCAAGGATTATGTTCACATTCGGGCCAATGACAGAGTCGACAATTACCAGCCGGGAGTTTCCGTAAACATACAGGTTCAGCAGCTGAGTTGATTTCAAGTATGAGTTCTGGATAAGCAGCTCGCCCGTCTGGTTGACGAGGAACGAGTACTGTCCTCCGTAGGTTTCAATGAAATTCAGTCCTCCGCCCACGATTGCTAGGTAACCGCTCTGGGTGACTATGACGTTCGAGGAGAGGTTGATGTCTGCAGGTATGTTGAAGGGGGAGGCATAATTCGAGTTTGTGTTGTTGACGACAAGGTCCTGGCTCCCGGTGGAGAGGTAGACGGTCAGGACGCTTGAATTGATGTTTCCGGAAGTGCTGTACTGCTGTATAACGTGATGCGGGTCAATGTAGACATATATGGGGACCTGGCCGATTGTATTTGGCGTCCATGAGACTGTTGTAGTATTGGAACCGCCGGCTGATATGTTGACTGTGCTGTAGCCGATGAGGCTGCCGCCGGTAAGCGGGTTACCGTAGTAGAAGCCGACTGTGGCGTTGACCGCACCTGCACGTCCCTGGAAGTTCTGCACTGCTGCAGTAATGGAAACTGTCCTGCCACTGTAGGCGGGAGATGGATTGAATGTGATCCCCGACGAGAGCACGACAAGTTCTGGGAGGTTTGGCTCGACATAGAATATCGTCGAGTTTGTGTCCCCGGCATAGCTTGCCTCAGGCACTGTCTTCATCTGGTTTGCAAAGACGGATAGTGTATTGTTTCCAGGAGCGGTGAAGTGCCACGGGAGGCTGACTGTGACAGTGGATCTCGGACCCACGGATATGTTTGCCTGGTAGTTTGAAACAAACTGGCCATTGGCGCCGTCTGTCACGTTAATCGGCAATGAGCTCACACCCGTCTGACCGCTGTTTGTCACATTGAAGGAGATTGTGCCGGTCTGATTCACATACAGGAAAGAGGGCACAACATATGGTCTCCCGACCTGTATCTGTGGAAGCGGGAGTGTGATGCCTATCGTGATATTGACCCCAAGCACCTGCGACTGCTCTGTGATGATCGGATATGGTGTGAATGATATCGAGCTGCCGAACGAGCTGCTGTTGTACGATACAACTGCGGTGTAATTTCCTGTGAACATAGAGTCCGGGAAAGTTGAGGCATCAATCACGTCGCTGAGGAGGGGTATCATGGCATTGCCAAACTGGTTGGTTACATTGTAGTTTGAGGCGGTCTTTCCCAGAAACGAGAGAACCTGTGAGGGGGGAACAGTCTGATATGTGTTGGATGGGCCGACGAAGTATCCTGCAGGGGATCCCTGCGACATGTTGTTAGGAGTTGTGCCAGAGTATGACAGAGCAATGGAGCTTCCTGAAACGGGCAGGCCCTGGCTGCTGTACACAGTCACATTCGCAAATCTGTAAAGGTAGAGCTGAGGCAGGAGCTGAACCTGGACATTTATGTTCTTGACGTCTGTGATCGCCCCGCCATTCTGAATATAGACAACGAGAT
>JBJKPR010000046.1:0-2333 GCA_046706185.1 Candidatus Sysuiplasmataceae archaeon
GGATAGGGCAGGCTGATTTTCCACAAAGGAGCTTTGCGCCTCTGCATCTAACACAAATGGAAACAGCATAAGGGGTGTCTGGTCTTGCGAATATGTCATCAGTAGGACTCTTAGAAAGAAGAGGCAGTTCCCTCATTCGGCTTAAAACATCCACCGTCAATATAAAAGCGAGAGGGGGACTGACCCGAAATCATCCCGCCCACGAGCTGAGATGATAGAGGCTGTTGTCCCGGGCTATGTCGCCCTTGTACAGCATTCTAAGGTTGGTTCCCTTGAGCGTGTACCCGCAGTCCTTCAAAAGGCCGAAAGCCCTGTAGTTGCCTGTATAGAATCGAACGTGCATTCTGTCCCTTCCGGCCTCTGCCGCGGTCTCCTCACAGGCACCAATCAGATAGGCTCCGATATCCCTTGTTGAGTATTCAGGATTGATGACCATGAGTCTTATGGAGGAATTGTTGGAACCGTCGGATGTGGGATATGTGTAAACAAGTGCGAAGCCCACAATCTCCTCCCCCTTTCTCAGAAGGAGCGTCTCTCCTGTGTTGTGCTTCATCGAATAGCTGACTTCTCTGGAGTAGTCCAGATCAGGTATAACCATAGATGACAGTCTTCGAACGGAAGAGAGGGCCCCCGCTTCAGCCAAGTCCCTGTATCTCGCTATGCTCATACTTTCAGGCGGATGAGTCCTGTCGCGCCATTTGTTTGTCAGTCCCTTCTCAAGAAGATATGTAATTCTGTCCGGGACACAGCCCATGCTGGAATAGAGGGACATGTTCTTGACAGTTTCAGGCATGGTCTCCAGGCCGATCACGCTGCAGCCCTTTCCTTCAAGGTAGTCTATTCCTGCCCTGATAAGCTGCTTGCCTATGCCCGAGTTCTGATGCGATGGATGCACTTCCACCGGTCCGAACCAGCCTACCTTTCCCCATGCATGACAGAAGATGTCGCCAACAGTCCTGCCGTTTGACTCGGCAACAAGGCAGCCGCCCGGTTCCTTATCGAGGTAAAAGAGTATGTTGCGTTTCGACCTCCTGGGTACTTCAAAGTTCTGCTGAAACTCCTTCGAATAGAGATCGGACCATGCGCGTCTTCCTATCTCCCGAACATCCTCGATATCGTCTTCGCCCATCTCGCGCACATTCAGGTTGACCTTCTTGCTGAACAGCCTCATCTCAGACCCCGCAAACCGTTGATCCACCACTGTGGCAACTCATTTCACCTCTGCAGAACTTTTCAGAATGGAGACAGCAGCGGCGGCAGCGCCCACCCCGTTGTCTATGTTCACCACCAGAAGCCCGGGTATGCAACTCTGAAGCATAGAGTTGAGTGCTGCAACCCCACCGCTCCCAAAGCCGTATCCGTTTGAGGTGGGAACACCTATCACAGGTATAGGAACAAGAGATGTGAAAACGGAAGCAAGCGCGCCCTCCATTCCAGCGAAGACGATGGCAACAGAGTATCCGCCCTTTATCACGGCGGCCGCAGCGCTAACCGTCCTCTGCAGCCCGGCAATCCCGCAATCATGGAATTCTCCGTAGGAATAACCTAGGAAATCAAGCAGAGCCATCGTCGGCAGGGCAGTCTTCAGATCAGAGGAGCCTGCTGTCACTATGGCAACCTTTCCCAGGTTGTGATTACTTGGACGCTTCCAGCCAGCCGGCAGCACGAACATCATGGATGAGTCCTTCTCGAAGCTGATCCTTCGACCATTTCCCCTCAGCCTCCTTGAGAGTGAAGAGCCACGATGGTTATCCAGCCTGGATATTACCACAGGCTTTCGTTCTGCCGTGAGACCGTTCACGATCATCTGTATCTCCTCATCGCTCTTCCCTTCGGACAGGACGACCTCGGGAAAACCACGCCTTTCATACCTGCCCAAGTCGAACTTTATCGACCTGCCTATGTCCTTTACATACATGTATGACGGACTCTCATCCTGATTCCTTGCAGCTCTCTCGGCAGATTTCAAATCGGTTACCCTTTGGTTACGAAGATTCTTCAAGAGATTTAAGCCTTCCAGATGTGCTGTCGCGCCAACGGAGTTGAATCCAGAAGCATCTGCAACTGACAGGCTGCTGTTCACCCAGCCTTCCAACAGAAGCCTGAGTCAGCGCCGAGGGGGAGATTTGAACTCCCGTGGTGCGGAGCACCAGTGGCTAACTCTCGAAATCACTCGAGGCCACCGCCTTACCGGGCTGAGCTACCTCGGCTCAACCGAAATGTGAGAGTGAACATGTTTAAAACACTGTTGCATGATAGCCGGATGATGCTCGTCCATCTTGATATAAGGGGCAGCAAGCGTACCGAGACGACTCTGGAAGTCGAGGAGGGAA
>JBJKPR010000047.1:0-27369 GCA_046706185.1 Candidatus Sysuiplasmataceae archaeon
TGTTGGGGGCCGTGCAGCGGGTGTGATTTGAAAATGTCAGGAGCGAGCTGGGGCAGGAACGGCGTGAGGCTGGACATACCGTTCTCCATTGCGGGGGTCAGCACGCTCATGCTCCTCGAGAGCGCGGGGAGAATGAGTATTGTTGAGTGCGGTGACGGGGCGGCTGGGTACCTGTACAGCCTCTTCGGAAGAAAGGTGGAGCTGTACGAAGCACTCGAAAGGGTCGTTGTCTCCCATGAGCACCTGGACCACGCTGGAGGGATCAACTCACTCCTGTGGCTGCTTGAAGTCGCAGGAAGAAAAGGGAGCCTGAGCATTGTGACGCCTGAGGGCAAAAACGGCGGTCTGCACAAATCAGCCCTGCCTGTCTTGAGGGAAGTCACGTACGATGTCAGGTTCATAGACAGTTCCAAATCAGGGACAATTGATGAGGACGGCATATCCATCGAGAGTTTCATGACAAGGCACAGGAACAGCTTCCCGTCCAACAGATGCGGCGACGTTGTTCCGTCTGCAGGATACAGTATTGAGACTGGCGGAAAAAGGATCGTATTCTCGGGCGACACAGGACCTGTAAAAGCGCTTGACGAGAAATGCTCTGATGCTGACCTCGCTGTCATTGAATCAACCTGGGAAAAACCAGTGGAATGCGAAGGATTGCACCTGACGGTGAAGGAGGCGATGGAATATGCTGCACTCGCCAGGGACGCGATACTGGTCCATCCGCTGAGGAACAGGGAAGGCGGACTGCTTCTCTGAGCCGGTACGCTTCAGTGTATGTAGTTTGTGGCCGCAGTAAGCCAGTCTTCAGTCGAAATTCCCTGCTTGACAGGAAGAAGGACATAAAACTTGGAGCCTTTGCCCAGCTCGCTGTCTGCCCATATTCTGCCTCCGTGCCTTTCAACAATAAGCTTCGAAATTGGAAGACCCAGCCTGAAGCCTGTCCTGCTGTGAAGTATGGATGAATCGACTACGTGGAAACGGTCGAAAATGTAAGGAAGGTCCTCTGCCGGTATTCCCTTCCCCGTATCCTCGACTATCAAAAGTACACCCTCCCTTTCATCCTTCAGCCGCACAATTATGCTGCCCCCTTCCTGAGTGAACTTGATCGCGTTTCCCACAAGGTTGTTCAGCACCCTTTTTACGAGAGGGGCATTTGCCATGACTTTCATGACTATGCCTTTCGCTTCCATTTCGAGCTTTATCGACTTGGCATTGGCCGCGGGAGACAGCTGGGCACATATCTCCTCCACAACGGGCTGCAGTGAAACAAGAGACATTTCTGTCTCCAGCAGCATGGCCTCCATTCGTGTGAATTCAAGCATGTTGTTTATTATTTCAGTGAGTTCCGATATGCTTGCAATAAGGTTTTCAACGTTCTTCATTTCCAGCTCAGAGAAGCGTCCGACCTTTCCAAGCTTCATGAGCTCGATGTAGACCCGGATTGATGTAAGCGGGGTCCGGAGCTCGTGTGCTGCAATGCTCGAGAAGTTTGAGCGTAGCGTGTCCAGCCTCTTGAGTTTTGAGAGAGCGTTGAATGTTGCCTCCATGTTCCTTGAATTCTCAATTGCAGTCGATGCAAGCGCAGCGACAGACTCCAGGTAAGCAACTTCAGTCTTGCCGAATGTCTCATCCAGAGAGGATCTCATGCAGACAAGCAGGCCGAGGAGTTTTCCAGCGAATGAAATTGGTGTACCGAAGATACACTTCATGGACCTTCCCTCCGAAGCTTTATCGACAAGGGTCCTCTCCTCCCGGGGCACCAGGGAAATGACATCTGAGCACCCCTTCTCGCCCTGAACATAAATATTGTTGCCGTTCTCCGAGAATATGGAGGTGAACCCCCTCCTCGGTTCATCCGCCGTGCCAATCTGAGTGGTCTCTTCCACCGTGTCTGAGAGAACCACTTCAGCGGACCTGTTTGCTATTGCGGCAAGGGCGGCGCTTCCTTTGTCGTCAAGAAGTTCGATCATACATACGTCGCACCCTAGGAACCTTCCAACTTCCTTCACAGTGCCGTTGAGCATCGATTTCATGTCGAAGGTCGAACTCAGGATCTTCGCGATTCCGAGCTCACTTCTCATTGCGCTTATCGTCCAGTCAATGCCTGAACGGCGGTTTCTGCTCTCGAAAATCAACCTCGTGGTATCAAGTGCGGCAGAGACCGTCTGGCTCTCCGAAGCCTGTGGCACCCTGCCATCCGAATTGAGAAGAAGCAATGCTGTTGTCATGGGCCCGTCTGCGTCACCTGACGACATCACGGCGGCAGAGCTGATACCGTACCCATGGATTAGAGGAAAATGCTTTCCGTCAACGCGAACGGTATCAAGCCTATTTCTGCCCCCTGTCCAGCCCTCCCTGTTCTCTACCGTCCTCATGAATGCCGTTACTTCTGCAAGGAGCGCGCCTTCATAGGGTGTCCTTGACCACTTGCCGAGCAGCGTTGTGCTGCCCCCATCCTTCAGAGTGGAGAACAGGAAGACGAAATCCTCCTGCATTGAACCACCGACAAGGGTGCACAACCTGTTCGCAATGTGAGCATCATCCATTGACCACCTGTTTTCCCTTGACATCAGCGACTGCGAGAACATGCGAAGGAATTCATAACTGAGGTTTGAGGTGCCTATCGAGTCGTTCATAAACCGTGTTGCCGCAAGCATATTGGAAAGCATTCTGCATATCCGGACGAGTGTCTGGTCGTCGGATACCTCGGGCTTCTTGTTCTCCCTGAAACCTATCAGGAGCATCATCGATGGCACGCCGTCCTTGCTCACGCCCACCAGTCTGGCGCTGCTGAAGGAACTGTCGATCCCGAGCGAATCCCACAACCTTCTGCGCGTATTTTCCAGACCAACCGCAAAGGTACCGTTGCTTCTCGATGAAGAGCCTATCAGATTATACTCCTGAAGCGTCAGGTTCCTCCTTGCGGATGACTTCATCTCCTGATCAGGCCGAAGAAGGAAGAATGCCTTTTCGTTTTCGTCATATGAGTAGAAGCGTATCAGCTCTGCACCGGTAACAGACGAGACTATGCCGGAGACACTCGAAACGATCTCCATCTGCCCTTCTGTGAACTTCATCGTTTCAAGTCGATCGAAGAGGTACCCTGACAGCAATTCCGCCTTCCGCTGCCTGTTTATGGCGGCCGAGCCCCGTTCTTTGGAATCCAGCGCATACAGAAAGGGCCTGCAGCTCGAGGCAATCTCGTACCTCCTGCCGTTCCTGGAAACGCCGAAAAACAACATGATTGAATTTGAAGTAGAACCATGGGAGGAGAGTATGGAACATCCCTCAGAGCTTCCTGCAGATGCGCCAAACAACCTCTGAATTACAGCCCAGGCGTCATGATTTCGCTCCGCCGAGATTTCAACTATTCCGTCTGGAACGATGACAGACGATATTTCGCCGCCCAGTATGAGCCCCTCCTGGATCTGAATACCATTTGTGAAGGAGCTCAGCACGCACCTGTATCCGGCCCCATCCCTCAATGCATATACGACCCCTTCAATGCCCGGGAAATATTCAGGAATCAGGTCGCATGCATTCCATTCGCCGTTTCTGGCTACCGTGGACTGCCTTGTACCCGAAAGATATTTGCTCAGCATTGAGGACACCTTCCTTTCGTCATCAAGCCTGTGCAGCGCGCCTATCAGACCAAGCTTGTTCTCAGCGCTTCGCGCAAGGATCTCTATGCCCAGGAGATCCTCCTCCTTCATCTTGCGTGGCAAATCAACCTTGAATTCGAGGATAGCGGACGGGTTTTCATTCTGCCTCAGTACAACGAGAACTCTCGTACCTCCGGCCGGATGACCCTCGGTCGAACCGCGGTCAACCGCTGATTGCACCTCGACGCAGACTGGGCTGCGGGAGGGAATGGATTCGGCGAAGAAGTGGTCATCCGAGATGGAAATCACCTCTCCCTTCTTCCTCGGCGGAAGGCAGTCGCATTGCTCAAGTTCCGCTGCGCCCTGGGAAGCGGCCAGTGACCACCAGCAGAAGGAGTTGCTTTGCTGGATAAGTGATTTTACAGACGATATGAATTCAAACCTGAGTGTGACCTCATCAGCTGATTTGCCGATGAGTTCAAGGCATCTGAGTAGCTGGACTGCCCTGTGAGACCATGGCCCAGCAGCTTTGCCGTTCACCATCTCTTCGACGGTCAGAGAAGCTGGCGCCTGTGACACTGCTGCATTTGCAGCTCCGACCTTCTGCATAATCGTATCCTCCGACGGTGAGGCAGCTATGTCAGCATCATGTCCCCTGGCCTGGAACGAATGCTGCCCCGAGTAGCGTTCAACGGCACTCTGAAGAGAGTTTACGAGCCCAGCGCCAATCTCGCTTGCAGCAAGGAGACGAAGCTCAAGGAATGAGCCGTCCGGCAGAGGAAAGGAGAAGACGCGCTCGACTAGCATTGTTTGGCCATCCTGAAATGCTGCGACGTTGTCCGCACCCGGAAGGTACCTCTCCAGCAACGCCTGTGCGCGATCGGGAGATATGAATGGCGAATTTATGGAATAAAGGACTTCATTGCCAGTCTTGCCTTCAAGCGACATGGAGAGGACCGCAACACCCCCTGCCTTTTCCATGAGCCCTGATGCAATGACGGCCAGCGATTCAAGATGCTTTGCCATTGATCCGCCAAGCGCCCCCCCTCCTTCCTTGCGCACTTGAACCAAATAAGTCATGTTTCTACACTGTCCAGAGGTTTCATATTCCAGATTGGACCCGCGAGGTGAATAGGGGTGCAGGCTCTTACGGGTTGCAGACGCTGCCCTGTGCCGCAAATCAAAATGCGCTGCCTTTTAAGTGTTGGCACGCCAATTTCACATACAGAATTTTTTGGCAAAGCGGACTGTTTGCCAGACTGTTATTTGCAAAAAAGAACTTCATCTCGACAATCTTAAATATCATTCCCCGCGCTGAACTTCCATTAAAATCCAGGCGGTCAGCTTGTCGGAACTTCAACTAGAAACAGTGATACCCATGCGTTCCTCCATACTGCTAGTTGGACCTCCGGGCAGCGGGAAGACCGAGCTTGCACTCAACCTGTCGAGGAAATGGGTCCAGAGAGGGGAGAAAACACTGTTTGTCACGATTCAGGGGTCCGGCAACGACGTAATTGCCCGGGTTTCTCCGACTGATGTGGACGGAAACATCGATTCGTTGCTGCGCGTCATCGACTGCTACGTGCCGCAATCTGAGGCGATTGAGAACAGACTGATTGTGAACACAAACGGCATAGCGCACCTTGAGAGCATTTCGCTTGCCATTTCCACCGTGGTTGATTCTCTCGGAACGCCTGTAAGAATCGTAATAGACGGAATGTCCTCCCTCTTCCTCTACAACGCACCACAGACGATGTCCAAATTCGTGCAGGTCCTGTCTACAAAGACAAAACTGGAATACGGCTCTATATTGTTTGTTGTGGTGGAGGGAATGCACGAATCGCTGACGATGAACACAATGATGTCACTGGTCGATGGCGTGATAGACATAAAGGAGGATGAGCAGCTGAGGAGATACATCAGGATAAGATACATGAAAGGCAGTAAGATTGACCCGAGCTGGTATCTCTACACGCTTGAGAACGGGGAGGTATTTTTCAGTGCCATTTCAGCCGAGAAAGGGGTGAATAGCACCGGGACCCGGCAGGGAAGGCGCAGCAGCCCCAGCGCTTTCAAAGAGAAGAGTGATCATGCTTGATTGGAAAGGAAGAACTTGGTCGAGTCAAGACGTACGTTGAAGGGCTCGACCAGGTAATCGGTGGAGGAA
The DNA here is from genome assembly GCA_046706185.1 of Candidatus Sysuiplasmataceae archaeon. Classification (GTDB taxonomy): domain Archaea; phylum Thermoplasmatota; class Thermoplasmata; order Sysuiplasmatales; family Sysuiplasmataceae; genus JAJZXY01. Next base: position 5,773 of record JBJKPR010000047.1, read on the forward strand.
TACCGAAGGGCAGTGTTGTGCTGATTTCAGGCAATCCTGGAACGATGAAATCATCTTTTGCATTCAGCATACTGCAGAAGAATGCAAAGGTGCAGGGGATCAGGTCCGCTTATGTTTCTCTGGAGCAGAGCAAGGAAAGCCTGATAAGACAGATGAGATCGATGAAACTCGATGTCTCAGATAATGCAGACCTGCGGGTCATTGATTTGGGCAGCATCAGGGAGGAACTTGAGCTTGCGACAGCGGACGACACTGTGATTTCGGTCCTCAAGGAATATCTCATCCAGGAGTTGCAGGACTGGAACTGCAGCATACTCGTGCTTGATTCTCTTGACGTGCTTGAGCTTTCGTCCGGCATCAGCTCCAAGAGGAGTCACATATTCTTCCTTTTTGAGTGGCTCAGGGAGATGGGACTCACGTCTCTTCTTATTTCCGAATCAAATCCCGAGGAGGTCCTTGAGAAAGGGTACGAGGAGGGCTACCTCGCAGACGGCATAATCAATCTGACACTCGAATCCGAAGATGGAGATCTTGTGAGAAGAAGGATACGATGTGTGAAAATGAGGAACACACAGCATGAAACTGCTTACTTCTCACTTCAGTTTTCAGCAGGGAAATTCATGGTCATGCAATCGATAGGTTGATCGAAGATGCCGAACGTTCAATTCTGTCCTGTATGTGGTTATGCTTTGAAGAGGCTCGACACACAGTGCGGCAGATGCGGGGAAACCGTAGCCGAGGAACCTGAACAGTTGAGCGCTCCTCCCAGAAGACGGTCATCAACGGCACGCACGCTCGGAGACTATTCCATAGAAGCCATAGGCGCCGGCGGGGATGTTGAAGCATCCCCGAGCAGCCTTCAGCCCGCGGCTCGCGACTACGGGATCCGGGACATAAACCAGAGGAGCGCCCGAAATGACTACTCAGGAAGAGGTGTGCAGGAGCTTCAGAAAGAGTTGAGGGACTTGAATGAAAGGATTGCAAAGATGGATGAGGCCAAAAGACATGAAGCGCCAAGGGTGCCGATTGAGCCTCAGGCAGTCCAGCTTTCACGTGTGATGTTCAAGTCTGATGTGGTCAAGCATTTCAGAAGAAGAAGCGACACAGAGTTCAAATCGATTGTCGCGAAGCATGTGGCGGCAATGCAGGAGACGGTGCACAACAGAGTGAGTGAAAAGAGGGGCAGTGAACCAGCTTACCACATGTTCATCGATGACAAGATAGTAAGCCCTGGCGTGTACGACAGTTCGGTGGTGCTTTTTGTAGGGCCTGCTGGGTCGATGAAGTCAACGATGGCAGCGTACACAGTGGCACAGATGGCCAGAAAGAGCGGCAGCAAGGCGGTTTACATGCTCCTCGATGAGTCGAAGAGCAAGTTTGAGAACAGGCTTGGCAAGCTGAACATAATAACCGAAGCAGATCCCATTCGGGTCAAGGATGGAAGCGACATCAGGGAGAACACAGCAGACATGACAGGGAACTGGCGAAGGGTGATGATGGAGTACCTCAGAATGGAATACAGAAGAAAGCCGTTCCAATTCCTTGTTATGGACAATCTGAACGCAATGCATTCGATGGTGAGAAACGAGAATGAAAGGAGGGCGACCTTTGAATTCTTCGACTGGGTCAGGACGCTCGGGCTTACTACGATAGTGGTCAGGGAAGGGGAGTATTCGATGACAGTGCATTCAAAAGGAGCCGAGGCGTACCTTGCTGACGGCGTTGTTCAGTTCCACAGGAGAAAGAGAGGGGACGGCGCTCTAGTGCCTATGTTTCGTGTCCTCAAGATGAGGGGAGCTGAGATAGACAGCAGGTACTTCGCCCTTCAGGTCTCTTCAGGCAACCTGAGGTTCGTATCTGCAGTCGCAACATGAGCGTCAACCGTGGACTGGCGCGAGTAAGACGGCTGGCCCGCGAGTTGCCTTGCAGCGCTCTCGGGCGAAAGTGTATTTATGTAGAAGCCGGTGCCCCGCTCGAACCCGGCGACCCTGCTAACTCTGGGAGTTATCTCTAGATGCCAGTGGTAGAACGTGTAGTCTCTGCCGTTGAGTGGTGAAGTGTGGATATAGAAATTGTACGGCGGGTCGTCCAGCAGCGTGTAGAGAGAATTCAGGCACCTCCTGAGAATGTCCGCAAGCTCCGCGATCTCATGCTCGTTCAGGCTTGTGAAACTGGGCATGTGTCTCTTGGGAAGTATCATCATTTCATACGGGTACTTTGAAGCATACGGGGTGATGCAGACAAACGAGCCGTTCTGGAAGACAACCCTCCTGCCATCCTTGAGTTCCTCGTTGATTATGCTGTCGAATATGCATTCCCCGCCCATGTCCGTGTAGAAATTGTCGGCACCTCTAATCTCTGAGGCAACATGCACGGGTATCATGGGGGTCGCTATCAGCTGGCTGTGCGGATGCTCAAGAGAAGCACCGGCCTCGGCTCCGTGATTTTCGAATATTATGATGTATTTGAAACGCCTGTCTTTCGAGAGGTCTGCCAGCCTGTACTTGTACATTTCGATTACCTCCTTGACCTGACCCACAGGAAGAAGTGCAAGCGGCTTGTCATGCTCTGGCGACTCTATTATCACCTCGTGGCATCCGACACCGCTGATACTGCTGAATACTGACACTGATCGCCTCTCCACAGAATCCTCAATCCTGAGCGCAGGGAACTTGTTAGGCACCGTTCTAATCCACCACCCCGGTGAGTCTGGAAGCGTTCCGGCTGGCCTGAATGCATAAATTTCCGGCGGCGTCTGCTTCTCGTTACCGGCGCAGAACGCACAGCTGCCGTTCTGAATCTTCAGGTGTGTCCTTATGAAGTCCTTTGGCCTTTTGGCCCTCTCCTCAGAAATCACGACCCATGTGTCAGTGATGTAGTCTTTTCTGATCTCAGACAAGTGCCCTTTTCACTTCCTTACAGTAGACACGTTATTAATTCCCTGTAGCAAAACATAAACGTATGCAGCCCGGACATCAACTTGTCGTCAGAAGAATTAAAACAGATATTTATTAATTTAGAAGCACGATATTCTTTATCATGGTCATTAGGCTACAGCACCGTTACTGCGCTCGACCCCTCGAATCTCATCGGACTACCCATCCGGAGGAATTCGACCGGACGGTGCTTTTTGGTGACACGGGTGTAGAACTTATTTTATAAACATATCAAAATCACCGTAGCAAGGAGATGTAAGGGTTGAATGTCTTGGTTGTTGACGATTCCTCGCTCACAAGGGCGGCAATGGTGGCCGCCCTCGAGGCTTATGACCATCATGTCGTAGCAGAGGGCAAAGACGGGAACGAGGCCATAGCACTCTACAAGGAGAAGAGGCCGGAAGTTGTCCTTCTTGACCTTGCAATGCCGAACAAGGATGGGCTCGAGGCGATAAAAGAAATACTGGAGTTCGACCCCAAGGCGAACATAGTTGCGGTCAGCGCCCTCTACGACAGAACAATGCAGAAGAGGGCGGTTGAGCTTGGCGCAAGGGCCTATATTGTAAAGCCGTTTGAGCTCTCTGAGCTTGTTGCGGTTATGGCCAAATTCCAGGATTGAAGGAGGGTTGCAGTGCTGCTTGGCGCCCATGTTGGAATAGGAGGCGGTTTCAGCAACGCAGTAAAGTCTGGCGAGGAGATAGGTGCAGACATAATACAGATTTTTACAAGAAACCAGATGCAGTGGAAGGCGAAACCCATCGATGAGAAGGCAGCTGAACAGTTCAGAAATGACTTCGCCTCGAGCAGCCTGAAGGCAGTCATAGCCCATGGTTCATACCTGACAAACCTGGCCAGCCCGGACAGGAAGGGGCTAAAGATGTCTATCGACACGGTAATTGATGAAATAGCCAGGTGCGCGCTGCTCGGTGTCGGGGTCTACATCTTCCACCCTGGAAGCCATGTCGGTGCAGGGGATGAGAAGGGGGAGAAAACAGAGGCGGAAAGCCTGAAATACATACTGTCGAAGACTGAAGGGTTGCCGGTCAGGCTGGCACTGGAAAACATGGCAGGCCAGGGGAATGTAATATGTCACCGCCTCGGCACAATTGCAGGGATACTTGAGAGCGTAGGTTCAGAAAGGCTGGGCGTCTGCCTTGACACCTGCCACCTTTTTGCAGCAGGATATGACATACGCAGCAGGAAGGCACTTTCATCGACAATGAATGAGTTCAGGCGAACGATTGGCATCAGGAAGCTTTTCGCGATACACTTGAACGACTCCAAGGGGGAGCTGGGCAGCAGGCTTGACAGGCATGAGAACATAGGGAAGGGGAAGATAGGTATTGAGTGCTTCAGGGAGCTCATGCACATGAAGGGGCTGGCGAAGATCCCGATGGCGCTTGAAACGCCAGGGGGAACCAGGTACAGGCAGGAGATAGCACTACTGCGTGGACTTTGACGCTGCTGCGGCTGAATACAGCCTCGCGTACTCGCGAGCGGAGTTCTCCCACGAGAAATCCTTCTGCATGCAGTTGGACACCGCTTTGCTCCAGCCGCTGCCCGAATACAGCCTTATCGCATCGCTCAGCGCCCTGGCAAGTGCCTGAGTATCACTGTTTTCAAAGACAAACCCCTCCCCTTCGCCCGATGACGGGTCGAACTGACTGACAGTGTCAGCAAGGCCGCCTGTTCTTCTCACTACTGGGACTGTCCCGTAGCGCATGCTGATCATCTGGCCAAGCCCGCAGGGCTCGAACCTGGATGGCATGACGAATATGTCTGAGCCGGCATATATCCTGTGCGAAAGAGGCTCGTCGAACCTCATGATCGCCCTGTACGCAGGGTTCCCCGAGGCCATATCCTGCATTCGCTTCATCAGCTCCTCGTCACCCGTACCGAGGATGATAAGCTGGTAAGCTCCCCTGACAAGCGGAAGGGCGTCAAGAAGCAAATCGGCGCCCTTCTGTTTCCAGAGCCTGCCGATGAATGCAATCAGCGGTCTGCCAACCTGGGGAAGGGAGAATTCACGCTGGAGCGAACTCTTGCACAGCGCCTTCCCTCCCTGCGATGCAATGCTGTAGTGTGAACGAAGCTCCCTGTCCGCTGAAGGGTCCCATACGCGGTAATCTATACCGTTGAGAACTCCTGCCAGCTTGGAGCTGTGTTTCTTTATAATGCCCTCCATCCCGAAGCCGTATTCAGCGGTCTGTATCTCGCGGCTGTAGGTGGGACTTACGGTGACAAGCGAATCGCAGTAGACTATCCCCGCCTTCATAGCGCTCGCATTTCCGTAGTACTCTACCCCTTCCATCTGGTAATACGACCTGTCTATGCCTATTTCGTCGAGTATCTCGGGAGTGGAATTCCCCTGAAACTCCATATTGTGTATTGTGAACAGCGAAGGTGTGTGTGGTTCCATCTTTTTCAGAAGGAGTGGTATGTATCCTGTCTGCCAGTCATTGCAGTGTGCGATGTCGTAACCTTTCCCTGCAATGAACGAGGCCACAGCCTTTGAAAAATAGGCGAAGCGCCTGTAATCGTCATTATACCCATACATATTCTCCCTTGAGAAGAGATCCTGGCAGCCCACCTTGACAACATTCCATCCTCCCATGCGCTCGGTGCTGAACGAAAGTTCAGTCCCGTTGACATAGACGCCATCCTTGCCCTCACCGGAGGAGGAAGAGTAGTCAGGAGTGAAGACATCGACGAAATTCCCACCTTCGGAGAGTGCACCTGAAAGCGAGTGTACGTAGTCTGCAAGACCGCCAGTCTTTGATAGCGGCCAGACCTCGGCACTTACAACTGCTATTTTCATATCGTTTCACTATCTGCAACAAGGCAGCAACCGTACTTGCACCTTTACATGCATTTGGAATGCTGAAACGATTAATACGATTTGCGGCATCATCCATTCATGCCTCCGTTCAGTTACCCGTTCAAGGTAAGCTGGGTTGAAACAGACGCTCTCGCGGTTGTGCATTTCTCCAACTACTTCAGGTACTTCGAGCGTGCCGAGCAGGAGTTCTACATGCAGGCAGGTTCATCGCAGGGGAACGTCATGGAAAAGTACGGTATCGCCTTCCCGAGGGTGGAAGCGCGTTGCACATATGAATCGCCGATGAAGTTTGGGGACACGGGCAGGACTGAACTTTCCCTGGTTGAGATTGCCGACAAGGCGGTTCGGATAGGGTTTGAAATCACGAACGACACGACAGGGAAGAAGGCGGCCCACGGCGTCATGACGCTTGTCTGCGTTGACACAGAAAGATGGAGGGCAGTCAGCATTCCGGATGACGTAAGGGCGATTTTCAGCAGACTTGCCTGAGTTCAGAATATGAATTTGCGCTGCAACACGGCAAGAATGACTGCGCCTGACATGGCTGTCGCGAATGCATAGATGTACGAGGAGAACACGCTGACTGTGAAGAGGACTCCCATCAGTATGTTTGAAGTGAAAAGACCGATGCTTCTCCACTGACTGAGCCTTCCAAGCCCCCCGGATACTCTTGAAAGCGGAGCGATCATTGTCGTGACCACCGGTTCGTACGTCTCAATTACTCCGGCACCTATGCCAAGGACGGCGGTTGATGCATAGAAACCACCGATGCCGGCGTGAAGCTGGTAGGAAACAGCTATTAGAAGAGAGCCAAACGCAGCAACAGCATAGCCAAGCTTCCAGAGTGCTCCTAGTGCATTAAGGTTGAATGAGCCGAAGAGAAAGCCTGAGAAACCTGATGAAAAAAGGAAAATCGCATAAGTGGCTATGCCGAACGCATAGCTTCCTGTTTCGCTTGAGACTGTAATGATTGGGAACCCGAGGCTGTAATAGCTGAAACCAAACAGTGCAACTGCGGCAAAGAACATTCTCCCTGCTGAAGGGGGGAGCTGCTCCTTTGCCCCTTCCCTGTTTTCTGTGCTGAGGGATGCGAGGTAGTCCTCGTTCTTTTCCCCCTTTGTCAGGAACAGGACGACGCTCGAGACAAGGATCGGTATTGCGGTGAGAAGCATCACCAACCACATCTGTACCCCGAGTGAAAGAAAGATGAAGGCAAGCGTTGCAGATAATGTTCCTCCCCCCACATCAAGAGCATGGAGAAGAGCGAAGGCGTTTGTCCTGTGTGCAGGATCTGATGCTTCAACGAGCATCGCCCTTCTTGGTGGGGACCTGAAATCCCTGGCAAACCAGCCGCCCATATACAGCCCGCCGCTCGCGAAGACGTTCGACGGCAAGCCGCTGAAGGAAAGAAGTGGAATGAGAACGTTGCCTGCAAGCGCCACGCGCCTCTTGTTCAGCCTGTCACCTACTCGCCCTCCAGCGTATGACACCAGTGAACCTATACCGTACGTCAGGGCCATCAGGACGCCAAAGACATACGGTCTCTGGTGCAGGACATCCGTTATATAGATTGGAAGGAGACCGACAACGGCCTGGTAACCAAGGTCTGCGAAGAACGCTGACAGTGATATCAGCATAACTTCACGCGTGAGCCAACTCCACCGGCGCATGGATCCGGCAAAAGATTGGCTTCGGCCTTATAAGAGTTCACAATATGGCGTAAGCAACATACGGGGAGTCGGACCTGACAGTGGAAACCTCTGCACTAAATAGATGCACTGTATCTATTTAGCAAGGCTGAAATAAGGACGACCCCATATACCGTACCTTTGTTCAGTGCGACGACGGGAAAAACTGACAGTAAAGGGAGGTTTTCCCTGTCACGCGGGAGGCATTACAATTGAGAGCGATAATCATGGCTGCAGGGAAGGGAACAAGGCTCCTTCCACTCACGGCCACCAGGCCAAAGCCGATGATGCCTCTTCTGAACCAGCCAATAATGGACGGTATGATTGCCTCTGTCAAGGCAGCGGGCATTGATGAGGCGACAGTGCTGGTAGACTACCTTTCGGACCAGATAGTCCGCCATCTTGGTGACGGATCCCTCTTTAAGATGAAGATAGACTATACGACCGACAACATAAAACGGGGCACCGCCGGAGCTGTCAAGAATGCTGTTTCGGAGGAGAAGGAGCCATTCCTCGTAGCCTCCGCTGACATACTCACCACTATAGACCTCAAGGAGATGATCGACGCGCATTCAAACTCAAATGCGAGCGTCACGATGATGCTCTCAAAAGTTTCGGATCCGTCACAGTTTGGCGTTGCTCAGCTGGATGAGAGGAAGATGATAACCAGGTTTCTGGAAAAGCCAAGAAAGGAGGAATCGTTCAGCAATCTCGTAAACGCTGGAACCTACATATGCGACCCGGATGTGTTCGACGATGTGCCTCAGGACGCAGTATTTGACTTTTCCAAGGATTTGTTTCCTTTGATGCTGCGAAAGGAGAAACAGATTCTAGGTTTCAGGTACGATGGTTACTGGAATGATGTGGGGCAGCCGAGCACATACCTTGCTGCGACTGCGGACGTCATTGAAGGAAAACTCGAAAAGGAGAACATGAGAGAGTCGTACCAGCACTACGAGCCAACGTTTGGAAGGTTGATAACGGGCAGAAACTGCGAGATTGATGCTTCTGCAGTCATAGATGGGTTTGCCGTCCTCGGCGACAATGTCAAGATCGGGCGGGCCTCAAAACTGTCGCGCTCCATAATATATTCAAATAGTTCAATTGGTGATTCCTGCGTTGTATCCGAGGCAATAGTTGGTGAGGGTGTGTCGGTCGACAGTTCTGTTACGCTTGACGAAGGTGTCGTCATTGGCGACAGGACCACGATTGGCGGAGACAGCAGGATAGGGCACAACATAAAGATATGGCACCACTCCCGTCTGGGTCCCGGAACAAAGATGCTCCACACGTGATACAATGAGACTCTACGCATGGGAGAGATACGAACCGCTCAGAGCAACAAATGCTGGGCTCGCTATTGCAAAGTACTTCGGAGATAACAGCACCATAGGCACTGGCAGGGACGGCCACTCTGTTTCAAGATTTGTTCGGCGCTGCATTGTAAACGGGCTTGTGAATTACGGAACACAGATACTTGATTTCAGGGTTGTGCCGAGCCAGGTAATCAGATACGGGCTTGTGAAGCAGCGACTCGATGGTGCTGTCTACATATCCTACTACAAGGATGAGGTCCAGATACACGTTTATGGAAAGGATGGAAGGAACCTGAGCGCTGAAGAGCATGTCAGGATAAGGATAGAGGCGGAGAAGATACACGAGCCAAGCTCCTCTATCGCAGACATAGGCTCACTCATGCAGTACACCAACGGCACAGAGGACTATGTCGACTACATGCTTTCAAAAATCGGAGATGTAGCAGATGGCAGGTGGCTGGTGGACACTCAAGGCGATCCCATTTCCCTGGTAGTTGAATCAGTCTTCACCAAGCTTGGGGTGGAATACAGTGTGTTCAATCCGATGTTCACATCAGCTTCACAAATCAAGACAAGAAAAGAATTTCTTGCAGAACTGGGCGAGGGGAGGTTTGACCACGGAGCGGTTGTGGAAAGGGATGAACTCCTGGGCGCCACCTACTACGACAGGAATGGAAAAAGCACGCATTTCAACTCCTTCCAGGATATGATGCTCGAAGTGATCGGCAAAAAGTAAGTGGTTGAGCAAGCCTCTGGGTGAAGCGAGGGGAACGGCGTGACTTTCATGGTTTGAGGTACAGGGCCGCACCGCCTGAGAGCTACCCCATATGACGGACAACTTTTACCTCTTCGACTGTTATCAGGCCGCCCCTGACCATCTCGCCAAGCTTTGGAAGCAAAGGAGTTATCTTCATTTCGGAATCGACTGTCTCGATTACAATAGGCATGTCCTCGCTTAGCCTGAGCGGTGTTGAGGCATGCAGTACGCTCCTCTTTCCGAACCCGTACACACCCCTGACAACTGTCGCGCCCCAAATGCCCTGCTCCCGCAGAAAATGGACAACAGCTTTGTAAGCAGGCAGGTTCTGATAATGATCCGACTCGCCCATGTATATTCTGAGACGTACAGCTTTCTCCTCCAGCTCCATTTCAACCAGCTCCGATAACGAGGCCGATCATCCTTCCGACGAACGCTCCTCCTACACACAATATTGCATTCAGGAATATGTTAATAGCTGCTGCCACCAAACGAGATTCGGCCATAAGCATCACAGTTTCAAGGCTGAAGGTGGAGAGTGTCGTGAAACCGCCGAAAAGGCCGACGAACAGAAAGAGCCTCATCTCCTGCGACATGAACCCCTTTCCTGCTGAGAGGAAGAAAAGGAGTGCAAGGAAGAGGCTGCCTGTGAAGTTGACCACAAATGTTCCCCAGGGGAAGTCGCTGTTGGTGACTGCGCCGCTTACTGCATAGCGCATCACGCTTCCTGCGGCACCCCCTGCTGCAATAAGCAGCAGCAGTCTTATCTGGTTTGCATCCACGGTGTCACCATCAGCCCGTCCGTGTGGTCTGCCTCTCCCGACATGTCTGTCCGCCCCTGTGACACGAGCCATATGCCCGGGAGTTTGATGGGGAGGATAGGAACCACCACAGGAGGGCCGGAAGCATGGCCTCTTTAATATACATTGGCAGACTGGAACTTCGCGCCGTTGCCTGGCGCAGATGAAGGAATCGGTGCCTACCCACCCTGCAGGCAGTTCATGCATGAAGGACTGAAATATGCATCAGGGCATGCTCTGTCAGTGAGCGTCGGTGGTGGCCGTTTGGTTCACCGGACCGAGTCTCCGGCACCATACTTCCTTCTTACATAGCTTATGACGACGAGCGAACCAATAGCACCGCTGAGCCCGCCGAGAAGGAGCGATGAAACCATAAGAGTTGCGAAAGTCGCGTAGCCGCCCAGGAAAGTGACACTGAAAGGTATATCGCTGACGGATTTCAGCTGAAGGTGAAAGAAAATTACCACCATCGAAGTGGATATGAGTGATGGCAGTCCGCAGAGCCAGAAGTCGTACTTGCCCCTCCTGGACATGGAGCCGAAAATGAGGCCGGAAAGAATCAGGTAGTAGAGGCTGCCTGCATAGAGGATGAGTATGTCCATGATCATCGACCCGAATATCACAGACCAGAGCTGAAGTTTAAGCTGCTCGCTTGCAATCGTGAACTTCAAACCAGTTTCCTTCCCGCTTCTTCCAGCTCTAGCATGAGCCCGGATAAAATACTAACCCGAATAAGCAAGGGTTATTAGGCTGATGGGATAATCCTCAAGGGGTCGATATGCCGGAAGGTAAGCATGGAATTGGTCTGGGTGGCACAAGCATGGACAAATGCGCGGAAAACCACGGCCGCATAATAAAAAGCGACGAGTCTACAATCACTTTTGAGGACGGGGTCGTTGTCAGGAAAGGGAGCCTCGAGGTCGTTTTCGACCCGAGGAAGAAGTGATTATAGCCCTCTGAAAGAAAGGCGACTGAAAGCAATAAATGCAGATTTCGCATCATCCCATTCATGGGAGTGTTCAGCTTCGAGGGGAGAAGGCCTGTTATCCACGAAAGTGCATACATGTTCCCGACTGCTTCAGTAATAGGCAAGGTGAACATAGGGGAGAATGTCTGGATAGGACCTGGTGCTGTCATAAGGGGAGACTACGGCGAAGTTAATATTGACGGTTATACGGCTGTAGAGGAGAACTGCGTGGTGCATGCAAGGCCAGGAGAAAGGACGGTCATAGGAAAGCATGTTACACTGGGCCATGGCTGCATCATCCACACCGGAACGGTGGAAGACTGGGCAGTAATAGGCATGGGTGCCATCGTCTCCGATTTTGCCAGAGTTGGTGCCTGGGCTGCAGTTGGAGAAGGAGCGGTGGTGAAGAACAAGTCTGAGATACCGCCTGAATCCGTGGCAGTGGGTGTGCCAGCGAAGGTTGTGGGCAAGATAGATGAGAATTACCGCAAAATGTGGACAGAATACAAATGGAATTACAACTCATTCTGCGAACGATACAGGAAGAACTTGAGGGATGAAAGCTGAAGAACAGCAGTGCTGAGCAAGAAGGCAAGGATGGCAGGCCGGTGCAGGATTTTAAAGGAAAGACTGTGCTTGTAACTGGCGCCAGCAGGGGAATAGGAAGGGAAATCGCACTGGAGCTGTACAGCAGGGGTGCGTATGTTATTGCCCACTACAACAGGGAGGAGCAGAAGCTCAGACGTTCTTTTTCCCACGCTGAAGACGGCCGGGTTCAGTATGTGGGCGGCGATCTCTCCACAACCGACGGGATTGTCAGGGTCGCGCAGAAGGCTGGCATGCTGGAAAAGGGGCTCTACGGCCTGGTCAACAACGCTGGCATATACAGCGGATTGTCGATTGATGAGGAGACGTTCGAAAACTGGGATACAGTGATGAACACAAATCTCAGGTCTTCTTTTTTTCTCACGAAGCTGTTGAGAAGCAGCCTTTCAGAAGCAGGAGGAAGCGTTGTGAACATCTCATCTGTCATGGGCGTTTCCCCATCTGCCGGAGCCTATCCCTACCAGGCAAGCAAGGCTGCACTCGTTCATATCACAAAGGCACTTTCGATTGAGATGGCACCTGAAGTGAGGGTGAACTGTGTTTCGCCCGGGTTCACAATGACAGACATGAACAAGGAGGGCTGGACAGATGAATTGTTCAGAAAGGATGTGGCTGATTCAACGCCGCTGAAGCGATGGGGGACCCCCGGTGACATTTCATCTGCAGTGTGTTTCCTGCTCTCTGAGAAGGCCAGCTTTATCACTGGGCAGACGATTGTGGTTGACGGTGCAAAAGGGCTTGTCTGAACCAAGTAGCCCACTGCTTCAAATCAAAGCATGCCATTGTCGGAGGGCAGATGACTGGAGGACCATTTTGGCGAGAATGAAAGAGCGTGCCCGCATTGCATTGCTGGCTGACAGCGGCAAATGCCCTTTGTGCGATCTGGCCGTTGAGAGGGAGCTCGGCACACATATAAAGAACAGCCATGGCACGAAACAGTGGGAAGATGCCATTACTTCAGCCAAGGATGAGGGCATGAGCGATGTCGATATCGGCAGGCTATTCAACGTGTCGTTCAGCAGGCTGTCAAAGTTACTCGTCGAGAAGCGCGGCCATGTTTCATTCGGAAGCGTCCGCCCGCCTCAGATAAGGACACTTGACCCCCCAGTCTTCAACATGGAAGGGACAACTGTGTGGGCATTCCGTGACAGGGGAAGGTGGGCTACACACAGCGGCCATTACAGGGGAAACTGGTCACCATACATACCCAGGAACATGATCCTGAGGCATTCCGGCGCCAACGATGTTGTACTGGACTGCTTCGTGGGCGGCGGGACGACGGCTGTTGAATCGCTTCTTCTTGGAAGAAACTTCGTTGGAGTTGACATTAACAAGGCTTCGATAGAGCTTACAGGCACTGCAATTGACGCTGTCAGGCACTACGCGGAAAGGAAAGGAGTGGAACTTGGCGCCTGGACAAGACTCGCGGTGGGGGATGCAAGAAGGTTGAGTGGAGTGGAAGACGGTAGCATTGACTTGATATGCACCCACCCGCCCTACGCGGGCATAATCAGGTATTCATCTGGACTCGAAGGCGATCTTTCCTCCCTTGAACCGGACGAATATGTTGTCGAAATGCAAAAGGCGATTGGTGAGCAAAGGAGGGTGCTTCGGGAACAGGGTAGTTGCGTGCTGCTGGTGGGCGACAAGAGAAAAGAAAAGAGGGTCGTGCCCCTCGGGTTCATGCTCATAGAGGCATACCTGAGGGGTGGATTTGAGCTGGATGAACTGGTCATAAAAAGACAGTTCAACACAAGAACAACAGGGCTCTGGTACAACAGGGCCATGAAGGGCAGGTTCCTGCTGCTTGCGCACGAATACCTGCCCTCCTTCTCAATCGGAGAATCCCAGACAGGAATGCTAGATGCCCCCATAGAGCCGAGCGCCTTCAAATTCGGCCTTCGGAAAATGAAAAAAGCAGTCCGCAGGGCTGAGACGACATCCGTGTGGACGGATGGAAGTGATGCAAACATTGTTTACAACATGCAGAGGCTCTCCGGATATGATGCAACTTACAGGCTGACAGGTGACCGTCCCCTACCCGGGAAGATAGAAGGCTCCGTCTACATCTCTGACTCGGGCAATACCGGGGAAGGTGCATCATCCCTTTTGAGAAGGAGGCGCATGAAATACGCTGTCAACCAGCTCGCCGAAAGGATGCACAGCGGCTCGATGCTCGGCCTGAGGGTCAGGGACAGGATTGCAGGAGGGAAGCTTCAACCTGAAGGGATGCTTGCCTGGCTCGACATGAAGCGCAACGAGGACTTCAGGCTCAGGGAGATAGTTGTTGTGGCCGAAAAATGGGGAGGCAGTTCACAGAGGAAAAAAGGACATCTTGAGATATCGCACAGTTACCTCCTCCTCTACGACAGGAAATGAATGCAGTCAGCGCTCGTCTCCGGCCGGAGATGCTTTCGCATGCTGCTTGGTAAGGCGTTTCCTCAGCGCAGACCTGAGCCATACGAGCAGGAGTGCAAGGACAATGGCCCCCGCGACGTATGTGAAATACTCGAAGTATGGCAGGACAACGTTCCAGTTCTTGCCAAGTGTCATGCCTATGTAGACAAGCATGATGTTCCAGAAAGTAGTGCCCAGGGCAGTGTACATTGTGAAACGGACAAGGTTCATCTCCGCTATTCCGGCCGGTATGGATATGAACGTCCTGAAAATGGGTATCAGCCTTGTGGTGAAGACAGACCTTCCGCCGTACTTTGTGAAGAATGCATCTGCCCGCTGTATTGAGCGCTCATCGACAAGAATGTATTTTCCATACCTCGTCAGTATCCTCAGCCCGCCGTACTTGCCTATCAGGTAGGCAATGACTGCGCCCGTTACATTTCCAGCGGTGCCTGCGAGCAGCAGAACCACAATTGCAGGCAGACCAACCACCGAGCCAAGCCCACCCGTTTCGACAAGGTATCCCCCGAAGAGCATGACTACCTCGGAAGGTATTGGAAGAAGCATACCTTCAAGCATCATCAGAAGGAAAATGCCAGGATAACCGATGGTGGCTATGATTGCCACCGTGACACTAATTACGTACGCCGGTAACGACAATTCAGCCCAACTTGGAGACCAACTAGCTGGTGTTGGATATTTCAAGCTTTGCAGTTGAATTCGATTGTCCGTCCCTCTGCCTCGTGCGCCCTCCCCGAAAAGGAGTGCTTCATTCGTAGCAGTCGCCTGTATGCTGAAACTGCAACAGTTATCACCCCCGGTGCCAAATCCGAAAGACTTATCAGAGCCGACCGGTTCGAGAATTGGCTCCAATGGCTCAGATCAGGATGAGGGGCAAGGTTGAAAGCCTCTTCAAGGTAAGGAACGACATCATAGTTTCGTTCGTTATAACGCTGCTGCTTGTGGACCGGAACTTCAACCTGGCCGGCATCTACAGCCCGCCTTCAAGCTTCATTGCATTCTTCGCAGGAGACCAGCTGCTAGTCGTCTACGCCACGATAATCGGACTGCTGCTTGCCGCGTACTCCATACTTGTTGCCATGGTCGCCAACTTTTCCGGAGAAAGCCTGAGACAGCCCATTTTCGGCCAGGTGAACAGGCTCTTCCTGTTTACAATTCTCAACGGGATACTGCTGATGATCATATCATTCATCAACACAGTAAGCAGCGTGAGCCTCAACTCCTTGTTCATAGACATAGAAGTCTTCTTCTTCATCACACTGCTCATCGGACTCATCTTCTGCGTTCTCGCCCTTTCGGACATATTCTCCCTCGTGAGAAAGAGGGGGCAGAGATAATCCGGATAACTAGATTAATTCCCGTGCTCATTAGTTCCACATGGCAGTCACAGACAGTGCGAGGGCAAGAGAGGAATTTGATGTTTTCAGGCAAAGGACTTATCTGAACTGGGCGGCACTTTCACCTGCGCCGAACAGGTCCACAAGAGCGATAGCGGAAATGGCGGCACAGGCAGCATCGTTCAAGACAGGAGATCTCAATTCAGTCTGGTACGAACTTTCGAAAGGGCTGGCTGATGAGGCGGGCAAAATGCTGAATGCTCCGGCAGATGAGATAGCAGTATGCGGAAGCAGCACAACCCAGGGGATGCAGATAGCGCTCGATGCCATCGAGCCGGGGAAGGGGGACAACGTGGTCACGTCCGACATGGAATTCCCTTCCACCGGCGCCGAGCTGAGGAAGTGGAAGGAGAGGGGAACCGAGGTCAGGATTGCCAGGTCTGTCGGCGGATCATACGATGCGGAGGATGTCTGCGGTCTTATGGACGGCAGGACGAAGGCCGTCGTACTCAGTTCAGTGTCATGGGTCAACGGGTTCAGACCTGACATTGAGACCATCTCCAGGGCAGCCCATGAGAACGGTTCCTACCTTGTGATTGATGCTGTTCAGCACATGGGTGCAATGAAATTCGATGTGCAGAGGATGCAGCCCGACTTTGCGGCTGCTGGCGGTCAGAAATGGATGACAAGCCCGTTCGGCACAGCTATCATGTATGTGAGCAGGAGGGCATTGGAGGAGCTCAAGCCTCCACACTACTCGCTCAACAACAGCGTAGAACCGGAGGGAGGTTGGAGCAGTTACTTCGCAGACGAGGACAAGACAGGCTTCGAGGAGATGGAACCTGTCGGCGGCGCGAGAAAGATGGAATACGGCGGATGGCAGAACCATCTCGGGATGGTTTCATTGAAGGAGTCTCTTTCACTCATCAACAGCGTTGGAACATCCAGCGTTCATGAAAGAATCCGACATCTTTCAAGACTGCTGAGGGAGGAACTTGAAATGCTTGGCGCCGACATCATTTCGCCTGCCGGAGAAGAAAACGCATCCTCCATAACGACCTTCCGCCTGGCCGAGGGAGCGGACCACCTCAAGACAGTGGAAAAGCTTGCTGAAAAAGGTGTGGATGTCTCGTCGCGTGGCGGCGGGGGAATCGGCGGCATAAGGGTCTCAATCCATCATATGAACAACGAGGACGACATAGCCAGGTTAATTGAAGTGCTGAAGGGAACGATGGGAAGGGGATGAATTGTGCATTGCGGCGCAGTCAGGAGTTGTTCTTGAGATACTCCATGACTATCTTGCGGAGCGCCCTCCTCATGACATCCGAGAGTGAAGAAGGGGAAACCTCGAGGCCGTCGGCAAGCTCGGTGAGCGACGACCCCCTGTCCTGTTCGAAATAGCCGTGGTTGAACGCATAGAGCAGTACTTCCTTCTCCCTGTCCGTCACCTCCATGCTTTCGCTTGTGGTTATGTCCAGGACCCTTGGTTTCAGCCCGATGTCACTCATTTCCCTGACAAGTCTGTCGGCAGTCTTCTTCGACTGAGCCATGAGCCTGAACACGACCTTCTCCCTGTCAACGGTCCTGCTGCCTATTATGGGCATGTTGATGGATGCAAAGAACTTGCAGGCGGTGCAGCTGTCTGTCTCAACCCATGCTGTCTCCTTTGAAATCTGCCTTACGCTCTTCGCTATCTTTCTGAATTCAGTTATGTTTTCCTGGAGTGAATCAGAGTCTACTTTGTGCAGGCTTGCCTCGCTGCCGATGACCAGCCTGCCGACACTTGCGCCAGGCAGCTTCGAAAAGACCAGATTCGTGACGAGACAGTCTGTCCTTTCGACTTCGACGGTCACTTCAACTGTTTCCATCAACTTTCATGTCTCCATAGGGACACTATTTAATAAAGTATATTCCGGGCGGGGTCTGGATTGTATATAACCCGATCGCCTTACATTTCGGGCAATTCATACTTATTGCAAAGGGCACAATAAATCATCCGAAATGTCAGTCTGTCTGAACGGGCCGCAGCACAAGGCGAGCATGCAGTCTGCAAGGCAATCTCCATCACCTGCAGGATCGCAGGAAAAAGTTACAGATACATCAAAGGTTGTCCCAAAATGAATAAAAACGTAGAGCCGCTTATCGTGAAGAATCAGATGAAGGGCGAAAGGATTGAAAGTTTCATCATATGGGGAAGGGGCATCAAGCTCTCAAGGGTCGTTGCCATAATCTTCGGCACACTCTGGGCTGTTGACGGTTACTTCAAGTTCCAGAGCGGCCTTTACGAGCAGATCCCCGGAATCGTGCAGGGAGCTGGCGTTGGACAGCCTGCCTTCCTGAACGGATGGTTTTCCTTCTGGTACGGAGTGGTTTCCTACAATCCAATGCTCGTCACATACGGAACAGGTTTCCTGGAGCTTTCGATAGCCTTCGCACTCATAGCCGGATTCGCCAGGAAGATCGCGTACTTCGGTGGCATATTGCTAGGTCTTTTCATCTGGGCTGTCCCCGAGGGGTTTGGCGGGCCCTACGGACCCGGTTCTGTCACTGTTGGTGGGGGAGACATATATGCGCTGGGGCTCCTCTTCATGATTGTTCTCGGAGCAACTTACGGGCGAGACAGGTATACAATTGACTATCTCATTGAGGGAAGGTTCAAGGGATGGGCAAGAATAGCGGAAATACCCAAGATTTCGGCAGACCACCTCAAGGGATGGTTTTCGAGAAATTCAATGAGGCTCAGCAGGTTTTCGGCGATACTGTTTGGCCTCGTTTACGCGTCGGAGGCCCTGCTTGCATTCTACTTCGATCTGAATGGCAATATTGTGTCTGTAGTGCAGTATCAGGCATCGTCTGCACCCGCCTTCCTTTCAGGATGGTTCTCTTTCTGGGAGGGGCAGGTCATAGCCTATCCAGCATTCTATGCATACCTGATCGGCGTTCTTGAGTCGTTGCTTGCAATATCACTGATACTGGGCTTCGGAAGGAAGATAGCATACATGGGAGGGGCTGTGTTTGCAATTCTCGCCTGGGGCGTTGGAGAAGGCTTCGGAGGGATACCAGTGCCTGGATACACTGATCCTGGCACTGGCATAATACAGGCAATAGTGTTCCTTATCCTGCTCGGTCTCAACGCAACCCACGGCACGGACCCGCTTACGATTGACTCCAGGATAGAGAAGCGGTTTCCTTTCTGGAAGAGGCTCTCCGAGATGTCATACTGAAAGCAACAGGCAAGATGATCGTTCACAACGGGCGGAATGCAGTCGTTAACCACCAGACACCGCACATGAAACTGCTTTCAACGGAGAAGCTTCAGCGACATGTCATCACTGAAGTAATGCAAAAGACCTGCGACATCCCTCTTCCCTGCAATGCTTCGAATCAACTTTCGTTCATGTCTCCCGTCGCGTGAAAGAAGCTGGACGGCAAGTCTGTAACCGTTTCCAAATGAAGTGCAGCTTATACCTAGCGGAGTGTCGGGAACGGGAGAAAGGGTCCGCATAACTTCCAGTTCGATGCTGACCTCCCTCTCTGTCTGATCGTCATTGATGCGCCCGAGCACCTTATCCGGGAAACGGACGCCATATGTCATCAGTGCAATTGCGCCCTGTCCAGCGACAGGAACAAAGTAGTCTGCAGTAAGTTCATAGACGCCGATGGAGCCTTTTCCGGTGTATTTCATGAATTCAAGCTCGTATGCCGGCAAAACGCATGCATCAAACAACTTCTCTTCGACGGAGAGCAGAATCGACTCAGAGCATGCCCTGATATCGGAAACCTTCAGGTCACCCCTCGCCCTGAGCATCTGTGCGCTGCGCAGCGTTCCTGGACATGCCACGCTTGAACCTGTGCTTATCCTGGTATAACCGCCACCTGCAACAATGCGGTCTCCCCTGCTGAGCCTCCTCGTCAGAAATGAAATACGCAGTCCATCGGGCAAATCCAGGGGAAGGTCCTCCATTCCGCAGACAGCTGCACTTCCCTCTTCTTCGTTGAGCGCCCTGTTAAGCACCATGAACTTCCCATTGCCGTGGCACACCGGGGGACAGTCCAGAAGCTCAAGGCAGACCTTGTTCATGAAACCTGACCGCTTGAGGTTCTCAAGCAATAGGCCGGCCGCTGCTGCAGACGGGGCATCTCTTGTTGCAAGGACGGTGAGTTTCATGAACACATGCTCTCCAGCGATTTGCAGCGGCAGTCATCCCGGAATGTCAAAGGAACAGGTCGGGAGAGTACCACCTGTCAATGTCCAGTGAACCGCAAGACGCATAATCAACTTTGTTTTGGCCTGGCAGAAGGTATCATAAAGATCAAATAGTTTTGTATCCGTTTATGGTCGGATGAAGCTGTCTGTTTGGGCGAGACAGGAAGGAATAGCCTATGAAACGGCATGGCGTGTAAGTGCCGGTCCAGAATTTTCCACTTTCGCCGAAGTAATCTTTTCCAGGTGTATTTGATGATATCGTTTGCTCAATCCTCCTTCTTTGCAGAGAACAATCCGGACTTCTTCTTCTCCTTCAGCCTGTATGATTCACCCTTGATGTTTATGACAGAACAGTGATGGAGTATCCTGTCCAGGACGGCAGACGAGATTGTGTCATCACCAAGTATCTCGGACCACGCGGAGAAGCGCTTGTTCGACGTGTATACGGTGGATGCAGCCTCATACCTCCTGGAAACGAACTGGAAGAACAGGTTGCTCTCCTCCCTGGACAATGGCAGGTAGCCTATCTCGTCCACGATCATCAGCGGGAACTTCCCGTATGCCTTCAGCCTGATGTGAAGGCTGTCGGCCTTCGCATCAGTCTTCAGGAGCGATATCAGTTTTGAAGCAGTCGTGTAGTATGCCGGTATGCCTGACTGTATAGCCCTCATTCCGAGTGCAATGGACAGGTGTGTCTTCCCCACACCCGGCGGTCCAAGGAAGACGACATTCTCCGCATTGTGCACGAACCTCATTGTCAGAAGCTCGTCCACGAGCTTCCTGTCCACAGTGGGCTGAAACCTGAAGTCGAACTCCTCTATCGTCTTCCTTGTCGGGAAGCCGGAGAACTTCAGGCGCATCTGCATGCGCCTGGAGCTCTTTGCATCCAGCTCCATCCTGAGCATCTCGTCCATGACATCCATGAATGTCCTGTCCTTTGCATTTGCCAGCATGTTGTCTATGAGCGAGTTCATCGTGGTTAGACCAAGCTCTTCCAGAGAGCTGTGTACCCTCTCGTACACGATGTCCATTCACTCACCTGCCACTGTGTCGTAGATGGACAGGTCCCTCTTCTCCACATCCCCGTACTGCCGCATGTTCTCCTCCCTGACCTTCTTGAGCAGCCCGTCGAAGTGGTCAGAGTTTCTCGATATCCTGCCGCTTCCCTGCAGCAAATCGTGCTCTGCAACAATGTTGCCGTCCACCGTCACCGACAGCTTGCCTTCCCTCTCCGTGACAGTGGACTCCCTTCCGGTGTGCCTCCAGGGCACGCTGTAGCGGTTGCCGTGGAAGGAGACATAACAGTCCCTTGACACCCTTCTCGTGTCTGTAAGACGCATCACATAGGTCGGGTGGCCCCGAATGGGATTGAGATGCTCCAGTGGCAGCCTTTCCATTGGTATTTCCCCCGTAGTCCTGTGCACCTGCCCGTTGACCCTGCTGCACCACTGCAGCCCCTGGCTGTTCAGGTCCTGCAGCGATGAGAACACTCTTCCATTCCAGAAGTTACCCCTGACAAATTTGACTGTGTTCTCCACCTTACCCTTTGTCTGGGGCCTGTAAGGATGGCACAGTCTGGGGACTATGCCATAGAAGTCGAGGAAGTCCTGGAACCGGGGGTTGAACCTGGACTCTGAAGCTTTCATCTTCCTGTCCAGGACAACAGACTTCATGTTGTCGTAGAGGCAGCTGTTGGTGTATCCGCCGAAGTACTGGAAGGCGTTCA
>JBJKPR010000048.1:0-45870 GCA_046706185.1 Candidatus Sysuiplasmataceae archaeon
GAGGCAAAGGCAATGTGTTTCTCGTCCAACCTCCACTCCTGTAGGTTCGCCTTGCATTGCTTTTTGGAGATGGGGAATAGGCTACGGGAGCAACCATTTCCACAGCGGCACAAGACTGACCTTCTTACCGTCTAATCCAGCGCTACCCTCAAAATCCCATGTTACAACAAGAAGATTGTCACATCTCAAGTCCCTGGATGCCGCCGCCAAGGCGTCAAGTTCCCTGCTGTTCACCGCTGCGAGGCTTGAGGCATAGGTAACCTGCACCAATTGATCTACGGTTCTGCCCTTTCTTATGACGAAGTCCACCTCTCTCCCTGAGTGATCTTTCCAATAAAACAACTCGAACGCGTTCTCATTCAGGCTTCTCTTAATGAGCTCTATTGCAACAATGTTCTCCATCAATCCGCCTTTGTTTTCAGTGGGTTCCAGACCAATCTCACGGATCAAGCCGTTGTCCACACAATAAGCCTTCTTGGGGGCGATTATCGTCTGCTTTAGCTTGTACGAAAATCGCTCGACCTTGAAAAGCAGATATGCCTCTTCGAGGTATCTGACCCAGTTCGTAAGGGTGATCTGGTTTTTGACCCTCGTAATGCTCCTAAGCGATGAGTATGTGAATTCCTTCGCACTGTTAGACACGAGAAATCTGGCAACCTGCCTCAACTCATCAATGTGTTTTATCCTATGCCTGATGACAACGTCTTTTGTTATCAAGTCATTATAGATGTTTCTTATGATCTGCCTATCCTGGGTGAAGCGTTCGGGAAACCCGCCACCGCGCATGTACTCTTCCATCAGACTGATGACTTCCGCCCTATTGGCAGTGGAAAGGGCTTTCGGCATACTCCACCCCTTGTAGACTGTGAATTCATGGAAACTGAATGGGAAAAGCAGCAAGTCCACATGTCTTCCTGTCAGCCTTGTGGAGAGTTCGCCGCTCAAGAGCTTGGAACTCGAGCCCGTGACGATAACCTTCTTTGTGTCCCTCAGCCTGCTTACAAATGGTTCCCATCCAGGTACCAGCTGGATCTCATCCAATATGATATTTTGAACATCGGAGCCATAAAGCTCATAGAATATCTGGAGGATTGTGTTGAGATCCTCCTTTGACGCGCCCAGGAGCCTTTCGTCATCGAAATTCACATATCCGAACTTATGTCCCGAGAATAATTGCTCTGAAAGTGTGGATTTTCCAGAACGCCTTACACCAAGTATTACAAAGGCAGTCGGATGCTTCAGCTTGAAACGCTTCCCAGCGTCGCGTGGAATAATCTTCTTGCTCTTCAGCCTCTCTTCGACGTTCACTCTCTGGTCAACAATCACGAGCCTAAGTGCTTCCTTATCCACATCATACCATACCATGCATGATTACTTAATTGTTTCTCATCATACTATATGACTTTAAAAAATAATTCAGAAAAAAAATGTCCAGCCGGAAGAGCAGAAACCAGTCGATAGCTTCATGCGCAAATCAGCCCGGTCCAAAGGATGTCGACCCAGCGCTTTAACATTGATTGGCGAAATCCCGTTCACGAACAAGTATCGACACAGCCGCACTAAACAGGCAGGTCAATGCATTTAGGATGTATTGCAATGAGGCACGAGCATTCTGATAAGGAGTGATATATTAAGCGAGTCAAGTAAACCGGGCGGGATTCGAACAGAGCCACTCGCGAGTCAAGGAAATGCACAAATATCTAGTTACCCATAAGGTAACTATGACGAACGAGATACCACAGTACGGATTGAAGGCGTACGCGTTATTCTTCACTAGGCACGGGACAGAGGAACAGTTCGGGCAGATGGACCTGGATTGGATAGTCGGACAGAGTATGAAGAAGAAGATTTTCTCCTTATTGTTGAGGGCCGGCTGGATACAGAAGATATCGCGCAATTCTTATGTGTGCGTCAGTCCTGAAAAGGCGGTCAGGGGCTTATTGGACTTTAAAGTTCCTGGCACGATGAAGACCGCAGAGAAACCTTATGCCTTTACTGGATCGTCAGCCATTGAGATCTGGAGCGATTTTTCATATGTGCAGAGGGGAATAGAGAAGTCCCCCTACTTCGTGAATGTCTTAAGGAAGGATTTGAATTACTGGAAGTCATTTTTCAGCAAGAATGATATAACGTTCTACATCGACCACGGCGCCACAATAGGTGAGTATGTGATTATAAAGCCGGTAAGCCGCTTGAAATCCGTGCAGAAAGATGGCTTCAACGTTGTAAGCTTGTCCAAAGCCCAGAGGATGGCCAAATCCAACGAGGTCTACTGCTATGCGAATGATTACATGAGGCGGAAGAATGGAAATGCTTCAGATTAGGGAAAAAGAGGTCTTCGAAACGCTCAAAAAGCTAAATGGTCTGGAATTTGTCGTTATAGGAGGATATGCAGTGAACGCATATACCCTGCCCAGGTTCTCGGTCGACTGCGACATAGTCATCATGGATAAGACGGAATTGGCTAAAGGGGAAACGGCCCTGATGGGTTTTGGATACTACAGGAAGACATCGAATGCCGAAACTGACTCTATAGACTTCGCGAGATACGAGAAGAAGATCTCAGGTTCCTTCGGGGTAAGTTTCGATATTCTGGTAAACGATATCTCTGACAGGCAAACGAATGTAAGGATACCTGCTGGTTGGGTTTTCAAGAATTCCGAAATACATTTGCTGAAGGGTAAAACCATCACCGAAGACCTGAAAGTCAGAATAATCAATCTTGACGCACTGTTCGTAATCAAGATGATTAGCTGCAGGCCTACTGACATGAGGGATTTATTCATGATGGCACCGATGGCAAAGGATGGAAAATGGATCAAGGCAGAGGTGGAATCCAAGTGTGACTTCAAGGAAAGGTTCAACAGGTTGAGAAGCAAGATAAGTTCAAAGGAATTCAGAAACGGGTTGCAAGGAGTTTACGGACTTGTTGATGAAAGTACTTATGTTAGGAATGTCAACGCAGTTGTTTCATTGGCAGATTAGGCAGCATGGATCGGGCTGGATTTGCACTAACAATCAGCAGTGAGCATGAGTCATATTGGCGTTGGCGCAAGCCACTCTCCATCTATGGTGACTGTACTTCACAGGCAACAAAGTAGTAGGAAAGTGTTTAAATTGGTTGAGTATAAAGTATAATACTTATGTCTCAACGAATTTTCGCAGACAGGAAGGACGAACTCACCTTATTGAAGAAAGACTATGCTGAAAAAGGCAAGCGCCTCTTTGTAATCTACGGACGAAGACGGGTTGGCAAAACGGAGTTGATACGCAGATTCACTGATGGGAAAGGACTTTACTTTCTTGCCACAAATGAGGGCGACAGGGAGAACATAAGGAGCTTCCAGGAAATAATGGCCACCTTTCTCAGGGACCCGGGAATACGCGGCGGACTGTACTCCGACTGGTTCTCCTTCTTTTCAATGCTGTCCGCCAACAAAACCTTCCAGGAAAGATGCACAAAGTCGAAGTTAGTCATAGCATTTGATGAATTTCCGTACCTGATAGATGCAAACAAATCTATCCCGTCGGTTTTTCAGAAAATATACGATACATTCCCTGACGAGGCAGGGGTCATGTTGATTCTCTCAGGATCGTCAATCGGCATGATGGAAAATGAGATACTCTCATATAGAAGCCCGCTGTACGGCAGGAGAACTGGGCAGCTGCGACTGAACCCTCTGAAGTTTCGTCATATTAATGATATCATACCCTTTGGATTCGAGGATCTCTGCAGAACGTACTTCGTATTAGGTGGAGTACCGGATTACCTGTTGAAGTTCGACCAGAATCTCACTTTCTGGGACAACGTGTTTGAGAAAGTGCTTTCGAAGGGGGCTCCGCTCTATGAGGAAGCTGAATTCCTCCTCAGGACAGAGTTGCGGGAGCCAAGGAACTACATGCTCATACTGAAATCAATAGCCAAAGGCAACAACTCGCTAGGCGAAATAAGTGACTATACCGGACTTGACAAGAGCATGGTATCCAAGTACATGGATGTGATGATGTCCCTTGAGCTCATTTCTCCTGAGATACCTTTTGGTGCGCCCGAGAAATTCAAAAGGAGGCTGTACCGTGTCACGGATCCTTATCTCAAATTCTGGTTAAGGTATGTCCTGCCCAACAGGAGTGAAATAGAGATGTCACGGTCTATTGATGTCCTTGAAAGAATAAAGGAAGATTTCGGCACGTTTTCAGGAGAACAGTTTGAGCAGTTGATGCGAGAGCTCATTATTGACGGCATCATCGGAAAACCTTTCGACAGGGCCTCAAGATGGTGGGGAAGAAATATGGCAAGAAGCCCTGGAAAAGACATGGAAGAGATCGATATTGTCGCTTATTCGGCAGAAAGGGATGAACTGTTATTTGCCGAATGCAAGTGGTCTAGCAAACGCACCAATGTCGATATCATACCTAGGCTGAAAGAAAAGGCGCAAGCGGTTAGCAAGCAACACCCGAAGAGCGGGATTGCCTACGCAGTGTTCTCGAAATCCGGATTCTCGGGCAAAATAGGCGCGACAGACAAGGACACATTGCTCATGGATCTTGAGGACATAAGGAAGTCACTGGAAAGGATGAAGAAGTGACAGTATGAACATTCTGGACGGGTGCCAGACCTCGACCGTCTGTCAAACTTGAAAAGTGGACCGGGTGGGATTTGCACTAACAACCAGGGGCCGATAGAGTGATATGAGCGTTGACGCAGGGCTCCCTGCATCTGGGAGGACTTTGCTTCACAAGCATCCTACAAGACTTTTAATAACTATTGCTACCTATTGTTACCTATGGTAACTACGGTTCAGATTGACAATAAGCTCAAAGAGAGACTGAATCGCCTGAAGATACACCCAAGAGAATCTTACAACGATTTGATTTCCAGATTGATAGATTCATATTCCCCCGATGTGGCCAGCAGGGAATCACTGATTGAAACTCTCGAAATTCTTTCTGACCCGGAAATGATGGGGGGAATTGCTCGGGGGCTCGAAGACATAAAAGCAGGAAGAATAAAGACTCTCGGCAAAATCAGCAGGGAGCTTGACTAGTATTGTCTTTTGAGATCGTCCTCACCGCTGAATCAGAGGAGTTTATAAGGAAATGCGACAAAGCAATAAGAAGAAGGATAATCAAATCTCTTCGCAAGCTTGAAGATGAGCCTGAGAGCGGGAAACCTCTGACTTCAATACTCACCGGGCTTTGGAGTCTGAGATTAGGGGACTACAGGGCAATATATCAGATAAAGAACAATGAGTCAATAGTCGTCGTAATTAGGATTGGACACAGGAAGAACGTTTATTGATAATCTGGTTAAAATGGACCGGGCGGGATTTGAACCCGTGGCCTCTACCATGCCAAGGTAGCGATCTTCCAACTGATCTACCGGCCCATGCTGATCCAGTGCTAATGCATTCAGAGCATAAACCTTACTGTGCTACTAGGAGTCGATTCGGCTTGAAGCGGACTCTTTTATTCCTGCTTCCTGAAAGCTTTCGAGACTTCTCTGGAAGCGCATTCTCTCACCCGGGACTCTCGTCGGGTACTCAGCCGTGAGGCAGCCGAGACACAGGTCAGACTGCCTGGAACCTATCGCTTTCACGAGCCCCTCGATGCTTATGTAGCCCAGACTGTCTGCAGTTATCGCGTTTGCAATGTCGTCCTCGCTCCTGCCAGTGGCGATGAACTGGTTTCTTGTCTTCATGTCAATGCCGTAGTAGCATGGCGCTATGATCCTTGGACAGCCGATGCGCACGTGCACCTCAGAGGCACCTGCCTCCCTTACCATCTGGACAATCTTGAGCATCGTTGTGCCGCGCACAATGCTGTCATCGATGATTACGACGCGTTTGCCCTGAATGACCGACTTGATTGGATTGAGCTTCATTCTTACGGATGCCTCCCTGGCATCCTGGTCCGGCAGAATGAAGGTCCTTTCGACAAACCTGTTCTTCATGAGCCCTTCGGAAAGCGGTATGCCGGAGACCTCGCAGAAACCGATTGCATGCGTCCTCCCTGAGTCGGGAACAGGTATCACCACATCTGCATCGACAGGCCGCTCCCTGGCAAGCATTCTGCCCACCTCCACCCTCACATCGAAGACAGACTTGCCGTCTATGATGCTGTCTGGTCTTGCGAAGTAGACGTACTCGAACATGCAGTTCGCCTTTTCTCCCGTAGACTGAGCAGGATACGAAATGTAGTCATCCGCAGTCAGCTCCACTATCTCCCCGGGCAGGACATCTCTGACAAGCTTGCCGCCAAGCATGTCGAAAACAACGCTCTCGCTTGCCACCGCATAACCACCTGGGATTTTGCCGAGTGCAAGCGGTCTGATACCTAGCGGGTCGCGGATGCCGAACACCTTTGACCCTATCATGAGTGTAAACGCATATCCGCCCTCTATCTGCTTGAGCGCGTTCCTGACAGCCTTCACCGGGTCGATAAGATCCTTCAGCTCATTGACTATCATTCGTATTACAAGTTCGGTGTCGGTGGTTGAGAAGAATGCCCAGCCTTCGTCCTCCAGCCTTTCCCTCAGCCTTTCGGAGTTTACAATGTCACCGTTGTGCGCGAGCGCCACATCGCCCACGCCTGAGCTCAGGACAAGCGGCTGAACATTCTCAAGCATGTCATCGCCGGTTGTCGGATATCGAACGTGCCCGATGCCAGATCTGCCGGAGAGCGATGAGAGGTTTTCCCCGTTGAATATCTCATGGGCAAGGCCCAGACCCCTTACAGCCTTTATTGTCTCCTGGTCAGAACTGACAGCTATGCCGGCGCTGTTCTGCCCCCGGTGCTGGAGTATTCTCAGACTTCCGTAGAGATATGATGCAACGTCCCTTTCAGAAGAAATGCCGACAACGCCGCACTTGTGTTCGGCCTTGTCGGTGAACGTTTCGCTCACCTGCCTAATGGGCTTTCGCCCAGCCATAGGATCGCGTGGTTGCCTTCTTCCCGTAGCCGCATGAGGCACAGTAACCGCGGGTATTGTAGGAGTGCCTGCCGCATCTCCTGCAGATGATGTGAGTCTTGTTTGAGTTGTGTTTACCCTGAGATGGAGTTCCCTTGCTCATGATGTTTACCAACCTTAGGGAGAGATATATATAACATTGTCGCCGCGGACAATGGTTACTTCCAGTTTCCTTACAACCTCGTTGTTGATGAGCTCCTCCGCGTTCCGGAGGACAATGTTCATGTGAGGATCGTAGCCGTCAAGTGTTCCCCTGTAGCCCCTGTTACCCTTCAGTTCGACCATCACCTGGGAATCTATCGCCTGGCCCAGGAAGGCAAGTGGTTTGAGAGCATTGGCCATATGTGAAGTGATTTTGCAAACACATAT
Organism: Candidatus Sysuiplasmataceae archaeon; assembly: GCA_046706185.1. Classification (GTDB taxonomy): domain Archaea; phylum Thermoplasmatota; class Thermoplasmata; order Sysuiplasmatales; family Sysuiplasmataceae; genus JAJZXY01. The sequence goes on from JBJKPR010000048.1 coordinate 7,337, forward strand.
TAAACTTTTGTCGGCCTATGGATTGCTTCCGCATCCGGCGGGCACCGTACACTGGCCATCATATGACAGAGCCGATGGTAGGTGCGTCGTGCATGTCCATGTCTATATACACAATGCCCTCGGCAAGCTCCGTGCTGCCGATCCTGCTCGCCTTCCCGGGCGAGATAAGTGCAGTCCTGAGCACCAGATCCAGCTGAGTCATTGCCATATTCTCCATGTAGGTGGCGGCAATGTCAGTATCGTAGTCCGCGTCATCGACCAGGTAATACACGAAGCCCAGAAACGCATCCCTCTTGTTTGTCTTCCTTGCATAGGCGGCAAGAGACGCCTCCCCCTCCGGCTCAAGTGAGATGACATCGAGATTGAGTTCTACCACTGACATGTTGTTCACTCCTCCCGAATCGAGTAGTTTCCTCCTCCATACTGCGCCATCGCTCCTGCCGAATATGTTCCAGTCAAGTCTGCTGTCGACATAGACAGGGTTGTCCTCTGGCTCTTGAACCGTCAGCAGCTCCTCTGAAAGTTCCCTGACCGACTGCATTGCAGCGTTGAGCGATTCCTGCCTTCCGACGGATGGGAGCAGATCGAAGGCGTCCACATGCCCTTCCCTCGCACGTGAAACAGATGACAGAACCGCGCCCATGCCCTGAAGTGTGGAGAAGTATCCCCCGTCTATGAGAGATGATGCTTTCTCCCTTACACGCTCTATTTCGGTCCAGACATCTTCTTCTATTGCATTCTCCCTGAACTCGTCGAAGACGTTCCTTGCATCGCGAAGCTCTGCCTCAAGCCTTTCCTCTGTATAGAAGTGGAGTTCGTCAAGCCCATACTTCTCAAGGTCCACAAACCCGTCGCTCCTCGCCGCCCACCCTTCCCTCCAGATGCCGCGGCACGAGTAGTCGGGCGTCAGCTGAATGCGCCACATCAGATGCGTGTGAACGGGAAACTGTCTGCAGAAATGAGGCCGCTTGCTGTAGATTGTGCACTTCCTGTCTCTGAGCAGCGCACATGGACCGCCGTTCTTGAGCATTGCTATTGACCTCTTTGAAGGGTCATGCATGCTCCTGGCGACAAAGCCAGAAAGCGCAGGGTCCCTCCTGAATGACTTCAGCTCCGGCGGCAGCAGTTCTGGCTGACACAGGCAGCACAAACCGCATCCGTCAATGCATTTGAACCACTTGCCCTTCAACTCCGAAGTGTCAATCTCCACCATCAGGCACACCATGAAATGCCCTTCCCGCCGGTTTGCCCAGCAGGGATGGACCGTCAACCACTTTCATTCCTCTGAGATAAACTTTTTCAGGGAAAACTGCAAGATGTCCGTCGAAAGGGGACCAGCCGCTCTTGGAGTGAAGAGCATTTGAATCTATAGCTTTCAGCTTCCTGAGGTTTACAACAAGAACGTCCGCATCGTATCCCACAGCAATCCGCCCCTTCTTCAACCCTAGGATTGAGGCAGGCTTTTCGCTTATCATCCTCACGAGGGTGCCAAGCCTCATGTCGCCGATTTCAACCAGGTGCAGCAGCATCGGAAGCATTGTCTCCACACCCGGTATGCCAGCCGGGGCATAGTCGAAGTCATCTTCCTTCTCCTCCCTTGTGTGAGGGGCGTGATCCGACCCGAACGTGTCTATACTGTCTGAAACGACAAGCTTCATGAGGGCTATCCTGTCCTCGCGTCTCCTCAGCGGCGGGTTGACCTTCCCGTAGGCGCCCAGAGGCATCTCGCAGTCGAGGAGCAGGTGGTGGGGAGTCACCTCGAACGTGACGTTCCGTCCGTGCTGCATGCCCGCGGCTTCCTTCGTGGAGACGTGAGCTACATGTATCTTCGGCCTGGAGTGGGAAGAGGAGAAGCCTATCAGCCTGCTGACAGCAGCAATCTCACTCTCCGGCGGCCTTGACCTGTAATGGTCCCTCAAATTGCTCTCGGATATCCTGTTCCGCAGCTGCTCATCCTCAGCGTGAACAACAACTGGCTTGGAAGATCTCGAAGCTGCATCTATCAGCCTTTCCTGCTCACCAGGATCGCTGCACATGAGCTCGCCGGTTGTGCTGCCCATGAAAAGCTTGAAGCCGGCTGCATTCTCGGCCAGCTTGCCCAGCCTTTCACCCGGCATCAGGGCTGCAAACGCACCGTAATCAACAAACGACTTTTCCGAAAAAAGCTGCATTTTGTGCCTTAGCCTTTCGGGCGTTGTCGTTGGAGGGGAGGTGTTCGGCATGTCAACAACAGTGGTGATGCCGCCGAAAGCAGCGCTCTTGCTGCCTGTGGTAACATCCTCCTTGTGCGTAAGGCCTGGCTCCCTGAAATGGACATGCATATCGATGCCGCCCGGGATTATTATGCAGTCGTCAAAAGACTCGCGCTCGTATGCATCTATCTGTTTCTTGATACCGGATATCCTGCCGTCCTTGATTGCCACCGAGGTCCTGACAAGCATTCTGTCGATGTAGAATGTGCCGTCTATAGCCAGGTCAGCACGTGACAAAAACGCACCTCACTCCCTCTCCCCTCTTATGAAACTGCATAGCCCGTTTTATATAATATCCTGACGACACTGCACCCTATTCTTTTCTCAGCACCCTTCTGACCACTTTTCCCCTAGGCTTCTCCTCCCCGAATATCTCACCTTCAAACCTGTAGACGTTGACGCGCGGATCGTGCCACGAATCTTCAGGAATGCCGGCCTTCCAGCATGTCATCCTCAGGAACTCCTCGCTCTCCCATTTTTCGTCGACTGCCACCTGTGGCAGCAGCAGGCCCCTGAACCTCCCGCGCTCAACTATAATGCCGTGCTTACCCACCTCCACGCTGCCTGGAATATCCCATCTGCTCCTGGACTCGATGAGTTCGGGTGGAGAAAGGATGCTGAGTTCGAAGACGATCGCGTCAAGCTCACCCTCCTCCACCGGTTCGAACCTCGGGTCGGACAGGACTGCATCCACCGCCGAATTCAGAAGCGCCTGGCGGAGGGTGTAGACCGGCTCCGGTATGCCTATGCACCCTCTCAGTGTCAGTTCAGGAAAGGTTTGCACCGTGACAAAGGCACCTGCCTTCTTTTCAAACACAGGAGGAAGTTTGATTTCAGGCACCTTGTAGCTGCCTGTACGAACGGCACTTTCACCGATTTCCCTTGCAAACCTGACTGCGATTTCACCCTCACTGTCTGTCAGCATGAGCAGTTGACACCACAATATCATTAGGTTCGGCGGTGATTAATAGATTGCCTGCTGAACCAGTTACATCTGCCTGCAGCATGCATTGGAATGGCATCTCCCAGTGCCATTAGAGGCGAAATGCATTCCTATGCACCGGTGAACTTTTGCAGAAAAGATTTATAAACTCCGTCAAAATGAATCGATACTGCATGAAATTCGTCAAAATCTCCCAAACGGAAATGGGAAACATACGGACTCTTTACGAAGGTGTCATGGCAAGCGCCTCGCACGGTCTTTTCTACAGGGAGGGAATACTTACCGGGAGTGAGATTGTCCGTATCGCACGAGACGAAGATGGTGATTTGCTTGAGACGGCGACAAGACTCCTTGTCGCAAGGGGATGGGCCGAGAAGGTCGAGTTCAACGAGGACGGCATAGTAGTGCACGGATCCATAGAGGCGGGAACTGCGAGCACACCCACATGCCACAGGCTCCGGGGTGTGTTCAAGAGGCTGTATGAGGCAGCTGAACACAAGAAGGTCCTGTGTGAGGAGGAGGATTGCGAAAGCCTCGGTTCCAACAGCTGTGTTTTTAAAATAACCAATTTGGAGGAGGATGTCGATGACTGAAGATCTGAAGGGAATGTTGAAGGAGCTGAGAGTAGACGGTGTGAAGTCCTCCGCCATAATAAGCAGGGACGGTCTTGTTATCGCTGCTGATCTGGACGGCGGCACTTATGTGGAGACGTTCGCCATCATGTGCGCGACCCTGATGGGAGCCGCTGTAACAGCAAACATGGAGCTGAAAAGAGGGGCGCCGGAAAAGGTAACAGTCGAGAGCAGCGACGGAAAGATGCTGATAGTAAGCGCAGGCAGAAAGGCAGTGGTTGTCAGTGTCATAGGCAGCGGCGTCGACGAGGCACATGTTACAAAGCAAATGGAAAAGATTGCGGCCTCGCTGAAGCAGAACTGAATTACTCTTTCTTCTGCTTCACCTGAACCTTCTTCAGTTCTTCCTTCTTCTCTCCGCCCTTTGTTATCTTCTCAACGTGTTCCAGAAAGCCAAGCTGGCTGTCTATTATTGCTCTTGCCGTCAGAAGGAGTTCCCTCTGCGCGTTCCTGAATTCCTTCATCGCCCTCGAGTTTGCAGGAAGCTTCGGCACGAATGCTCTCATTGCCATCAGCGTGCTGACGCCTGCATTGTAGGCGTGTTCAACTATCTCCTTTGACCTGACTTCGCTCACCGCGCTTTCTTTTCTTTGTGGCATACATCTCCTCTCTGAACTTGATCGACAGCACGCCGTCCGAAATTTCGGCTGATGACACCCCCCTGCCGTAAAGGCCCAACGGCAGGGCAATTGTCCTTCGGTACTGGCCTACATCTACAATAATAGCGTCCCTTTTTGTATATAATTCTAGCTGGTCGGTGGTGGCGAACGGTACCTTCAGCCTTATGGTTGTGGTGCCTCCCCGCGATGTGATCTTCAATGGGTTCTCCCTTGAGTATATCGCCGATGGATCAGTGTTGCCGAAAAGCTCGTCCGCAAGCCTTTTCGCCGCTTCGTGCCCGACAACCTCCAGAGTGTACTGGTGAGCCTCGAACGTCTTCAGCGGCTGGAAAATCTCGTCGATCATGCCCATGTATGTCTCCTGCTCCTTGAGCTTCTTCGGGTCGGCATTCTTCAAGTTCTTGTCGTAGACCCTGTTGATTACAAGCGCTTCCACTGTGAGGTTGTAGAGAGACAGGTAAGTGTATGCGCGCATTGTCTCGTTGATCACCATCTTTTCAGGATTGGTCACAAGCCTGACGGAGGTGATGTCGGGGTTGACCAGCATGTCCCTGACGTCCTTTATTCTCATGTTGAACCGTTCGAACTCTTTCATTGCCTCGTTTGTCGGCAGCGGGAAGGAGAGGACACGGCCGACAGTCGCCCTCGCCACCTTCACGAAGCTCTTGAGCACCCCGTAGAAGCGCTGGAAATACCAGTCTGCCACGTCTGGAAAGCTGAGAAGCCTGAGCGTGTCAGCGGTAGGAGCCGTGTCTATGACAACAAGGTCGTATTCGTCGTTCCTGTAGAAACGGTCGAGGTAGAAAAGGGCCGCGATGAACTCCATGCCTGGAAATATCGCCATCTCCTTCGCGGATATCTCATCCATACCCTGGGATGCAAAGAAGCTGAACACGTATGTCCTGATCTCGTTCCAGTTGTCCTCGAGCTCCTTCAGTATATCTATCTCGAGACCGTCCAGGTTTGGTGAGATCCTGGTTATGGTATTGCCTATCGCAACCTCGGTGCTGTCCGAAAGGCTGTGGGCAGAATCAGTGCTCATCACAATAGTCCTCATGCCCCGCTCGGCACACTTTATAGCTGTCGCGACCGAAACGGAGGTCTTCCCAACCCCTCCCTTGCCAGTGTAAATCAGTATACGCAGATATGACACCTTTGGCTTCTTATTAAGAACGCGGGTAGATTAACTATTCCCTACCCGTATCCGCCAGGCCAGTCGACCTTGTTGAACCCGGACTTGCATGGTGGGCCGTCTGTGTACTCTATCTGCTCGGCCCCCATGTCGACTACCATGGCGTAGAGCGTCTCGACGTCCTTGGCGTGGACGCATCCGCCGGTTCCGTGGTCGGAAAGGAACGCCTTCACGCCGTCAATCCCTGCGATTTCCTGTGATGTCTTTTCCTTCCTGCCGTTCACGAGCACGAACGGGAATGTTGTTATCTCCTCCGGGCTTGCAGCGCCATTCTCTGCGACAAACAAGTACGCCTTGTCCGCACCCGCGACAATGTAGGAGGAGTCGTGCATCTGCACAATTGTCCCCATCTTCTCAACCGCTGTTTCGAGGCTCTTGCTTGATTCTGTTATTATGCGCGGAACCATGTATGAGGCAACGCCCTGCCTGGGCGCATCATTCTGCGAGGTTATATCGGCACTCACAAACTGGCCGTACACCCCTATACTCTCCCAGGTGCCCGCGAAGTACCCGGCCATTCTGCCCAGCGATGCGTATGAATCGTTCGGGTCGAGCCTGAGCAGGTTCCTGACGTAAGTTGAAGGGGAGGCGGAGAAACTCCTGCCTATGACCAAGCCGTCGCCGCTCTTCGATACGACCGTCATGGAATGCGTCGCCAACGCCCTGTAATCCGTGACCTCGGCAAGCATCGACTCGAATTCGATCGAGATCCCTTCAGCTATGCCCTGGAGCTCGTCTTTCAGCACAGGATGGGTGGAGAAAAGCGTGTCGGCGGTCCTGAGTGCGTTCTCGAGCAGTTCAGCGGCTACGGGTGAGCTAAGACGTGCGTGAAGCTGTTCGGTAAACGCGTCGGTCATTTTCCTGCCTATATCGTAGTGGTTCCCGCCCGCATTGATCAGCCTGTAATATTCCTGGATTGAGCCGGGAGATGGTTCGTCTGCCATTTAGACTTCACCGCAATTTGAATTTTATACTCATTAATAAGTTTAATCGAAGTTCCGGGCATTTATCGCACAATTCTCCCGCACGCGTCTGTCAAGTGCCACCGTCGTCCGCTGCAATGCAGTCCATGAGTATGCTCGAAAGATCTTTCAAGCCTCCCCCTCCCCTCAGGTTCAGCAGGCAAACGGGGCATGCCACGACTGTGGTTGGGCCCCCACCCTCATGCAGCTGCGAAATCCTAGACAGCGAAACCCTCTTTGATATTTCAGGGTAGAGCATTTCGTCAGGACCGCCGCAGCAGTGTGTCCTCTTGCCGCTGTAGTCAGGAAGCCGAACGGAGGAGACTGCATTCAGCAGTTCGGAGGGGGCAGTCATGCTTTCAAAGCGCCTCGTGAGATGGCACGGTTCATGGAAACTCACCGCTTCCCCCTTCCGTCTGAACTTCCGCGTGTCGAGTAGTTCAGTGTAGTGGACAACTTCAAGGTCGAACCCCTTGACAAGCAGCGGGTATGTGTTCTTGAGCAGATCATGTGTGTGAGGGTCAACCGTGATTATCCTCCTTGCCCCGCGCCTTCTGAATTCATCTGCAACAAGCGAGGCGTATTTCCTCATCGATGAAATGAAACCGAGGTCGTGAAGCAGTGTCCCAGGGTACGGTTCCTGCCCGCCCATGTAGCTGAACCTGATGCCATTCATTAGCAGGAGGGAGGCTATGTTCTTCAGGTGCGAGTTCATCTCAGCGCAGAGCTCCCTGTCGTTGAACAGGAGCGCGATTTTCATGAGCCAGGGGAGCCGAATCCCCCCTTCCACCGTAATTCTCCTCGCGAACCTTCCCCTTCCGTTGATGAACCGCATGAGTGCGCTGCTGTAAGACATCAGCTGGTACATCTGGCCCGTGTACAGAAGCGTGTCACAGCCATCGGGGATGTCCAGCCCTTCCGCCCATTCAGATGCCCTCTTTCCCAGGGGGAGAACGGAGTGGTAACGCATTATCGTTTGTTCCACAAGCTTCGCTAAAGGGGGTATTCCCTCGCTCCGTTCCACCATTATCTCCTTCGCGAGATGGCTTACCTTCCCGGCATTTACACCGGCAGGGCAGACCTGAAGGCACGCATAGCAGTCGAGGCATGAATAGAAGGAATCGCTGTACGGCGAGATGCTGCCGCTGCCTTCTGCCGCGGCACTCAGCTCCTTTCCGAGCATCACCCTTCCCCTGGCACCCTTGGAGCCGTCGTAGCCTGAGGATGGAAAAGTGGGACACACTGCCTCGCAGAAGCCGCAGTTGATGCATCTGCCCGCCTCTTCCTTGAGAAGGCGCATCGCATCGCTCAAACGAATACCTTCCCAGGGTTCAGCAGCCCTTTGGGGTCAAAGACACTTTTCGTCTGCTTCATCAGGTCCATGGCCCTTTCCGAATGCCGCCTGCTGTATTCCATCTTCAGGAGGTCCATCTTCTCAATTCCTATACCGTGCTCCGCTGACACACTCCCTCCTGCCATGAGCGCTGCCTCAGCCAGATGCCTGTGGAAACTCTCGACCCTTTGCTTCTCGGAGCTGTCGCTGAGGTCAGCGAATATGTTTGCATGTATATTGCCGTCCCCTATGTGGCCGAAGAGAGCAACACGCACACCGTCTTCCTCCACCAGGCCGTCGATTCTCTTTAGCACGCCAGGGAGGGAAGAGGGCGGTACGACTATGTCCCCGATGACAACGATATCCCTTTCGCTCTTCCTCAGCTTGAGCAGGGAGGAGTAGGCACCCTTGCGGGCTGTATACAGCCTTTCCATTTCGCCCCTGTCCCTTGTGGAGACCACCCCTTCGGCGCCGTTCTCGCTGAATATCTCGGTCGCCCTTGCGAGGTATCTGTCCAGCGCTTCGGCTGGCCCGTCGAAGTCAACGAGAAGGACGAACGGGGAGCGGACGGGGAATTTGAATGTACCGGTAGACTCGACAGCGTCCATCGTCATGCGGTCGAGGAACTCGGCGATCAGCAGCTCCATACCGGATGCTTTGATCGCGGCAACCGACCTGCCGAGCGACTCGATGTCGCCGAAGAAAGCAAGGACCCTGCCCACCTGTTCGGGAAGAGGGGCTATTTTCAGGAATGCCCTGGTCACAACCGCAAGAGTGCCCTCGCTGCCAACGATGAGGGAGGTCAGGTCATAACCGATCCTCGACTTCAGCGTCCTGTTTCCTGTCTGAATGATGGTGCCGTCCATGAGCACAGCCTCAAGGCCAAGCACCCAGTCTTTTGTAGTCCCGTACCTGACGCATCGCAGCCCGCCGGCGTTTGTGCCTATGATCCCTCCGACTGTGGCTGCTATCGAACTCCCGGGATCAGGCGGAAAGAGCATTCCAAGCTTTGAAAGCCTGAGGTTGAGACTGTCTATCCTGACTCCCGCCTGCGCCTCGGCGCAGCTGTCCTCGACGCTGACACCCAGAATGGAGTCCATGCGCAGGAGGCTCAGCACGATCGCCCTGTCAAGAACGATTGAGGCGCCGGTCAGCGATGTTCCTCCACCCCTCGCGACAACAGCGATGCCGTTGTCGTTGCAGTACCTCAGAACACGGGACACCTGTTCGACTGTTTCGGGAAGGACGACAGCCAGAGGCAGCTTCCCCTGGAAGTGAGAGGCATCCCTGCTGTAGGGAATGAGTTCCTCCCTAGTTGTCAGCACGCCGTCAGGCACCATGGCCCTCAGCTCTTCGTGAATAACCATTTGACAGCTCCTTTCAGGTGTAGGTGGAAACAATATTCATGATTTTGTATACGGGCACGGGAAAAGGCAGTGAAACGAACTGTGGTGGAGCATTCAGCGGCCCCTTCTCCCCCTGATGATCGCCGAACCGCACGGATTGATTGTGATTTTCTTCCAGTCCATTGGTATCGGGTATCTTCGCTGGTTTTCGGGTTCTGAGTCGATCAGTATCTCCTGCGTGTGCCAGTACTGCGGGACGGTGAACTCCACCGCTTTCGTGCCGGGGTTCATCAGTATCAGCAGGTCATCCTCGGAGACTCCACCCCCGTCATATCCCAGCTCCTCCAGTCCCTTTCCTGACAGGAGGATGCCTATTGACTTCCGCTCTGTGTGCCAGTCCTTATCCTCCATCTCATTCCCGTCTGGCCTGAGCCAGGCTATGTCCTTCACACCTTCTGCGACTATGGTTCCCTGGAAGAAATTCCTCCTGCGCAGAACATGGTGGTTCATCCTTATGCGTACCATTGTCCTGGTGAACTCCAGCAGCTTCCTTTCACTTTCGCCGAACTCCCAGTTGTACCAGCTTACCTCGTTGTCCTGGCAGTAGGCGTTGTTGTTGCCCTCCTGGGTCCTGCCTATCTCGTCCCCCCCGAGAAGCATGGGTACACCATGCGAGGTAAGCAGAGTGATCAGGAAACTCCTTATCCGCCGCTGCCTCATCAAACAGATCTCTGGGTCGTCCGTCCTCCCCTCCACACCCATATTGTAGCTTATGTTGTCATCCATTCCATCCGCGTTTCCGTTCAGGTTGGCATCGTTGTGCTTTGTGTCATAGCTCACAAGGTCGTTCAGTGTGAAACCGTCATGGGAGGTTACGTAGTTTATGCTTGCATGCGGTTTCCTTCCACTTGCGGCGTACATGTCAGATGAACCTGAAAACCTTGTCGCAAACTCGCCCAGGTTGTTTGGTGTCCTTGTCCAGTAATGTCTTACACTGTCCCTGTATTTCCCGTTCCATTCTGCCCAGTGAATCGGGAACTGACCCACCTGGTATCCGCCCGGGCCGACATCCCATGGTTCCGCTATGAGCTTGACCCTGGAAATCACTGGATCCTGGTGTATCACATCGAAGAATGATGAGAGCCTGTCCACGGAATAGAGTTCCCTCGCAAGCGTCGATGCCAGGTCGAACCTGAAACCGTCGACATGCATTTCTGTCACCCAGTATCGAAGGCTGTCCATGATCAGCTGAAGAACCTGCGGATGCCTCGCGTTGAGCGTATTCCCCGTGCCTGTGAAGTCGACATAGTAGCGCGGATTGTCATATGCCAGTCTGTAGTAGACGCTGTTGTCTATTCCCCTGAAGCTGAGAGTGGGTCCGAGATGGCTTCCCTCGCCCGTATGGTTGTAGACGACATCGAGTATCACCTCCATGTTGTTTTCATGGAGCGTCCTTACCATCTGCTTGAATTCATTGACCAGGCCCACCGGCGTCCTGTCCGAAGAGTATCTCGTGTCCGGAGCAAAGTACCCTATCGTGTTGTAGCCCCAGTAGTTGGACAGGCCGGCGTCCACCAGTTCCTTGTTGTCAACCTTGTGGTGAACTGGCATCAGCTCGACGGCAGTTATGCCCAGGTCAGTCAGGTACCGTATCATTTCCTGCGACGCGAGACCCCGGTAGGTTCCCCTTTCCGATGCGTCGATTGAAGGATGCCTTGCTGTCAGCCCCTTCACATGAGTTTCGTATATCACTGTGCTGTTCCAGCTGTGGTGAGGTCTCTTCACACCTTTCCAGTCGAACGCGCTTTCCACCACAGCGCACTTGGGCATGGACCTGGCGTCGTCAGCCCAGCTGTAAGACATGTCCTCGTGTTCGCTTCCCATCACATACCCGAACAGGTCGTTTGACCACTTGATGGCGCCCGTGAGAGCTTTTGCATAGGGGTCTATGAGCAGTTTGTTGCTGTTGAACCTGTGCCCCTTCTCAGGCGAGTACGGACCTTCCACCCTGTAGCCGTACAGATCGCCCGGCCTTATGCCCGAGACGAATATATGCCACACGTAGTCGTCGACCTCCTTCAGTTCAAACTCCTCCTTGGGGTCAGTCGAGTCGCTCCTTTCAAAGATCTGGAGCGTTATCTTCTCGGCATTCTCAGAGTAGATGGCGAAGTTCGCACCCTCATCCTCAAGCGTCACTCCCTGTGGATAAGGCGAGCCGATCTTCGTTCTCAGGGGAACAACCACACCTCCCGTTCAACTTGCATCCTTATTTAGCGTTTGTGCAGGGTTATCACCCAGAAGAGTCAGGATTGCATTCAGCGGTATATCCACCCACTCCGGCCTGTTGTTCATTTCATACTTCAGCTCATAGACCGCCTTCTCTATTGTGAAGAAGGTGAGAAGGCGCTTCATGTCATTGAACGATGATGGAAGGTACTGGACAGATGGGGCATAGTTGCTCCAGTACGAATCCATGAAAATGCCGGTCGCAATCGAGCGCCATATGTCTGTCACGCACTTTGTTTGCGGGTCACTGCCTAGCCTTCTTTCGCTGAAGCTGGCCGCATAGTCGAGCGATCGGAGCATGCCGCTGACATCCCTGAGGGCGCAGTGCGCCGACCTTCTGTATTCGAGGGAGCGCATCGGTTCTCCCTCGAAGTCTATCACGTAGAACTCCTCTCCTGCCTTCAGCACCTGGCCGAGATGATAATCCCCGTGGACACGGATACGGTGCATGCCGGCCGGTCCAACTGCGGTTGCGCTCCTGGAGGCATCGAGCAATCTGCGGCTGCAGCCGAGCAGTTTGTGAGCGAGAGCTGCATGCTGGACGGACATTGCCTGTGAACTGCCACGGAGAGCGGCGACCGCCTCCATGGTCAGGGCACTGTAGTCCGTGACCCATCTGCTTATGTCCTCCCTTGTTACGGGGACGGGAGCGAAAACCTGCTCGGTGTCGAGCGCCGAGAGCGAGTTGTGGAGCCTGGCAGTCAGCCCGCCAAGCTTTCTCACGTAATAAAGGCAGGAAAGCCTTCCCTGCTCTCCTTCCTCCGTGACATCATCCGCCTTCGCGTTCTTCAGGAACTTGCCTAGCATGCCGGTGAAATACGTCCAGCAGTCGCCCTCGTTGGCAACGAATTCGCTAAGCGAGCCGATGGTGTAATCGCCCTCGTTCCTGTAGTCAATTTTCCCGAATGGCTTCGGAACGCTCCTGAAGCCTGTGGACGCAGCAAGGCGGGCAGGGATCTCGTAGTCCGGATTTTCGCCGCGCTCAACCTTCCTGTAACTCTTGTATATGGCACGTTTGCCGATGATGACTGAGGTGTTGCTCTGTTCGGAGGATACAACGGATGTCTCAGATGTGGTGATTTCATCCAGCACAGGCATGAATAAGGTAGGCTTTGCCGAGACAGCACCCCTTCCAAGTTGAAGCTCAAGGCCCGACCTGAACAACGCCATCACATACTCTGCAAACTGCCTGCTGAAGAGGGCGTCCTCAAAGTACATAATGCCGCCCTCCGATTCAACTGTGAAAGAAAGCGGTGTTTTTTCAGGAGGCGCGTCAAAAACGGACAGGGGTATGAAATAGTCTTCAGTGCCGCCATCCCTGAAGAGAATGTGGATGAGAAGAAACACGAACCTGCTTCCTGAGAAAATTGCTTCGCCGTGATCTCTGACTTCAAAAGTGCTTACACCCCTGGCCTTTCCGGCGAACCAGCGCTGCTCCTGAAGCTTTCCGACAGTGGAAGATGCGATCGAGCCAATTACTGTCCGGCTGAACCCGGCCATTCACTCCTCCTCATCGTTTTCTGTGGGTTTTGTCAGGCTAAGCCAGAAGAATGACCTGGGATGGAGTGTGAAGAAGTAGGGCAGCTCGCCGATCCTGGGAAAGGTGGCTTCTGTGATCGCCTCGACCGGCCTGAGACCTGCGAACTCGGGCAGAGACAGTTCAAGGTAAGTGGGCTTCCTTGAAAGATTGAATATGCACAGCATGTGGTCATCACCGTAGTTGCGGACGTATGACAGCACCCTCTTGTTCCTGTGCTCCAGGAACCTTATTTCACCCCTTCCAAGCACGCGGGCGTACTTCCTCCTCACTGAGAGCATGCGCCTCACCCAGTTCAGGAGCGATGAAGGAAGCCTGTTCTCTGACTCAACGTTTATGCTCTCATAGTGGAAATTGGGGCTCGTCACAGGTGGGGAGAAAAGCTGCTCGGTGTCAGCACTTGAAAAGCCCGCGTTCCTGTCGTAGGACCATTGCATCGGCGTCCTTACGCCGTTCCTGTCACCAAGGTAAATGTTGTCCCCCATACCAAGCTCATCCCCGTAGTAAAGTATCGGGGAGCCAGGCAGGGAGAGTATGAGCGCATGAACAAGTTCGAGTGAAGCCCTATCGTCGTCGAGCAGAGGAGCCAGCCTTCTCCTTATGCCGAGGTTGAGGCGCATCTTCGGATGCTTTGCGTACTCCGAATACATGATGTCCCTCTCCTCGTTTGTCACCATTTCAAGAGTTAGTTCGTCATGGTTTCTGAGGAAAATGCCCCAGTCACACTTCTCAGGTACAGGTATTGTCTCTTTGATAATGTTGATCACAGGATAAGCGTCCTCCTTTGCGAGTGAAATGTAAATCCTCGGCATGAGAGGGAAGTTGAATGCGAGGTGAAACTCATCCTGGTTGCCGAAGTACGATTTTGCCTCCGACGGCCACTGGTTTGCCTCGGCGAGCAGTATGGTCCCGGGGAAATCCGCCTCAATCATCTTCCTTATCTCCTTGAAATAGGCGTGAGTCTCCGGGAGGTTCTCGCATGTAGTGCCCTCCCTCTCGTACAGATATGGAACTGCATCGCACCTGAACCCGTCTAGCCCCATGCTGAGCCAGAAGCGCATGACGTTCTTCATCTCCTCCCTGACCTCGGGGTTGTCGTAGTTGAGGTCAGGTTGATGGCTGTAGAATCTGTGCCAGTAGTACTGCTTCGTTCTTGGCTCCCATGCCCAGTTGGATATCTCACTGTCTGTGAATATGACTCTTGCGCCAGAGTACTTCGTATCGTGGTCGCTCCAGACAAACCAGCTCCTCTTTGGAGAATCCCTGTCTGAAACAGCTTCCCTGAACCAGCTGTTCTGATCGGAGCAATGGTTCATCACAAGGTCTGCTATTACCCTGATGCCCTTTGAGTGAGCATCGGCAAGGAGGAGCTTGAAGTCGTCAATCGTGCCGTACTCAGGCTGTATGGAGTAGAAGTCAGATATGTCGTAGCCGTCATCCTTCATCGGCGACCTGTAGAACGGGAGCAGCCAGATGCAGTCAACACCAAGCCTCTTTAGGTAGTCCAGCTTAAGGCGAACGCCGTTGATATCGCCAATGCCGTCATCGTTTGAGTCGTAAAAGGACTTCACAGGCAGTTCGTAGAATATCGCATCCCTGTACCACAGCTCTTCGTCCAGAAAGATCACCTTTCGATGGCAAGAATATGCCCTGGTCGTTCTCCGGGTACCAGTCTTACATAGTTATATTCTCCGTGCCACCTGAAAAGCTCGCCTGTCAGCAGATCCCTCACGCCGTACCCTTCGTTTTGCTTTATCCCAAGGCTGGTTATCGGGACCCTCAGGACAGAATCCTGTGTCTCAAACGGGTTTATGTTGGCTATTATCAGCAGGACATCATCCCCCTGTCCTGACCTTCTTGTGTAAACGACAAGGTTCGGGTTCGCCACAGGGTGGAAGACCAGGTTCCCAAGTTCCTGCAGACACGGGTGTTCCCTCCTTATCCGGTTGAGGCGTGAAATCAGCCCCTTTATGTTTCCAGGCCTGTTCCAGTCCCTCTGCCTTATTTCGTACTTCTCCGAATTGAGGTACTCCTCCCTTCCCGCCAGAGCTTCATTCTCGCACAGCTCGAAGCCGCTATATATGCCCCAGACGGGAGAGAGGGTGGCAGCAAGGAGTGCGCGCATCATGAACGCAGGCCTCCCGCCGTTCTGAAGGACGAACGGAAGGATGTCCGGGGTGTTTGTGAAAAGGTTTGGCCTGAAGAAGTCGACTATCTGAGGCGTGTTAATCTCAGTGAAATACCCCTCGAGCTCCCAGTTGAAGTTCTTCCATGTGAAATAGGTGTAGGACTGCGAAAATCCTATCTTGGACAGTTCGTACATCACTTTTGGCTTCGTGAATGCCTCTGAAAGGAAAACGACGTCCGGGTGGTCTCGCTTCACCTCCCCGATCAGCCACTCCCAGAAGGCAAAGGGCTTCGTGTGCGGGTTGTCCACTCTGAATATTTTCACACCTGCTTCTATCCAGTAGACAAAGATGCTCTTTAGTTCCTCCCAGAGCCCCTTCCAGTCCCTGTTCTCAAAGTTTAACGGATATATGTCGAAGTACTTCTTCGGCGGGTTCTCGGCATACCGTATGGAGCCGTCCGCCCTCCTGTGAAACCAATCCGGGTGCTCACTGACGTAGGGGTGGTCTGGCGAACACTGGAATGCCATATCCATTGCAACCTCCATCCCCTTTTCCTTTGCCTTCCTTAGCAGCTGCTTGAAATCCACAAGCGTCCCGAGTTCCCGGTGTATCGATTTGTGGCCCCCCTCCGCGCTGCCAATAGCCCACGGGCTTCCAGGATCCCCCTCCGCAGCGGCGACAGAACCGTTCCTGCCGCGCCTGTTGGTTTTGCCGATTGGATGTATGGGAGAAAGATAGAGTACGTCGAACCCCATCGCAGATATGTCATCCAGTCTTCCGATGCAGTCTGCGAAGGTGCCGTGCTTCCCTGCCTTTGGAGACTGCGACCTTGGAAATAACTCGTACCAGCTTCCAAACCCGGCGATGCGCCTGTCCGCCTGGACCTCGAGCACCCCGTCAAACCTGGTGCGCTCGGCCCTCTGGTTGGAAGTTGCAAGCTTGACAGTAGCCTGGTCGGATGCGATCCTGACGGCTGCCGCGGGGTCTGAAGCCTCCATCCTGGAGGCTATGTCTGATAGCCTCGGTCCCGCGCTCCTGGACGATGCGGCGATCTCGAGGAGCATGCCGATCCCCGTCCTGATGTCCTGCGATATGTCCTCACCCGCCATGTGCCACTTCTTCAGGTTTTCGAGCCATGTGGAGTACCTGTCCACCCAGGCTTCCACCGTGAACTGGTAGACCCCCGGCTCTCCTACCCTGAATTCACCCTCCCACGCGTCATTCTCCACCAGCTCCATCGGTGCAACCAGCCAGTCGTCATCCCCGCTTTTCCTGTAAAGGAGCTCGGCAGAGAGCAGGTCCGTTCCGTGAGTGAATATGTCGGCAGTTACAGCGACGGTATCTCCCACCTTCCTCTTTGCAGGGTAAGCTCCGCAGTCAACCTGCGGCCGGATGCCACCGATCACAATGCTTGCTGTCATCGGCAGTCTCACACCTCTCCTTCGTATGCAAATATCTCACCCGCAAGCGGCGGGAGAGTGAGCCGTAGCGACTGGCTTCTGCCATGCATCGCAGTATCGTCGCTGCACACCGAACCCATGTTTCCCATGCCGCTCCCGCCATACTCGAGAGCATCCGAATTGAATATCTCCGAAAACCTGCCCTTCCACGGTATGCCTATCCTGTAACCGTGTCTGGGCACAGGGGTCATGTTGAAAACGAAAACAAGACCTGGCTGGCCGTTGCCTGAATGCCGTATGAATGATATGACGCTGTTGTCAGAATCGCTGAAGTCGATCCATTCAAAGCCTTCCGGATTGCTGTCCAGAGAATACAGCTGACTGTATTCCCTGTATATCGTATTCAGGTCCCCCACAAGCAATGAAAGCTTGTTGTGCTGGGGGAAGTCAAGCAGCACCCAGTCTAGACTGCCCGCTTCGTTCCATTCTGCCCACTGGCCGAACTCGGTGCCCATGAACATGAGCTTCTTCCCGGGGCTGCCGAACATGTATGTAAGGCAGAGACGCAGATTGGCGAACTTCTGCCAGTAGTCCCCCGGCATCTTCGAAAGCATTGAGCCCTTTCCATGCACAACCTCGTCATGGGAGAAAGGAAGCATGAACTTCTCGCTGAATGCGTACCAGACTGTGAACGTAAGGTTCCTCTGATGGTAGCGCCTGTGCACAGGATCCTTCGAGAAATACTCGAGCGTGTCGTGCATCCATCCCATGTTCCATTTGAAATCAAAACCAAGGCCGCCGAACTCGGTTCTCTGAGTGACACCGCCCCACGCCGTTGACTCCTCCGCCACAGTCACAACTCCAGGATGCATTTCGTGCACCACCCTGTTGAGCTCCCTCAGGAAGTCTATAGCCTCGATGTTTTCCCTTCCGCCGTACTGGTTCGGGACCCACTCCCCCTCCTTCCTCGAGTAGTCGAGGTACAGCATCGATGTGACAGCGTCTATGCGAAGCCCGTCTGCATGGTACTTGCCTATCCAGAAGAGGGCGTCACTCAGCAGGAAATTCCTTACCTCGTTCCTCCCAAGGTTGAACACGTTGGTTCCCCAGTCCGGATGCCTTCCCTTCCTGGGATCCTGGTGGTCGAAGAGATGTGTGCCGTCGTACATCGCAAGGCCAAACTCGTCATCAGGGAAATGCGCCGGGACCCAGTCGAGTATGACAGCTATGCCATTCCTGTGGCACTCATTGATGAACCACATGAACTCCTGTGGCGTTCCGTGCCTGGAGGTTGGCGCATAGTAATTTATTACCTGGTATCCCCATGATGCATCCAGCGGATGTTCCATTACCGGCAGGAGCTCAATATGGGTGTAACCGAGCCTCTTGACATAGGTGATGAGCTTCGCACCTTCTTCCATGTACGTTGAAAATGATCCGTCTCCCCTGCGCTGCCATGAGCCGAAGTGCACTTCATAGACAGACAGGGGTTCGGAATGCCTGTCCCCCTCCGACCTGGAAGACATCCAGTCGTCATCAGTCCACTGGAAGGAGAGGTTGGTTACTATCGAGCCGGTCCTGGGCCTTATCTCAGTCCTGAATGCGTATGGGTCGGTCCTGATTCTGACGGCCCCGTCGACGTTCGACCTTATGGCGAACTTGTATACCTCGTCTACACCTATGTCAGGCACAAAAAGTTCCCATATACCTGAGTGTTTCACGTTTGTCATCGGATTGGCGCCGGGCGTCCAGTGATTGAAATTGCCTACCACTGAAACCGCAATAGCATTGGGAGCCCAGACAGCAAACCTCGTCCCGTCGACTTCGTTGACTGTTGTAATATGCGCTCCCAGCGTCTCGTAGCTGAGAAGAAGTTCACCCTTCTTGAAGAGATAAATATCATGGTCTGAAACGAAGGGCTGGAACTGGTAGGGGTCATGCCTCCTGCTCGTGTACCCGGATGAGTCGGTGAATGCAACAATGTATCTTCCCGGTTCAACGCCATGCCCGAGGGATACTTTGAAGAAGCCCGCCTCTGAAATCCTCCCTAACTCAGCTATCCTCTCCCCTGACTCGGATTCGATCCACGCCTTCCTTGCCAGCGGCAGAAAGCATCTTATCTCCTTCTCCCCCTCCACGTCGTGGCAGCCCAGGACGTTCAGAGGATCTGGCTCCTCGAAACGTTCAATCGTCTTGGATGCCGAACTCATCGCGTATCAACCGTGTCCATTGTAGTCCTATGATTGAGAGAAGATGCTTTCTTTAATATCTTCTTTTTTAATTATCTATGTGAGTGTCAGGAGGCATCGCAATGCCACTTTCTGCCAATGTGTGTGCCCCTGAGGAGGCTTCGTGGCACAGTCAAAAACACTAACTAATAGTGCATTTCTACACAGAAGCATAGGCAAACCTGCCGGAAATTCAACGGGGTATATCGATTGAAAATCAAGGTTACCGGGGAGGGTGGGACGAGAAGGATCGTCATCGACGGTTTCTCACCAGTTATTGACTTCCACTTCGGAGGAAGGGAAGTGAAGGCTGCCGAAGAGATTGTGACAGGATGCGGGGTGCTTCGGTTCGAGGAAAACAGCCAGGGCATCACCGTCAGAAAAGAGCTAGAACCTTTTGAGCATGTGATAGGTTTCGGTGAAAAGGCCTTCGACATTGAAAGGAAGAGGCTGTCACTCAGAATGTGGAATAACGACCCGGGCGGTTACAAGAGGGGCGATGACCCGATCTATGTTTCGATCCCTTTCTACATTTCCGTCCGGGAAAAGGCGACTGGTTATTTCATCAACTCTGTGGCGTCCCTCACCTTCGACATTGGTGTAAGCGAATATGACCAGCTTGTCGCAAGAACAAGTGAGCATGGGCTCGAAATGTATGTGTTCGAGGGCGAGACCGTAGAGGGTGTCGTCGAGCAGTACGTGAAGCTCACCGGGATGCCGTTCATGCCACCCGCGTGGAGCCTGGGGCACCAGGTGTCCAGGTTCAGCTACTATCCTGAAAGCACAGTGACACGCGTCGCCGAGGAGTACAGGAAGATCGTTCCGACATCTGCAATCTACCTCGATATCGACTACATGGACGGTTTCAAGCTGTTTACATGGAACAAGCGCATGTTCGGTGACCCTGCTGGAATGATAGACAAACTCCACGAAGGTGGTGTGAGGGCGGTCGCGATCATGGACCCCGGGCTCAAGGCGGAGCAGGGATACAGCCACTTTGAAGGGGGTGTGGGGGGATACGTGGAAACAGCAAACCGTGAGCTCTACCTGGGAAAGGTCTGGCCCGGACTGTGTGCCTTCCCAGATTTTTTCACAGAGAAGGCTGTCAGCCACTGGAAGGGAATGGTGCGGTCATTCATCAGTGAGAACGGGCTGGACGGCCTCTGGCTTGACATGAACGAGCCGAGTGTGTTCAACGAGGTCAGGACAATCGACCCGAATGCCCAGCACCGCCTCGATGGCAGGAGTGTGAAACACGCTCTTGTTCACAACGCGTATGCCTACATGGAGGCGAAGGCGACATTCGAGGCCATGAGCGAGGTGCTGGAAGAACCGTTCATACTTTCCAGATCTGGCTATGCAGGCATACAGAAGTACGCCGCCATCTGGACAGGGGACAACGTGTCATCGTGGGACGACCTCAGGCTGCAGATACCAATGGTGACGAGCATGGGAATTTCGGGCATACCTTTTGCTGGCTGTGACCTGGGTGGCTTCGCAGGCAGGACAGACCCTGAACTCGTTGCGCGTTACTACCAGATGGCTGCCTTCTTCCCAATCTACAGGAACCACAAATCGAAGGACGGCTCTGACCAGGAACTGTTCCTGATTCCGGAGAGGTTCAGGAAGATGGCTGCGGACGCTGTGTTCATGAGATACGATTTCATGCCATACCTCTACTCGCTGGCCCACGAAGCGCACAGGACAGGACACCCGATCGTCAGACCCCTGTGCTATGAATTCCAGTCTGACCGAACTGTATACAGCGTCAACGACGAATATATGGTTGGTCCGCACCTTCTCTATGCGCCCTTACTGGACAGGGGGGCGACGGGCAGGGATGTTTACCTTCCGGAGGGTTACTGGTTTTCAATGGACGATGGCAGGGTCCACAGAGGACCCGCATGGATAAGGAAGGAGGGGGCAATGAACCTGTTCGTCAGGAAGGGAACTGCTATACCCTTGACAGAGGGAAGATACATCTCATACGGCAGTGGAAGCTTCAGGATGTTTGACGGCAGGGAGCGTCTGCTTGTATCGGGTGCGGCCTCGTTTGACGCAGGGAAGACGCTTGAGGGCGGGACAGTTGTCTTCCTGGGTAAAGAGGCTGACTCCTGCAAAGTGGATGGAAAGGTGCACCCGACCATTCACGCAGCGGGCAGGACAATTGTGAAGACGGGCCGGTTCAGGCGAGTTGAACTCACGTGAAGACTGTTTAGGCTTGCCTGCAGCCCAATACAGTCACCGCCTGTGGGTGGAGCCGAAGTTGTTCACCGCGAACCTGTCAAGTGCGGAATACGGCGGGAAGCGAGCCTCGCTGCACATGGGGGAACGGTTCTCACCTGCTTCATTACAGCCGCTGATGTGCTGCTGCATCGTCCCACGGGTACCTTGAAGCTGATTCCTCCGTGATGCCTGCTCATAACGCCCCGGGCGGGCTCCTCGAAAACGGGTACCTCCCTGCAGCCTGACCCCTGTGCGCATACTCAGCCCTGAACCGGTGGCATCAGAGCCTGGTGTATGCGCTGGCCTGAATTGAAGAATGGGCTTGACCACGGAAGGTGAAATTGTTTTACTGCCCGCCCGTCACAGAATACTGGAAAGTTTGAATTACAGCAGCGGCATGCACCGATGGAGCGAAATGATAGAGCAATTCGACTACTTTGCCCTGCACATTCCAATGTCGCGCGTATTCAGGACATCGCTCGGGTCGACCGAAACATACAGCGGTTTTCTTGTGAGGCTGAAGACGGATGACGGGCGCGAGGGATGGGGAGAGGCTGTTCCGGCAAGAAGGATAACTGGCGAAACCGAAGAGTCCATCAGAGGGGCGCTGGAAACCATGAAAGGAATTGTGCTCGGCAGGGAGGAGACATCTGCAGAGCTGATATGGAAAGCGATGGAGGAATCAGCGATCGGTTCATACAGCGCAAAGTGCGCCATTGATGTCGCATTGTGGGACCTTACAGGCAAGAAGGCGGGGATGCCGCTGTGCAGACTGCTAGGCGGCTTCAGGGACAGGATGGAAACTTCCTTCACCGTGGACCTTGGCTCGATGGAAGAGGCAGAGGAACAGATAGAGGAGTTCACTTCGATGGGCGTATGTGCCCTGAAGGTAAAGCTCGGCAAGGGAATGAGGGAAGATTACGAAAGGGTGAAGAAGGCAAGGCAGCGAGGAGGCGATGGCATCAAGGTGTATGTGGATTTCAACCAGTCATACACTCCGAAAAAGGCGCTTGATCTTGC
Organism: Candidatus Sysuiplasmataceae archaeon; assembly: GCA_046706185.1. Taxonomy (GTDB): domain Archaea; phylum Thermoplasmatota; class Thermoplasmata; order Sysuiplasmatales; family Sysuiplasmataceae; genus JAJZXY01. The sequence goes on from JBJKPR010000048.1 coordinate 29,443, forward strand.
GCATACAATACAGAAGTTCGAGGTGGAATTCCTCGAACAGCCTGTGAGGGCCAACGACCTCGAGGGGCTGAAGTTCGTCAGGGACAGAAGCCCGATACCTGTAATGGCAGATGAGTCCGTACACAGCCCTGCAGATGCAATAAAAATAGTCAGGCTGGAGGCTGCCGATATGCTCAACATGAAGCTTGTCAAGGCAGGAGGGATCACGCAGGGGAAGCGCATAATCGAAATCGCTGAGGCCGCCGGGATGCCTGTGATGATCGGCTGCACCGTGGAAACAAAGGTGGGAATAACAGCAGCAACACATCTCGCGCTTGCGCTGAGGAATGTTGCCTACACCGACCTTGACGGTTACTACTCGCTGTCGAGAGATGTCACGTCAGACGGTGTGAGGCTGGTGGAGGGAAAGCACATGGTTGGTGCTGGACCGGGACTTGGCATAGGCGTGAAGATTGAATAAGAGGAAACAATCTGGGCTGTTCTGCTGCCTCACCCTGAACCTGATGCACCCCCATCTCTCAAAAGGTTGAGCCCCGCAGTCCTCTCTCCAGGGGGTGGGCAGCGGTCTTGTTTCACGCAGAAGGCGTGTAACTGGATCTCCATAGAATGCTTTCACAGTCTTTGCAGCGAACTTGCAGGCACTTTTCTGCATTCTTGAAGTTCAAAGGCACATCCTCCTGCCTCGCTGGAACAGAAACGCTCCATGGCTTGGTGGCACTCGACTCTGGAAGATGTGCCGGGGACGGGATTTGAACCCGCGGCCTCCGGATTTCTCAAGACACTGATCCGGGATCTGTATGAGTCCGACGCTCCGCCAGTCTGAGCTACCCCGGCTTAAGGTGCAAAAAGAATTCAGGATGATTCAACTGCCATCCCCAATCTCTTCCGGGGAAAGCTCCTCTTCCGCCCTTTTTTCATGCTGCGGCTTTGCGGCTTCCTCGGCTTCAACTTTCACCTCTGCTTCCGGAGCAGAGGATGGTTCCTCTGTCTGAGGTTTCTCTTCGGCTGCAACCTCTGTGAATGCCTGGGCCGCGCTCGGGAACCCTATTACTTCACTCCTCCTGATTTCCACCTTCTTCATCGGGATGACTATCTTGGTTGCGTTGGATATCTCCTTTGCCATGTCGCCAGAGACAATCGCCTTTATGACCTCCGAAAGGACCATGCCTGAGGTCTGGCTCTGCACAACGCTGACCATTACGTTCCGGAGTGAGGTTTCCTGAGAAGACTGGATTCTCCTTTCTGTAACTACCATTGGTTTGACCCTTATCTTGAAACCATCTTTGGTCACTGCGTCGACAACGTGCTCTGTCTTTGTCCTCTTCCTCCTTGTCAGCCTTCGCACATAGTCGTTCGTCAAATCATGACCAATGAATTGCGTGTGTACTTCGCTTCCCTTGATGCTGTTTGCCTTGAACCTGAGCTTTATGTGCATCTTCGAGAAGTCGCCCGTGAGATCCTGCACAGTCGCCTCTGTGATCCTTTCCCTCAAATCCTCAGGTGCGGTTGCTGGTGTCTCGCCAAGCTCTATCGAGTTGAACATTTCCGGGGCATAAATCTTGAACCAGGTCTTTTCTTTCCACTTGTCCTTGACCTTTCTGGATGATTTGGATTTGTCAGCCATCAGTGCACGACCGTATCAGTCGTTAGTAAATTGAATTCATATAAAATACTTGCTTGAATACAGCGGTGAGCGTTGCGGCCTGGGTCGAAGTCCGGCCATAGAATGAGGGGTGTGTTACTTGCTATCAGTTGACTGACATTAAAAGTATAAGTGGTCAGACCAATACCTTGGAAGAAACAAGATGATGGACGCCAGGAAGCCCGAGTGGCTCAGGGTAAGGATGGAGGCTACTGAGGAGTACTCCAGGCTGCGCAGCAGGCTGAAGTCACTTCAGCTCCACACAATATGCGAGGAGGCGAAATGCCCGAACATCTCAGAATGCTGGGGAGGCGGCACCGCGACCGTGCTCCTTATGGGGGATGTATGCACAAGAGGTTGCAGGTTCTGTGCAGTGAAGACAGGAAGGCCCATGAGGGTGCTCGACAGGGAGGAACCGGAAAGAGTGGCAATGGCCGTTGCTGAAAGCGGCCTGACCTACATTGTGCTCACATCAGTCGACAGGGATGATCTTGCAGACGGTGGTGCATTGCACATCGCCAGGACTGTCAGGGAGATCAAGGAAAGAAGCGATGTGGTTGTGGAGGTTCTGATGCCTGACTTCAGGGGAGAAAGGTCGAGCCTGGACACTGTGATAGCCTCCGGAGCAGATGTGCTCTCACACAATATCGAAACTGTGAGAAGGCTGACACCTGTCGTGCGTGACAGTAGAGCTGGATACGACCAGAGCATAGGCGTGCTTGACTACCTCAAGAAGGCGTCCGGAGGAAGGGTGACAAAATCATCCATAATGGTCGGACTTGGCGAGACTTACGATGAAATCGTCGAGACAATGGTCGACCTGAGGGGTGCGGGCGTGAATGCACTTACAGTAGGTCAGTACCTCAGGCCTACTAAGCGGCATATTCCGGTCGCTCAATTCATTAGCCCGGGGATGTTCAGAAATTATGAAAATGCAGCCAGGGAGCTTGGGTTTGACATGGTTGCATCCGGCCCGTTTGTCAGGAGCTCCTACAGGGCAGGAGAGCTGTACCTTGAGGGAGTGGTCAGGAACGGTGCTCCTGATAAAGACACTTATGTGTCAAAACAGCTTCACGGAAAGTGGTTTGTTTGAAGGAAAGCACGGTTATCGAAAAGAAGTCTGCTATGCTCCAGATACTTGACAATGAAGGCAACTGCAGGAAGGAACTCGAGCCCGATCTTCCTGAAGAGCTGCTCTTGCACATGTACCGAACCATGGCAACGGTCCGCAAGTTTGAGGAGATTTCAATGGGACTTCAGAGGCAGGGCAGGATTGGCTTCTACATAGGGGCGGCCGGGCAGGAGGCATGCAGCGTGGGCTCAACCGCCGCCCTGAAGAAGGATGACTGGATATTTCCAGCGTACAGGGAGCCAGGTGCTCTGCTGTTGCGTGGTGAGACTGTCCTCCAGCTTTTCCACCAGCTTTTTGGCAACGCGCTAGACTACAACAAAGGAAGACAGATGCCCAACCATTTCAATTCGAGGGAGAAGAACGTGGTCACGCCATCCAGCCCGATTGCCACCCAGTTGCCGCATGCGGTCGGGATGGCCATGGCTGCAAAGGTCATGAAAAGAAAGGACATCGCCATGACATTCTTCGGCGACGGGGCGACGTCTGAGAACGATTTTCATTCCGGCATGAATTTCGCCGGCGTGTTCAGGGCACCGGTAATTTTCCTGTGCCAGAACAACGGTTATGCCATATCTCTGCCTACCAGCAGGCAGACTGCCTCAGAAACGCTTGCGCATAAGGCCATTGCATACGGCATTCCAAGCGAACGGGTGGACGGAAACGATGTGCTCGCTGTATATTCGGCGACAGCAAGAGCCGTGGAAAGGGCAAGAAAGGGAAACGGTCCCACGATGATCGAGGCGATCACCTACAGGCTTGGCCCGCACTCCTCTTCAGACGACCCGACAAAGTACAGAGAAAGCTCTGAGGTGGAAGAATGGAAGAAGAAGGATCCGATAAGAAGGATGTCAGGCTACCTCAGGAAAAAAGGGCTTCTGGACCAGGAGTCCGACAGGAAGCTGCTGGATGAAATAGACAGGGAGATCAGGACGGCCGCAAAGAAGGCGGAAGCGACCCCTAAGCCCTCGATAGAGAGTATGTTCGAGAACGTATACTCGGAGTTGACATGGAACCTCAGGGAGCAGATGGAAGAGGCTGTCCAGAGGTTTGGACCGGGATACACAGGGAGCTGATGCAAATGGCAATCAGATCACTACTCCAGTCAGTCACAGATGCGATGAGGACTGAAATGGAGAAGGATGAGAGAGTTGTGGTGATAGGGGAGGATGTCGGGCGGGATGGCGGCGTCTTCAGGGCAACAGAGGGGCTGTTCAGCAAGTTCGGAGCTGAACGCGTCATGGATGCCCCCCTCAACGAATCTGGCATCATAGGCACTGCAACAGGGATGGCGATGTACGGTCTCAGGCCAATTGCTGAAATACAGTTCATGGACTTTATCTACCCTGCCTTCGACCAGATCGTAAGCGAACTCGCGAAGATACGGTACAGGTCCGGAGGCACCTTTACGGCGCCTGTGGTGATCAGGACACCGTACGGCGGCGGCATAAAAGGCGGCCTTTACCATTCACAGAGCTCGGAGGCGTACTTTGCCCACACATCGGGTCTGAAGGTCGTGACACCCTCTACCCCGTACGATGCGAAGGGACTGCTGATATCGTCGATAAAGGATGATGACCCCGTAATATTCCTCGAGCCGAAGAGGATCTACAGGACAGTGAAGGGGGAAGTGCCGGACGGAGAATATACCGTCCCTATTGGAAAAGCCAAGGTTGTGCTGGAGGGGAAGGATGTCACACTCATATCGTATGGCGCCTCTGTGCACACGTGTCTCGAGGCAGCGGCAGTTGCGTCGCAGGAGGGAATATCGGCAGAGGTGATAGACCTGAGGACGCTGTCTCCGCTCGACATAGAAACAGTCCTGAGGTCTGTCGAAAAGACTGGAAGGGCGATCATAGTGAACGAGGCGCCAAAGTTCTGCAGCTTTGGGGCGGAGGTCTCTGCACTCATAGCGGAGAGAGCAGTAGACAGTCTGCGCGCTCCGATACTCAGGGTTTCGGGCTTCGACACCCCGTTTACGTACACATGGGAGAGCGCGTACCTGCCAGATGCTGAGAGGGTAGTGGGATATATCCGCAGGTCTGCGGGCTTCTAGAGGTGTTTCAAATGGTCAAGGAATTCAAACTGCCGGACGTGGGAGAAGGGGTCGCAGAAGGGGAAATAAGGAAGTGGCTTGTGAAGGAAGGAGAGACGGTCAAGGAATTTCAGCCGCTGGCCGAGATCATGACAGACAAGGTGAATGTCGAGATGACATCGCCGTTCACAGGCAGGGTTGTGAGCCTCACAGTAAAGGAGGGCGAAGTTGTCCAAGTAGGGCAGCCGATACTCAGGTATGAGCCCGAAGGAGAGGAGGAAAGCAGGCCGGAGCCTACCCAGGCGAAGGTGCCAGTAAGGCAGGACCACGCCCCGCCGATGGTTGAGAGCAGGGTCTCGTCCCAGGTCAAGGCGACGCCCGCTGTGAGAAAAAGGGCCAGGGAGCTTGGCATAGACATATCGACAGTGACGCCGCACGACCCCTCCGGCAGGATCACGATTGAGGATCTTGAAACGGCGGCGGCCTCACCAGGAGCTGCGAAGGGTCGTGTTGCCGCGGTACCTCCCTCAGCGGAGGAAAGGATACCTGTGACAGGAGTGAGGAGAAAGATATTCGAACGGATGACAGAGTCGAAGAGGAACATACCTCACTTCAACTACACGGACGAGGTCGACATGACAAACATAGTCCATGCCAGGGACATTCTTTCAAAGAAGTTTGGAGACAGGGTCAAAGTCACCTACCTTCCTTTCATAATAAAGGCACTGATTGCGGCACTGAAAGACCACCCTGTACTCAACTCCAGCTACGATGAAAAGACAAACGAGATTGTTGTCAAGCGCCATTATAACATAGGCATTGCAGTTGCTGCGCCCGAAGGGCTTGTTGTGCCGGTTGTGAAAGATGCGGACAAGAAGAGCATTGAGCAGCTTTCCGCCGAGATAGCTGACCTTGCCAACAGGGCTAGGTCTGGCAAGCTGCAGCTCGGCGATGTGCAGGGAGGGACTATCACAATAACCAACGTCGGGCCTATTGGCGGTCTCTTTTCGTCACCCATAATAAACTATCCTGAAAGCGCAATCATCGGCATACACAAGATAGAACAGAGGCCAGTCTTCAGGGAAGGGCAGATAGTAGCCAGGCATATGATGTACTTCACAGTAGCATGTGACCACAGGATAATAGACGGCGCTGAGGCGGCTTACTTCGGAAACAGGCTGATAGAGTACCTGGAGCATCCCTTCCTGCTCAAGCTGGAATGAAGATGGAAAAGTTTGACGCTGTGGTCATTGGCGCCGGCCCCGGTGGGTACCCATGTGCCATCAGGCTGGGGCAGCTTGGCAAGAAAGTTGCAATTGTAGAAGAGGAGGAGCTGGGTGGCGAGTGTCTCAATTTCGGATGCATTCCCTCAAAGGCAATCATACAGCTGTCTGACCTTTTCTTCAGGACAAAAGAGGCATTTGGAAAGGGCATTTTCAAAGGAACGGAACCGTCTCCCGACATGAGTGGCATACAGGAGTTCAAGAAGGGTGTCGTTGGAAAGATGACCAAGGGGGTCGAAACACTCCTCAAGGGCAACGGCGTGACTATTTACCGCGGCAGAGGGAGGATCGTGAGGAAGGGCGTTGTCGACGCAGGCGGAAAGGAGTTGGAATGCAGCAACGTTGTCATAGCGACAGGGTCGAAGTTCGTTGAGCTGCCGTCATTGAAATATGACCACAGGGGCATAGTCAACGTCAGGGACCTTCTTTCGACGGACGTCCTGCCAGGGAAAATGCTCATCGTAGGCGGCGGGTACATAGGAATGGAAATGGGGGTCGCCATGGCAAAACTCGGGACAGAGGTTTCGGTTGTTGAGATGATGCCGCAGGTTATGCCGGGTACGGACAAGGAGATCATGAGGGTTGTGGAAAGGCGTCTCAAGTCGCTTGGCATACTTGTGCACACGGAATCCACTGTGGATGGCGTGGAGAAGAAAGGCCCAACACTCATCTCAAAGGTCAGGGCGAAGGACGGTTCTCTTTCAACAATTGAAAGCGACCTTATACTTGTTAGCGTTGGCAAGAGCGCATCGACTGGCGGGCTCGGACTGGAGAGCACTGGAGTCGCTGTCGATAAAAAAGGGTTCATAATAGTAGATGAACAGTGCAGAACAAATGTCGACTGGATTTATGCTGTTGGTGACGTCACCGGCGCGCCGTTCCTTGCGCACAGGGCTACGGCGATGGGAAGGGTTGCCGCCGAGGTGATAGCGGGGCAGCGCTCCGCAATGGAGCAGATGGCAATGCCGTATGCAGTCTTCACAGACCCGGAAATTGCCTCTGTCGGGCTGACACAGTCGCAGGCGGAGGAGGCGGGGCTCAGTGTCAAAATAGGCAAATTCCCGCTTTCTGCCTCGGGAAGGGCGACAACGTTCGGTGAGAATGAGGGTTTCGTCAAGATAGTGGCAGATGCGGGCAGCGATACGGTTCTGGGCTGCCAGATCGTAGGAAAAGATGCGTCGGAGCTCATAAGCGAACTTTCGCTTGCAATAGAGATGGGCGCGACGCTGGAAGACATTGCACTGACAGTCCACCCCCACCCGACACTTCCGGAGGCTGTAATGGAGGCGGCGGAAGCAGCAAACAAGAAGGCAACTCACTTCATAGTAAGGTGACATTCTGCAGTCCGGTACCACGTATGAGGGATCGAGCGAGCACATGATCAGGAGGTGCAACGTTATTGACCTGGGTCTCACCGATTACGGTGAATGCCTTGGTATCCAGCGCCGTCTGCTGACACTCAGGCAGAATTCAGCCATATGCGACACACTGCTGCTGACCCAGCACATGCCTGTGATCACATTTGGAAGAGGGTACAGGGAGGAGATACCATCTTTGCCAGTGCCCGTCTTCCAGATTGAGAGGGGAGGAGAAGGGACCTTTCATGGCCCGGGTCAGCTTGTTGCCTACCCGATAATGAACATATCTGAAAACAGGGTCGGGATAAGGCAGCTTGTGTCAAGGATGCTGGAAGCGGCAGTCCATGCGCTCGGGACGCAGGGGATTGAAGGAGAGGCGAGGTTCGACCCTGTCGGCGTCTGGGTGGGCGACAAGAAAATTGCATCGCTTGGCATTGCAGTGAAGAGGTGGGTCACATTCCATGGCATCGCCATCAACATCAATAATTCGCTTGACGGTTTCTCCTACATCAACCCGTGCGGCATGAGCTCTTCGACAATTACATCCGCCCGCAGGATCCTTGGAAGAGAAGTGGACCTGGCTTCGGTGAAAAGGGACTTTGTAACACGCTTCATGGAGGCCTTCTACTTCACTGCAGAGCCGTCCAGTCTTGAAGACATGACCGCAGCCGGATCGCGATGGTCTGGCGCTGTCTGAAGCCATGCATACACTTTGCACGAAAGATGCAAAGACTTAAACGCAGATTGTTAATGGACGTTACATGTTTCCGGTCCCGACAAGGTTCTTTGTGACCTCTGGAAAGGCAATCAGCAAAGTCTCGGACCTCAACGCATTCGATCAGGCACTGATCCTTGCAGGCATAGGAGAGCAGAACCTGGTTTCTGTCTCCTCCGTGCTCCCGGTTGGCATCCGGAAGATACCGAAGAAGGAACTGCCCAGAGGACAGATCACGCACTGCGTTCTTGCACAGATGAGAGGTGGCGAGGGGGAGACGATTTCTGCAGGAGTTGCGTACGGTTTCAGGGCGGACGGAGAAGGGGGCTATGTTGCCGAAGGACACATGTATGGCACGCAGAAGAACCTTAACCAGATACTCGAGTGGAAAATGGATGAAATGTCAAAACTCAGGCGAATGAAGTTCAAGAAAATCTACTACGTTACAGAGGAGCTTGATATACCGCTGGACCACTACGGTGCCTGCTTGGCAGCAGTTGTTTTCACCTTCGATTGAAAAACGGAGAGCAAGTTGATAGTTATCGTCTGCCCGTCGTGCGGCTTCGGCAGGATAGTCGATTCGGACGTTTCAAAGGCGAGGTGCGCCCATTGCGGAAAGAGTATCACTGTCGCAAAGGCGGTCAGGCACTACGACGGGGAGGATGCGGTCGCTGCCCGGACCGCACTTTTCATAATAAATGCGGGCATGAGACCACAAACCGTGCCTCCACGCATTGCAGAACGGGTGGCGCGCAGCGACGCACGCAGCCCTGTCCGAGAGTCCATCGCACATGAAAGGAGGAGTGTTGATACATTTCTCACATCCCGCGACTGTTTTGTAGTGGCGGAGCTGCAGGAATACCTTGGTATAGGAAAGGAGGAGGCCGAAGGCAAGGTCGCAAGGATGGTCGAGGCGGGAAAAGTCTATTCCCCTGCCAGGGGAACCTACTGCGTCGTAAGATGACCTACATCAACCTTTTTCTGTGAACTTCGTTCTGAAGACCAAGGTTTTTCGGGAGAACGCGGTATATCACCACAACAAACGTCACGGCAGATACTGCAAACGCGGCAAGATCGAAAAGCATTGTCAGAACGGAAGGTCGAAACGAAAAGACAGGTATGAGGAGAAAGTTGAATATAACCTGGAGAGAGACAGACACGGAGACACCCCTTGCGATGAGCCCCTCCTCCACAGAGTAGCCGATTACGGAACCGGTTGCTCCACCAAGCAGCTCGGAGCCTACTGTGTAAACGAGCAGTATCAGGAGGGTGGGTATGTCAAAGTATGCTGCACCTGAAAAGACGATTCCGTATTCTCCCAGTGCAATTCCAGCCGCTATGGATGTCCCGAATGAATAGCCATAGAACCTTCCAGACCCTTTCCTTCGGACACGGGGAAAGTTCAGCACGATGAGCACAAGAAGCTGCTCAATGATGACAAAGAGAATGACGAATGCAAAGCCGCCACCCGACACGGCCATTTGCTCCTGAGCGAACGCGAGAAGTGCGCCGGCTATTATGCCAACGGCAAGAAACGCGAAAATCCACCTGTCGTCGAAGTACGGTTTGTCCGCCTTGGGCCACGTGTACTTCGAAAGTGAGAAGTAGAGAAGAAGCAGGGCCGGGCCGAATGAAAGGACGGCGATTATTGGAAAGAAGAACTGGACCATCTGCCTGCCACCATGACTGACTTACATGAAATCGGAGAGCATCTTCTGGCCCTTCTTCTCTCCAAGGTTGGAAACCTTTACACCCATCCTGCGAAGGTTTCTGGGGTGTTCCGAGAGAAACTCGTCTATCAGCTGGGGCAACACCCTCATGCATGAACCCGCATCATCGACGAATTCCTGCATGCTCCTGTTTTTTGTCCTCGTTGAAAGGTCATCCATGATTCCAATGAACGTTAGAGTCTTGAACGCCTGGCCGTCCTTCTTCACCATCTCTACCACGTCATTCAGGAGTGTTTTTGCGCTCTCAAGCAGAACATCCGGATCTCGTGTATCCTCCTTTAGTGTAACTATCCTTCCGTACTGTTCCCTCTTGCGCTCCATGACCTGCTCGTTGTCTATACCGCGGGAGGCATTGTAAAGCCAGACTCCCATGCCGGTGCCAAAGAGCCTCTTCAGGTCCGAGAGGTCACGATCCTTCAGCTGTTCAACGGTATCGATCCCCTCTTCACCTAGCTTCTTTTCCGTGACCTTCCCGACGCCGAAGAGATCGCCGACAGGCATTGGAGAAAGAAACTGCTCGACCTGTTCGTCTGTCACGACTGTAAGTCCATCAGGCTTGTTCATGCCTGCCGCCATCTTCGCAATGAGCTTGTTGGGCCCGATGCCGATGGAGCATGTCAGCTTCTCAGAGCGCAGGAGTCCCTCTTTGATGGAGGTGCTCATGCGGGAGGCTTCGTCGTATGATTTCGCCATTCCGGTAAGTTCCAGGTATGCTTCATCGACGCTTGCCTGCTCCATAGCAGTGCTGAAGCTATGCAGAAATGCCATTATCCTCTCCGAAACAGTGTCATAGTAGTCAAGGTCTGCCCTGAGGAAAACAGTGTCGGCTGATGCATTCCTTTTTGCGAAGGCAATCGGCATGCCCGATTTGATTCCGAGTTTTCTGGCTTCGTAGTTCGATGTGGAAACTGCACCGCTGTCCTCCGTCCTTCCCGAGTAGATGCAGACAGCAACGGGCCTGCCCTTCAGATGCGGGTTCCTTATCTCCTCGCACTGGGCATAGAAGCAGTCCAGGTCCACATGGATCACTATCCTGTCAGGCACGGTGTCTAATTGCCTTGTGAATTTAAACTGTTTCCACGTCGCCGGTGTACTGCCGGGGGAAAATGCACAGAGCTGTTGCTCCTGAATGCACCGGCCATGGATTCGCAACACATATTAGAAGGGAGCTGGGTTAGCGTTGCGGACGGTGTTACGCACGACAGCAAAGAAACTGCCAACATCCACACCGGAGCAGGAGCTGTGCCTAACATGAACGTGAAGGGTTGGAAGGTGGTCACCGCCTCCCTGTCAGCTGCTGTAGCCGTGCTTGTGATCGTTGTGGTGTACCTTGCAAGCATAACAAACATGGGGCTGATCTCCACACTCGCAAACAACCAGCAGGTTACTGTGAACCCACTTGCGAATACCGCAAAACAGTTCCAAATACGGTATGCAGGCTACCTTACAATAACTTACAATTCCACCGCAGTGATTGCAGTAACTGTGTCCTACTCCTTCGCGCAGCAGAACTTCACAAGCACGCATCTTGGGACCAACGGGCGAATAACACTTGCGGTCCTTCCATCGACGCTCACTCTGACATTCACTTCAGCACTTCAGAGCGCCAGTGTACATTATACCGTGTACGAGCAGTATTGACGCCTCATCAAACATCAAATAGTTGTAGCTTCAATGGGCAGTCTAAGAAATGGCGAAGAACGGACCGTACAGGATAGACTACACACCGGGTAACGGGAACTACCGATCGACGGCGTACAACTACGTTCCAGCCGGGAAAATGAGGTTCAGCAGGAACGAGAGAAGACATATACTGATTGCATTCGTCACACTCGTCGCAGCCTTCCTCATCCTCTTCACAATACACGGGGGGCTGATGTACCAGCTTCCGCTGGCGCTCCTCATATCGGTTGTTTCAGTTCTCACAGGGTTCCTCTTTCACGAGCTGATGCACAAGTATTATGCGCAGAAGTTTGGCGCATGGGCTGAATTCAGGTCTTCACTGCCTGGTCTGCTTCTGGGGCTCTTCACCTCATTCCTGGGTCTCTTCCTGGCAGCACCGGGTGCTGTGTACATATCAGGAGGGCTCGACAGAAGACAGAACGGGCTCGTAAGCGCAGCGGGTCCGCTGACCAATACTGCGTTCTCATACCTGTTCATTGCAGGTGCGATTGCGACCGCCAGCCTTGGTCCGCTCTGGACCACATTCTTTGCGGGTGTCGCATTCCTTGATGCATGGCTTGGTGTCTTCAACATGATCCCTGTTCCGCCCCTCGACGGTTCAAAGGTGCTGATGTGGGACATACGTGCATATCTCGTTTTCCTCATTCTGCCAGTCATAGCGCTTGTGATGCTCATTTCCTTCAACCTTATTGGGCTTCCCGGCCTGTGAACGATTGTCATGGATGCTGACAGCACACGAGCCAGTGAGGGAGGAATTATCTAGTGCAATCAACTACACGTTGACGATGAAGACACGCCTCGTATTTCTGGGACCCCCGGGTGCTGGGAAGGGAACGCAGGCTCTGCTCATAGCCAAGAAGTACGAATTCACCCGCATTGCCACAGGGGACATTCTCAGGGAGGCCATAAGGAAAGGGGATGAATTGGGTCACAGGGCCAAGGAATACATGGACAGAGGTGCACTTGTTCCAGACGAGGTTGTGAACGAAATACTCAGGGAGAAGCTGGAGAGCACGCAGGACGGCTTCATAATAGATGGCTATCCAAGGACAATAGATCAGGCAAACTTCCTGCAGAGCGTTGTCGACATTGAGCGGGTGATATACTTCGATGCCCCTGAAGATGTGCTGGTGCAGAGGATTGTCAACAGGCTTGTCTGTCCGGTGTGCAATGCAGTCTACAACAGGCTTGACAATCCGCCCGCCAAGGAAGGAATATGCGATGCCGATGGTTCTGCCCTCGTGCACAGGACTGACGACGTCGAGGAAGTGACGAGAGACAGGATCGAGACCTTCTGGCAAAAGACGGCTCCGCTTGTGGACTTCTACTTCCACAAGGGGCTTCTCGCGAAGGTGTCTGCGGAAAGGAACGTCACTGAAGTCACCTCGGAGATAGAACAGGCCATAAGCGCTGAGTAACATGCTGCTTTCCTGCCCGTTGCACATGTGTTCATGAAAGTACAATGGACTGCCCTTTTCTTCAACCAACTGTTTGATTTAACTACATCGAAGTCCTAGGACCACGTGAAGCAAGGATGTCAGCGCGGGTTGCCGTAATCGGGGCAGGAGCAAGCGGACTGTTCACGTCAATCGAGCTTGCGAACAGAGGGTTTGATGTATCATTGATCGACCGCGGACTTGCTGGTTCAGGAACGTCCGGAAGGTTTCATGGCCTGCTTCACAGCGGTGCGAGGTATGCCGTCACCGACAGGGCTGCGGCACTGGAATGCAGCGTGGAATCAGAGAAGATTGTGAAGATGGCGCCGTACTGTGTTGAACAGACAGGTGGCCTCTTTGTGGCGCTCAACAGGGATGATGAGCAGTACGGAGAAGAACTTGCCTCCGCCCTTAGGTCCTGCGCGATTAAATTCGAAATGCACGATACGGAAGAAACGCTGGGGATGGAGCCCAACCTCAGCAGGGAAGCAGTGTCGTCGATAAGTGTCCGTGACGGGGTGCTGAAGGGCGGGTTGTTCATCGCTTGCGCTCTGGTAACGGCTGTAGGGCTGGGTGTCAGGTTCATGCCCTTCAGGGCACTCACAGGCGCCAGTTTCAAAGAGGGAAAGACAGTGGAATCACTGAAGCTGGTCAACACACTCGAAGGAAAGGGCGAATCGATTGAGACCGATTTTGTGGTCAACTGTTCGGGCCCTTGGATGGCTGAAACATCGAAGATGCTGAATTCACCTATCGAGGTCCTCCCAGCGGCGGGCATTATGTCTGTTGCAGACAGAAGGCTCGTGCTAAGGGTCATAAACAGGATGAGGAGACCGTCAGACGGCGATATACTCGTTCCTTACGGGAGCAGAACAATTGCAGGAACCACTGCGGCTGTCACCGATGACCCGGCAGCGTTTGAAATCAACGGAGAGGATGTGCAGCTCCTTTTGGAGGAGGCATCGGCGATGGTGCCTGCGATCAGCGATGTCGGCTTTGCAAGATCGTATGCATCTTTCCGTCCGCTTGTAAGGGAAGGGCCGGACCTGGGTGGCAGAAGCGCCACGAGAGATTTCAGAATAATACATGATGGTTCGAAAGTCCAGAACGTCGTGAGCGTTGTCGGCGGCAAGATGACGACATGCAGGCTTGTGGGCGAAAAGACCGCAGACGCAGTCACTCAGGTCGTCGGCGACAGTTCAAGGCACGGGAACATAACTAGCCTATTCAACCCGTTCGCTGAGGAGGACTGGAAGGAGCACGGATTTGTCCACTCAGGCCCTTTGGCAGGGTCCGATTGGAAGGGGGGCCAAGGCGGTGCTGACCTGGAGGACGGGATTGCGTCGTTGATCCAGACGGAGATTATCAAGAAGGAGGGAGGATGAGTTGCCGCCGCTTGAATTTCGAGGTTCGTTCATAACGCACGCCCTGAAGAAAAGGGTGATGTCGTTCATCAATTCAGCTGAAACCATTGCCGCGATCCTTCCAGGTGTAGAATCATATTCGGTGCAGGATGGCACGACAAGAGTGAAGTTCAGGATAGACCTCGAAGGAATGGCTGGAGCAATAGCGCCCGGGCATTTGTCGACCGCCACGGCATCCATGAAATTCAGTTACGGCGAAATGGGCGAAAGCGTCGCGGTCCTTGACGGCCACGGAAGGGCTCTTGGAAGTTCGCTGGACATTTCCGTCAGAATAGATGTCCGATCGGTCGACGCTTCTTCCACCGAAGTCGAATGGAAGGTCTCAGTGGACGCCGGCATGCTGCTCAGGCTTTTTGGAAGCCAGGCGGTGGATGCCTTTTCCAACAGGGTCATTGAGGAGACAATAAGCAACTTCAGGAACGCTCTTTCTGCCTGATCATCCAGATTTTGATCATCACCAGATGTAGAATTTGTTTCCATCTGAATCTTTGAAGATGGCAAAAATGCCGAATGGAGAATCACTCCGTTCTTTGACGAATTCAACTCCGTTCGATTTCACTGATGCATATGTCTGTTCAACCATTTCGCGCGAACTCCCGGGTATGAGAGCGCCCGTCTCTTCACCATGGAATATCTCACTCGTCCAGGACTCAAGCCAGATGCCTGCATTGCTTTCCGGGCTGTCGGACTCCCATGCCTCACATCTTTGGCAGAGATAAAGTATCACGTTCCCGTTCTTTGGCCTGACGGTAACGTAGTGACCCGATTTGCTGAGTGTTTCGAAACCAAGTTTTTCCTCATACCATCCTGAAGCCTCAGAGGCATCTTTCACAAGTACCGATCCAATTCCAACATCCGTTACGATGCAATTTGCCACTGAATGTCCTTTTTTCATAGTACCTCCAGGGTGCCCGAGAGGGTTAAGGTATCCGGCCAGCTGTGCAAAAGAGGCAAAGACGAAAAGGGCCAGTTGACTACAGTGCCAATTTCATCTCATTCGTTGCTGAAAAACCGAGCTTCTCGTATATGGCTCGCCCCTCACTGGAAGCGTGGAGGGTGATCCGGTCGTATCCGTTCTGCCTGCACCACGCAATCGCCTCCTCTGTTATTCTTGTTGCCACGCCCTTCCTCCTGAATTCCCTCTCTGTGTACATGGACATCAGGTACGGGCAGTTCACGGTCCTGCTGGTTGGTCTTGGCTGATCCTCCTTGATCATGACACAGCCGCTTCCGGCTACATGCCCGTCTTCCGTTCTGGCTATGAACGGGATGACCGTGCCCCCCAGAAGCTTCTCCCTGAGCCATCTACCTGTTGTCCCAACAGACAGGTCTATGGCTTCGCCGAGTTCCGGAAAGATGTCCCTCCACATCTGTATTCTGTGACTGACAAGGATGTCAAGGTCCTCAATGCCGCCCTGAGATACTACGAAAGCTCCCATGTCCGATCTGCTGATTACCCGGGATTTATAAATTTTTTCATGCAGAGAGTGGCACTTTCTTCTTCCGGTGAGGTGCCTGAATATGAGCCGTGTTTCTCTCGACCAACACTATCGTTGAGAAAAAGTGGAAATACATAGACCATCGATTGGTAGGGGGATATGTTTGAGGAGCTGTCTACGGGAAGGAAGTCTGCCATAGATGCGTTCAGCTTCTTCCTGCTCGCGATTACACTTGTTGCATTGACAGATGCATTTGGAGCCATGGTGCTTCTCACAGTATCGGGCAGGGCACTCCCGTTCTCAACAATCGTGTACTTCCTGCTCTTCATCGTTCTTCCACTCAACAGTCTCAAGGACGACACTGAAAGAATGGTTGTGAAGGGAGCAGTGTTTACGGCAACAGTTTTCGCACTTTCGTTCTACGTGCACTACGATGTCTGGATGCTTTGTTCAGCCCTTCTGGGATTGATCCTTGGCATTGTCAGACCAATCAGAGAATACACTGGATACTGAAAGGAGTTGCCCCGGGAAGCATGGGGGCATGGGTCCGTCCG
>JBJKPR010000049.1:0-15039 GCA_046706185.1 Candidatus Sysuiplasmataceae archaeon
CCTACTGGTTTACAGATGTTGCGGGGACCGCCGACAGCTGTGACTTGGCCACTGTTTCGGCCTGAGCCAGAAGCTGTTGCGGAGATGCAAACGACTGCTGCTGAAGGACGGAATGCGACTGAGAGGCGATGGCAGTTGCGTTTGATGAACTGTTGGAAGCCGTTACGTTGAGGTAGCCGTACATCCCCTCCTGGAAGTGTCCAGGAACCTCGCATATGTAAAGGTAAGTCCCAGGCTGGGTTACTTTGAACACAATCTGATCAGTCTTGCCAGGAGCGGTACCAATAGTTGGGTTGGGCGAAGTCGCATTGGCGAAGACAGGCGTTATGTCGGGTGTCGTGACATTGTGGCTCGTGTTACCCGGCACAAGGACCCATGAGTGTTTCACACTGCTCGTAGACGAGACAGTGAAAGTGACCCAGACGGTTGTGTTATCCGGCGCGGTCATCGAAGGGCCCGGCCTGGTTCCGTTGAAAGTGATGTCGCCTTCACCAGTTACTGAGAAGTGTTCGTACGGCCCCTTCGGCGGAACAACCGGTCCACCGCCTCCGGAAGGGGCCGCCTGAAGGTTAAAAGCGACAAATGCAGCTGCGATGATTACTATCACAATGCCGCTCATGATCATTGTCTGACGGCGTCTCTGCTTGGGCGAGACCTCCTTTATCCTGGCAGGCTTGGAGGTTCGCTCCTCCGGGACCGCACCTGCAGGCGAAGGCCCACCTGAGGGAGCCAGTTCCTCCGGCGCAACTTCTGACGCAGCTGCGGGGGTTGAACCGAGAGCAGCCTCCAGACCCTCGAGAAGATCGGCAGCCTCAGCTTCACTCAGCCGAAGAGGCTCCCTGTCGCCAAGCTTGATTTCGTAGAAATCCTTGCGTGAAATCTTCACGCGTTTGCCGTCCGATTTTGCCATTTTGACCGCCGGTGTATTCCATGAATTGGTATATACCTTTTTAGAGTCTCGAGATCACAACCCTGTGGAAAAAAGGGGATGCATCGTTTCAAGAAAACGGAGTCGACGGCCATCATCTGCACAAAGGATCAGAAATATCTATAAACATAGAGAAAGTTAGCGCAGTTCAGGCTTCACAGGGTGAGCATTGAAATGATAGGCAACGTGTGGGACTGGGCGATTGTGGGCATAGTCGCACTGCTTCTCTTCGGGGGAGCAAGCAAAATACCTGAATTCTTCAGGTCCTTTGGAAGAGCCGCGGGTGAATTCAAGAGAGGGCAGATGGAAATCCAGAAGGAAATTGAAAAAGAGATGCAGGCACCGAAGATGGATGCGCCTGCCGTCAAGACTGAGAACAAGTAAGGTCGGACGCACCGTAAAACGTGTTTCAAGCCAGACTTGTCTTCGCTTTGCATGCTATGTCAAGCTGTTTTGTCCTCATGCTGACGATAGTGTGATATCGGCCGGCGGCGACTGTATTTGCTTGTTTCAGTTGCAAGGCCACAGGCAATCAACTTGATGCATCTTCTGAAGCTTCCTTCTCTGTTTCAAATCTTGAGGATAGCAGGGCGCCAACCATGTAGAGCCCCGAAAGAGTGAGCCCTATCACGGTTTCAATCAGTCCGCCTGTAACGCCAGGCGAGAGAAGGAGGGCTATTATGAAGGATGCAAGAATGCCATATCTCCAGTTCTCAAGCCAGACCTTCGAGCCTACAAACCCGAACCTTGTCAGCGTCACCATGACTATGGGCATTTCAAACGAGGCGCCGAATGCAAGCATAAAGCCGACTATTATCGTTACAAACGACTTTATGCTCAGATATGACTGGACGCCGAGCGACAGAATGTACAGTTTGACAACATACATCAATACAGGTATGACTATGAGGTAGGCGAACAGCGCGCCGGAAATGAAAAGCAGGAGAGCCGGGACGATTACCCACCTGATATGCTTCCTCTCCCTCTCATAAAGACCGGGAGAGATGAATTTCCACAACTGTGTGAGTATCACAGGCATGGAGACGACAACGCTGAGGAAGAAAGAGACCTGGAGTGAAGAATAGACAGAGTCAAACGCGCCGACGTTTATGACGGTAAGACCCTTCGGAAGTTCGCTGAAAATCAGATAACGCACAATGACATTTGAAAAACTGTCGATGAAGCTTGGGACAATTATAGGCACTCTTGTAATGACAACGCTTCCAAGTAGGGGAATGTTGATTGTTGCAGGTGTTACTGAGATATATCCTGGTCCGAATATAAAAAACACGGCGAGAAAGATGAAGATTGATGCAACTACGCGCCGTAGCCTCATCAGCAGTTCCTGAAGATGTGCGTAGAGCGGACTCCGGAGGAACTGATCGAAGCTGTCTGAAAACGGGGTCATTTGGCCTCAGTAGAATTGCCACAATTATAAAGATATTCGAAGCAAGGCATTGTGGTGGCCTGCCCCTGCACGCACCCAGGGGGCCACCGGCAGCCACACGAGTGTCTCGTCGTTCACCATGTATTAGGCACGCGGCCATCTTCCCTGGTGCCTCCTGCGTTTTCATAACCTTTTTATTCTATATCGTGTTTGGTGCCACCGTCCGGCATCCTCACTGCCGGCAATGTAGTTACTCCCAAGGTAGAGGGGGCCATGATAACTTGATGGGATACGGGAATACAACCGGCGATGAAAATAGTTTCTTGAACCCTGTGAAGAGATGGTTGTTCACAACTAACCACAAGGACATAGGCATTCTCTACCTTGTCACGTCCCTTCTTGTTTTCTTCATTGCCGGTTCCCTGGCTCTGGCAATGAGGACTCAGCTCTTCTACCCGAACAACACTTTTTTGAACAGTTACTACTACAATCAATTCGTCACGACACACGGTATTCTGATGGTTTTCTTTTTCATCAGTGCTTTCGCCTTTGCATTTGCAAATTACATTGTCCCCATTCAGATTGGGGCCAAAGACATGGCTTTTCCAAGGCTCAATGCACTTAGCTACTGGCTGTACGCCTTTTCAGCTGCCCTGTTCTTGAGCGGATTTTTCTTTACCGGCGGAAACATAGCCGGGGGCTGGTACATCTACCAGCCACTCAACCAGTTGCAGTACTCGCCCCAGGTGGGCGAAGATGCAGCAATACTTGGCCTGATCGTGCTCAGTGCCTCGGTAATAGTAAGCACGGTGAACTTTGCCGTTACAATCACGATGAAGAGGGCAAAGGGATACAAGTGGCTTGACCTCCCGATGTTCACAATATCGGTTATGTTCACCATAATGCTGATGTGGGTCGCTTTCCCGGTCGTCGCCACAGATCTCGTGGTCCTGTTCGTGGGCAGGGTCCTCGGTTCGACGGTACTGCTGTCGCCTGCGGGAGGCGCGCTGCTCTGGCAACAGCTTTTCTGGTTCTTTGGTCACCCCGAAGTCTACATTGTTTTCTTACCCGCACTTGGAATGATGTATGACGTATCCAGCCATTTCTCCGGAATGCCTGTCTATACCAAGAAAGTAATGATAGGCGCTTTTGCCGTTGAGACACTTCTCAGCGTAACCGTCTACATGCACCACATGTTCATGACAGGGACGAACATATTCTGGCTGAACATAGCAAACATAAACACAATGGCAATCGGCATACCGGCAGGTGTGCTGGTTCTGGGCGAGATAATGACAAAAATAGATGGCACGTTCCGGCCCGAAACTCCAGCGCTCTTCACCGTTGGAGGGGTCATTGCGTTCATAATCGGCGGCGCAAGTGGCATCTTCCTTGCTTCCATCGCACTGGATTCAGGGCTTAACGGAAACTACTGGGTAATTGCCCACTTCCACTACATATTCGCTGGAACAATACTGTTCGGAATCTATTCAGGATTGTACTTCTGGTTTCCCAAGATGACAGGGAAGATGTACAGCGAACGGCTGGGCAGAATACACTTTGCGAGTTCATTCATCGGCCTGAACCTGCTCTACTTCCCCATGTTCATTATCTACGACATGCCGAGAAGATACTTCACCTATCCGTCGGGACTTGGCTGGACTTTGCCCAACCAAATTGCCACAATTGGTGCTTTCGTCTTTGGGCTATCGCAGCTTATCCTTATCTTCAATATAGTCTACTCATCCATAAAGGGACCAGCTGCAGGGAATAACCCCTGGGGGGCATGGTCCTATGAGTGGCTGATACCATCACCTCCGCCGGAGTTCAACTTCGAAGGAACGCCGATGGTGAAAGGAAACGTGCTGATGGTTATTCCGCCTGCAGAGACGCACAGCACGGAGGAGCATGCTCATGCCCCCCATGCTCACCTGAGCCCTTGGCCCTTTACAATTTCACTCGGTGCCTTTGTGACCCTTCTCGGCCTCTCGCTTTACATTGAAGGATACAACGACTGGGTGGCTGCGATCGGACTGATGATCTTCGTGATAGCGGCACTGGGCTGGATGATAGACGACTACTATGATGCGTTTCCAGTGGTTGAGAAAGAGGGGGACCCCAACAAGGAGACATGGCCGTTCAGAGACATGGACAGCAGGAAGATGGGGATGTGGGTTTTCCTGACCGGAGACATATTCGTGTTTCTTACCGTTCTGGCTGCATCGATGTTCCTGGTCTGGCAGGCACCTTTCTTCGGACTGAAACTTTCGGATCCGATAGAGCAGGTTCCGAACTTTGCAGTTTCCTCCGCAGTTCTTCTCGGCAGCGTCGCAACCTCGTATGCAGCAGTGAGGGGATCGAGAAACGGGAACAGGCACGCTGTGATTGTGGGCCTGTCAATGACGATAGTCTTTGCACTGATCTACGTTGCCGCAACACTCTCGGACTGGTCGCAGCTCGCAGCGTCAGGAAGCGGCTTTTCGGCAATGAGCAGCAGTCCTTTTCTGTCTGCTTTCTACGATGCAGGACTGATACACATAGCGCACATAGTGGCTGCGGTGTCAGTAATGGTTTATTTCATTGTGAAGGCGATTGCAGGCAAACACTCAAGCGGTACAGTGCCTTCCAGCCTCGCTTCCCTGTTCTACTTCTGGACATTGATCGCAATAGCAGGAGTTCTGCTCACAGGTACGTTCACCATGATATGAGGAGGGTTTAGAAATGGTTGAAGAGGAAATAACAACAAACCAGCCGGAAAAGCAGGACCTTGAGAAGGGTCCTGGGATTTCGATTTCTGACAACATGATAATACTCCTGCTCATCCTTTTCGCTCTAATGATAGGTGCATGGTGGTTTGTCAACCTGTTCATGGGAAGGTGGATCTGATGCACCGAAACAAGCAACCTAGTATCAAGAAGGAGGGGCCATCGTATGTTTGATCCAACTGTATTCGTAGAAGCTGTGTCCGTAACTTCAGCCACATGGCAGTCCCTGTTCTACCTGTATCTGGTCATCGCTGTGGTAGCAAGTGCCGCGTTCGTTGCCTGGATCATCTATCTGGTCGTATCTACAAGGCCGAGAAAGGGAAGACCGGACACGAACCAGATAAAGCCAGGCATCATACCGAGTGCAACGCGTGGAAAATCCAGAAGTGTCCTGTTCCTGGTGCTCTTCCTCGCGATTGTCTTTTACGGCTTGTTTGCATACTCACTCCCTGCGACATATTACGTCCGCCAGGCTCCGAGCCACGCTGTGAATGAACTTAACATCACTGTCTACGCGCAGCAGTGGTCCTGGTCTTTCCTGTACCCGAACGGTTACAATGTAACTGGTTCGGCGACGCAGCAGAATCTGATTGAGTTTCCGTTGAATACTACAATAGTGTTCAAAGTCACTAGCAAGGATGTAATGCATGAATTCTCGATTCCCTCATTCGATGTGAAAGTAGATGCATTCCCTGGCGTCTGGAACACTGCCTGGACACAAGTCAGCACTCAGGGTACGTACCCTGTTTTCTGCACTGAACTGTGCGGCGCCGGTCACGCCGATATGTGGACAAACCTGACCTTTGTGAGCCCTTCGACGTATCAGACCTGGATTTCGAGCCACTAAAACCTGCTGCGCCGGAAAGCCACTTACTTCCTCGAAGGCCCGCCGCCTGCGACCTGCAGCAAAAAGCCTGGAGGAAGTGGGTCGACGCCTGACACATTGCAAGGGGACGAAGCCGGGTGCAGACAGGGCTCCACGCTGATGAGTTGCCACTTTGAGAAGCTCGCAATGTGTATCGGAACGGCCTGCCCCTGTATGGTTGAGGGAAAACACCCTGCCCTTTTGTGTCCATTGGCACATAATGGAAATCTCATTTCGATCCTGTCCCGCGTCCGTCGTCCGCAGCCGGCCCTGAAGACAATCTGACCTAAAGCTCGATGGACTAAATCACAGATGCTTCATCTTTCTTACCTCGGTTCCATTGATGTCACAACTCTGGCAAGGCATCAAGCGTACGTCAGTCGCGATCGGTCCGGCTTAATTGACGACAACGGCCAGTATATCGACGTCGGATTCTTGCTTCGTTCATTGTCATGGGCGGAATTTCTCAAACTAAGAAGTGTCACTGTACGCCTGCGCAATCGTACGGTTTACCGTGGTGGAGATGAAGAACTGTTCCCAATACGAGTCCATTCTTTTGCATATCGCAGACAGACGAATGAAGGAGTCTCCCTCATCGCTGACAGTGCTGATAGCGCGCGTAAGTTCCTAACACGAACCTGGATGTCCTTTATGGCTGCCAATCGACAAACAGCTCACTAGTCATAATCTGAGTCAAAGGACAACCAGGCACTCAGCAGGTTTCCTACAGGACAATGCCTGTCAGTCGGGGCAATCAGCTCAGCTGAGGCAAACGTTCAGGGTGGAGTGAAGAGAGATGGAGGGGGATTTGGACAGCGCTGAGGAACCTTGGCAAATCGTCTGTGCATGGGGTAAAAAGAGCGGCTCACTACGGAAAAACAGGGAGATTTTTCAGCTGTGGCAAAGAGATATGGAATGGAGGTGGTTTACGCTGCCTTGGACTGACCGTTGTGCTTTTGCCTGAATGAATTTGCGGAATACAGAGAAGCATGTGATATGCCCCCGGTTCAGGCATCGCAAGTGATAGCGCGATCGCCTGGGGCGTCGGATGTCCTGGATTAACGAATGCATGACCTCTGCTGAAGCCGTCTGCATAGTGAAACATTGATGGTGCCTGTCTGGACAAACGCGTAACTCCCCCGTTCAGCAGCTGCACAATCCGTGGGGGCCAAAGCAAAGTGTCGCCGTCATGCATGTGAACAACCAAGAGAAGAGCTCAGCCCGTCATTGGCAGTAAACCGGAGCTAAGGGATTTGTCCTCCGGGAAGCGGGGTGTGTCCATCCTCAGAGAGCATGTTCACTCGTCGCCCTTCGAGGAGAGGTATTGCGAGGAACCTGAGCCGGAAGCGCCATCTTTTTCTTCACTCCCTGACGATCCCTGGACTGCCCTGATGCTCACGCTGACCCTCCCCGGTCTGGAAACTATCCTGATCTCGTCGTTTTCCTGTGGGTAGTAGAGATAACCGTACAGCGAAAGGGCGTAACTGAATACAAGAAGTATTATTCCCGCGCCCACGCCCCAGTACGTGCTCTCCTGTCCGGTTGCCGGCAGGCGCACGATGAGTGCCAATATTCCTGCAGCGATGAGGAATAGAAGTATCATGAAGAACATGGCGATGTTATATGACATCAGCCTGGGCTGCTTCTCCTCGCGCGGGACTTCTTCGATTCCCCTGGCAAACCGGGTGGCGAATAGAAGAAGGCTCAGCGCAATTGGTATAAACACACCTATCAGGTAAATTGACAAATGATTCAGCATGCTGCTCCAGGTACCGACAATCACCAGTCCAACGACAACGAGAAGGGCGGCACTTTTGGGGGTCAGGGACCGTTTGCCCTCCTTGGAATGAATCACCCTCGGTATGAGATACAGTGAGACAAACGCTATCACAAGCGGTGGAAGCATGATGCCAACTTGTGTCTGGAAGGATTCGGTAACACCAGCCTCTATGACCCCCCAAACGCTAAGTTGTACAAGGTAAGTGATGAGAAGAATACCTATACCTGCGAATAGCAGCCTCTTGTGTGCTGCCGTTTCATCTGACCTGTCCAGCCATGGAAGGAGCAGAAGGTACAGAGCGGGGCACAGACCAGCAAGCAGTGATGCGACAAATGGTGTATATGCTGCACCTGAGGGCTGGAGGAAATCAATCGCCTTGTACAGGAAAAGGAAGAACCACGGCGGATAAGCGGCAGTGCCGGGCGGCAGCTGCTGATTAGGCGCCACAAGAGGCGCAGGAGAAAACAGGGGGTATATGCTTGCAGGAATGTTTGGTATGTTTATGATCACGTTTGGAACGATGAGTATTAGCCCCCAGATGAAGAGTGTCAGTTCGAGCGTGTAGACGAAGTTGCGCGGGAACCATGGATTGAATTTCTCCCACTGTTCCTTCGGATATACTGCCGGTGCCTTCTCCATCACTTTCTTGGAAGGCATGACGCCGTACTGCTCGAACAGCATGAAATGAACACCGACAAGCGCCCCGAGAATTGCAGTGAGTATAACGTGCCAGCCCAGGAGACGAGTGTACATGTCAAGGCTGAGCCCGTTGCCGAACAGTATCGTGTTTATCACTGCCCCGCCGGGTGCACCGGCGACTATGCCCTGAGCCACACCGTCCGCATCAGCACCAAGTATGTCGGCAGGCAGAGAGTAGCCTGTGAATGCAGTCCCAAGGGTGATCGCGAAGAGCAGCACACCGACTACCCAGAGGAGCTGACGGGGGCGCTTGTATGCCCCGTCGAAGTAGTTTCTGAAGAGATGTATGTAAGCAAGGAATATCATGAAATACGCGCCGTAGAGGTGGCTGTAAAGAATAGGCGCCCCGAAGGGTATCTTGCTGATCAGATACTGTGTCTGGCTGTAAGGGTTTGAAGGGTAGTAGTTGAGAAGCAGAAACAGGCCAGTTGCCACCTCCCATATGAATGCGGCAGCGACAAGTGCGCCGAGCCAGTACCTGAACCTGAACATATAATTGGGCATTCTGAACAGGGGCTGTTCATTGATGTCAACAAACTGCTTCAGTGAAAATCTGGTAATTACCTTCGAGGTCAGGTCCGATATACGATCCATTATTCTCATTATCCTCACATCACGGGAAAGGGTTCGTGGTGTTCGATACCTTCGTACTTGTCCCGCTCAAAGGCTGACCGCCTGTAAGCGTATTTGTATGACCGTAAACTGGGACGCCGACACTCCCGGTAGCGTACAGCTGGTCGGTGCTTGAGTCCCACTCCAGGACAGTAAACGGAAGCGGTCTCTGTGTGGGTCCTTCCAGGACAGCTGCTCCGTGATAGGGGTCATACGTGGAGCCGTGACAGTCGCAGTGTATGACACCAGGTGCATTTGCACTCTGGGCTGCGGAAATTGAGCTGGATGGCAGGAAAGAAGGCGGAGGCATTCCTGTCTTCATGTAGTTAGGTGGATAGAAATGTATGTTGGGCGGCTTGCAGCCCAGATGCTGGCATATTGCACTGTAGGAAACAATCGATTTATTGGCGCCGACGCCGCCTGGGAACGTGTACTTGTTTCCGTTTTCCGGTATTGTTACCGACGTCGATGCAAGTGCAATCGGATTGCCGCTTGCATCGCCGAGGTTGAAAAGAAAGTTGATTTCATCAACAAGAGGATATTCGTAAAGCACTATGACCGGATTGTTGACTACTATGGACGAAGACTTTACAGGAGACCCGCTGGAGTCGACAAGAAGCATTTTCGTATATGTCGACCCGCCTGCAAGCGGGACCTGAAGCCCCCTCACTGCATCCAGTACGCTTGCTGCTGCAACTGCACCAATTCCGAAGATTACCCCTTTAATGAATTTGCGTCTTGTCTCATCCACAGGTCCAACGTTGCTTGAGAGATAAGGGAAGAGGTAGTCTTCCCCATCCTCGACAAAAAGCGTGTCGTTGAACTTTGTCCTTGGATTCTTCATCGCGCCAGAGGTCTTCTTCAGATAATAAAAATCTTCGATTCGCGGGGAATTCGCGTATTCCATTTTCAGACCTTCATTGGGCCAATTTTTTTGGGTATTTGCGGTAATGATATTTAATATTGCTGACAGACAGGGGCATTGATTCCGGGCTTACCGTACTGCTTTTTCTTACTAGGGCGTCTGACAACGCCGTGATAATGACAAACTGCTGGAGAATCTGAAAAAAACAGAAGGCAGAGGGGGTTGATTTTTGGACAGCCAGGTCACGCTCGGCAGGCAGACCCTGGCAGCGAGAGGGAATTGCTCGAGGACTGGCTCCGATCTACAGTTGAAAGAGAAGTTTTTATAGAAAATGCCGTTAGAACGGCTCACGACAAGCTTCTCAGATTTTGCCAGGCTGGTGAAAATAAAGCTCATATCAGCGGAGCTGTTGCTCGCTGTCTCCAGCCTTCTGCTTGCAGGTGGTTGGTCCGTGAGCTGGATTTCCCTGGCGGAGCTCGTAATGCTTGGATACATGGGCCTTGGAGGGTCGGCAGCGATCAACTCGTATATTGACAGGGATGTCGATGCCGTCATGTCCAGAACGGTGGACAGACCGATACCTGCCGGAAGGATAAGTCCCGGTAGCGCGCTTGCATTCGGCATTGCACTCCTTTTCATTTCAGTTGCATTCAGCGCAGTTCTGCTTGGTGTTCTCACTGCAGCGATCATAGGTGTGGGTTCTGCCCTTTACATACTGTTCTACACGGTGTTCCTTAAGAGGAGGACACCAAATGCCGTGATTTGGGGAGGCATTTCAGGTGCAATACCTGCACTTGGAGGATGGTCCGTCTACACACATGCAGACTGGGCTGTGCCATTTCTAGTTTTCCTGGTTGTATTCCTGTGGCAGCCAGGGCATTTCTGGTCTCTCTCGATATACTACAGGGACGACTTCAGGAACGCACACATTCCTGCCCTCTCGACGCTGAGAGAGAACAAGTCGATCTCTGTAAGGGCGCTATTTTTCAACACATCTGTGATATTTGTGGTCTACCTGCTCTATTACCTGGGCCACCTGACTTTCTTCTTCCTGGTGACAATGACGGTAATGAATGCGGCATTGCTCCTTGTTTCCCTCGCGGCGATGCAGGAAAGGCCCAAAGAGTTTTACCTGAATGACTTCAGGTTTTCCCTTGCTTACATGTTTGTATTTCTCTTCTCGCTCATTATATCCGGTGTACTTTCTCCAGTTGCCAGCACGCTCTGAGCCCGCCTGTGCAGTACAACATGCAGGCCTGTCAGGACGGTGGCACCCTGAATGTGCTTCAGCGCGAAGTGGCATCTCGAAAACCACCCTCACCTGACATAAAGTGAAAGTCCAATGTGTTTGTGCAAATGCGGAAGAATGGGTCCATGCTATCGGCAACATACATTCGGTAGAATCAGATCAGTCCGGTTATGAAGTGCATGATAGATTGACAATTATGCACGAAGACCTGGACCTAATGGAGCTTGCGAGGAAGACTGCGAGGGGGAAGCTTGCGTTCCAAGTACACCTTGCGGCGTACATTGCCGGCAGCGTTTTCTTTTTCATGCTGTGGTACCTGGCGAGCGGCTACAACATTAGCTCGTTTCCCTGGTTTCTGATACCAATCACCGGATGGGGAGTTGGCGTGGTGGCTCATTTCATAGCTGCCTACCGCGGCGGAAGCAGACTGCAGATCATTGCAGAAAGGGAATATCGCAGATTGAAGAGCAAGGGCTGAACCACTGCAGCCCCCAGACATACTGCGAAGCAGAGAAGAAGATGTCTGGTGAAGTCCGCTTGTGAATAGAATCGCAAAGTCACCGGAGGTCACTTTCTTGAGGCGTAAATCAGCTGCTCCAGTATGGACATGACGAACAGGACTGTTGTTGCCACCGTCATTATGATCCAGGCGGGCCAGTGAATGAGCCACCCTAGAATCGAGATGATGATGAATACAACAAACCCTAGAATCGCATTAGACTGGTCCACGTACACCGATATGAACACTGCAATGGCGAGCAGTATCGAAATCAGGAAGCTTAGCCACAGAGAGGGGAAACTCAGGATGAAGGTTACAAGTATCACAAAGAAAGCAATTATGGACGAAACAACAGCCAGATCCATCTTTTCGTCCACATCGCTGAGTATAGACCTTCTTGTCCTTCTTCCACTTTCCCGCATTGGTTCAGTCATACTCCGTGACACCTGGTGCAGCCGCAACGCATTCACGGTCGACCTTCAGCTCAGTCTCGTGTTCCAATCATTCTAGCAATTTCAGGGAGATTAAACCTTTGTGTCTTCGGGGCTGCATGGCGGTGACTCGGTCACTGTAAGGCAACAGCTCATTCTTCCTTTCCCTGCTCATTTTTCCCTAGCTCCTCAGAGCCCTCTTTGAGTATCTGGTTGACCGGTTCTTCTACCTTCTGCCTTCTGAGTATATCCATTGCCCTTGAACCGGAAAAAGACGACAGGGATGAGAAAAGTTCCTTCGCCCTGGACTTCATTATGTCGCCCGTCCTTAGCGAGCTTTTTATTTCAGTCAACAGTTCCGCAAGCCTGTCCCTTTCATCCTCTATTCGTTCTGCGAATTCTGACTCGGACAGTTTCCCCTCGACTCGCATGCTCTGCAACTTTTCTATCGCAACAAGCACTTCCGAAAGTCTCACGCTTGGTTCGATTGCCCCATTTGTCTGAGCCTCCTGAAACCTTGTCCTTATGTAGCGTGAAAGCAACGGGCCCTGAATTGCAATAGAAAGGAAGACAACGCCCAAAACCATGGTCACAAGAGAGTTCCTGTTAGGGACACTCGCGGGTATGGAAATCACGAGTGCAACAGAAAGGGCGCCTCTCATACCGCCGAGAAGCGCCACATTCCTCCATTTTCTGCTTCTCTCCTCAGCGACGCCGAAGAACCTCATTATTGGATACACAGATGACAGCCTTGCCACAAGGACGGCAAGAAAAGCGACTACAATGAGAACGATGGCGGATGACAGACCAATAAGGTCGGTGTTGAGCCCGATGAACAGGAAGGCAACTGAGTTGGCAACAAAGGCAATCACCCGCCAGAATGACTTTACCTGTCCCCTGGAAAGAGGGCGTACCACTGTTCTCAGGGTCAAGTTCCCGTAATAGATTCCAGCCACTGCCACGGATATCAGGCCGGAAAAATCCAGTGCGGTCGCAACAACATAGGACCCGAACACCATGGATATCGAAAGGATAGTTTCTGAAAGTGTGTCTGATATCACAGAAGAGATTATCTCAGCTCCAAAGCCAACCATCAAACCAACAAGAATTCCGCCGCCGAATATCTCTGAAAAGTGGACAACTGCAGGTACGATAGGCAGGCCAACCACCGAGCCCGAGGTGAGTATCAGGGAAAACACAACAACACCCGTGGCGTCGTTGAATGCTGCTTCCGCATCCATTAGTGCCGCGAGTTTGCGTGGAACATGCAAACGCCTGAAAATCTCAAGGACAGATGCTGTGTCTGTGGGAGATATGAGTGACGAAAACAGGAAAGACTCATACAGGGGCAGTCCTGCCAGCTTCCACAGGAGTATTCCGCCCACTATAGTGGCCATAACAACGCCAGCGGTAGCAAGCATGATGCCGGGCCGGATGACACTCCTGAGTTCTGTTGACCTTATGTTCATCATCGATTCGAAGAGTAGAGGCGGCAGCACTAGACCCACAAAGAGGCTGCCTAGATAGGTGGTGCTGAGATAGCTTATTGTGTTGCTGAGAGGGAGAGATGAGGCAGCTATCAGGACCCCCATGAGAACGAGAACGAGTGTGTAGGGTATCTTCAGCCTGCGCGAAAATATGGAGCCTACGAGCATCACAGCGAGCAGGATTGTCAGTATGAGTTCTATCTCAGATGCAGCAGGCACGGTGTCTGGTTAAGACATTTATCATTGAAAAGGATGTTTCTTACATCTCCGGCGAAAACAGCGTCTGCCCTCGGAGCGATTGCAGGATGAAGAAAAGAGGCGAACCGCCTGCTCCTGCGATGTCACGGCTCAGCACCGGGCTGATGGCCATGCGTCACCTCATGATAGGGTGCGAGGGCACGGATTTGAACCGTGGGACTCCTTCGAGAACAGATCTTGAGTCTGCCGCCTTTGGCCTGACTTGGCTACCCTCGCCATCACCCCCTAAAGTTTACCTGTTTTTAAGCGTTGCATGAAGAACAGCACTTGGCACTGCGACGCAATTTGCCCGCATTCAATATGCAGTGAACCCTTTCACCTTGATATTCCCGCCCTTTCCGACTCCAATGATTATTCTATCCCTGAGCTTTGAAGCAGAGTAGTAAAGCTCGCCGTCCATGATTACGCAGACTCCATCCACGTCAAGGAGAATTTCTCCTCGTCCGTGCTCACTGCCATCGGTAATAAGCGCTGCAGGCTTTCGTATTGGTTCGCACCAGTCGTCATGGCAAGGTCCCTTGCTTAGTGCCATGTATACACGAATGCACTTCCCGCTGCCTTTGACATGCTGCAAGTCGGAAGGACTGCAGCGAACCTCCATCTCAGGAGGACGCAGCTTCAGAAGCTCTTCTTCGTCCAAGTGCATGAGCCTGCATCCTCCCTGGGTCGAACCTGTTGAGAAGCAGCGAATTGGTGACAACAGTCGTGCTGCTGAATGCCATTGCGAGAGCCGCGAGAATTGGAAGGTAGCTGTACATCCCGATACCGAAGAATGGAACAAGGACACCTGCTGCGACAGGCATCAGCACCGAGTTGTAGGCGAACGCCCAGAAAAGGTTCTGCTTTATCTTGGAAAGTGTTTTGCGTCCGAGCATTATTGCAGTGGCAACATCTCTCAGGTCGTTTTTCATAAGGATCATGTTCCCGGAAGACTTCGCAACATCGGTTCCAGAACCTATCGCGATACCCAGGTCGGCAAGGGCCAGAGATGGGGCGTCATTGACGCCGTCGCCCACCATTGCCACGACATGATGTTCCTTTTGAAGCGCGGAAATCACGTTCTGCTTCTCGTCCGGTTTGAGCCCGGCACGGTATTCAGCGATGCCGGCGCGTGAGGCAACAAGAGATGCAGCCTTTTCATTGTCGCCCGTGAGCATTACCACTTCAAGACCCATGCTCTCAAGCATCCTGACCGCGTCTGTGATGCCTGGCTT
>JBJKPR010000050.1:0-31309 GCA_046706185.1 Candidatus Sysuiplasmataceae archaeon
GTCCGGGACAAGCCTGACCATCAATGTCTGGAGCATCACTCTATGGAAGGTAATAATCTGTATAAAGGATTCTGCGCTCCTCCACCGTTTGAAAACGGTGGTATCCGCGCCGGGGTGGAATCATGAACGAGAGCAATCCTACCCTGCAGCCTTCGTGTGGAGCCGAACCTGGAGCTTCCATGCCTGCCCCTTTCCTCCCTGCTTCGACAGTTCTCATTCCATTCCGATTACTTCCGGTCGTGCCCTGGAGACGGCGGATGGCTGTCGAGCAGAGATCCGACCAGTCTTGCAAGCTTCTTCTCGTCCACCGACCCAAGAACACCCTGTGCGAAGTCCTCCTTTCCTCCACCCGTTCCGCCAAACTCCGCATTTATTTTCTTCAGCAGTTCCACACACCCCGGCCCTTCCTTCGTGTTCCTGCCGATCATGATATGTCTCCCCTTTCCTGTGGTGACAAGGACGGCGAGGACATCCCCGCCGTTTCTGGCCGTGAGCATCTTCATCATTGCCTGCATGCTCTTCGGTTCCAGCTCCGTCGCATGCACCACGACGGCCACGCCGCCCTTCTTCGGGGATACTTCCAGCAGGTGCTTTACAGTTGAGCCCATTGCCGAAAGCTCCAACTCCTGCAGTTTCTTCTGCAGGTTCCTTGTCTCGGAGAAGCTCCTTTCAACTGCCGCTTCAAGATGCTCCTCATCTGCATTGAGCATCTCCTTCAGTGTTTCGATGCCAGAGGCCTGCTTCTGGAACAGCCTCATCGCCGGTACGCCTGCCGCAAACTCTATCCTGACCACGCCGTCCTGTATTCTCTGCGTCTGGAGTATCTTGACGGTGCCAATCTCACCCGTCCTCTCACAGTGCGTTCCTGCACACGCCTCCACATCCCAGCCGTCTATTGTCACGACCCTTATGTCCTTCCCGGGGACAACGCCTCCCTGGTAGAGCCTGAAGCCGTACCTGTCCTCCGCTGTAATCCTGTCCATTATCTCAACGCTGATCTTCCTGTCCTCGAACACAACGTTGTTCACCCTCTCCTCTATGTCAGCGATCTCCTCCCGCTTCAGCTGTGCATAGTGTGTGATGTCCAGCCTTGAAATGTCGCTCTGCTTGTGTGCTCCCGCCTGCCAGACGTGGTTGCCGAGTGCCTTTCTTGCTGCTGCTATCATCACATGTGTTGCTGTGTGGTGCCGCATGAGGTTGAGCCTTCTCTCCCTGTCTATCGAACAGGAGACTATCTGCCCGGTGCTGAACTCCCTTCCCTCAAACTCGTGTATTATCACGTTTCCGCTCAACTGCACGTTGCTTACCCGCCTGCCCTCAATGAAACCCGTGTCCGGGTCCTGCCCTCCGCCCTCAGGGTAGAAATACGTCTCGTCAAGCACCACATAGTCCTTACCGCTGTACAGCACCTTCGACTTGAACTCGGTCCTGTACTGGTCGGTGTAGTAGCCCTTCACAGTCGGAGCCACAGAAGGCGGTATGTCGTAGTGCTTCTCCTCGGCCACATTGTTAGTTCCGCTGTGCTTTTCTGCAATCCTTGCATAGAAATCGTCCGGAACCTCTACCTTGCTTGTCGTGAACTCGGCTACCTGCTCCGGGCTGATCCCCTGCGATTCGTAGAGTTCCATCAGCTGCTTTACGCTCAATCGCTCTCCTTTCTTGAGGGATGTCTCCATCTTCGATACAAGCGACCTTCCCCTTGAGAGCGTTTCGGCGTACTTGTCCTGCTCCACTTCCACGAGCTTCAGTATGTCATCCTTCTCCTCGTCGAGCTCAGGGAAATCCCTGTTCCAGTAGTTTATCTGCCTCTCCACTATCTCGGAGAGGCGCATCTTCGCATTGAGATTGTTCAGCGCCCTTATGCCCCTCCTTATCAGCAGTCTTGCAAAGTACCCGGACTTGATGTTTGACGGCATGACGCCGTCGTGAAGCATGAATGAAAGTGCCCTCGTGTGGTCTAGCAGGACGTAAAGGTTTTCCAGCGGCAGTATACGTCTCAGCAGCTCATCAATGGAGAGGCCCATGTTTCCGGCGACCCTTTCCCTGATTTCCCTTATCGCGCCAGGCGTCTTCGCGTCCATCAGCCCTGCTACCCTGCTGTATTCGGACAGCGTTTTCTGGTCGGTCTCAATCCCAAGTTCATCTTTCAGCCCGGTCAGCAGGTCCAGGAATATTGCCTCGTATGCCGAGGGTGTCCCCTGGGACACCCAGGTGAGCCTGTCAAGCCCATAGCCCGTGTCCACAACCTGCATGCGCATCGGCTCTCTTCTGCCGTTTTCCTCCCTGTATTGCATGAAGACAAGCGTGGCCACCTCCGCTCCCTCCACATCCACGGAGAGACAGGGGCCTGAGTTTCCCCCTCCAGCCCACTCCTCCTCCTTGTATGAAATGACCTCTTCGTCGATCCCCAGGTTCTTGACAAGATAATCCTGGCAGAGCTCGACCGTCCTGTCCTTGAAGTACACCTTTTCTTCAGGCGTGTTGAACGCTGTGTGTGTCATCATCTCAAACAGAGTCAGGTGCCTTCCGGTCTTTCCCACATTGTCTATGTCGTTGAACCGGACGCACGGCTGGGACATTGTGAGCGGATTTGCGGGCGGCTTGACTGATTCGTTTATTACCCATGGCTGGAAATCGTAGATGGATGCCTGGACGAAGAAGACATCGTTTCTCCACCTGGCCACGATCGGGTAACGCTTCGTCCTCGTGTGGCCGTGCTTTTCCATGAAGGAAAGGAAATTCTCCCTCATTTCATTTATCCCGAGCCTCTTCTTCATCGGGCTCCTGCCAAGGAATGTGTAGTCAACGCACGGTGGCTCTCCGCAGTATTCGCTCTCACCAAGCGTCCAGAATGCAGAGCCGCAAGACTTGCAGAGCCTTCGGCTGAACGACTTCGTCTTGAGGTAGTCTATGTCGAATTCCTTTTCATCCATCTGACTCAGCGGGAGTTGATTGGAGCAATACTCATATTATATTTTGCCGGTGTTCACCTTCACTCTTTCGTCTCGGTATCCTCTTCCTCGGCAAGCTTCCTCGCGACCACATTCCCCTTCCCCTTCTTCCTCCTGCTCCTCGACCTTCGGAGGCCCACTGCGGCAAGTGCAGCGACGACGACGATTATAATCACAAGGATAATTGTGTTGATCGGGTTCAGCGCAAATGTATCTGTGAACTGCTGCACGCTGCTCTTCTGGACAACCTCATTGAAATTGTAAGTCTTGTAGAACTGGCTGCTGCTGTCGTTGTGCACCCATGTGACAAGGAGCTGTGCCTGATACGCCCCCACCGGGGCTGCGGAGGCTGTGTCCACTGCAAACGTCACAGTGACGGTCTGGCCTGGCGTGAGCTCCGCGAATGTCACATTGTCGGCTGTCAGGGCAGCGAA
Source organism: Candidatus Sysuiplasmataceae archaeon (assembly GCA_046706185.1). Classification (GTDB taxonomy): domain Archaea; phylum Thermoplasmatota; class Thermoplasmata; order Sysuiplasmatales; family Sysuiplasmataceae; genus JAJZXY01. Next base: position 3,386 of record JBJKPR010000050.1, read on the forward strand.
CGGGTTGGAAGACGGAATATGTATCGATATGATGCCAGGCGAAAGTAGGTGTATGTTCACGTCCCAGAGCGTCGTGTTACCTTCGTTGGCTATTGTGAAGAGCTCGAGCTGGTTGCTGTTGCCCGGGTTGAACACAGGTATGGAAGATGATATGCCGATGCTTCCCTCCTGCTTGAGGTAGAGGGGGATCGTGTATGCGCTGCTTCCCACGGTGACTGTAACAGGCGCAGGCCCTGTATAGTTTAGAGCGTTGAGAAGGAATGTGAAGTTGAGCTGTGCCCCTGACGGGTATGCAGGAAGGCTGTACGGTGCGGTGACAACCTCAAAATGGCTTGAGGTCGCTGAAACATCCATGCTGCCTGAAAATGAGTTTCCGCTGTTCGCCGTATAGACTGTCAGCTGTATGTACTTCTCATCCTGGTAGATTGCGGGCGGATTGGTGAAATAGCTTATCACTGAGATGTTTGCGTAACCGGTGATTGACACCTCGAACTGTATGGTGTGATTTGCATCGTTGTAGTGAAGAACCAGCTCCTGCTGGAGGAAACCGAGCGGCGCGCTGCTGCCTATGCTCACAAGGAAGGTGAGGGTTGCAAAGCCAAAGGAAGGGAGGGCAGACAGGTACGTTGTCTGGGAGGCGCCCGAGAGGTAGCCGGACGGCATGTACTGCGCGCTTACATTGGCAACAGGTGAATTGCCAGTGTTCTCAACCATCACCGAGAGCGGCACGTAGTTCATCCCCGGCGTTCCAGGCACAGGGTTTGTGGCTGATCCGAATGCTGAACCTGCTGCAACTATGTCCACGCTTCCGAGCAGTGGAAGTGTGAAGGTTGAGTTGCCTGTAATGGCGGGGCCGGAGCCGCCCTCAACTGTGTATGAAAGCTGCTCAGCATAAAGGCCGTTGGCAGCTGATGCTGAAATGTTGACCATCTGTGCTATGGTGTAGGCTGAGCCCGCGGTAACAGGCGCTATCTGAAGGACCGACTGTGCGCTTCCTCCTGTGACGTTGCTGTAGCTGAACTGGGAAGTGAGCGACAACGTCACGTTCATGAATGCGCCGGCACTGCCGTTGAAAAGCACTGCGAATGAAACAATCAGCGGTACATAGCCCGTACCGGGCACACCTTGCTCCGCTGATCCGGGAGAATACCATGAAACGGACGTCACCTTAAGCAGGTTGTTCTCAGTTGACGCACTTGCGTTCGATGTTGCAGCATTGAGGCCCGCGAGCAGTATTGCAAGAGCAACTGCAAAAGCGAGCCCTCTGAGTATTGTGTTCTTCATTCTTCCACCTTTTTGACAACTATGTTCTTCATGAGAAGCGTGAATATGATCGAGGCAACCAGAAAGAGCATCCCTGTGATGTAAATCATGTCAAAGGCCTGTGATGAGGGAAATTCCACAAATATCGGGACGAAGGGAAGCGAACCGTAACTGATCGGGACATAGCCCACCATTGCATTCATCACAAACGCAGTTTCGAGCGCCCCCCCTATCGCGGGTGCTACGGAGGTTCCTATGTTCCTGAACACCACATTCATGCCCGTCGCCTCCCCTGACTTGTCCGGCGGGGTTGAAAGCAGGAGTATGTTTATCACTCCAACGAAGATGAACGACATGCCAAGGCCAACGATGGCGGCATCCTCTGCTATCGAGAGCTCGTTTGCCCTGTTGAAATAAAGGCCGAGGTACGCGAAAAACAGTATGATGGTACCTATGATTATAGTCACCTTCGGCCCCTTTTCCGTGGTCACTTTTGCACCGACGGGCGCGAAGGCCATGCTCAGCAGCGATGCAGGCAGAAGCACAATCCCGGACTGCAGTATGGACTCCCCGAAGCCCGCCGGCTGGGGGTCCTGCAGAAGCGGCGGTATTGAATAAAAAAGGAAGTACAGTCCGGCCATTCCGAAGAGACCGGTGAAATTCGCAAGGAAGACGTTTCTCACCTTGAGCAGCTTCATGTTGATGAACGGTTCATCTGAACGCTTTTCGGAGTACACGAACGCAAGAAGGAATATCACTGAAAGGGAGAAGGTGAGTACTGTTGGCAGAGATATCCATCCCCATGACTGCCCCTCTGAGAGGCCGAGAATGAGCGCCACAAGACCGGCGCCGAGCATGGTTATGCTGGCCAGGTCTATGCCCTGCTCCTTCCTGAGAGATTCGTCGTGCAGAACGGCGTATGCGACAACAACCAGCCCGATAGATACCGGAATGGCTGAGTGGTATGACCATTCCCAGCCGAAGTTCTGTGTTATCCAGGCACCGATGACGAGACCCACCGCTGCGCCGCCGGCGAACGTGGCTGAGACAATGCCCTGGGCAAGGGCAAGCTCCTTCTTCGGCAACTGGTCGTTTAGAAGCGCAAACGCAACGGGGAACATGCCCATGCCGAGGCCCTGCACCGCCCTGATTGCCACAAGCTCTGTGAGCGTCTGCGCAAACCCGCCAAGAGAGATTGCGATAGTATAGCCTGTCGCGAGCACAAGGAATATCTTCTTCTTGCCGTAGATGTCGGCCAGCCTTCCAAAGATCGCAGCTGATATTGTGCCTGAAATGACATAGGCTGTTATCACCCACGAGAGCTGGTCATAGTTTGTTGAAAAGTAATTGACAAGAATGGGGAGGGCCGGTGTGATCATTGTCTCGACATATGTGACAAGGAGGCCCATGAATGCCATCACGCCTATCGTCATTCCCGCCTTCTCATGCCTGACGTTCACGCCCTTGAAGCCGCTTTCAGACAACCGTGCATCTGCGGCTGCATTGCTCACCTGAAATCCTCCAGCAGCTTCCTGAGCTTGTCGTTCAGCTCATCAAGGCGTTCGTCATTCCCCTCCTTTTCAAGAGAGAATGCAGTGCCGAGGAGTGTCATGAGTCCCTCCCCCATCCTCTCAAGCACACTCTCAAGAGCGCTTATGTCGTCAACGCTTGCAAGCAGGTCGAGATAGACTGCATTTGAACCGAGGATAGTCGTCAGTGCATTCCTTTTCAGTCCCTCCCTTATCTTCTTCACCGAGGTGACATATCTCTTCCCGCTGGCTGTCAGCCTGTACACTTTCCTCCTGCCTGTCTTTCTGAATGTGACATAGTTGAGTTCCATCAGTTTGTTCATTACTGGAATGATTGTGCCGTTTGAAACCCTCTTGTCGAACCTGCCAAGTATCTTGGAGAGGTCGTAGACACTCAGACCCCTGCCAAGGTCGAGAAGCAGGAGTATGTTGATGGAGTAGTTGTGAGCGCTCATCCTTCTTTGTGCCTAGCCCTGTTCCCTATTTATGTATATCGAATTCGACCTATTATGAGCGAATGCACAGCGTGTTTCATTTCTCTCCTGCGCCCGGGAAATATGATTTCATGACCCTGTCCATGTCAAAGCCAGGAGTCTTCATCGCATTCATTGCGACCTCATCGAACTCTTCCCTTCTGTTTCTCCACATGTCAATGATCTTGAGAAGCTTCTTTGAAAATTCCCTGTAATCCGCCGAGCTTATCTTCAGCCCCTCTTCGGAGTCGAACTGAATGAGGCTTCTGAGATCCTTTCCAAATAGCCAGCCGTTGAAACCGTCCCTGACGAACTCTACAACAGAGCCGTCCCTGGACGTGATCGGCGGTGTCCCGTTTGCCATTCCCTTCATGAACGAAGTCCCGGAGGACTCCCAGCCGCTGAAGGGGGTGAAAACCATCAGGTCCGCCCCGCTCACTATTTTTCTTGAGAATTCCACATCGTACTTCGGCGTGTAGAAGACATTCTCCCTTTTTTCGGCAAAAGCGTCGAACTCCTCCATAACCTCTCTGTTTACAAGATCCTGGGGGTGGGCCTTGCCTGCCAGTATGAATACAAGATCATCTTTCGAGTTCTCTTCAATGAACCTGAGAATGAAATCAGGCCTCTTGTAGGTGACAATCCGCCTGTTCCATGCGAGGACCATGCCATCCCCGCTGATACCCGCGTGCTTCAGGAGCTCCTTCTTCTTTCTCTCCTTGAATTCCCTGAAGCGCTTCTGGTTCATTCCCTCCGCCTTCACATCCGACCATCTTGGAACTTCTATTCCGTTCGTGACGTATCCGATCTTGTGTGCGAAGTGTGGCATCACTTTTGCAGTTATTTCATGATGCTTCCTGGATACACAGAACACATCCTGTGCCTTGGCGAGCCCGAGGTCTGTGAGGTACACCTTGTCGTAAAGGAAGTCATAGCCATACTGTGCCTTGAAGTTCCTTGAGGGAAAGAACGGATGGCCCCACGGGCCAGGAGTATGAATTACGAACCTGAGCCTTGCATTTCCGACCCTGTTCAGGTTCGGGCTTATGGAAAGGAGTGTTGTATAAGCCTCCTGCATGTCTATCGTCTCAACGTTCTTCTCATATCTTGAAAGATAGTCAAGCGTGCCTTCAGCGAGGAGTACATACCTGTTGAATGAAAGGTCCGTGTCGGTGTGCTCGTAAAGGTGCTCGTTGAGCCTTCTTGCCCAGACGGGCGAAACTGTGTCGACGAATACCGCCTTCGCACTTCCCTTCTCGAATATCCTGTAGGCGGTTGTCACCTCCCTGCCAAGTATCGATATTTTCCCCCTTTTTTCCCTGAGCTGCCGCAGAAAACCAGCAGGATATGGGCTGTCCACAGGCACAGCCATTCCCTTCCTGAAGTCATAGTCCACGTATCCCTTGGTGTAGAAGGGAGTGACGACTGTGTAGTCTATCCCGAGCCTTGAGGCTGCGTAGAACTTGTCCCCCTCCAGCACACCCAGTCCGCCTGCAAAAGAAGAACCCTCATCGAGAGAGAATTCAGGTGTTACGCTGACCTTCATAATTATGTATCACATGGCGCTTGATATTAAGCTGTCGAATAAACCGGAATGTGGTAAACTGTGCTTGAGTTCAGTCGCCTGAGATGCATTTTCGCTTTGCGGTGATCATCAATTGGAAGAGAACAGGGTTCAGTCGTGGAAGCTCTTTGCAGCCAAGTCTATACGGGGGTTCGGGATTGGGCTGATAGTCGTCTCCTTTCCCATCTACCTCAATTTCATAGGCATACGACCGCTGGAGATAGGCGCCATTTTCAGCATCGTGATGATCGGCACCACTTTCCTGCTCTTCCTTGTCTCGTACAGGGTAAGGAGGATGGGCCGGCGCATGTCACTGTTCCTGTTCACTCTTGTCGTTTCGGCTGCTGCTGCCGGAATAGCTTTCAGCGGATCCTTCCTGCTTCTGCTCCCTTTTGCTTTTTTTGCCAATTTCAGCCTGGGGGGAGGGGACATAAGCGTCTTCCTCCCTCTTGAGCAATCGCTTCTGCCGCAGTATGTTGCAAACGAGGAGAGAAACAGGACCTTTGCCGTGTACAACACGTCAGGTTACCTGGCAGTTGCAATGGGGGTCCTTTCCTCGTCATGGCTCTACTATGCATTCGGCGCTGGCATTCCCGGTTTCAGGGGAATTCTCCTCATCTATATACTGTGCCTTGTTTCCAACGCCGTAATTTACTCGACAATACCGGGTATAGGCAGGGAGCACGAGTCTTCAAGACTGCTCGAATATCGCTCGCTGAGTCGCAGGAGCAAATCCATCGTAAAGGAGCTGACTGTGCTTTTTGCGATAGACGCATTCGCCGGGGGCCTTGTGCTCCAGAGTGTCATTGCCTACTGGTTCCAGCTGAAGTTCGGTGCATCGCTTGATTCTCTTTCAGATGTTTTTGCAGCTGTCAACCTCATCACAGCCGTATCGCTGATGCTTACACCGCTGATTGCAAGGAGGATAGGTGTCGTGAGGACGATGGTGTTCACTCACCTCCCCTCCAACATACTGCTGCTTCTCATAGCGTTCGCCCCCACCTTCGCATCTGCCGTCGGTATACTCCTCCTGAGGCAGACAATCTCGCAGATGGATGTGCCCACAAGGCAGTCTTACGTGATGTCTGTGACATCGGATGCCGAGAGGCCACAGGCAGCCGCGATAACAAGCATGGGAAGGAGCATTGCCACATCATCCAGCCCCTGGATCTCAGGCGCAATGCTCCAGTTTGCGGCGCTCGGGTTTCCGTTCATATTCGGCGGGATTCTGAAATCTGCATACGACCTGCTTCTACTCTGGAGGTTCGACAGGGTCAAACCGCCGGAGGAGAACGAGCCAGGCTGAGTGATCAGCTGCCTGGAACATCGGTGAAAATCCGATCCTGGCTTGACCTGAAGAAAGAGGAGAGCGCCATCAGCGCCTTTTTCCTGCCTCTGTCTCTAACTTTGGAACTCTCGACGGCCTGTGTTATTATTCCGGCCATCTGTTCCATCCTCCCTGTATCGACAGGGTAGGGTATGCCATCCTTCCCGCCCACAGCGAACGAGTAACGTACAGGGTCTCTCCAGCTCGGTTCGTCGCCATAGACGAGGTTCACGGCCATGGCAAGGGCGAGAAGCGTTTTCTTGCCGACTCCGCGGACAAGCAGGAGTTCCTCGAAGTCAGAGGGTTGTTCGGAGATTATCCTGTCTATGTTCTTTCTGAGAAGGCTCCAGTTAGCTGACCAGTCGAGCCTGAGCCTTCTGGTCGCTGTTCCTGCAAAATCGTCAAGGAGGGACTGGCGGTCGTCCTTTGCAAGAAGAATGCCGTTGTACCATTCTGTTTTCCTGCTTTTTGCAATTTCAACCACATCCCTCCTCATCTCTTCCGATTCAGGTGCGGTGAAATCCTTCACACACCCCGAGGACTCTCCGAGAATTGCACTGTGCGGCTTGTTCACCATTGAGCGTATGTCTTCCGATTCCCAGTGGTACCTCCTTGCATATCCGCTCTGTTCGTTCATTCCCTGCTGTATCACAGCCCAGTCACCGTCCTCGTCCAGCAGTAGGGCGTGATGGTAAACGTCGTAACCGTCCTGCAGTGCGACGCTGTCCACCTTCGCAGACAGCCTGCTTATCAGGGACAGTTTCTCGACATTGCTGTCCACGTAGCTGGATCGGAGCTTGAGAAGTTGCTCGCCGATGTTTCTTGAAGCCTTTCCCTTGCCGCCGACTATGTGCACTGGAAGGCCCCTTTCTCCCATCCCTTCCTTGATTGCCGCCAGCGTGACGGTGGTGGTCCCGCTTGAATGCCAGTCGAAGCCGAGTACGCATGAAAGTGCCTGAAACCAGAAAGGGTCTGAAAGACGGCGGACCGTTTCCCCGGGTCCTACCTCGTCGACCATGAGTTCGGAAATTGCGCCTCCAAGTTCCCTCATCCTGCTGAAAAGCCAGGGAGGAGCCCTGCCTGTGTGCAGCGGCAGATCTGCCGTACCGGTGAGCCTGGCGCCCATATTCGTCTCCACGGTTCGGATTGTTATAACGGTATTCTCGGGGTGGCCGGATTACCCCCTGAAGTGTTTGCATGTCAGAATTTGTCTTTGGAACCCCGCTTCAGTCATCCTTAATAGACAAATTGTACGTTAAGATTAAATACAGTCACGGAGAAGTGGGGACGGTAGGTCCTTGAACACCGGAAGTGTGTTGGAAACACTGAAAGAGCTCCGCCGTTGGGAGCAGACTACATCTACTATAGAATCAAGACTGAAGGAGGTCCAATCGCTGAAGTCAGACCTGAGGGAGAAGTTGAGGTCGCTTGAACTTACCCTCAGCGTTATGGATGAAGACTCAGCAGGTGAGAGAGAACCTTCAGGGGCAGGGTTGTGATGCTAATGGGCAGTGTTGCAAATGCTTCCCGCAGACGAAACAGGATTGCTGTTGAGATTGAGAAGGTCAGGGCAGAGCTGCAGGAACTCGAACTCAGCGAGTCTGAACTCAGATCCTCGCTGGCTGATGCAAGGAAGCAGCTTTCGTACTACAGGAGCCTTGTTTCCTCGATGAAGAGGGCAGTCTCACCTTCCAGGCTCAAAAAGGTAATAAGGTTACTCTGATTTTTTCTGCCGGCAGGTCTACAGATGCGCGTAATCGTCGACAGCAAACCGACCGAGATGGTTGCAGTCTGGCATGAGGGCGGCAAGGTTCGTTTCATAGACCAGAGGAAACTGCCCGACAAGCTCGAGATTTTCGATGCTGCAAATTACGAGGACGTTGCTTTGGCAATCAGGGAAATGGTCGTGCGCGGCGCACCGGCGATAGGGTGTGCTGCAGCATACGGTATTGCTCTCGCCATGGTGCAGAAGAAGGATGTGTCTGAAGCTGCGTCTGTGCTTAGGGGAACGAGGCCGACAGCCAACGATCTGTTCTATGCTGTCAACTGGATGACTGAAATGGGTCCCCAGCTCGGACCGCTGGATGCTGCCGAAAAGTACACTGCTGACATAGTGGAGAAGTGCAGGCGCATAGGTGAAAACGGAGCACGTTTCATCAAGGACGGCGATTCAATACTCACACATTGCAACGCTGGTGCGCTTGCGACGGTTGATATTGGCACCGCTCTGGCACCAATACGGATTGCAAGGGACCAGGGGAAGAAACTCTTTGTTTACGTTGATGAGACACGGCCTTGGCTCCAGGGAAGCAGGCTAACTGCGTGGGAACTCACAAACGAGTCGATACCGCACGCGATCATCGCGGACAATGCTGCGGGCCATTTCCTGAAGAATGACGTGGACAGCGTCATAGTCGGAGCGGACAGGATTGCCTCAAACGGCGACTTTGCAAACAAGATAGGGACATACGAGAAGGCGGTGGTCGCAAAAGAAAACGGAGTCCCGTTCTACGTCGCTGCCCCGATATCCACATTTGATTTCTCTACAGGATCAGGCGCTGAAATAAGGATCGAGGAAAGGAGGGAGGACGAGGTGACATCGTTCAGGGATGTCAGGGTTGCCGGAATGGGAGAAAGGGCGAAGAACCCTGTGTTTGACGTGACGCCTGCCAGATACGTCACCTCAATAATCACCGAAGAGGGAGTATTCCTCCCAGGGGAGATAAACGGGCTCTCAGCCGCGAAGAGGTGATGGAACGACACTCACTGTTGACATGAAGTGGTATTCAGGAAGCGCCATAGTTTCCAGGATGAGCGATTATCTGGTCATAGTGGATGCCTTCAGGGCCACGAGCATGATCCCGACACTGCTGCACATGGGGGTGTCGAAGATAATACCTGTCGCGCTTGTCGAAGAAGCGCTGCAGCTGAAGGAGAAAAACCCTCAATACATCATAGTCGGGGAGGAGAGAGGCAAGATGCCGCCGGGCTTCGCACTTGGTAATTCACCGTCCAGGCTGTTCACCAATGAGGGCGGCATTGAGTTCGGCGGCAGGACGGTTGTCCACAGGAGTTCGGCAGGGACACAGGCAATTTCAAGGGCTGTCCGAGTAAAAAAGGAGCAGAATGCAAGATACACTGTTTTCACCTCTTCGTTCCTGAACTCAAAAGCAGTGGCCCTTCACATCGGCGGGCTGAACGGAGGAAAGGACGAGCGGCTGACAATACTCTGCAGCGGTTACGTCGACAAGATATATGCCCTCGAGGATGAGCTTGCGGCAGGGGCGCTCATCGCAGAACTCGCTGCCGCCGGGAGCCAGCTGAAACTCAGTGAAGTGGCTGCCTCCGCTTACCTTTCATTCAGGGGAGTGAGGCAGGATGACTTCGTCCAGATGCTGAGGAATACCAAGTCAGCCGCAAAGATAATCGAGGTGGGGGACGAGCAGGATCTTGAATTCTGCACACGCCTGAACCAGTTCGATGTCGTTCCAACTGTCATGGAAGGAACGGTTGTGAGCGCAGGCTCGCAGTGAGCACTCCTCAATCGGCTCCCATTGCAAGCATGAAGTTGTATGTGTGTTCAATTGCCTTGTAGTAGTTGGTAATGTTCACACTCTCGTTCGGGGCATGTGCCCTGGACCTGTTATCTCCCACTCCTATTGCGCTCACACCCTCGGGTATTCGAAGTGTTCTGGTGAACACACCCATCGGCTGGGTGCCCGCCCCGTTTATCTGGACGACAGGTTTCTTGCCGTATGTGCTTTCAGCGGATGAAATCATCGCAACCGCAAGCCTGCTCCTGACAGAAGTCCTTACAGGATATTCCATCCCGAACTCTGATATTCTGCCCCCGAAGCCACATGCCCTCAGGTGTCTTTTCAGGAGTGTGAAAAGCTTCGCAGGATCCTGATCGGGAACGAGCCTGAAGTCTATCTTTGCCATTGCGCGCCGAGGCGTCACTGTCTTTGGCCCCTCGGCCACATAGCCGGAAAGCAGGCCGTCAATGTTGCATGTGGGCTCTGCAAACAGAGCCCTGGCAAGTGCCTCCTTCCCCTGCATCCTAAGCCTCTTCACGCCGTAAGATCTTTTCATCTCCGCCTGGTCAAGCGGATACTCCTTCAGGAGCCTCTTCTCCTCCACCGTCAGCTTTCTTATGTCCTCGTAAAATCCCTTGAAGAGAACCTTTTTTCCGTCGTAGACGGTTGAGAGCACATTGACAAGGTTCCATGCGGCGCTGGGAGCAACACCGGCCAGAGACGAATGAAGGTCGCTGCTGCCAGTCTCCTCGTCCAGCTGAACATAGAGCAGTCCCTTCACGCCAAGTGTCACTGTCGGCCTCCCCTTCGCGTCGATCTGGCTTCCTTCCATTATCACAGTATCCGCACTGAACCTGTTCCTGTGCGTGCGTGCAAGACCCTCAAGGTTGGGACTGCCGATCTCCTCTTCCCCCTCGAAGAGAAACTTCAGGTTTATTCCGAGCTTTCCCTCATCGACCAGCTTTCTTATTCCGAACAGCCTCGCCATCAGTGTCCCCTTGTTGTCTGAGGATCCTCTGCCATACAGTCTGCCGTCCTTTATCTCTGCAGAAAACGGGTCCGTTTCCCATTCGTCCAGCGGGTCTACCGGCTGTACATCGTAATGGTTGTACACCAGAAGGGTCCTGTCCGCCCCTGCGTCATGCTCACCGTACACGACTGGATTGCCTTCACCCGTAATGATCTCAGGATGAAGGTCCATTGGCTCCATCAGGTCCCTGAGGAACGAAACTGTCTCACCGATGCTCCTGCCCGAGGCTGAAATGGACGGTATTCGGACAAACTCCCTGTAAGTCTCCAGAAACCCTGCCTTCTCACTCTCTTCAAGCATCATTTTTTCATCCCCTTGCTCATGCGTATGTTGCCACGTGGATGGAATGCCGGAATAAGTCGTTTTCACCTCTGGTCCTTTGGCTGCCAAGGTCGGCGTGGAGTTTGGACACGGCCAGGAAAAAGGAATGAAGGTCTGTCGCCGGGCTGTTTCGTCACGTGATGATGTTTCAATTGAACAGGCAGCCACGCTTGCAAACCGGATTGTCTTCAGGTGGATGGTGTGATGTCCATACTTGCCTCTATCGTCAACTTCACTGCCATAGGAATCGAACGGGCTAACATTCTGCGATGACAATGGTCATCACATATGGAGGGGAGTTCTTGATCATGGTGGTGTAATGGTTAAAGTGTAATTGACCAGCACAGATACGTAGTACGGCAGACCTACCTGGCTGTCCATAAATACCCAGTAATAGGTTGCCTGGCTGCCCAAGGTGTACTGAACTGCCCCGGGTGTATAGGAGTAATTCAGCCCAGTGGAGTTTTCGGCAAAGAACAGGTAGTCCAGTCCCACGTTGTTTTGCAGGTTCTTGAACTGGGTCGAGTTCATCAGGAAGACGTCAACTCCATAATTGGAAGTGCAATTCATCGTCATCGTGTAGCCAGTTGCATTGACGATGAACGGTTGCGACCACCATTCATATGTGTAGTTCATCTGAAAGGTACCGCTCGTGGTCGCAGGTGCATTCGCCGCGTTGTAGTGACCGCCGATCGGCGTTAGGAATGTAACCACAAGCGACGCCCCGAGTGCCACTCCTGCCACAAACAGAACACTGATGACTGTGACAAAAGGCAGTGATTTCCGCATTTGCACCAGCTGATTTTTTATGTGAACGAAGCTATTTAGCACTTGTCTATATCTCTTTGACCGGTTATAAGGCAGTCAGCAGGCGTTTAATGTGTGTCATCGTTCCGTTACGCAACAGACGCACAATAAACGCTTATTCTAGCAAATCATCCTACCCTCGTGCTCATCGCTACAAAATGGTTTGGCGTCTTTCTTGCGGACGGCGAGAAGATCGTGCGATCATCCCTTTTCCCCAAGGATGCAGGCGAAATTGCAGGTCGGCTGTTCGCCATGCAGAAGGGGCACATTCTAGAGGAGGAGCGCACCCTTGCCCAGGGGCGAAAGGTCAACGTCCTCGAAAGCAGGCTGGAACCGCTGGGCCGGATGGTGATGGCCGACACATCATTCATACAGCCATCAACCTACGGATTCCGCGAGCAGTTGCTCAGGGACTCTCTTCTGATTCTTGCAGAATTGAAGTCAAGGGAGTCGATAGGCGGTGACAGGCACCTCATGGAGGCAATCGCCACCTACGATGCTGCCCAGGAACAGTTGAACCAGCTTGATCTCAGACTGCACTCCTGGTACGGCTTGCACTTTCCTGAACTCGGTGATTCACTCAAGGGGATGGATTATTCGAAGGCAATAGGCTCTCTCGGTGACAGGAAGAGTATACAGTCCGAGCATGCTCTTCACGGCGCGTCTATCGGTGTCGACTTCATTGACGGGGAGAAGGAGAGGCTGATGGCTCTCGCAAGCGGTTTGCTCTACCTCAATGAGCTTTCGGAGAAGACAGGTGAATTCATCGACAGGCGGGCGGCTGAGGAGTTTCCCAACCTTTCGAAGCTGCTCGGTCCCAAGCTGGCATGCAGGCTGGTCAAGACGGCCGGCGGGCTCGAAAGGCTTTCATCGTTCCCTGCAGGAACGGTACAGCTGATCGGTGCAGAAAAAGCACTCTTCAGGCATTTGCGCAAGGGCAGGCGCCCTCCGAAGCACGGTCTGATATTCCAGCACCCGCTTGTGCACAGCATGCCGAAGGAGCTGCGTGGCAGGATATCGAGATTTCTTGCTTCAAAGGCAGTGATAGCTGCGAGGATTGACAGGTTTCACGGACGGGACATTGGCGATACGCTCAGGTCTGAAGTCGAAAAGAGGGCAGCTGAGCTGAAAAGTTCACCTCCGCCCAAGAGACACCAGGCGCAGGCGAAGAGGCAGTAAGTTGCGAGAAAACGGTAAACTGGCTCTTCAACGCCCGGTTACGGCCGTTCCATGCGTCAGTCCCGCGATTTCAGCTCAACCTTGCAAATTCAATCCCGTTTCTGTAGTACCAGAAACAACCTGCCATGCATGCAAACTCTATTGCGAGCAGTGTATCAACAACCAACAGGAATGGAAAGGGAAGAACGCTGTACAACTGCAAATCCCAGATACCTGTGAAAAGTACGGTCATCAGCGCGACCGCTACGGGCAGCATGATCAGAAAATAGAGCGTTCGTTTCATGTCAGAATAGACAGGCTGCCCCGGTTCGGGTGTCCTGTTGCCTATATCGAAATTCGCTCTAGCGTGGCAACCGGGGCATCGGAACTTCCAGTATCGACCGTTTAGTGCAACGGCAGGGGAAGGTCTCTTCCGATGCAGGAAATTGAATGCATAACCGCATTCAGGGCATCGCACAAAGCTCAATACCCAATGCCATCGCGTGTTGACCGCTGGCCGGTGTTCGGTGTGCACAGAACTCAACTGCACCCTTACACTTTTCCAGAAAGATAAGTCTTGGCAGATGCACGCACACAGCAGGCTGTCGGCAGCTTATGGCATTGCATACGATCCGCCTGCATTTCTATCGCGCAGGGGTCAGAATGCAATGAGTGCCATAACGAAAATCAGCGCCAGCTGGAATATCGCCTGAAGGCCGCCGAGTTTCATGTTTATCGTCGTGAGGCGCACTATCTTCTTTGTATCCGGTTTTTCCTTGATGATCTCAAGGAAGCTCCTGACCTCATTTGGAAGGAATATGCCAAGCCCCTGTACGAACAGGATTACGACAAGTATGCCAGAAGCGATTATCTCGGGGTTGGAGAGACTGAAGATGCCAAGTCTTATCGCAAGGAAGTAACCCGCCGTTGTTGCAACAGATGATACGGAGGGCATGAGAAAGAGCATGCTCGGTGTGAGCCTCTTTGCGATCTCCACTTTTGCGGGAGGGTCTACAAGCCTCATCACGCTTACAAACACGACACCCATGAAGATGTCAAAGCCTGTCCAGACTGCGCCTGTAATCACATGGACGTAGTCAAGGTATGCAGTCTGCGGAAGCTGCAGGACAACAATGAGCGCAATTATGGGTATCAACGCGATGATGAAGCTTCTTGCCATCAGCTGCTTCGTGTACGGTGGCCAAATGCCCTTTGTCTCTTCAGCACTGGCGGCTGCATACGAATTGGCCATGCTTTCACGAACCCTGTCTCCGTAAAAATAAGTTGTTACACCCTCGGAATACCCGCGGATATGTTGTCAGTGGCGAATTATGCGGTTAAGTGGTTTTGAAGAGGTTTTGGACCTTATTCGCCTGCAACACTGTCAGCGGGGCTCCCTTTGATGAGGGATGATGCAATATCTTCCCCTGACGTTTCCTCCAGTGAGGCCTGTTTTGTTTCCTTTATCAGTGCAAGTGTCACAATCGCTCCCAGCAATGCAACGGCTGAAAGGAAAAGCATCATTCCCGAGTCTCCGAAGATTATCTGGAGAGCAGGAAGCAGAAGGACGCCCACGGTCGCACCTATTTTTCCTGTTCCTGCAGCTATGCCGTGCCCTGTTGTCCTGAAAGCGGTCGGAAACACCTCTGTGGGGACTATGAACGTGGTCGTGTTCGGTCCTATGTTGCCGAACAGGAAGGTCAGGCCGTATATTATCACGAACGGCGCCCCCAGGCCTATCAGCGAAGGGTCGAGTCCGAGGACTGCAAATGCCAGGGCCATGACGGCAAAGCCGGAATACTGCAGCGTCTTCCTGCCGACCCTGTCGATCAGTGCGACGGCGATCCAGTAGCCGGGTATTGTGAATATGAGGTCTATGATTGCGGTGAACTGTTCCGACACTATCAGGTGCTGTACCTGCGTCAGGCCAGGAGATGCGACCAGGCTCAGCGACTTCAGTAGCGTTGGTGTGTATATTCCAGTCCCGTAGAAAGAGATGTCAAAGAAGAACCAGCTGAGTGCTGTTCCCATGACAAGGGGCAGGTATGACCTGAAGAAGGTTGAAAAAGTTCCCCTGCTCTTCACTTCTGACCTGCCGTCTCCTTTCTCCGTCCTTGATGAACTGAGCGAAACGCCTGTCAGGCTGCTTACAACGCTGGCGGTCTCCCTTGCCTTACGCTGGACGTGAAGGGTGTATCTGGGTGTTTCAGGCATCCTCCTTCTGAAGTAGTAGACTGCAAGCGCCGGGACCGCTCCTGCTGCCAGCATGGTCCTCCATGCAAGCCCGAGGCTAGACGGTATGGCGTAGAGCAGGCCTATTGCGAGAAGTATGCCTGTAATGAGGCCGAAGCCCTGCATGGCAAACACTGTGCCCACGAGCCTTCCCCTGCTCTTCACATTTGAGTACTCGCTCATGATTGTGGCGCTCATCGGGTAGTCTCCTCCTATTCCGAGTCCGAGTATGAACCTGAATGCAACAAGAGATGTGAACGACCATGCAACCGATGAAAGCAGCGCTCCTGCAATGAGAATGATCATCTCTATTCCGTAAATCGTCTTTCTGCCAAACAGGTCTCCCAGCCGGCCGAAGATCATCGGGCCGAACACTGCGCCGAATATCGCCGAAGCCGATATTAGTGACAGCCCAGTAAGGCCTGTGACCTTGCTGCCCACATGGAATGAGAAGACGTAGCCTGGAATGGCGAACGGCACGTAGAATGTGAAGAGTGCCGTAATCACGCCTATTACAAAAAGGTCGTAGGCATCTGTGAAGAAACCCATGCCTGCTATGACTATTGTCTTGTAGTGAAACCGCTTGATGCCACTTTCGTTGAGCGGCTTCAAGATATCCTGCCGGGACGAATCGAAGTCTCTTCCGCTCTGGCTCGTCGTTCCTGGTTCGCTCATGTTTCTCGTGCGGCATCACTGAATAGTGCCATATGTAGCGAACCAACATAGAGTCTTTTGAGCAATATACCCAATATATTCTATATAGAGCCTCGATTGACTTCCACCAATCACCTGCATGGGAGAGTTTTGCTTCCTTTGAAAGATGAGCACTTGCGTGCTGTTGAGCGATTGTTGTGTGCAGGATTGACACCTCGCACATCTGCCCGCAAGTCGCCGGGACTGACTGGAAAGGTACTGTTGTTGCCCATGTCGATCGCATACATACCCAACAGCAACTGTGCATGGAGTGTGACAGGAAGGTCATGAGGGCAACTGTAACGGCAGCTGAAAACCGCCCTCGGATGTGTTGACGGGAAGTGAAGTCGAAGCCAGTGGGAGCTTGTGTCCAGAAAGACGTCGAACTTCTTGGGCAAATCCCGAAACGTATTTAACCACGGTCAAGATGGTCAAATTCGATAATATATGGCATGGAGCCAGGCCGAAGTCAGGGAGCTGAAGGAAGGCAGGTATATCCTGATAGACGATCAGCCCTGCAAAATACTGAGTATCTCAACATCCAAACCAGGGAAACACGGCGAAGCAAAAGCAAGAATTGAAGCTGTTGGGGTCTTCGACGGTTCAAAGAGAAGCGTGGTTCACCCCGTGAAGCACAAGGTGCAGGTTCCTCAGATGGACAGGAGAAAGGCACAGGTGCTTTCGATGTCGGGGGATGAAGTGCAGCTTATGGATTTGGAAACATTCGAAACATTCCACCTCAGGGTCACAGAGGGACAGAAGTCAACGCTCAAGATCGGCGGTGAATTGTTCTATGTTTCCTCGATGGGAATGAGGAAGATATTCGAACTGTGAAGGTCAACATGCCCCCTCGCACACTGAAGTTTGCGGACACAATTGACGATTATGAGGCTGCAAAAGTTGCAATTCTTGGCGTTCCGTACGACCGCACCACCTCCTACAGGCCTGGCACGAGGTTCGGGCCCAACGCGATAAGGGAAGCGAGCTGGAATTTTGAGAGCTATCTCTTCGACCATGGAGTGGACCTGAGAGACATAGATGTCTTTGACATGGGCGACATGGAGGAGTCAGGCGCAGTTGATGAGATGTATGACGAGGTGCACGCTGCTGCCGGGTCGGCCATACGCGACGGCAAATTCCTGATAACGCTGGGAGGGGAGCACTCGATATCACCCCCAGTTGTCACCAACCACCCGAAGGAGATAGGCGTTGTCGTCGTGGACGCCCACCTGGATTTCAGGGATGAATACCTTGGATGGAAGAACAGCCATGCGTGTGCCAGCAGGAGATTTGCCGACCACGTCGGCGTTGGCAGCGTGATGCAGATAGGCATAAGGTCAGTTGCACGCGAGGACCTTGAGAATGCAAAAGGGCTCGATTTCATCGACGCGTATTTTGTTGCAGACAAAGGCATCGACGCTTCAATCAGGCGGATTGAGGAGAGAATGGGGAAGAAGAAGATCTACCTGAGTATAGATATAGACGGCATCGACCCTGCCTATGCCCCCGGAACGGGAACACCCGAGCCGTTCGGCCTTACGCCCTTGCAGGTCAGGAAAATCATAGTCAAACTGTCATCAAGGCTCATTGGTGCAGACATAGTCGAGGTGTCGCCTCCCTTCGACAACGGCAACACCGCCGCACTTGCAGCCAGGCTTGCAAGAGAGATAATAGCAACCAGGCATCCTTCGTACAGATAGTGCGCAGTTGCGGGCGCTCGAGAGCAGTCGAGTGTTAAATAAGAAGCACGCTTATTCAACTCATCCAATGACTCCGCTGGAGGAGCTCGTACTGAGCCTCATCACTGTCTTCGCAGCCTCACTCCTCTTCGTCAACTCGATTGAATACCTTGCAGGAAAAATGGGATGGTCAAGCTCCTTCACGGGCTCGGTCGTGACACCGCTCTTCACCTCAATCCCTGAACTGTTTATCTTCCTGATCGCTGTTTTCACATATTCGCATGACAAAGGATACGAGATCGGCATTGGGGCGATAATAGGGGAACCTTTCATAACGTCCACCCTTTCGTACTTTCTTGTCCTCCTCTCCCTGCTGGCTTCATATTTTGCCGGGAAGACCCTTTCGAGGGGGTTTGCCGTCAGCAGGCAGATGCGCATTCCATACTTCCTCATTGCCGTTCTGTTTCCATGGATCATCATACCCGGCATCTTCCACTCGATGTACCTGCAGTATGCCATGGGATGCGCCTACCTTGTCTCCTATGTAGCGTACGTATGGCTGGTGCGCAGGGAGAGGCCCGCCTCAATGGTTGAAACCGGCGAAGAAGCATACTTTGCAAGGCTGTTTGGAAATCCGGTCTATTCACTGCTCCAGATCCTGCTGGCAGTCCTCGGCCTCTACTTCGGCTCCACTCTTCTGGTCTCGTCAATCTCGCAGATATCATCGCCGCAGCCTGGCTCAGCTCTCTCCCTTTCGATACTGCTCATACCCATGGCCACCGCGATACCGGAGACGATTGCCGGAATGATATGGGCCTTCGCAGGGAAGAACGACCTGGCTGTCGGAGCGCTTGTGGGGGAGAATGTGCTGTACGCCACATTCTATCCCGGGTTCTCCCTGCTTATCGTTCCATGGAGCCTCAACCTGACGGCTGCCATAGGCATAATCGGTACAGCGCTTGCATCTGCAATGTACTTCGCATTCGTGAGAAGGGGAAGGATACCAGTCTACGTCCTGTCCTTCGGCCTTGTATTTTTCATAGTCTACATCGTGAGCCTCAGCCTTGTGGCATGATCTCTCCTTGCCACGAAAGCGCCCGTAACCGGAAAACAATGGCAAATTATGTTTGGTAAGAGGTTTCAGTCATTCCCTTGTCTCCGCTCCGATTAACTTGCTGAAACAACACCGGCTGCGTTGATGTCGACAGTCAGGGTAGCTGTTCCAGAGTAAGTACCGGGAGGCAGAGGCTGTGCCGAAAGTCCTATGAGAGCGTAGTAAACGGTTGCATGCGCATTTGGCGCAACGTAGATGCCGTTACCTGTGACTCCTGACATGCTGGTGTACAGCACGAACCCACCCAGGGTGCTCATGTCGGTATGGAATGTACTGTAAGTGTTGGCCGTCGAAACACCAACAGAGCTGGACCAGAGGCTGGCATCCGGTGATGCATAGAACCCAACTCCTGTGTTGTTCAGGACAATTTCAATCCCGACGAATTCTCCCTGGACAAGATTGTGGACATTTACAGTGAGAACTGTATTGCCGCTTGATGAAGCAGCATCGGTTGTGACCCAGGCCGGTGAAGGCATGTGGCCATTTATGTTGACCGGGTACACGTTGGATCCTGGGCCACCTGTCTGGTTCCAGTACACCGACGCTGTGTATGACAGCTGTGCCTCAGTCTGCCCGATGTTGATTACATTTGTCCCGCTGTAAGCGGAGAATGCGAAGACTCCCGTCATTCCTATCAGTATGGGGACCATTGCGAGAGCTATCATTTTTTTATTCATGTATTCACCTCCTTCCCCTCGTTGTGCGCTTGAACGCGGAACACTAATAAAGAACGATGAGAATTAGTGGTTCCTATCAATTTAAATATGAAAGGCAGGAAATGCTTACATCCGCCTTTTCCGGGGGGATTGAGATGGACGGGCTCAGAGTTGCAGTTGATGCGGGGATCGCATTGTCATGGACATGTTCATACTACATCACCCTCCTCCTGCCCGCATCTCTTTCAGGCATAGGCCACATATTGCTGCTCATTCTGTATCTCGGCATTCTGTTCTCACTGATGAGGGAGAGGTTCATACATCTCAGGGTCGACAGGTACCTGGCATACTCAGCCGTCCTCGGTGGAGTATTCGCACTGATGCTCTTCGAACCTGTTTTTGTGTCAAGGTTCGTCTTCGCTGGGCTGCCGGTTCAGCTCTTCCTGGAGCAGGCTGCCTTTGTCGTGCTCTACGGTGTCTTCTTTCAGGTTTTCCTGTTCAACTACAACGCCGAACGGGCGATAAAGAGGGGGGACAGGACAGCCATCAACCTTCCATTCATTCTTTTCCTGCCCACTGTTTTCCAGCTGAACGGTGTCCTGTTTGCCTCAAGGGGATCACCCCTGGTGGTTCTTGACTTCACGCTGAGTGCCATAGCAGGTATTGTCCTGTTCTATCTCCTCTTCATAATGTATGTGAAGTTCCGCTTCAACAACTTACCGGGCATAGTGTTCTATCTACTCTATTCTGTTCCGACCCTTGTCGATATATCCTACAGCTCCTCCATCATTCTTTCATCTGCCTGGATTTTTGTTGATTTCTCAGTCGTTCTCATAATGATCGAGCTCCTTACGAGGGACAACATTTACTCACTCAAACTGACACGGCCAAAGAACCCCCTCAGGGAGAGAAGGAGCACCTTTGGACTTGTGATTACCGCAGCTGTGGTCGCTGCAATGCTGCTCGGCATTTTTGTCATTGCGCCGCTTGCAATGGGCACACCTCATCCTTTCCTGTCGGACCCGACTGGGAGCATGGTGCCTGCCATCGAGCCAGACTCGCTTCTTGTCGTGAAAGGAGTGAATGTACAGAACATACAGGTCGGCCAGATACTTGTCTTCACAGCTCCGTGGAACCACAACCTGACAGTTGCACACCAGGTGATAAGAATAGTTGACAGTAACGGCACAGTCCTCTTCCAGACGAAAGGCATAGCCAACCCTGTACAGGATCCTCTGCCGGTGCCCGCATCAGACGTCAGAGGTGTCGTGATTACAAGTATACCTTACCTGGGGTACCTCTTTATCTACTCCTATGCGTTTCTTTCCGCAATCCTCATCGCCGTCGCGATAGTCGGCACAGTGAAGTTCAAATGATCCCAGTCTATGTGCCCCAGATCATAGCGCTTGCATACATAGGAACAGATGCTCTCGTAGTGGTATCGTTCCTGAGGCTCAGGCGAAAACTTTCCGGCATAAATCTGAACCTCATACTTTTCACAAAGTTCAGGGAACTCGCAGAGTTCTACAGCAAGGGCGATACGTCCGCTTTCATGGAAAAGATCGCCTCATCCGGAGCGGGAGAGATTACAGCCGACTCCTTCGCAGGGAGCTACAGCCAGCTTAACAGCGAGATTGAGAGACTGCACAGACAGTTCGGCCTTCCATACAAGCTCGGGCAGAGGCCCGTTGAAATAAGGAATATCATGCTCGAGGCCTCGCTGCTTGCGCTACTTCTGACATTCTGCGCGCTATTTGCCGGGACATCTGACTCAGTGCTCATCGCCCTCCTGTTCGCCATTCTGCTCAACACTGTGTTCTATTACCCTTTCATATCCCTGTACTACGACTCAGTGAGCGATTTCAATGAGGCGTTCCGTGTCCAGGCAGGGATTAAGCACGACGATGCATGACTGAGTGCTGCACACTGCTCGACTCAATCGCTGTTTCAGTTGTTCCGCAGGATCCTGTATCTCGTGCGGTAGTCGTTCCTTGCCGAAATGGCGTAGTAGTAAATGCCTGAGCCGTACTCGGCAAACAGAATGCATTTTCCGTCACTTTCGTGCATGAATATGGGCTGTCCCGCCAGATCGCTCAGCTTGGTCAGTTCCTCAATGGAATTCACCAGGGTTCCTCCCTTCGTGAGGAGGGGGTCAACATTTACAGCAATGATGTTGTCCCTGTTCTTTCTGATGAAGCTCTCCAGTTCCGATCTCTTTCTGTTCTGAATACCAGCTGCAAGAATGGCAGATATCACCGCAGCAATGGCAAACGATCCGTAGGATATTGACTGAAGCGCCGACTTGTCGTTCTTCAGGGGTACAACGCTTTCGACAGTCGATGTCGCGTTGTTCCAGGCGTTCGGGTCGTGGCCCACCTGCATGTACTGCCATGTCTCATTCCTGAAGGAAGAGAAGTAGATTGAGGGGTAGTTGACTGTCAGCTCAAGTGAAGTATGGTTCAGCTGGATGCTGTTTCCTATGAACTCGCTCTCCGACGCGTTGAAAACTATTGTCGGGTCTCCGGATGTGATGTTGAGCTGCCTGTTTATGCTCTGTATCTTCGACAGCGTTGAGTTCAGGCTGAAAGGTATCTTCACCCAATGGACATACCGGGTGCCGTTGAAGCTGACGGTGTAGCCAAAATGGTCAAGCGTTGACTGCCACTCCGGCGAAGTCCCCGAGATCACCTCAAGGGCGACTGACACATAGACAGTAACACCGACAGCGGAGTTTGAAGAGAAGACGTACTCCGACAATATGGATTCGTTGTTCGTTATGTTTCTGTATATGGTTCCCGGGTCTGACACTTTTGACACATTGTACAGAAGGTTTGGCTTGAGTGACGTGTTGACAACGGACCTGAGGCCGGACGTGTAGGAGAAGGTCACGCTCCCCACTGCATCCGTATGCTGCGACGAAGCGAGGGACATCGTAGAGCCGGCCAATACAAGCTCCGCTACGATTGCCGCAGACAGAATCAGTATGGCCCGTCTACTCCATTTCAAACAACCGCCTCTAGTATGTCGTCTCCCTTGTCAGGTGTGAGAGGGCGACAAGCTGCGAGAAAACCCTGTGTCCCTTGTCCGTCGCCTTGTATGTGACCCTGCCTTCGAGGCTGTCCTGAACTATCAGTTCCTGCTGCATCAGCTTGTTGATTATTCTTACTGTCGACTCAAAGTTGAGGTTGCATCTTGTCTTGATCTTGGTTCTAGTGGCGTCATTTCTGATCACAAGGCTCAACACGTCATGCATGATTGCAGTCTCGTCTCTTCTTCCCCTCATCGTTGCCGGTTCCCCCACGTTGCCAGCGTAGCCGCCAACCCGCGAATTAGCTGTAATATCAAGATTGATAGCCAGTAGATAATTACGGCGCAAATAAACCTTGTGGCTTCCTGATGCACATATTCCGGACACAGGTTATTCGCATTGACGTATAACATTCTTGTATACGTTTTCCTGCCCCTGTCAGGATGTGGAATGAAATTGCATCTGTGGAGCCTGCATATACTCGATCATTGCGGGATGCCAGTCTGGCTGAACTCATGGACAGACATCAAGCCGAAAGGCTGTATTTTAACGAGTAGGGATTAATGATACTCGTCCATTAAATAAGACACTGGAAATACTCCAGTTCGGGAGGACAGGCCCTGAAACGAAAGCTGATAGCAATTGCTTTTTTGCCGCTATTCATCGGTTTCGCATCGGCGGCTGCCTATTCATCATACAATGGAATTTCCGAGACAGCTATAGGTGTTACGAGTGCGCCCGTTGTGATTAATGCAAATGTCAATGTTACAGGCTACGGTCAGAACAGCCCGCAGGACTTTGCCCAGTATGACCCCCCTTCATCCGACCCCGGCTATCTGACATTATCCGCCGATGGCGGCAACACTGTCGTAATCAACGGTGTCAACGAGACCATCATACAGCATCTATCGGACAGCGAAGGCAACGGGCTGCCGCTATACTCATTATCGACGGCCGGTTCATTTGTGCTTCACCTCACAGTGAGCCATTACACTGCGGGGGAATGGTTCCAGATCACACTGTTCTTCACAGCGACTCAGTCGATTGTCAATTTGGGTTCACCATCTGTCTTCTACTCTGTTTATCCGGGGGAAGTCAGCAACCTGAGTCTTCCGGCAAACCCGCAGAATGGTCTTGACTACCTTGGTACTTCGTCCGAGTATTTCACGACGCAGGGGCTGAACACAGCGGGGATGAACTACGCATACCTCATAGGGCCATACAGCCACCACTTCCTTCCAAACCATTATCTCAAGTTCTTCGAGCAGCCATACTACACAAATGCCACTCTCATTCCAGGTGTAACATCGTCAAACCCACGCACCGGGACGCCAAATGCAGCAGGGTTCTGTCTTGACTTCGGCCTTTCAAGCTGGTCCAGCCTGTCGCCGTCATCGCTTGAGATGACAATTTACGTTCCTGTAACTTGAGACAATAAATATCACCACGAATCAACCACTGAAGCAGCACCCTTTTCAAATCACTGTTTGCGATGAATGAGAGACTTGACCGTCTTCATATGGTCCTCGGCATACCTCTTCGCATTCTTCTCATTCCTGGATTCGGCGAATATCCTGATCAGCGGCTCTGTCCCGGATGGCCTGACAAGAACCCATCCCTCCTCCAGGTAAAGCTTCAGGCCGTCTGTTTCGTCAATCCTCGTTGCATTTGACTGCTCTCTCACAAGCCGAAGAATCTCCGCAGGATCACTGTCGCCTGTTTCGACCTTCAGCTTGACTGTGTAAAACTTTGGAAGTGAATCCACGAGAGAGGACAACGGACCCCTGAGAGCAACTATCTCAAGCATCTTGGCAGCCGTCATTCCGCCGTCCCTGCAGTACTGCATTGCAGGGTTTATTATGCCGCCATTCTCCTCCCCGCCGATCACTCCACCGATCTCCATCATCTTCCTGGCGACCACAGGTGACCCCACGCGGGTGTAGACAGTTTTGCCATCGAATTCTTTTATGGCTTCTTCCACAACACTCGGCGTGCTGACAGGGACAACAGCTGTCGACCCCCTTTTCTCCCTTATGATCTCCCTTGCAATGAGCGCCAGGCTCTGCTCACCCGGTATGTACCTTCCCTTCTCGTCCACGAAGACTGCCCTGTCTGCATCCCCGTCGTGTGCTATTCCCATGTCGGCACCGAGGCTCCTGACAGATTTCACGAGATCCTTGAGGTTCTCTGGCGTCGGCTCGCTCTCGTGGCCAGGAAATGACCCCTGTGGCTGGCTGTTGAGCGTGATGACCCTCACCCCCAGCAGCTCCATCAGATAGGGTGCCGTATTCACGGATGCCCCGTTGCTGCAGTCGAGGACCACAGTGAACCTGCGCTCCCTGATTGCATCTGCCTTCACGTTGTCCGCTATCGCCCTTATGTAGTCCGCAGCCGCATCGTTGAACCTGGTCACTGTTCCTATGCCATTCCATTCTGCGACTCTGAAATTGCCGCTGTAGTAGGCATCCTCGATCCTGTCCTCTTCCTCCTTGCTTGCCTCCGTTCCGTCTGGCGAGATGGCCTTGACCCCGTTGAACTGCGGCGGGTTGTGCGAGGCTGTTATCATCACTCCCCCTGTGAAAGCCGCCTTCTTCACCCTGTACTGAAGTGCGGGCGTCGGTATTATGCCGAGGTCCGCCACGTTTGAACCAGTCGACAGGATACCCGCGACAAGAGCATCCTTGAGCATTATGTTTGATGTCCTTGTGTCAGTTGCAACTGCGATGTTGCCGCACATTTCAGTCCCTATGGCTTTACCCATCTTGAGGACAAAATCGGGAGTCAGGAATTCGTTAACCACCCCCCTGACGCCGTTTGTTCCAAAGAGTTTTTTCCGTTCCGGCATGAAACCATTTGAATAATGTCTTCTCGTGTATTTAATTGAGTTGAACAGTGCTCTGAAGGTTGGCGTCACAGGACGATTAAGGGAACGATCATCTCTTCCAGACTCGCACCGCCATGCATACCGTTGAACACGAACCTTTCCCCTCTGTAATGCCTGTACCACACTGTGTTCGATGCTCTGGGCAAAATCCATACATCTGACATTCTTTCCCTGCCTGTTTTCGACATCACCTTTCCAAAGTAGCCCTCACGTATCATATCGTCGGTCGTAAGCACATCCGCCTCTTCCAGGAGGATTGAAGATATCCAGTCCCTGAATTCCTTGGAGTCGCCCGATGTTCCCACTATCACATCCCTGGGAGAACCATAGGGCTGCACCGGCCTGTTCCTGTCAATGGCCAGCCTGGCATCAAACCCGTCCAACTCGTCGAGAAGAATCATGTCCTGCGGCTTTACATCTACCTGACCGTGATCTGCCGTTACGATGAGCGTGAAGCCTGATTCGGATGCAACTTTCGCAACTTTCTCCAGAAAAGAGGACGCGTTCCTCATTTCGTCGAGATACTGGTCGGAGGAAGGCCCGTACGCGTGTCCTGCCGAGTCAATTCCCGGGTAGTAGAAGTGAACCAACTCCTGCTTCCCCTCCTGCAGCAGCCAGGAGAGCATTCCGTACGCGTCCTGAAGGTTGCTGTATCCCATCCTCTCTGCCCCCTTTGATATAAGCCTGCTGAAAACGCTGTCAACGATGCCCGAGGGCTGCAAGATCACAGAGCCGATGCCCGCTCGGGCAAGCTTCGAGTACAGTGTTCTGCCGCCGTAAAGCAGTTTCACCGATGGCTTTCTCCTTTCAAACTCGGGAAAGTCGTCCGGCAACCTCGGGACAAATGGAAGTGACTCGACCAGCATGCCTATCTCCCTGAGATACAAATACCACTCCAGCAGGCCGTGCTCTGCAGGCGTCTTGCCTGTATGGAGCGTCGTGATTGCTGCCGAAGTTGTCGATGGAAATACTGTTGTTATCGGGAGCAGCCTTTCAGTGCGTAGACACCTGTTGAAAAACGGAAGCTCCCCGCTGTTTCTCTTCATCTCGTAGTAACCAAGTCCGTCCAGGAGGACAAGAAGCACTTTTTCCCCAGACCCTGAACCGACGAAATCCTCCAGGCCGTTTCCGCTCCTCCCACCCTGCAGTTTCCTTCTTATTGCGGCCGGGACAGAGGCGATTGAGAACCCTCCATAATCAGGAACGACCCTCCGTTTCTCTTCCCACCGCCTCGACCATTTACCTTCAAGCTCATCGGCTTTCATCCGCTCAGTCAACTTTCTCAGTCTATCTTTTGTTTTCCCCTGTGGCTGGTTCAGCCGTTCCTTCCATTGAGTCAATGGCAATCTTGCCTTTCCTTGACAGTCCTGCGATCGCTTCGTCCAGCATGCCTGAAAAGTACAGCGAGAGGAAGGAAAACAGGACAACAAACGAAAGAAGGATCAAGACAAGCAACGGATAGCCTATGGCATGCGTCGAGTCCCACCATGCAGCAGCAGAATCTATGAAAGCAAGCGGTACAGCGAGAAGGACTTGAAACGGTTTCTTCTTCATTGCCGCGTAGAAGACCATGTACCCCCATACTGCATGTGCAATGAATGAAGTTATACGTTCAAACGCGGATGAAGTGACTGTCAGCAGCTCCGCCGGCAATGGCGTATTCTGCCCCTGCGGCGAATTTCCAAGCAGGCTTAAGGCAAGGAGCGAAAATATTCCGAGCACGCCTATAAACACGGTGTTTTCAAAGAATGCGAGATATGCCCCGTAGGCCCATCCCTTGTCAGGGCGGTAGCCTCCACGGTAGGAATGGACGAAGGCATAAGCAAAACCGATTTCAAAAACAGCCGTCAGTGCACCGTACGATATGTATGCTGCAATCTCCTTCTGTGCGAAGAATGCTGCAAATGACTGTTCAACAACAATCTTGGCGACAATTGCAATGAAGTATGCAAGTGCAGCGATTGCGAACAGTATTCCGTCCCGCCTGAAGTAGAGCACAGGCACAATGCCAATTACCATTGCCAGTGTCACTTCTGCAATTGCAGCCGGGTCGACGTATGACACCGCGTCTCACCGTTGCTGTCACTGGTAGGGCATTCTCTGCTTCGGCTTGAGCACGACACCAACGATGCCCACTATCGCTCCAGCTATTGCAACGAACAGCCCCGCCGAAGTCATCCAGGCGAAAGTCGTCGCGGTGGAAGTGTAGAGGTATGTGTATTGAGTGGTCGGTGCACTGCTGCCGAAGTACACTATGTAGTAGCTTCCAGCGGGAACCATGAATACCTCCGCACCTAGTGCAGTAGCAAGAGGCTTCACTTCAACAGAGTTAAGGGTGCTGCCCGTCACAGAAGGCATTTCAGGTGCCCTGACGAGCCCGATCGAGGACGGAGCGTTGACAATTGTGAGAGTTGCGTTTCCTGTGAGCACTATTTCAGTGCTGATGTACTTTCCAGCGGAGTATTGTGTTGTCACCTGACCGTGAGTGGTGTTTGCCTGCAGTTCGACAGTGCCAACAGCCAGAAGAACGATGCCGACAATGAAAACCGCCAGTCCTATCAACGCGATCTTCTTGTTCATACAATACTTATCACCGCTTGCTGAGTTTAAAGATTGTGCCAGGAGTTTAA
>JBJKPR010000051.1:0-22733 GCA_046706185.1 Candidatus Sysuiplasmataceae archaeon
ACGGGCCCGCCGGGATTCGAACCCGGGTCATTGGTTCCGAAGACCAACAGGA
This sequence comes from Candidatus Sysuiplasmataceae archaeon, assembly GCA_046706185.1. GTDB lineage: Archaea > Thermoplasmatota > Thermoplasmata > Sysuiplasmatales > Sysuiplasmataceae > JAJZXY01. Next base: position 53 of record JBJKPR010000051.1, read on the forward strand.
TGATCCTAGCTACCCCACGGGCCCACGGTCAAAAACCGCAACGGCCATATAAAGAATGCACTGGCTCCCGACTGTCACTCAAGGGAAGTTGGAGTAACAGGTTAGGTCTTTCGCTCACTGCTTCCGTTCGATGATTTCTATCCAGATGCCGTTCGGGTCTTTAATGAATGATATCCTGGTTGTGCCCAGCATGTACGGTTCCTTTGCTATTTCCACGCCCCTCGACTTCATGCTCTCCACGAACTCATCCATGTTTTCAACGCTGAAGGCAATGTGGTCCAGCTGATCTCCCTCGTCGTAGTCCTTCTTGTCCCTCCACCAAGTCAGCTCTATGTTGTGATTGCTCCCTTCTATGCTGAGAAAGGCTATCTCCGCGTTGTTTTCCTTTATCTCTCTCCTCCTTTCCAGCTTCATGCCCAGATTTCTCGTGTAGAAATCTATTGTGGCGTCCATGTCCTTTACGTTGATGGATGTGTGAAGCATCTTCATGTGAAGGTGCAGTTCATTCGGACGTATAAAGTTGTGCTCCATCCACCAGAAAAAGGTTAAATCAGACTCCGTCAGTCTCCACCCGAGGGCTGGTGGTCTAGTGGTTATGACGTCGCGCTTACAACCAACTGGTCAGAAACGCGGAGGTCGGCGGTTCAATTCCGCCTCAGCCCATACGTAATATTGAACCCTTATTCTCTCAATTCTGGGTGAGTTGTTTGAGGTGCGCGATTACAGCAGAATCATCACGGAGTCCTGATTTAGAATGCTTTCTGTTATTAATGAACAATATTATTCATTACTAATGAAAAGATTTATAAAATACATTACGATTGCATATTGTGATACTAAAAGAAACACTGAGGAAAATCGTAGCAGGGCAAAGGGCCGAGCTGGAGTCCTTTGAATACGGCATAAAGCGCGAAGAACTAGACAGAATACGGTTAGAGTTGCCGTACGCAATCATAATATCGGGCGTAAGGAGATCGGGCAAAAGCACGTTGTTACACCAGCTGCTAGGAAAAATCTCCAAATTCTACTATCTTAATTTTGAAGATATCAGACTTATCGATTTCGAACCAAGCGATTTTGAAAAGCTCGATGAAATCTTCCACGAGGAGTACGGCGATTCACAGGTCTACCTTCTGGATGAGATACAGAACGTCAAGCACTGGGAGATCTTTGTAAGATCCAGATTGGATAAACGCAAACAATTCATCATTACCGGTTCCAATGCTTCGCTCTTAAGCAGGGAGCTCGGAACCAGATTGACAGGCAGGCACTTGAATGTTGAATTATTCCCTTTCTCTTATAAGGAAATACTGCTGTTGAAGAAAGAGAAAGCCTCTCCCAAATCATTTGAGCATTACCTGAACAAGGGGGGATTTCCGGAGTTCGCAAAATATGAAAAAGCAGAAAGTCTGAGAGAGTTGCTTTCCGACATCCTGCATAGAGACATAGTCTCCAGACACAATATACGGGAAATAAAGGCGCTTCAGGAAATGGCAGTTTACTTGCTGACAAATGTCGGGAAAGAGTTTTCATACAACAGCCTTAAACGGATATTCGGATTTGGTTCTGTAAACACACCGATCTCTTTTGTTTCATATATGGAAGACAGTTACTTGCTGTTTACAATACCAAAATTCGATTATTCGTTAAAGAAACAACTGATCAATGAAAAGAAAGTGTATTCCATAGACAACGGATTATCGGTTGCCAACACTGTATCTTACACTTCTGACAAGGGCAGAATGCTGGAAAATGCAGTCTTCATAGGATTGCGCAGGGCCTATAAAGACATTTATTACTTTAAGGAAAAAGGGGAGTGCGATTTCCTGGTAAAGGAAGGAGGCAGAATAAAAATGGCCATACAAGTGACTTACGAAATGAACGAAGAAAATAAAAGGCGCGAACTTAACGGACTGCTGGAAGCTATGGGCAAATTTGGTTTGAACGAGGGTTTGATAATAACATTCAATCAGGAAGATGAGATTAATATCAGGGGCAGGAAGATTGTGCTGAAGCCCGTTTGGAAGTGGATGTAGTAGTTTCAAGCCAAGTTTAAATTCTTCTGGAGTCGGCGTGAAACTAAAAATAAGATTACACAATGTATGCACTAAGTCACAGATATTGAATTCTTATTGGCTAAATTCCGCCTCAGCCCGCTCATTCTCAAGCAGGTATGGAATGTTCTACAGGAGAGATTGTGCTGCCAGGCAATGAGAAGAGCCACATATCGGCAAAAGTGCCTTCGAATTGTCTTGAAGCCGTTCGGTAAAAGGCGTTGAGCGCAGACCGAATCTGACTCATTTCGTGTTATCTAGGAACGGATAAAACGCGCGACAATAACAGGCGGTATGTCTTTGAAGTTCTGCCAGTTGAACCAGTTACCCGCAGCCGCTTCTCCCGTATTGGAGAAAGCAGGCTCTTCGAAGGCATTGAGAACCAGGCCATGTTCCAGGAAGGCATCCAACAGAAAACTAAGGGGCGTTCGAAATAAATCTGGGGCTCGGGCTGACCCATCATCGCAAGGCCCTTTTCAGACGTCCCGGTGAGGTACCTCCTTATCTCGACGCCATAAGTCACCTTTGCGACTCCACCTTCCTCCGACTCGGTTGCCACCTTGCGCATATCGCTTGTATTGAAGCACGGGTGTGTAACTGAAAACACGAACTTCCCCTTTCTCTTGAGAAGAGCAGGAATAGCTTTTGCAAGCGGTTCTATGTCAGGCATATCCATCAGCCCCATATTGCAGACTGCGGCGTCAAAAGACTGGCGACCCAGTTCTTCGAGCGCGCCCGGCTCCGAGACATCGATTGACTGATACGATATGGCTGCCCGGGCCCGGATTCCCATGGCCACGGGCCAAGTCAATCAATCTTTCGCTGATATCCACTGCGACCACCTTGACTCCGCGTTCAGACATCCATCTCGAAAGCTGTCCATTACCGCATGCAACGTCGAGAACATGCATCCCTTCCCGTATCTGGAGCAGTCGTTCGATTGAAGGCAGCAGAAGCCGGCGGTGAAACGTGTTTCCCTCCCCCATGCTGCTATCCCATTACGCTGCATTGGCATCCCAGATTCGCCTGACTTCTGACTTCACTTCGCTGCCATGACCGGAACGGGTGGGGTGTGACATGATCTCAGATATGCTGCAGCCTTTTATGGTTAAATAACTGTTTTGCCCATGCTCAGGCTGTCGCCTCACTGCCAATGCCGTCTCCGGGGACCTGTATCAGTCTGGAGCTGACACCGCTGTAGGAAGGCTGGTTGCAGGTCGCAAGCAGTATCTGGCACTTCTTCGATGCTTCCTGAAGCACGTATGCAAGCCTCCTGAACCTCTCCGGATCGGCGTTAACCAGCCTATCGTCCAGGACGACGAGATTTCTTTCCTCCCCGCTTGCGAGCACACCCAATGCAAGCCGGACAAGAACCACAACCTGCTCCTGGGTTCCGTGGCTGAGGTTATGAAGCGGAAGGCTGCCGCCTGCTGCCCTTCTGGCGCCTGTGGGAAGGAGGTCGGAGTCAATCTCGACTCCTTCATACTTACCGCCTGTTATGGTATCGAACCAGCTGCTTACAAGTGCTGCAACCGGCATTGTGAGTTCGGAAGAAAGCTCTTTCCTTCGCAGCGATACAGACTCCATGAGCAGCCTGTGTGCATCTGCCCTCCTTCTCAATGACCTCAGCCTTGACGAGTTGTAATTTATCTCTGCTTCCAGGTCGGCGATACGTGAGTGCAGGTTTTCGCCCGCTGCCGCCTCTATGTTTGCCCTGATGGCCATCATGGAGTAGTCGAGCGACTCCTTCCGCTCCTTCAATGCGGATAGGGTATCTTCTGCTTCGGAGAGCCTTTTCCTGGGCTCCTCGACCTTTGTCCTGTAATCTGCCTTCAGGACGTTCAGCCTTGCCCGTTCCTCCTCAAAAGCTGTCCTCAGTGCCTCTGCCCTCTCTTCAAGCAGCTGCATTGTGCCGAATTGTGAGAGCGTCCTTGCATTTTCATTCCCGAGCACTGTCATTTTTGCGTTTATCTCGGCCGAGGCGCCCTTAAGGCTGCTGTTTTCACTCAGAAGAGCGTCTTCCCTCTTCTCCGCTTCGCTCTCCTCAAGCTGCGCACGCTCGATGGACGAAATCAGCTCAGACTTCCTCCTCACGAGCGAATCAGCCAGCTCCCGGATCTTCTGTCCGCCCATCGACCGGTAGTCCGCAGGCACGTCGCCGGTCTTTGCACTCTCCTGGGCAATTCCCCGTTCCACTCTTGAATACTCACCTTCGGCATCCGGTTCCTCTTCGATGAGGTTCCTCAATTCCATTTCTGTATCGCGTATGAATGATTCTACTTTCCTTCTGTTTTCGAGAAGAGATGCCAGACCGGCAGTCGATTCAACCGAGTACCTGCGAAGCACTGCAAGCACTTCTGCCCGGGCCATCTCAGCCCCGTCCCTGGCCTCCTCAAGAGATTTGCCTCCACCCTTCACATCCACTTCGCCGACCCCCTCTATGCTGAATGTCGTGGGCCTGTCGACAGAATACTCCTCTCCCAGCCGGGCTGTGTTCGGCGAAGGGTTTATTTTCATGCTGCTGTCCTTCAGCCTGAAGGAAACGCGGATTGCGCTGGCCCTTACCTCTGCTTCCGCTATTTTCATCATTCCTTCCTTTTCAACATAATCAGCCCACTCCTCCTCACTGGGCGCATGCACTTCCTCAAGCACCTTGCGCTCAGACCGGACTCTTTCAGCAAGGGCCGTCTTCCGGCTGATGTGGGCGCCCAGTCTCGCCCTGTCCTTTTCAAGCTTCCTCAGCCTTTCAAGGGCAGTGAGCATCAAAAGCATTGACTCGGTTTCCTTCAACTCCGGCTCCATCCGGTCATGCCACCTCTCGTGCGCATCCAGTCTTGTCTTCGCACATACCCCGACATCCACCTCGTTGCGTATCTGTTTCCTCTGTATTTCCTCTAGCGCCGTCCTGAGATCCTCGATTTCGCTGTTTCTCTTCCTCACGTCCGCAAGCTGCCTCTCCAGACCGGAGAGTTCGGCCCCGGTCTTTTCAAGACCTGCCTCGAGCTTCAGCATAGCCGACTCTACTTCCCCCGCTTCCGTCACAGCATTCTGCTGGGCTGCTATGTCGGCAGACACCTTCGACATCGTTTCATCCACTTCCGACAGTGTGGAAATGATTGAATCAATGCTGTCCCTGTATTCCTGTACTGCTGACTTCCTCTCCAGCAGCAGGCTCAAGTCCTGTTCCAGCTCACTGGACCTCCGCTCAGCCGCCAGGAGTTCAGAGCTCTCCTTCGGCTTCCCGTTTAGCGTGAAAATGTCCCTGTAACCATCGTCCACAAGCTTCAATATCATTTCCTCCAGAGGCGTGGAGGTCACCTTCTGAACCACGCTGCCCAGTCCGCGCCTTATCGCCTCGTTCCACCCGTTTTCCGGCAGGGGACGTTCCCTCTGGAGGTACCACAAAGCATGTGAGATGCCACGATTATACTCCTTGCTTGCGCCCTTGCCCTTGCCAGTTCCCCCTATGATCTCAATTGCCCTTGCATCTGCCCTGTCCCCTTCGTGGATGAGGCTGAAAGAGCCGTTTTTCTCCTCCCACAGCTCCGATGAGGGACGGTTGAGGAACTTCTTGTTGAGCCTGTATCTCTTCCCGGCCTGCACAAACTCAACCGAGGATGAGGGTGCAAGAGACGTTCCAAGCGGCTGTATGTCTCTTATCTCCCCGGCGGAGGAGTTGTGTCTGTCGAACAGTGTTCTCCAGAGAACTTCAAAGACTGTTGACTTTCCGGCCTCGTTTTCGCCGGTTAGCAGGTTCAGCCCTTCTCCGAACGTGAACGAATGCTTCTGGACGAAGCTGCGCCAGTGTTCCACTGTTATCCTTTCCACGATCACCTGGGGGCCCTCCGAACATAGTCCCTGAGCAGATAGCGCGCCTCTGCTGCATCCTCCGCAGTAAACCCGTTCCATCTTCCCTCTTCCAAGCCATCCGCGGAACCGTTCTGGATCGATCCGAGCAGCGCGTCGACCTCTGCAAGCAGTCCAGGAGGTATGCTGACAGCATCGTATGCCACGGGCCGAACGTCTTCCTCTGGCCAATCGAGGAATAACGCTTCCTCCTCCAGCAATCTGCGCAGTACTCGAAGCCTGTCAGCAAGCACATCGCCCTCCTCGCCAGTCACTCTTGTCCTTATGCGGACAAGACAGGATCGGAGCGCGGAGCCAGCTTTCAGCTGCCTTTCCAGGTGGTCTACATCCGCGGGCTCGCGTATGTCTGCCTTCAACTCAATCCAACTTACTCCCCCAACTCTGACCGGTTCAGCTGAGGGCATCTCGCCTGCTTTCAGCGAGACTATCAGCACATTTCCTGTCCCGTCCTCCCCGAAGTTTGTCTGTTCCGGTGTTCCCGGGTAGGCCGTCCTTCCGAGCAGCCGCATCCCGTGCCAGTCACCGAGTGCCAGGTAGTCCAGTCCTGAAGTTTCGGCCCTGTCCGCACTTATGGGGAAGTTGGCTGAACCTGAGACTGTGTCGAGGGACCCGTGCGCTATGCCTATCCTGATCCTCGTGTCCCCCTCCTGCCTTGGTGTTATCCACCTCGTAGGGTCAATGTTGCTCCTCTTCTGACGCACAGGACACGGGTAGAGGGCTGTGCCGCTGCCGGCTTCGGTTTCTTCTTCAGAGACCAGCAACCGTATGTGGCCGCCTGCCCCTTTCCACGTCCGCCTCTCCCAGACACCACCATGCCCCCAGAAATCGTGGTTTCCAGGTATTACGTACACTGGCAATGGAGCAAGACTGTTCAGAATTTCAACGACCTCGTGAACGAGGAGGTCGTCCACGTCATGGTCGTCGAACATATCTCCAGCCACAATCATAAAATCCACATGGCGTGAAACAGCTTCGTCTGCGATCCTCTTCACCACATTCAACCGTTCCTTCCTCAACTCCCTTGCACGTGCCCCGGCCTGTACGGATGTGGCACCGATCTGCCAGTCTGATGTATGCAGAAATGTCACCATTGAATCGCCACTCCCTGAGATCTCTCTTTGAAAAGACAGACCGGTCCTTTTAAAACTGAGCGTGGGATGGCCGCATTGTCAGCCGGTGATGAACCTGTGGGCTTTCCGCACTGGCCTGTTCTTTCAGACTGCCGGCTTTCCATCTGCGGCTCAGCTGACATCATTCATCCTGTCCGTTATCAGCCTGTGGTACTTGCTGTCTATCTCGGCGGAAATGAAACTCCTGTTCAGCTTTCTGCAGACTTCTATTTCAGACCCGCTTCCTCCGAACAGTATGAGAACTGTGTCCGACTCGATTGTAGAGGCGGCAATCAGCAACGATGAAAGGCGCTGCGGTATCTGACACGAATGGAAAGTCTTTTCGCGGCTGACGTTCTTCACAAGGTCGAAGTAGAACCAGTCATATGGCATCCTTCCACTCGACCCGTTGCTTATGTTCTGAAGTATCCTCCTGTCCTTCGGGTTCTTGTATGGTTCGGCAACATGTTCCTTGTAGAACCTGTTATGCCTGCTCTTCATGCAGTGCAGGATGCTCCTGTGAGCTGTTGTGAACCTTCTGGGGCTGTGCCCGACGTTGGTGTTGTATACCCAGGCATAGTCCTGAACATCGTAGCACGCGCTGTCCAGATACCCGGCCCTGAGATGAGCGTTCTGCTTGGGATAGTTTATGAGGAACATGTTGCCGTCGTCCTTCAGCACCCTCAGCGACTCCTCGGCCAGGCGTGTATACCATCGCATGTAGTCCTCGAAGGACCTGGTGTATACCCTGTTCCCGTATTTTACCCCGACATTGTAATCAGGGTCGCCATAAACCATGTCCACAGATCTGTCGGGAAGCAGGGCTAGGAGGTCGAGCGTGTCGCCTAGATAGACCCGGTTGAGGAATGGTTCCACAGTCCTTTCGTCCATCGTCACTCCATATTCGACAAAAACTTAATTGTATTGAACCGTTTCATCCAGCTGTCCCGGCTGCCGCCCATTGCTGGGAAGGTGGTTGCGAGGTGGTTGATTGAAACTTCTCGTTGATGCAGGTGTGTTCGCAGACAGAAAGAGGCTGTTGACCGAAACAATGGAGAAGAGCGGGATAGAAATACTGTTTGTTGACGAGGCATCGCCGGAGCAGAAGAACGAGTGTGAGGCCCTTCTGCAGAGCTTTGTGGATGCGAACAGGATCGCAGAGAACGTTGCAAGTGCAGGGAAGCTCAGGATGCTCCAGACAATGTCGGCCGGCGTGGAGCGTCTTCCGTTTGAGTCCATCCCGCCACATGTAATGATATGCAGCAATGCTGGGGCCTTTTCAAAACCGATTGCAGAACACACTTTCGCGATGATCCTCGGACTTGCCAAAAGGCTCAAGCTGAACGAGAAGAGGATGGAGGAGGGAATATTCGACCAGTCGGGAAGGACGCTGGAGCTCAGGGGCAAGGTGCTGGGAGTGCTGGGCTACGGTGGAATAGGGAAAGCAGTCGCAGATATAGGCAGATGCCTGGGCATGAAGATATACGGCATTTCAAGGAACCCGGATGATTCGGCAAGCTGCGATTTTCACGGCGGGCTCGATGATTTGGACAGCATGCTCTCGAAAGCGGATGCTGTTGTGATATCAATCCCGCTGAACAGGTCGACATCTGGGCTCATAGATGCCCGCAGACTTTCGCTGATGAAGGAGCAGGCTATACTCGTTAACGTGGCAAGGGCAAATATCGTGGTCGAGAAGGACCTGTTCGAGCATCTTGAGAGCCACACCTCCTTTTCCGCTGGAATTGATGCATGGTGGCATGAGCCAAAACATGGAGAGAAATTCGCCGGAAACCTTGATTTCACAAAACTTCCAAACGTGATCGGCTCTCCTCACAATTCGGGAATAGTCGACGGAATGAGCGAGTACATAGTCTCAAAGGCATTCGAAAACATAGTCAGGTTTGCCTCAGGGAAGGAGCCGCTGAACATAGTCAGGAGAGAAGACTATATCAGCCAGGCAGAATGACATCTTCCACGAAATGAGAACACGGAGTGGCGGGCAGATGGTTGAAGACGCGCATATCATTGAGATGAGAAGAAGCATGTTCGCAACCCTGAAGAACGAGGGGTTTCAGGCGGTGGCCGCACTGCTTGAAGGGGAGAGCCAGCCGGGCAGGATCAACGGGGTGCAGCCAGATCTTATTGGTTTCAATGAAAAAGGAGTCGGCGTAGTCGTCCAGGTCGAGACATGCGAGTCGCTCCGCTCGATAGAGGCGGAGGAGAGGCTAACATCGCTCGTCATGGTCAAGGCTGAAGGACACGACTACAGGCTGCTCGTGCCGACGGAGTGTCTCGACTCGGCTGTCGAATGGGTGAAGAGGCTCGGACTAGAAGAGGAGACAGTCTGGGAATACTTCTGAAACTCTCATTCCCCCGGCTTCTTCGGCCCCGAAAAAAGCTCTGATTTTACATAGTGGTGCATTTTGAACGGGTTCACAGAGTCCGTGAGCAGCCTCAGCTCGTCAAGTGTGATCAGCTTCGATGCCAGGCAGGAGAAGAGGTAAATGGCAGCTGACAGCAACGCAAACATGAGGCCTATGTACCAGCTCCACAGAAGCTGCGGAAACAGGTCTGTCAGCGGCATGAGCAGCAGGCAGGAGAGAACAGCAATCAGCGGATACAGTATGATTCTCGCTTCGAACCTCGTCCCCGCGACCCTGTTCGAAAAGTAGTTTGAGGCTGCATAGGTAAACACGGAGCTGCAGAGGAGTGCTATTGAGGCGCCCAAATCCTTCATGGCAAAGAGCCTGATTCCAAAGACAGAAGTGGGTATCAGGACAGCCATCAGCACAATTGAAATCACTGAGCTGGCGGTCGCAATCCTCCCTGAGAGCCCAGGCATATTCAGCGCAGGAAGCAGGCTCACCTTGGACGATGAGATGCCAGTTGCATATATGTACACAGCGAGGGCCATCAGCGAAGGGACAGCAGGCAGGAAGTCATTCTTGAGCAGTACGTGTATCACACCGGTGGCGTAAACAACAACAAAGAAAGCCACAGGAGCGAGCACGAACGCGAGCAATTTCTCAGAGCTTGCGGTTCTCTCCTTTATTTCGACGGAGCGCCCCTGGCTGTGAAGCTCAGAAAGCTTCGGGAAAATCACGTTCGAAACGCTGAGTCCCAGTACGGAAAAAACAGTGACGACCCTGTAGGCAGACCCGAAGTAACCTGTGTACGATAGGCTCCAGAAGAGCTGCACCAGCACAGGGGCCAGGTTCACTGGGAGGGGTGAGATGATGGATGGAATCAGTAACGGGCTCGCAAAGGCAGAGTAGTCTCGCAATATGCGCCTGCTAGGCCACCTGACAGGATACTTCCTGAAGTAGAAGAAGGAGGCGATCAGGGAGGCCAGCGCACCGAAGAAGTATGCCCACACAATGTCGATGCGCGCCAGTCCCAGGAAGACGACAACAACAATGGCTGCCACGCGTATGATGTGGCCTGCGAATGCCCCCATCTGGCCCTTTGCGATTTCCCTCCTTGCGTTGAATGTTGTGATCGGTATATTGGAAAGTGCAGTGATTACGGTATAACCGAGCATTATCCATATTGCATTCAGCTCCTCTGTGCCCTGGCCTGGTTCGAAGCCCCTGTGCAGGACGTCTATCCATATGAATATGGAGCCGAACACAACCGCAATCATGAGAAGTGTGAGCACAGCGGTTATCAGCATGAATGCCCCGTTGCACTCACCAAGGTCCTCCCCTTCTGAGACCTTCTTCGAATGAGCCGTCTGAAAGCCAAACCTAGACACCGGCAGAAAGACGGAAACATACCCTGTACTGAACGCGACAAGTCCAATAACCTGGTCGCCTGCCGGCATGTACCTTGCTATGAAAAAGAAGCCTACGTAGGCGATGATTGAACCAACAAGGTTCATCACCGTGCCGAGCAGCGATTTCCTCGCAAGGGATTCTTCCATCCGGCGTCGGCTTCTCGATGCGTTCAGCGTTAAAAAGCTTTTTATAGGCCACCAGTGGGGAATGCAGTTCAGGGAATCATTTCAGCTGGGTCTTATACGAGTGGCTGTTGGTGGAGGAGACACGGGGAGAAGAAAAAGCTGTCCCGGTTGTGCGATGGGAATGACACAGCTCACCGTGCTGCACGTGCTGGACGGACGGTTGTCACGCTCAGTCAGGCTCATAAAGTGAAATCCCCGAGGGCACTTTGGGAAAGAAGAAAGTGGATTTCTGCGGCAGAAGCCTGCCCCCTGAGACCTTCTCGGCAAACTGGGACGCGTTCCAGTCCGGCATGAAAACAGACAACGCCGCATGGCCGCTGTCCACAGCCTCTGTCGCATATTCGGCGTCATGGGTATAGGCAACGTTGCTCTCTATTTCAGAATCTGTCATTGCGAGGCATTTCTTGAAGAGCAGCTTGTTGACGACGTCCGGAGCGATATCGAAGTCTATCTCCCCCACAAGCGCCCTTGACCGTTCGTTCGGCTCAGCATATCTCATTTTACCATCGTAGATGATTATACCCTGCCCCCTGTGGTCCTCAGAGGCATCACGGAGGTCGAAGAACTCACCAACCTGTGACAGATCTGTCTTCCTGCCGGGGACGGCCCTCACAACCCTGTGAATGCCGCCAATGAGCAGTCCCTCTCCCTCAGTGGGTGAGACGTAAGCCATGGCCCAGTTCCAGGCGCTCTCGCCTTTCTTTGACCACTCCTCTGCAATTTCCCTCACGGCTGCCAGTCTGTGGTGCCCGTCCGCGACTATGGCGGCGTCGTGTGAAACAGCATCTGTTATTCGCCGCAATGTAGCCTTGTCGGAGATTATGTGCACGCGATTCATCACTCCTTTCGGCTCTTCAAAGACAAGCTCGGGGTCCGAGTTGATCAGTGCATCATCGAGCAATGCATTAAGTCCCTTAGCGGGCGTTATAAGGAAAATCGGCTCGGGCTGACAGCCCAAGGCTGTCATCAGTGAATATCTGCCCCTGCGGGGGCCTGGAAAAGTGAGCTCATGCGGCTTTATGTCTTCTGCCACGGGATAAACCTTAACAATGCAGATGATCCCATTTCGCTTCAGCTTCCTGCCCCTGTGCGTGAACTCCTGGTCGATGATGAAAATGACGCCGTCCGAAAGCCTCTGCAGCACTCCGTCACGTTTCCAGGCATTCAGAAGTCCCCGCGCATTTCCGTCGCTTTCGGGTAATGTGATGTGTGTTATGTTGTAAGGAAAGGACTTCAGTACCTTTTCTTCGGTCTTTCCCACAGTGTCAAACGGGGGTGAGTAGAAATGTTCTGTCCCCTTTCTGAACACGAGCGGTTTGAACTCGGCTGCTTTCATGGTTACCATCCTGAATACCGAGGACCATGCGGTTGAATGGTGTGGCCGGCCCTCGTTCAGTGATACGGGTCCACTTCTTAAACCTGAGCGACGTGTTCTGCCCCATCTACCGCATGACCTGGCGGTTCCATGAAATAAGAACGACCTGGAAATGAGAGCCACTGGAGGGAGTTGAACCCTCGACCTACGCCTTTTTGTATTGCATACCAAGGCGTCGCTATTTAGAGGCGCTTGACGCGCTACCACTAAGCTACAGTGGCGCAATCAAAGGCAACTTTCCCAAAGCTATTAAATTTTCGGACGGACGGTATTGCGCTCCACTGCAAATAATCGTATACCAGTTTGCAAATCAATTTGCGGTAAGAGTGGAGAAAAAAAAGAATTCGATGACTTCCCTTGACATCCTTTCACTGCAGGCGGAAATGTCTGTTCTGGTGGGAGGTTACGTGGACAAGGCGTTCGGCGGCAGCCCCTTTTCCGTGCGCTTCAGCACTGAGAAGGGGAAAAAGGAGCTTGTGCTGTACGACGGCCTCTTCCTGTTCCTCAGCAATCCTCTTGAAAAGACAGAGGGGTCCGAAATAGGGCCCCTTGCAGCCGCAATCAGAAAGAGGCTTGACAACTCGAGGGTAAAGGAGGTGAGGCAGCTCGGCTTCGACAGATTGCTGACAATCAGCTTCTCAAGACCCGATGGCATGGTAGCTGCGATCGAGCTGATGGGAAAGGGCAACTTCGTCCTGACAGAAAACGGCAAGGTCGTGTCCGCACTGCGCTACGAGAAGCGCAAGGGGCATGAAACAAGACAGGGCGCTGAATACACTCTTCCCTCTCTGAGATTTGACGTAACAAAGGCAGGGTTTGAGGAGTTCTTTTCTGCTGCAACCAACTCAAAAGGAGACATTGTAAGGACGCTTGCGACGGTGATTGGGCTTGGTGGAGATCTGGCGGAGGAGGTGTGCACAAGGACGGGCATCGCATTCGGTGCGAAGCCGGGAGATATGGGGCGTCATGACCTTGAGCGAATCCATGAGTGCATACTTGACATCACATCACACGTCACAGGCAGCCCTGAGCCGTGCGTCTACTACTCAGAGGGCAAGGCTGTTCAGTTCACACCCGTGAGGTTCCAGATCTTTGAGGGGCTGGAGAGGAAGACGTTCGGTTCCCTTAGCGAGTGTGTCTTCGAGTTCATCCGGAACAGACCGGAAGAGGAGCTTAAGCCTGGGGAGGAGAGGACGCTCAGGCTCGTGGAGAAGCAGAAGGAGGCAATAGAAAGGTTCAGGCATGAGATGGTTGTGGCGAAGGAGTTTGCCGACTCCATCTACACCGATTACGACGGTTTCAATTCCATTCTTTCAGCCATGAGGAAGGGAAACCAGGCAGGGATTGCATACACCAAGAACCACGACGGCACATGCAGCATCACAGTCTCCGATGTTGAGATCAGGTTCAACCCGTCGGATGACATAAACAGGATAGCATCGTCCGTCTATGACATGTCGAAGGAGCTCGACAGGAAGCTGAGGAGAGCAGAGCAGGCGCTGGAGGAGATATCCAGCAGGAAGGGGGAGGTGCAGCAGAAGGCCAAGCGCCCTGAGCTGAGAAAGACCGGCAAGAGGTTCTGGTTCGAGAACTACAGGTGGTTTGTGAGCAGCGAAGGTGCCCTTGTGATAGCAGGCAGGGATGCAAGAAGCAACGACAGCCTCGTCTCAAAGCACATGTCAGACAGGGACAGGTATGCGCACGCAGATGTATACGGTGCACCAAGCGTGGTAGTGAAGTGGCAGGAAGGGTGCAGCGAGAAGACAATGGAGGAGGCATGCACGTTTGCGCTCTGCTTTTCACGTGCGTGGAATGCGCAAATCGGCGCTGCATCTGCATACTGGGTCATGCCTGACCAGGTGAGCAAGACACCAGAGTCGGGAGAGTTCCTGCCAAGGGGCGCATTTGTGATCAGGGGGAAAAGGAATTACTTTTCAAGGCTGCCGCTCGAGCTCGCGATGGGCGTCGTGAGCTACTCCGGTGAAAGCAGGCTTGTATGCGCTCCTGTCAGCGCGGTTGCCTCAAGCGCCGGAGCCTATTACAGGCTTCTGCCTGGAGACAAGTCGAAGGAAGCAATCGCAGCCGAGCTTGCTCCGAGGCTGGCAGTAGCAAAGGATGCTGTTGTTTCGGTCCTGCCGCCGGGAAAGAGCTCATACTCAGGACCGCAAAGCGGGGAAAGTGAGAAAAAACAGGAAGTGTAATTAACGAAGGTGACATGCAAGTGGATGTGCTATAATGACATTTGAGAATGAGAACACTTTTTCGAAGATGAAGAGCGCAGGGAAGGAAAGTGAATATCACTCGAAGTACGAGGAAGCGGTACGGAAGGTAAGGTCTGAGATCGGGTCGACACGCTCCCTTTTCATCGGAGGCAAGCCTGTAGACGCTACGAGCACGTTCGAGGTGAGGTCCCCCTCAGACAGAAGGACGCTCGTAGGTGTCTTCCAGAACAGCACAGCGGTTGAGGTATCGAAGGCAGTTGACGCAGCTGCAGACGCTTTTGGCCGATGGAGCGTAACAGACTACAGGAAGAGGGTGGCTGTTGTTCTCAGAGCAGCAGAGATCGCAGAGAGAAGAAAGTTTGAGCTTGCAGCTCTCATGAGCATTGAGAACGGAAAGAACAGGCATGAGGCCGTAGCGGACGTAGACGAGGCGATCGACTTCATGAGGTACTACAGCGAGCTGATGACAATCAACAAGGGATACAGCACTCACATGGGTTCCTCATCCCCGTCAGAAAAGAATACCAGCACACTCAGGCCGTACGGCGTCTGGGGAGTCATATCCCCGTTCAACTTTCCGCTGGCTATTTCGACAGGCATGGCAACGGGCGCGATCATAACCGGAAACACGGCTGTGCTGAAGCCCGCAAGCACCACGCCCTCCCTCTCCTACATGCTGCATGAAATATACAGGGAGGCGGGACTTCCGCCGGGCGTCCTGAACTTCATCACGGGCCCTGGCGGGACAGTCGGCAATGAACTGGTGGGCAACGGAAGGGTCTCAGGCATTGCCTTCACCGGCTCAAGGGAGGTCGGCGTGAGCTCGATGCACAAATTCACGGAGAGGACATTCAAACCTTTCATAGCTGAGCTTGGCGGGAAGAACGTTGTGATAGTCACGGGCAAGGCGGATGTGGAAAGGGCGGTTGAGGGCACTGCAAAGGCGGCCTTCGGATACGGAGGGCAGAAATGCAGCGCCGCGTCCAGGGTCCTTGTGAGCCCGAAGCTGAAGGATGAATTCGTCAGGAAGCTGGTTGCATACACAAAGGGCTTGAGGGTCGGAGACCCGACTGAGAGGGACACATACCTCGGCCCGCTCATCACTGCCGAGGCGGTGGCCAAGTTTGAAAGGGCTGTCCTCGACGCAAAAGAATCGGGTAGACTGCTGGCGGGAGGAAACGTACTCAGGGAAGGGAATTTTGCCAACGGGAACTTTGTGGAGCCCACTGTTGTGGACAGGCTTCCGTTCGACAACAGGCTCTTCACCGAGGAGCTGTTCCTGCCTTTCCTCTCCGTGGGTGAGGTGGAGAGCCTTGACGATGCGATAGAGATAGCAAACTCGGTCGATTACGGCCTCACGGCAGGCATATTCTCATCGGATCAGGGCGAAGTGGATGCGTTCTTCAGCGGCGTGGAGGCGGGTGTCTGCTACGCGAACAAGGCCACCGGCGCTACAACAGGTGCCATGGTTGGAGCACAGCCCTTTGTGGGGTGGAAGATGAGCGGTTCGACAGGAAAGGGCGCGGGCGGCATATACTACCTGACACAGTTCATGCGGGAACAGACACTGGCGGTCTTCGGCTGACCGGATGTGTCCCGGCATTAACAGAGTCGCTCACAGAACGCTCAGCGCACTCCCGATCCTGACCCATGCCGGGATGTTGTGCACCGGGGTTGGTCTCCTGTCATCCAAAGGACAGCACGCCCCCGTTGAGGAGGGACCCATTCACGATGCACTGTAGTCGCCGGCGTCCGACTGGCATCACTGTTCAGCCAATGCAGGCCGATGACAGTACGTTATTGTTGTGCGGTGATATAAGCAGATCAGCCCCGGTTCCGGCAATGCCCTCTAAAGACTTATCTATCCTCCCGGCCCATCCAATAACGTAATGATAATCGCCGGCTGCAGCGGGTGGTCATATACCGACTGGGTAGACCGGTTCTATCCGCGCGAGCTCGCCCAGCGCCATTCGGACTGGCTCCGGTACTATGCTTCATACTTCGGCACGACTGAGGTCAACAGCACATTCTATTCACTCCCTCCGCGGGGGATGGTTGATGCATGGATAGTCAAGACAAGGGATGCAGGGAAATTCGAATTCTCGCTGAAGCTGCCAAGAACAATAACACATGAGAAACTGCCTGCTGGTGACTTCGAGGGAATAGCTGCAGACTACTCGGCCTTCAGAAGCAACTGCATGCTGCCCCTGAAGGAAGCAGGCAGGCTCGGGGCAGTCCTCGTTCAGCTTCCTCCCCAGCTTGGATACAGCAGTGAAAACATGAACGCCCTCGGCAGGGCGCTCGAGACATTGAGCGACGACAGTGTGCAGTTCGCTGTGGAGTTCAGGCACATGGGCTGGACGGAGAAGGGAAGAGGAGAGTTGAGGAGGGAAGCACTGGAGCTTCTGGGAACAATGGGTTTTTCAGCGGTCATAGTCGACAGCCCCGCTTTCCCTACAACTTCGAAGCTCACTGCCAGCCATGCATATGTCAGGTTCCACGGAAGAAACAGCGACATCTGGTACAGCGGTGCAGACGAGGAGGACATGAGGATAAACAGGTACGACTACCTCTATTCCAGGGGACAGCTCGAGGAATGGGTGCCGAGGTTAAGGACGATAGAGGGAATGACGGACATCACAAGGGTATATTTCAACAATCACGGAAGGGCAAAGGCCGCGAAGAATGCGATGGAGCTGATGGACATCCTGGGTATAGAGCACCAGCACAAGGAGATACGCATAATGGACCAGTCAAGGCTGGGCAGTTTTGTCGATTGATTTGCCAGGAAGTGAAGGGGAGTTCAGTTCCTCATGGATATCCTCATTCATGAACTCGGCCATGTAGTCTGTTTCCGCCCTTGCAACCGCTTCCTGCTGCATCGATGAGGAATATGAAGACGAAAGCGTCAGGTCTGACAGACCCCGCCACAGGATGAGGACCGTGACTGCGACCGCTGCCATAGCCCCGAAACCAATCACCGGCTGGTAGTGAGACATGAGGGGCTGCAGCGTTGAAACGATTATGAATATGCCGATCGCTGCGTAGACTGCCTGAACCACCCTGCCAAGGAGCTTCGACGTGAATGTCGATTTCAGATCCTTCTTGTTGAAGAACCTGTCCTTCTCGCGGTCAATTGTGTTAAAGGACGCATACAGGAGAAGTATGATCGCCAGCGTGTAGCCGAGGTAGAGCAGGCCATATTCTATGCCCAGCCTGGACATCAGGTAGTCTGAATACTGCACGAAGAGGGATGTGAGTATCAGGACGGATGCGACAACAAGCACATTGAGGGTGATTGTCAGGAGTATGTTCTTCGAGGAATTCCTGAGAGCCATTGGCTTGTTGAACTGGTTCCTGAGCTGGTCGGTGAAACGCCTGATCGCAACTGAGTAGAGCTTCAGGCCATCGGGAGCCCTGCTCTGTATGAACGAGTAGGTCGAGTCGTTCCTCCTCACCGCCTGCGGAAGGATCACAATGGTGACGGCTGATATGAGGACAATCAGAGTGTAAATCTGGCCGCTGAAGATACCGAACTGGAGACCAAGCCTGCCTATGACAAACGAGAACTCCCCCATTGCTCCGGCCGCTATGCCGACGTAAACTGCGCTTTTTGATGAAAATCCCATCGTTGTGAAACCGACAGTGACAGATACAAACTTCCACGCGACGAAAAGAACGCCGAGTGCAACTGCGAACGGCAGCAGTTCTATCACATACGATGTCTGTATGAGTGTTCCTATAGAGACAAAGAAGACTGCAAGGAAGACATCCCTGACAGGTGTCATTTTCTGCTGTATCCGCTCCTTGTGATGCGACTCAGCCACTGCAACACCCACGATGAACGCACCTATCACGAAGGAGAAGCCCAGCTCTTCGGCAAAAAGTGCAAGAGCGAAGCAGAGGCCGAGTGCCACTATCATGAGTATCTCATCGTTGCCCATGTCTGCGACCTTGTTGATCGCCTTCGGAAGAATGCTGATCGCGAGTATAAGGCTGACAACCGCGAAGAGGACAAGAGCGCCTATCAGCTCCGCGATCTGGATCGGAACAATAGCGTGCTGGTTTCCCATCGCTGACAGTATCGCAAGCATGACCACCGTGAGCAGATCCTCCACAACAAGGAGCCCTATGAGTGTGTCGGAGTATGACCTGAGGCTCTCCTTGGAATCCCTCATCGTCTTCATTACTATCGTGGTGCTTGTGAGTGCGAATGCGGACGCGAAGAAGATGGCAGTCAGCCTTGACCAGCCGAATGCGGTGGCGACTATGTAGCCTGCGGGAAGCATGATGGCGACCTCGGCTATGCCGCCAAGAATTATCCTGTGGCCCAGCTCCTTCAGCCCCTTCAGGCTCAGCTCCATGCCCATTGTGAAGGCGAGGAGAGTGATGCCGAGGTCGGATATCAGCGATATTATGCTGCTGTCCGATTCCAGAAAAGGTGCGGAGAGGACACCAGCTATGATGTACCCGAGGATCAGCGGCTGCCTCAGCTTCTTGAAGAGAATGCTGACGACTGCAGCCACCGCGAACAGTATTGCGATTCCGCTGTATCCAACGCTCAATTCAAACCATGTCATAAATGGGCATAAAACGCTTATAAACCCAGAGCGCTTGAATTTCATTCCTGATAAGCGTGCAAGAGATGCGCGCGCCAGGGCCCAGACGGGCCCGCAAACCTATTTTTACGCAGGCCCGTTTTGAGTTCGATGCCTTCTGTAGAAGTCAGGTCGGATAAAGGGCGGGAGCCCGATTCCCTGCTGGTGGGCTGCGGCGGAGCAGGCAGGAACATGGTGTCCGCTTCGGGCTGGAAGCGGAGCGTTGTAGCAGACAGCGCAGAAGGGGCGGACATACGCGTCGACAGGAGTGCGATCGCCCTGTCACAAATGGATGTTTCGCTCATAAGAGCGGCGAGCCCTGCCTTCTTCTCCAGGCTTGAGGCGGAAGCGGAAACAGCCGATGCGATACTCGTGGTCGGCGGCCTCGGAGGGTTTGCGGGAGGAGTCGCGACATCAGCAGTCGCAAGGTCCGGGAAAGCATTGGGGAAGCCTGTCATAGCATCTGTCGCGCTCCCCTTTGTGGTCGAGGGCGTGGTCAGGCGGGCGTCTGCAAGAAAGGCCCTGGAGCGGCTTGAGTCGGCCGCCAACATTACGGTTGCATTCGAAAACAACATTATAAACAGCACGATGGCAAACGTGAGAATAACAAGGGCGCTCGAAATAATGAACAGGATAGTCCTCTCCCCGCTTGAGGAACTGATGCAGTGCTCCGACAGGGAATTCATCGAGAGCCTGAGGGGAATAAGGCGCAGAGGGATTTACGCGGTTAGCCACATGTCCGGCCTGGACTGGGAGAAAAAGGCGGCGCAGTCGATTGTCACTGAGCTGGGGGATGACGGAGGGCGCCTGAAGGAGGTGCATCTGTTCCTTTCAATGGCAGGCGGTTTTGATGACAGCCCTGAAAGGCTCGGGAATGAGGCTGCCAGGCTTCTGCACGACTGCAGCGTCACCGTCTGGCCGAAGACGGCTCATGGCCGGGGCCAGAACAGGATCGGCGCACTTGGTTTGTTTTGACGCGGCTATTCAACCAGTCCGGCCATATCATCCATTTTCCCCCCGGAGAGCGCTTCCAGTGCTTCAGCCTCCTGGAAGTGGAGTCTGCACGGTATGACAATACAATGCGGAGGAGGACCGAAGCTGGAATGCTTCAATCTCCCAATCCTCCCGCAGTCAGTCCGCCAGTCCTTCCTTCCCGCCCTTGAGACAGTGCACACAAACGTCCTGTCCGTAAGTATTGACGAGCCGCTTTCATTTCCGACCTCGGTCATCTCATCAAATGCTTCGACGGGCGACATGAAGTAGCCATGCTCAGCGTCCACGTCAAGCAGCGCGAGCGTGTGCATGCCGGCGGTGAAATTCGATTCGATGAGCCTGAACGGGCTCAGCGGCCTGTAGTTGGGCTGGAACCTTGGAATGGACACCGTCCTTCCGAACTTGTACTGGTGCAGTCCAAGCAGCGACGGGGCGGCTGTGAAGATAGAGGGACCGAACAGCACATTTGTTTCTATTCCCCTCCTGGCTGCCTCTATCCTCAGGGAGACGTGCGTGGTCGCCGACATAGACTCGCCGCCCACCACCAGTACTGCCCTCCCCGCTTCGGCTGCAGCAAGGATTGTCTCGCCTTTCTCGACAGCGGCCCTTCCTACTGTCATTACCTCCTTGCCAGTCAGTGCAAGGAGTTCACCGGCAAACGAAGCGTTCACAAACGTGGTATAAGTCTCGAGAAAAACACTGTCAGAACTCCTTATTTCATCAAGAGCCTCGATGCTCATGGACTTCGGATCTCCGAGCCCAGCACCCACAAATACAAGTGTGCCCATCTTATCGTCTGTCCATGCGCTCCAAGGGCATTAGAATATTGCCTGCCGACGCGGAAGAGGCAAGAAAGAGCCTCGCCGCCCTTGGGCTTCTGAACAGGGAACTCAGGATTGCAACAGAAGGGGAACATGTTCTCCTGCCGGTAACAGACTACCCGGGCGCCCGGTTCGTGGGGGAACGGTGCATGGCCGATTTCCAGGAAAGAGGGGCGAGGGGGGGCTACAGGGAATCCGCGGTCATCCCGGCCGGGCTGAAGAGGTACCTCCCCTCTTCGTTCGATGTTGTTGGGACCAAGGCGATTCTCAAGCTCCCGGGGGAGCTTGTGGGGTACGAGAAGAACATTGGCGAAGCGATACTGAACTCCAACAAGTCGCTCGACAGCGTTTTCATAGACAGCGGCGTGTCTGGCCCCTACAGGACGAGAACAGTGCGGGCTGTTGCCGGAAGAGGAGGGACTGAAACAGAAATTACAGAATTCGGTATAAGACTGAAGCTGGATGTTTCGAAGACGTTTTACTCCCCAAGGCTTGCATCAGAGAGGATGCGCGTGTGCTCCACCATAGGACAGGATGAGAGGATCCTTGACATGTTTGCAGGCGTCGGCCCTTTTTCCATACAAGCTGCCAGGCGGGCAACAAGGGGGCGTGTGGTCTCACTCGACATTAATCCCTATGCAGTCTCCTACCTCAAGGAGAATGCCGTGGCAAACAGCGTGCGGAACATCGAGGCACATCTGATGGATGCAGCCGAATACACCGGCAGCGGATTTGACAGGATACTGATGAACCTGCCTTCCGGTTCGGCCGCATTCCTCGCTCATGCCACGGAACTCCTCTCCGCGAGCGGAACAATAGAATTCTACGAACTGATAGATGAAGGCAGCGCGGCGGCGCGCGCTGATGAGTTCGGAGTCCATGGCCTCACGGCGGACTCCGTGAGGAAGGTGAAGAGCTATTCACCGGTGCAGGGAATTTACCACTTCTCTCTCCGAAGGACTACTTCCGGACAGGCTCTAACGTAAGCCTGTCCTGCCCCTGGTAGTTTCCGGACCTTTCCCCGTAGCTGTTCTGCGAATGAGAGCACATCTTCTCAAAGACGACCTGCACAAACCTCGTCCCCTTCGAAAGGCTGAGAGGTCTGGACGACGCATTGAAGCCAGTGAGGGTAAGGATGCCAATGAAACCGGCGTCCACCTTGCCGAAGCTGGATATCACGCCCTTCCGCGCGTATGTGCTCCTGATCCACAGCTGGCCAGTGATGTTCCCAGGGAGGCTCAGCTTCTCCATGGTGGATACTGCGAACCATCTGCCTGCAGGGATCTCAGCGTCCTCGGCCGGGAGCCTCTCTTCATCTCCCACCTGTACGGAGGCAATCCTGAGGTCGTAACCGTTAGGGGTGAGCGACCGGGCGTCGAAACCGTCTGCAATCAGAAGCTGTCTGCCTGCCATTTCCGTTATTTCTGAATCGGAGAGAATGCACATCTGCGCCCGTATAACAGTCTCGGTTTTATTATAACGTCGCAGGAAGCAACAATGGCACCGCCCTCTCACTCAACACAAGGGCATTGCGAAAACAAATGTGTTTGAAAGGACAGGCCGTGGCGGTGTTCACCTTGCATAGGGGGCAACTTGACTTTTATTCGCCTTGCGAGGGGGAGGAGTAGGCAAAACTAACGTCGTGTTGTCGAGCCCGTCGGGTTCCACCGCCATCAGC
>JBJKPR010000052.1:0-20457 GCA_046706185.1 Candidatus Sysuiplasmataceae archaeon
CCGCGCTCTCGAGGAGCATGAGCGTGCTGACCCCCGCAATGGAGAACGGTATGTCCAGCCTCACGCCGTTCCTGCCCCAGCTCGCTCCTGACATTTTCAAATCACACCCGCTGCACGGCCCCCAACAGCACTGAGAGGTGGTGTATGCAGTATCACAGTTATTTCATTTGTCAGCCCTTTTTTGCAGAATATCGGCATGACTGGTACGACATTTGTCAGACGGAAAGTATGATATACTCGCTTGGCCATATAGCCAACAGTCGCTCCGGCGACAAAACAGAAGAGAGGGATGCATGAAATGGCAATGAGAGAAATACCTTTTGAAGAAGCGAAGCGCATCGCCTATTCAAAGGGATTGAGACCGGCTAAGGTGAAGGGAACGACAAAACTCGAGTTCACAAAGGGGAACAACCCCCGTCTCGAGGAGACATCATGGGAAGACTTTGAGAACCTTCTCTATGTCCGCGGGCTTTCCGTTCACGAGAGCGGCGGTTTCATGAAAGTGATGAAGAAGTAAGAGAGGACCGATTTTCTCTGGCTTCAGCACAAACCCCTTTTATTTCATTATTCTAACATTAGTGTCGGCAACGTGTTAATATACCGAATGAGCTTAACTCAGTTTATGCAGAACATGATCCAGTCGACAGGCACTACAACTCTTGCATTCAAGTGGCGCGATGGCGTCATCATAGCCACTGACAGAAGAGCAACGATGGACACTATGATAAGCTCAAAAACGATTTCAAAACTTCACAAGGTGACAGATCACATCGCAATGACAATAGCCGGGGGTGTGGGAGACAGCCAGCACATGGTAAAGGTGCTCCAGGCCGAAAGTGGCATATTCTTCTTCAAGAACGGTTACGAGATATCCGTAGGGGGTGTAGCAACACTTCTGGCGAACATACTCAATCAGACAAAGTTCTTCCCCGAGTATACATTCCCGATCATTGCTGGTGTGGATTCCAGAGGGCCGCATGTTTACTCCGTCGATCCTGCCGGCGGAGCCGAGAAGGACGACTTCATTTCCGTGGGTTCCGGGTCGCCGTACGTCTACGGCGTGATGGAGGACAGGTACAAGTCGACCGAAATGTCAAGGGAGGATGCATTTGACCTTGCCGTCAGGGCGCTCTGCTCTGCGCTCAAGCGGGACGCGGCCACAGGCAACGGTATTGACGTTGTTGTGATTACTGAAAAGGAATACTACAAGTGGCCGGACAAGGACGTCGTCAAGCTGGCCTCGAAGTACGGGGTCAACTTCTGAGCTTCATTTCCAGCGAAGCAGACCGAAAAGTAACCAGCTGCCGGCCGTTCAGGCAAGCCAGCCGAGCTGCCTCTTGGCATCTTCCGACATCTTCTCCGGCGACCATGGCGGATCCCATACAATATCCACATTTGCCTCCTTGACGTCCTTGATCGACAGAATCTTGCTCATAACATCATCCCTCAGCAGTCCGCTCACAGGGCATCCAGGGGCAGTAAGCGTAATCTCCACGGCCACCTTCTCCCCGTCTATCTCCACCTTGTATACGAGCCCAAGGTCAACGATGTTGATCGGTATTTCAGGATCGTAACATTCCCTGAGGACTTCAAGGACCTCTTCCTTGCTGGTCATTGTTATTTCACCTGTCTTTTCCTATTTTTTGCAATATAATAAGCCTTGCTGTAGCCTGATGAACTAACGGCGGCCTGCAATTCAGGCGGCAGGCGTCTTCTGGCAAGCAGAAGCCTGCTTGCTGTTTGTTGTCATGCTTAAATAGCGGAAGACATAGGGATTGGCTGTCTCAGCTCCGGGAGTCTGTGAATGGGACCATCTCTCCCGATAGTTGAAAACAAAGAGATTTATCAACGGTCAGGATCGTAGTGCAGATGAAGAGAGTACTTGCAATTCTTCTCGCCTTCGCCATGGTCACTGTTTATTCGATTCAGGTCGCTTCATCGGGCGGGGAAGCCGCGACCCTGCCTAAGCTGCCTGTGATGTCCGACGCCATCGGCATACCCCTCGGCGCAGGCAATGTGGCAGCTCAGTCCGGACAGAGGTTGAATGTCACGTTCTCACTCGATTTCACAAACGGAGTTGGCCTGAATGCCCTTCTCACCTCACTCTACACACCGGGAAGCACTATGTACCATCACTGGCTTTCTCCTGAGCAGTTCTATTCACGCTTTGCGCCGTCGCAGTCTGCTGTCACAGGCCTTGAACACTACATGGAAGGTTACGGCGCCGTGCTTGAGTACCTCTACGGCGATGGCACCCTGGTTACCTTTTCTGCGACAGAACAGCAGCTTCATGACGCGCTTGGCGTCTCATTCTACTCTCTTGATATCGCAGGAAGGAGCTACTACTCATCCACAGGGCAGCCTTCGCTGCCCTTCCCCCTCGCGACGGCTCTAAACGGAATAGAGGGGCTCCAGGACTATGTCCAGTTCACTCACCCTTCAGTCTACCAGGGCAGGGCCCTCACCTTATCCCCGTCGTACGTTCCACCCACTTCACCCACTGCAACTTCGCCATTCAATCCGGCAACAATCAAGGAAGCTTACAATATGACAGGCCTCTACGGCAGGGGAATATACGGGACAGGCGTGTCTGTCTCAATAGTCACTGCATTCGCCTTCGAGAACAGCACACTCCAGTACTTTGACAGCCAGTTTGGCATAACACCATACCTGGTAAACCAGATACAGCCCCTTGGAGGAACAGGCAACTTAAGCCTCGAGACGACACTCGACGTCGAATGGATGTCCGCCATAATCCCCAACGCCACAATCAATGTAGTAGAGGGTCCAAATGCACAGATCTCGACTTTCACCAATCTATTCGACTATGTGGTGTCACACAACCTCTCTTCTGTTGCAAGCACAAGCTGGGGCACCCCCGAGAGCGGTACACCATCGTCAACGATAACTGCTGACAACAACATATTCAAACAGGCTGCGGCCCAGGGCATAGCCATCACTACCGCATCCGGCGACTACGGTGCTTATGACAACACATCCCAGCTCACACCAGATTTTCCATCCTCTTCCCCATGGGTAACGGCTGTGGGTGGAACATGGCTGAACCTGACTCAGAGCGGTTCAAACGTTGTGAGGTATTCCGAAACCTCGTGGAACAAGAGCGGCGGGGGCATAAGTACCGTTTTTCCTGCCCCGGCATACCAGGCAAAACTCCCGGGCGGCATAGTTCTCAAGGGAAGGGGTGTTCCTGATGTCGCTTTCGATGCAATGCCTGCCTCCGGGTATTTTGTCTATTACCCTACGGCAAGCAATCCAGGCGGGTGGGTCGGTGCGGGAGGGACGAGCTTTGGTGCGCCCATATGGGCAGCAGTACTTGGCCTTGAAAACCAGCTCAGGACTTCGTCGGGTGAGCATAACCTTGGTTTTCCAAACCCCACAATATACTCGATTTCACTGAGCTCAAACTACAGCAAGGTATTCTACGACATAACCCGCGGCAACAACGGATACTATTCCGCGGGACCTGGTTACGACCTCGTGACCGGTCTCGGCTCCCCTGATGTTACCAGCCTTGCCCTGATGCTTGCAAAGATACCTGCCAAGCCATTGTCCGTCAGCGCCTCCGCAACTCCGTACTGGGGAGATGCACCGCTCAAAACTTCGCTTTACGCAAACATTTCAGGTGGATTTGCACCGTACAGCGTCTCGTGGTACCTCAACGGAAGCAAATACGGGAACGGAGTCGGAATGCTTGCAGACCTCACGGGCGCGGCAGTGTACCACTTCAGGGCAACGGTCACGGATAACGTCTCAGCAACAGCCTCGTCGTATGTCAACGTCACCGTCTACAGCGACAGCAACAGCAATCCCATGACACTGTCGGCATCGCCTTCCTCTGGAGACGCCAACCTGACCGTGACTTTCACGGGCGCTCTTTCTAATCCTCCTCCCATCCTTTCCTCACCATATTACATCTGGGCGTTCGGGGATTCGGGCTACTCACCTAACACGACCTCCCCCTCAGTGAAGCACACCTACACCGAGGGAGGCAACTTCACTGCCCTGCTTACCGCGTACATACCATCCACCAATTCGTCGAGGGGGTACTACACCACTCAGGCAACGGTGATTGTCCGTGTTGCCCCTCCTCTCAAGGCAGTGATACTGTCCAACAGAACAGGCGGCAGCTTTCCGCTCTACCTGATGCTTGTGGCCTCACAGAACGGAGGGACACCCGGGTTCAACTATTCGTGGTCGTACAGTAACGGTACTGGGCCCTATACTTCCAACTCCCGTGTAATCTATGTGAACTACTCGACCACGGGCATTTACCAGGTGACACTGACTGTTTCAGACTCTCTCGGCTCAACCTCCAGCACAACGATGTCCGTCCACGTCTACACTCCAGTGGCAGTGAACATCACGGTTTCGCCTTCGACCAGCGGAGTGTCGCCTTTCAACGTTACATTCCTTGCAACTGTTTCAGGCGGTGCGGGCGGCTACTTCTATGAATGGTCTTTTGACAACGCAAGCACTTCCGCCGGCAATCCAGTGTCTCATGTATTCCAGTCTGGCGGCAGCAAAGTTGTCACTCTTACTGTGACTGACCTCTCAGGAGACACTGCTCACGCGAACGTCACCGTAAGCGTGCAGTCGCTTGGACTTCTGAACCTTCTGAAGGGGGAGACTGCATTCATAGTGCTCGCTGTCGCTATCATAGTCGCTGCGCTGATAAGCTACTCCCTGTCGAGGAGAAGAAAGCTCTGAGCATCATGCTAACTGTAAATAGCCCCGGCCACGTTACCAATAGTGTGGTGCTCAGGTCTTCCATATACAGAAAGGGCGAGGATATTTTCAGACGTGGAGGTGTCACGATGGACACTGAGACAGAAAAGTCCGCCTATCTGTTTGTGGAGGGGGAGCACCAGAGGTATGATGTTAGGCTGATGAGCGATGACACCTTCAACTGCACATGCAGGCTTGGAAGCCTCAAGGCAGGCAAGGGCGTGCTCTGCTCCCACATAGTTGCCGCAATACTTTACATGTCAGAACGGCAGTCGTCATCGCCGGCCGGGAAGGATGAAAAGCAGGCCTGATATCAGCGCTTGTTTCTGACAGCAATTATGCCTACCCCTACCATCGTCGTCACAAGGGCTATGGGCCCCACTACAGCAAACCAGGGAACGAAGTTGAGGCCGGATACGGTTGCTGTGAGAACCTCACCGCTCTGCTGGACGAACTGGCTTGTGGATGCAGTGACTGTAAGCGTGTAGCTGTTTGAAAAGGCGGAGGGGGTGCCTTTTGAGTAGAGCTGGAAATTCAGTGTAGCATTGCTTCCCGCTGTCGCGTTGGGCGGTATTGAGATAACTATTTCGTTTGTGAAATTACGGGATGAGACGACAGTGAAGGACGGACTGCTTATCGTGTAGCTCCATCCTGCGGGACTGCTGAAGTGCACATTTCCTATGTCAAGGGATATCTCCCTGAACCCTCCCTGGGCGCTCACATTCAGATAGAAGTGCGCGTCCTGCCCGGGCTTCTGCATGAGCCCCATCGCGCTCATGTCCTGCTGTATCGCAGTTGGTGAAATCAGGACGTAGCCAAGAAGAACAACACTTACAAGAACCACAACGGAAAGTATGTCCAGCAGCTCAACTTTCAGGTTCACACCGATGTAATCATCCTGTTTGTATTCAATCTTTCTATTGGGAAAAACAGAAGGGAATGAATTGAAAAGGTTTAAGGGAGCAGTTTGGCGGTCCATGTTACGGAGGACCAGAAGACTGCGGCGGTCCGCTGAACGTGCCAGGCAGTGTCACAATCTGCATGAACCCTTCTTCTCCCGGCGCTGTGCCGCCGGTGCCGCTCGAAGCTGCTGGTGCAATGCCTGTATGGGATGCCAACTTCATCGTCGTTGGCGAGTTCACGATTGCACCCGCTTCCGCGGCGGCCACCTGGCTTGCCGCATAACCTGTCGAAGACTGGTCCCCAGTATCCTGACTGCCGTAGCCCGGAACGGAAGGTATTCTCAGTCCGCCCATCTCGATCTCTCTTTCAGTGCCGTTCAGCAGAATTGTAGTGTTCAACACACTCTGTCCAGGTGCGAAGCCAAGCAGGTTGATTGAAACACCGCCGTCTATTTCTATCTCGAGTTCCGAGTGGTTCAGCCCTATGTATGTGTAGACGGCCGCAACACCACCGTAACCAGGTTCCGCTGTGTAGAAGCTTGCTCTTACGCCTCCGTTGATGTGTATCTCCAGCTCAGAGTTGTTCAGATAGAACTCTGTGAAGAACGGACCGTACTGCAGCGCCTGGCTGTCTGCAATGCTGCTGTTGTCTGACATGTGCAGGTTGACATTGGTGCCGATATGGCCGAAGTCAATGCTGATGCTCGAGTTCACGCTTTCAATCAGTGTGTGCTGTACAAGCGTGACTGAAACGTTCTGGCTGCTTACATTCACATCAATGCCTCCGTTCACATTGACTTCCATTCCGGAGTTGTTGATGTAAATGGCTGTGTAGACGTAGATTGTCAGGTTGGCCTGTGAACTGGAGCGTATGTTCAGGTGCACTCCGCCGTTTATTGTAGCCTCGAGTTCGGAATTGTTCATGCGTATCGATGTGTATATGAGCACAGAGCTGTTGCTCTGGCCGGAGGGAAGCACAAGGTTCAGGTGCACTCCGCCGTTTATTGTAGCCTCGAGTTCGGAATTGTTCATCCAGATCTCTGTTGTAATATTCGATGTTGCGACAGGAACCAGAGCGCCGCCCGCAACAACCAGAAACGTCAGTGTGGATGAGTTTGTGATGCCGTTTCCTGATGTTGCTGTTATGTTCACCACGTATGTTGTGTTTACATCGACGTATGGTGCCGTGTAGTTCGCGTAGGCTGCTGTCCCGTTTACGGTTGACACATCAACCCAGCTCTTGTTCGAAGACCAGGAAAGTCCGCCTGATATGCCGATCGCTGTGTAGCTGATATTGTACTGACCCTTGCTTCCAGACATGACTGTTATCGTTGCCGGAAGGTTGTCGAAGCCGATGCTCGCCTGCGGTGGACTTGTCTGGTTGACCAGGACGTTGAAAGTAAGTGTGGACGCATTGCTCGCTCCGTTTCCGGAAACAACTGAGATAAGCACAACAAACGAGCTGTTCGTTGAGACTACCGGTGCCGTGTAGTTCGCGTAGGCTGCTGTCCCGTTTACAGTTGACACATCAACCCAGCTCTTGTTCGCAGACCAGGAAAGTCCACCTGATATGCCGATCGCTGTGTAGTTGAGCACAAACGCCCCAGCTTCGCCCGGATAGACGTTGACCGTCGCAGGCAAATTGTCCAGCGATATCGACGGAGATACCTGCTGGCCGCCCGCCACAACCAGAAACGTCAGCGTGGATGAGTTTGTGATGCCGTTTCCTGATGTTGCTGTTATGTTCACCACGTATGTTGTGTTTACATCGACGGATGGGGCTGTGTAGGATGCGGCGGCGTGCGCCGTGTCTGAAGTCTCCGCCGTTACCCACGATGTGTTAGTGGTCCAGCCGATGCCTCCTGTTGTCCCCTGCGAGCTGTAGTGTATGCCGTAGACGCCGCTGCTTCCAGAGCTGACCGTAAGTGATGCGGGCAGATTGCCGAACCTTATGTATTTCACTGAGGGCAACGGCGTCCCTCCTTTGTAGCCGAAGACATGCACCTCCTTGAACGAAGGAGTAATGCTGCCAAGCACAGAATGGACGGATATGCCAATCCAGCCGGCGGCATCTGCATTCCCGAGGATCACAAGACTGATGCTGCTGTCTGTGTTCCCTGCTGCGTAGTATGAGAGGTTGGATTCGAGCGTAAGGTTACCGTTCTGCTCCTTCCAGTTGTTTCCAGTGGTGGAAAAATAGGCTATCGTGTTTGAAAATGTGGAATTATGTGTTATGTTGACGACAATGCCTGAGACATACGATTCTGTAACCACAAGACTGAGTGGAAAAGTCCATTCGTGCACAGCTGTCAGATTGACCGTGTCAGGTATGCCAGATACATAGCCAGACCCGCCTGGCCTGGTTAGCGGCTTGACATTTTTCTGCTGTGACATCTGCAGATATACTGCGAGCGATGAGACAACAAGAACGGCGATTATAAGGACCGCAATGATGCGCCTCCCTGAACGTGTTCCAACAAGATTTCTCAACATGTCAAAAACCCTGGAGCGCCTGGAGGTTCAGTTGGCCGAAGGTCTTTCCTTCGGGTCATCTTCCTTCGCCTTCTTCCTGGCTTCAATATCCAGCCTGAGC
This sequence comes from Candidatus Sysuiplasmataceae archaeon, assembly GCA_046706185.1. Lineage (GTDB taxonomy): Archaea > Thermoplasmatota > Thermoplasmata > Sysuiplasmatales > Sysuiplasmataceae > JAJZXY01. Next base: position 8,242 of record JBJKPR010000052.1, read on the forward strand.
TGGCTTATCTCAGAACCGACCTTCTCCATTCTTCCTCGCAGCTTGGCCCTGTAGTTGTCGTTGTTGTAGATTATGGAGTCGTAATCGTTCTGTGTCATCTCATTCCTCGCTATTCTTGTTTTAGCTCCCTGTTCTATTATATCACATACCCTTAGTTCCTCCTCCAATTTTTCTCTCTCCTTTCCAAGCATCTCCAGCCTTCTGGTCAGCCTGTCCACCTCAGAGAGCTGTTTCTTGGTTTCTTCCTCCTGCCCGTAAATGAGCAGGAGTGAACCGCGAAGCATGAGGCTGCCGATAGCCCCTCCTATCGCGCTTATGATCATGATGATTGCAAAAACAAATATCTCCTGTGGAACACCGGATGAGCTTGAAAAGAACTCGTTGAAGAAGACAAACGGCGCCATGAGGATCCTGTTGTAATCGAGCACACCGAACCATAAGATGGTGGATGTGAGCACAACCAGGATCGAGGACACTGCGAACGCGCCAGAGGCTCCTGTCAGTACCCTCCTGCTCGTTATTGCGCCCGATGCAAGCCCTGCGATGAAGAGCGTCACATAATCATAAGAAGGAAGGAGGCCGGGTGCTGCGATCGCATAAATGACCAGCGTGGCCACTACTCCCCCCAGTAATGCCCGTAGACCCAACTTCACATGAACCACCAGTCCCATCCTCTGTCCTGTCTCAAGACTCTTGCATGAACCGCTGCGACTGTTCTGCTGTTGCCAGCGTGACGTCGTTATCAAGGTTGATAATTTATAAATTGTGGTCCGAGACGAAATATGTTACGTACGCTGGCATTGTCTCGCATCGGTGCTCTGAGGACGCCCTTTCGCACTCAGAGGTTTATCATGTCGTTGAGCACCTGGAGGGAGTTCTTCTGCTGGTCCCATTTGAGCCTCTCGAGGGCGGCTTCATATTCCAGCCACTCAAACGTGGTGTGTTCATCGGATAACCTGACCTCTTTCGTGTCCACCTGGACGCCGAAGGAGTGCTCCTCGATATCGTCTCCCCCCTTGGTATATCTGAAAGGTACCCGCAGGTCGATTATGTAGCTCACCTCCCCGATCCCTGTCTCCTCCATCACTTCCCTCGAAAGCGCGTCGAGCAGCTTCTCATCCTTTTCGACATGACCTGTAATTGCAGTCCAGTAATCGCCCCTCGCAGGTGGACGCCTCATAAGAAGGTATTCAACCTTCTGACCTGAATGGTAGAGTATTGCCATTATCTTCATTACCTGTGCCATATTCAACACAACAGCCTGACGGTCCGCATCTATGACCAAATCTGATATAACCTTTGTTGATGGCTTCCGTCCTTTCCTCTATTCCCACCCGCGCCTTATCATGTCTCTGCCTATGACCATCCTCTGTATCTCGTTCGTACCCTCGTATATCTCGGAAATTCTCGCATCCCTGTACATCCTCTCTATTTCAGAGGTTTTCATGAACCCGATACCTCCGTGTATCTGAAGGCTCTCGTTGACGCAGTATGATGCTGTCTCCGAGCCCATGCATTTTACCATTGCCGCCTCCCTCGTCAGCTGCTGCCTTTTCTCCTTCTTCCACTCTCCTGGATTGGTGCCCATGTTCTCCGCCCTCCTGGCAGCCAGGTAGACGGCATACCGAAGCGCATGTGTTCTCATGCCCATATCGGCTATCTTGAACTGTATAGCCTGCTGTTCTGAAATCGGCTTTCCGAACTGCACTCTTTCCCTCGAGTGTTTCAATGCAAGCTCAATTGCCCTCTCGGCGCAGCCGAGAGAGCACGCGGAGAGTGAAATCCTGCCTATGTCAAGCGACGTCATCGCAACTCTGAAGCCCTCCCCGGGCTCACCTATGACGTTCTCTTCAGGGACATGCACTCCATCATAGAAGAGCTGCATCGTGCTGCTCCCCCTGATGCCCATCTTGTCTTCTTCCTTTCCGATGATAATGCCCTTCATCCCCCTTTCAACAATAAACGCAGTTATGCCGCCTCCCTTATCACGCGGCTCACCCGTCTTTGCAAAAACGATGTACGTTCCCGCCTCCTTGCCGTTCGTTGCCCACATCTTGGATCCTGTTATGGTGTAGCCATCGCCCTCCCTTAGCGCTGCAGTCTGAATTGACAGCGCATCAGAACCGGCGCCTGGCTCGGACAGGTTGAACGACAGAATACTCTCTCCCCTCGCTGCAGGAACCAGGTATTTCATCTTCTGCTCCTCCGTTCCGTAGTAGAGCAGTGCGGTGCATCCAAGCGATGAGTGGGCACCTAGGATTGTTCCTACCGATGCATCGACCCTGCCGATCTCCTCCATCAGAATGCAGTAACCGATCTTGCCCAGTCCCGACCCCCCGTACTTTTCGGGAACCGGTGCTCCAAGGTATCCTGCCTCTGCCATCTTCCTTATCACTGAGGAAGGGAAGAGGCCCTCTCTGTCTATCTGAGGCGACAGAGGCCTCAGTTCCGATTCCAGGAATTCTCTTATGCTTTTCCTCAGAAGATCCTGTTCCTCTGTGAACTCGAATTCAATCATGACCTCACCAGGACGACTCACTTTCTGTAGTCGTAGAATCCTTTCCCGCTTTTCCTTCCCAGAAGCCCTGCCTGCACCATCCTCTTCAAGATGGCAGGAGGTCTGTACTTCGGGTCGCCGAACTCGTCGAACAGTACTTTTGAGACGTCGTACGCGATGTCGAGCCCTACCATGTCAGCAAGCTCCAGCGGCCCCATCGGCCATCCTGCCCCTGCCTTCATTGCTGTGTCTATGTCCTCTGCCGATGCGAGCCCCTCCTGAAGGATGAAGCACGCCTCGTTCTGTGCCGGCACCAGAAGCCTGTTGACGACAAATCCGGGAGATTCCTTCACCCTGACAGGCACCATCTGACGCCTGTGGTTCCTGAGTTTGCCTATGAACGAGGCAACGTCCTCTGAGAGACCATCCCTCGTCTGAAGACCGGGTATGATCTCGACAAGCGGCAGTGTGTAGGGGGGATTGAAGAAATGGGTCCCCAGGACCCTGTCGGGGTTTGCCGTTGCGGCTGCAATTGCAGTGATGTAGATGGAAGATGTGTTTGAAGCAAGCACCGCGTCCTTTGCGGTGAACGCATCGAGCTCCCTGAATATTTCCCTCTTTACCTCAAGCTTCTCGAATGCAGCCTCAATGACAAGCCCTGCATCCTTCATTTCCTTCCAATCAGTTGTTGTCTCAATCTTCGACATTATCCTGCTGCTGTCCGCCTCCGTGTATTCCGGTCTGAGCGCTTTTCTGACCTGCTGCTTCTGCTCATCAGCGAGTGAGATGCCAAACCCCTCGATGCGCCTTATCTCTTCATCCGCCCTTCTGGAATGATAGGCCACCAGGTGGTTCAGGATACGCTCTATGTTCACTATTCCTTTCCGGAGCAGATCCTCTGACCTGTCCAGCAGGACTACATCCTTTCCATTGAAAGCCATCACCTCGGCGATTGCCGAGCCCATAGTCCCTGCCCCTACAACTCCAACCTTTCCGGCTTCGAGCATTGATGCACCTTCCTTCTTGGCTGTCTAATCTGGCAGGCGGTAGATTTTCTTTTCCGCCATGGAATGCTTACGGTCTGCGGCTGCTATTTCCTGGCAAAGACTAACGCCGTCCCCCTTCGTCCTGCATATGCCACTTCGTCTCCGACGGCTATTTCATCCGCGCTCTTCACTCCGGGCATATAGCCTGAAACGCCGCACCCCTCCGCAAGGGCCACAACAACGTAAGCATATGGCGCTTCAGATGCAAAACTCTCCGACGGGACATTCAATATTGTGAAAGAGCGAACGACACCCCTGCCGGAGAGCTTCCTTTTGTTCAGCACCTTCGACCCGCAGTGCTTGCATATCAGCGTGTGCGTCACGCTTGAGTGACCGCACTCCCCGCACACCAGCCCCTCGATGCTATCGGCCACCACTCCCTCCGCCTTTTCTCCGGGCGTGATATCACCTCACCCTTTTCAATATGTGCACTGTACATGAACCGCCGGTAGCACCCACATTGTGTGCAAGCCCGACCAGTGCACCAGAAACCTGCCTGTTCCCTGACTTTCCAAGAAGCTGCTCGTAGAGCTCGTGCACCTGGGCCGCGCCCGTTGCGCTGACCGGGTGCCCCTTCGCCTTCAGTCCACCCGAAGGGTTCACAGGCAGCTTGCCGCCAATTGCCGTTTCACCATCCACGGATGCCTGTCCGCCTTCACCTCTTCTGAAGAAACCAAGGTCCTCGATGGCGATTATCTCGGCAATTGTAAAACAGTCATGAACTTCCGCCACGTCAACGTCTGCGGGCGATATTCCTGCCCTGCTGAATGCCTTCCGGGCGGCAAGTGCTGCCCCTTCAATGCTCGTCATGTCCTCCCTGTCCTGCAGTGTTGCCACTGTCCCAGCCCTTTCACTGGCGGAGATTTCAACCAAGTCGTCCCGGAGCTCTCTTGCCCTCTCCTCCGATGCAAGCACGACGGCGGATGAACCGTCTGAGAAGGGACAGCAGTCGTACAGGTGGAATGGGTAGGCAATCAGGGGTGACGCCATGTACGCCTCTTTGGTGAGCTTCTTCTGTATGTGTGCAAGCGGGTTGCTGAGTGCATTCTCATGGTTCTTGACAGCCACGCTCGCGAGCATGTCCTGGGTAGTTCCGTACTTCTTCATGTGTGCAACTGCCATTGAAGCGTAGAGGCCGGGAAAGGTGACACCGTTTGCCGCCTCATACTTGAAATCAGAACCCATCGCGAAGTAGGTCGTGGCGGCCATAGTTCCGAGATGGCTTAGTTTCTCACCGCCCGCCACAAGGCACACGTCTTCCAATCCGCTAGCCACATGCACGAACGCCTCGTGCAGGGCAGCGCTCGAGCTTGAGCAGGCACTCTCGACTGCGATCGAAGGTTTCTCCGGTATCCCGATTGCACTGTTTATAAGCGGCCCCAAGTGAAGCTGGCTTTCAGTAACACCGAATGCATTTGAGTAGAAAGCCGCGTCAACATCCTGGGGAGAAATGCCGGCGTCCTCCACAGCCTTCATGGATGTCGCAGCGATGGATTCCCTGCTGCTCTCGCTCATCTTTCCGAACTTTGACATTGAGCTTCCTACAACGTAAACCTTTCTCACATGCGATCCCCCTGTCCTGGAACGTGTGTGTCTGCAGCGGGCGGGCTGCCAGCCCCATGTTTGTTCTGGCCCTGTGATCCTGTGTCGCGCAGGTCGTGCATCGTTTGTTTCTCCTCAACTTTTCAGAGCCTTCAACGGTTTCCTGACAGCCTTGTCCGACCATGCAACATGGAGTTGCAGGGCGAAAGTCTTGCTCGGCTTATATAGATGTAATCCCTGAGGACGATTGAGTAACTTTCAGTCAGGATATCACCGGGTCCGCTCAGGTCCTGTAGGCAGACCAGTCGTCTCAAAAGAAATAACTATTGCATCGGCCTTGGCGGGGTGGATGAGGCCCACCTCCGGTCCCGCCAAAGGGATGGACAGCGAACAATCAGACAGCTCCGGTGAGGTGACAGTCAAGCTTTCGCAGCCTTTCAACCTTGAGCAGAGTGCCGAATGCGGACAGGCCTTCAGGTGGATCAGGGAGGGGAGCCACTATTACTGTGTCCTGGGCAGAAAGGTGCTCAGAATAAGTCAGCAGGGGCGCACACTCAACGCCCGCCTGCACCCGGACACCGGATATTTCTCGACGCTCGAAACTGTCGGCGATGTGTTCAGGTTCGACGACAATGTGGAGGAGATACTCTCTGAGCTTTCCAGGGATGAACTGATCAGGGAGTCCATTGCCAGCCACTATGGCCTCAGGCTGATCAGGCAGGATCCATGGGAATGCCTTGTTTCATATCTTTGCTCAATCAATTCCAACATACCGCGGATAAAGGGCGATGTGGAGCGCCTGTCGAGGCACTACGGCGAACAGGTTGATTTTGACGGAAGGAAATTCTTCACATTTCCGACGGTGGATGCGCTCGCAAATGCGGAAGAGGAGGATCTGCGTTCAATGAAAGTGGGCTTCCGAGCGAAGTACATAATCAGCGCGGCGAGGAAGGTAAAGGATGAGAAGGTCGACCTGAAGCGCTTCAGGAGGATGGAATATGAAGAGTCATTTTCCGAACTGTGCACCTACTTCGGCATAGGTCCGAAGGTCGCAGACTGCATACTTCTCTTCTCCATGGACAAGCTCGAGGCATTTCCTGTCGACAGGTGGGTCAGGCGCGGCATCGAAATCCTATACTTCGGCGGGCAGAAGATGACGGAGAAGAGGGTAAGGGAATGGTCGAGATCCCACTTCGGAAGATATGCAGGCTATGCGCAGGAGTACCTTTTCTACGGCTCCAGGCTTAAGGAGCTTGCTGCCGGGTTCAGGAACCGTAGCGCCTCTGCCTGAGCTGGTATGAGCGTATTGCCCTCAGGAAATCAAGGAAGCTGAATGTCGGCCAGTAGACATCACTGAAGTACAATTCAGAATATGCAGCCTGCCAGAGCAGGAAGTTCGATATCCTTTCCTCACCCGATGTCCTGAGCACAAGGTCAGGATCAGGCAGCCCGTCTGTGTAGAGGTATCTGGAAACAAGCTCCTCGTCTATCTCTTCCAGCTTTGTCTTGCCGCTGCTCACCGAGTCGGCTATCTTTCTTATTGCCGTGACGAGTTCCTGCCTTCCACCGTAGGCAACTGCAATGTTGTAGGTGTAATTCGTGTAGTTCTTGGTTCTTGCCTCTGCATAGGCAATTGCCTCCCTGACTCTTCTGGGCAGCGTCTCTATCTGGCCAATGGCCCGTATCCTGATACCGTGTTTGTGAACACGCTCATCATCACCCACGCGTCTGAAATTCTCCTCGAACATGTTCATCAGTGTGGTGATCTCCTCCTTGTTCCTCTTCATGTTCTCTGTCGAGAACGCATAGACAGTGAGCACCTTTATATTCAGCAGCAAACACCAGTCGAGCACCTCCTCCAGCTTGTCCTTTCCCTCCAGGTGCCCATCCTGCACCATCATCTCCATCTCCTTCGCATATCTTCTGTTGCCGTCCATGATCACTGCGATATGTCTTGGAGTTGGAAGCTTCTTCACTTCGGAGAGGAGCCTCTTCTCATATGCATTGTAGGCAGTGTTTGCAATAGCCTGAGCAAACCCGACAGGCTGACTGCCATCCTTCCTGTCAGCTCTCTTCGATCCATTCTGGGGCATCGGTTACCGTCAGAGCTCTATAGTCTCTCCCACTTTCATAATTCTTGCTTTTACTTTCCCGTCGGACCGCTTCCTTACCTCTTCGCTGAACTTGTCCGCATTCTGCTCTATGAGGGGGAACGTGCTGTAGTGCATTGGTATCACGATCTCAGGCTCTATTACGCTTGCGGCGTACGCTGCCTCGCTTATGCCCATCGTGTACCTGTCCCCTATCGGAAGCAACGCAACCTTTGGTTTATGGAATTCGCCGATCCAGCGCATGTCCCCGAAAAAGCCGGTGTCTCCTGCATGGTATATCGTGACTCCGCTGTCCACTATGTACCCTGCAGGGTTTCCACCCGTCATCAGGTTCTCACCTTCGAAGATATCTGCAGAGTGGAGTGCATTGACCATCTTGACATTTGTATCTGATATCTTCACTCCGCCGCCTATGTTGAACGGCTCTGATTTCACACCCTTTGCCTCGAACCTTGTCGCAAGTTCGTAGATGGCGCCAACCGTCGCCTTGTTGTTCTTCGCAATGTCCACAGTGTCTCCCACATGATCCCCGTGCCCGTGGGTCACAAGAACGATATTCGCTGCCACGTCCTGCGCCTTCATTTTCGCTACAGGGTTCCCAGTCAGAAACGGGTCGAAGAGTACTCTGTCCCTTGCATCAAGCAGAAATGCCGAATGTCCCAGCCATGTCAGTTTAGCCATCGGTTTCAATCCTCAGGTCTGGAATGATAGTCATTCATATTATTTAACCTTAGAATAATTCATTCCGTTGATGCTCGGGACGGGCCGAATGGTTTAAAGACAGGACGTGTATCGCAATCACGAAAAGGTAAACGATGAACTTCAGGTGCATAAGCTGCGGATCCGTCAGCTCGGGGGACCCTTCCTCATCACCATTCTGCCCTAAATGCGGCGACCTTTCAGAGTGGGAGTCAAACAGGAAGCCATCAGTCGGCGGACTGCTTCCGCCCCCGCAGGAATTCACTCTCTGGAGATATGCTTCCCTCCTGCCCGAAATAGATGAGGGTGGCATAGTGTCACTTTCCGAGGGAGGAACACCGCTCCAGTACTCAGATGGCCTTGCCCGCTCCGTGGGCATTGGCGAGCTTTTCATAAAGAATGAGGGAAGGAACCCGACCGGTTCGTTCAAGGACAGGGGCATGAGCGTGGCAATGACGCTCGCCAAGGCGGCAGGGTTCTCGTCCTCGATATGCGCGTCGACAGGCAACACGGCGGCTTCAATGGCAGCGTACAGTGCCAAGGCATCAATGAAGCCGTTCGTCATTGTCCCAAGGGGAAAGGTGGCAAGGGCAAAGCTGAAGCAGACTGCAATTTACGGTGCCACTATACTTGAGGTCGACGGCAACTTTGACATGGCACTTGACATGGTAAGGGATCTGTCGGGAAAGGGCGGACCGGCGATAATGAATTCCATCAATCCGTTCAGGATCGAGGGACAGAAGACTGGCGCATTCGAAGTATGTGACCAGCTCAGCTCTGCTCCAGACTGGTTGATCATACCGGTTGGCAATGGCGGTAACATGACGGCGTACTGGAAAGGGTTCAAGGAGTTCAGGTCAATCGGTGCTGTCAGCTCGCTGCCTAGGCTTGTTGCAGTGCAGGCCGAAGGGGCATCCCCAATCGTGAGGTCAATGAGAGAGGGAAGCGAAGGGCTCATCCCTTTCGAGATGCCAGAAACAGTCGCGACCGCGATAAGAATAGGCAAGCCCGCCAACTGGAAAAGGGCAATGCGCGCGGTGAAGGAATCGAACGGGCTTGCAGTTACGGTCACTGATGATGAGATAATCCGCGCAAGACGGTTGATCGCGAGCGAGGAAGGTTCGCTTGTGGAGCTTGCAAGTGCATCAACGGTGGCGGCGGCAATACAGCTGAAGGAGAAGGGTGCAATAAGGAAGGATGAGACTGTTGTATGCGTCACTACAGGCAACGGTCTTAAGGACATCAACGAGGCGAGCGAACCTGCGACAACGATTATTAGTTCAGCAGGCGAGCTTCGCTCTCTGCTCATCGGAAAAAGTGAGTAGGGGGGCCGGGTATGCGGGTGGTGCTTCTCGGCCTCGGTCAGGTTGGTCTTTCTTTACTCGAGATCGTGCAACGCAAGTTCTTCCCGGCAACAGGTGAACAGTTCAATGTGGTCGCTGCGGCCGATTCCAGCGGTGTTCTGGATGCGGGCAGAGGTATCAGACCTATAGACCTGCTCTCTGCCAAGCGTTCCGGAGATCTTCATTCCCTTCCCGGCTGGCACAGCGGTATGGACGCCCGCGAAGCTGTGGGCCTCGCAGAAGCCGATGTACTCATCGACTGCATGACTACAAACTTCAGGAACGGGCAGCCATCCATCGACTGCATCCTGAACGGAACAAAAAGAGGAATGGATATAGTGACTGCAAACAAAGGTCCTCTTGCGCTCAGCATGGGTGAGGTTCTTTCCAGTGCTGCCAGGCATTCGGTTTCAGTCAGGTTCGGAGCCACTGTGGGGGGAGGAACGCCTTTCCTGGACTTCGGGCGCATGCTGAAATCAACTTCAGAGATAGTGTCGATGAAAGGCGTTCTTAACGGAACTACAAACTACGTCCTCACCAGGATGGGGGAAGGGATGAAGCTTGAGGCTGCAGTTGCCGAGGCGAAAGCTGCTGGAATCGCGGAAACAGACCCTTCAAATGACCTTCTGGGCCTCGACAGCGCAGCCAAGATCACAATACTCGCAAACTCTCTCTGCGGCACTGAATTCAAAATGAGCGATGTAGAGATCACGGGCATCGATTCCATAGGCGCGCCTATGCTGGCAGCGGCAGTGAAAGAAGGGAAAATGCTGAAGCTCATATCCACCTACAGCTCGGAAGAAAGGATACTCTCAGTGCGCCCTGAAATGGTAAGCTCGGATAATCATCTCAATGTTTCTGGTGCCTACAATGCACTGACTTACAGGACGGGAAGCGGAAACGAATATACCGTCATAGGAACAGGCGCTGGTGCGCCCGAGACAGCAAATGCAGTTCTTAGAGACCTGCTTTCACTTCCGCGCATCAGGCCAAGATGAAGCGCAATGTTGATGACCATTCTGGTCGGCTATCACTATTCTCCGGGCCTCCTGATGAGGGCGGCAGGTTTCAAGGGCTCAACGGTGCCCATCATGACCCCATTCGACACGAAGGGGAGACTGATGCTTGAACAGACTGAACAGGAGCGCTGAAAAACGGGGTCGTCTCTTGGGCCGCACCAAACGGCGATATCGCGTGAGCATGCATCGCAAACACTTTTTATGAATTCCGCAATTCCACTGGTATGAAGATAAAGGATTTTGAAGTGTATCAACTCGGGAAGGAGGTGGCACACGGCCAGACGTGGGCATCCTCCGCAATCATACTGAAGCTCACCACCGATGACGGTATAGTGGGATACGGGGAAGCGGTGCCCACCCTGAGGGTGCAACCAGTGGTTGCGTCACTAATGGAGGTTGGCAGGGTATACAGGGGAAGGGACCCATTCGACGTTGAGAAGAACCGGTGGGAATGGTACAAGAATGACTTCTACCTCTCCGAATCGTTCGAGTCCACAACCGCACTGAGCGCCTTCGACATAGCGTGCTGGGATATAATCGGAAAGGCAACCGGTACATCTCTCCACAGGCTGTCCGGGGGCAGTTTCAGGGACAGGGTAAGGGTCTACGCCAACGGCTGGTACAGCAACTGTGTGACACCAGACCAGTGGGCAGAGAGAACAAAGCAGATGGTTGCAAAAGGGTACACCGGGCTGAAATTCGACATATTCGGTCCGTACTTCGACTGGATTGACGGTGAGGGGATAAAGAAGGCAGTCGCCAGGCTTGAGGCTGTCAGGAACGCTGCTGGTGAAAAGGTTGATCTGCTTATAGAGCATCATGGCAGGTTCAACCCGAACTCAGCGGTTGCTGTTGCAAAGGCAATCGAGCCATTCAACCCTCTTTTCGCCGAAGAGCCTGTGCATCCAGAGAATATGGAGGGGCTGATAAAATACAGGTCAAGGACAGGCATTCGAGTTGCACTGGGTGAGCGTGTTCTCACAAAACAGCACTTTGTTTCTCTTGCCTCCAGGCATCTGCTTGACTTCTTCCAGGCGGACATAACAAACTGCGGTGGCGTCACAGAAGCAAGAAAACTCTCGGCGATTGCAGAAGCATACGGAATTGAGATGGCATTCCACAATGCGTTCGGCCCTATACAGAACGCGGTGACAATACAGCTCGATGCCTCCATACCCAACTTCCTGATACAGGAGTCGTTCTATGATTTCTTTCCTCAGTGGAAAAGGGATCTTGTCTTTGACTCCACACCTGTCGTGGACGGTCATTATGCAGTGAGCGACAAGCCAGGGCTCGGCGTTCAGGTAAACGAGAAAATGCTCGACGAGCTGAAGGTCAAGGGCCAGGAGTATTTCAATCCTGATGAACCAGTGTGGGTCATCGGCGGTACATGGAAGGATTGAGTTTCCGGACTGCACCCGTACTGCCGTTACCTGCTGCATCTTCAGCATGTCAAATGCATGCGGGCAGAGTCTGTTACGCGTCAGACGTTTACCGAATGGCAGCTCCTGCAGGGAGGCGGCCGCCTGTACTGAAGCATCACGCGACCGTGAATCAGACGGTAACCGAGGGCAGGGGCTCTGGCGGACAGAACCGAAGGTTTTTCGGCACAGCCGACACTTCAGGCATCAGTGTAATTCGCATTGCTTCAGACGGTCGCCAGGTTACATCAACGCCGCAGTTGGAAGCGCGAATAAGGCATTCGAATCATAGGGAGGGCCTTGGATGCCGCCGGAAGGGGCTAACATTCTACTGCGGATATCCTTGAGGAGAGGGTCGAGGACTGTGCATCGGCCGACACACTCTTCTCAATGATACTTAACTACAGGTTTGCACAATGTAGTTCCAATGGTTCGTGAGATGTTCTGCATCAAGTGCGGGAAGGAGGCAGTTGCTGGAACTGTTTTCTGCGAAGAGTGCATAAGCAGGGGCGAGCCGCTTGCTTCTGCGCCAGGCGCG
>JBJKPR010000053.1:0-79097 GCA_046706185.1 Candidatus Sysuiplasmataceae archaeon
CGGAATCTATAGGTCCCGAACCTACAAGGATAACCAAGTTACCCCACGGACCCTACATCGAGTGCGCATTTGGACATTTGTTTCAGTATAATGAACTTTTCAATGGACGACACTTTGCAGACGGGACAGCCAGGTGAGCGATCTTGCCGATAGTTTGCTTTCAGCTACAAAGGCAGAGCAGCCTGGGAAATTGAAACAAAAACGATGCGTTTATTTCCGGACATGTCTTTGGCAGATTGCAGCGGTGAGAGCAGGCATGGAAAAAGATGTGCACGGAGATGGAAAAGATAGGCTTGAAAAAGCGACATTCGGGGGCGGATGCTTCTGGTGTACCGAGGCAGTCTTTTCTGAGGTACGTGGCGTGCGAAGCGTTGTTTCAGGCTATGCCGGAGGGTCAACACCTAATCCAAGCTATGAACTTGTTTGCACCAACACCACAGGGCATGCAGAAGTTGTCCAAATCGAATTTGATCCGAACGTGATCAGCTACCGTGATCTGCTTGAAATATTCTTCATGACGCACGATCCAACGACGCCTGACAGGCAGGGAGCAGACTATGGAAGACAGTACAGGTCTGCAATCTTCTTCCACACTGAGGAGCAGCGAAGTACCGCCGAGAAAACAGTGGCAGAGATAAACCGCGAGAAGATATTCACCGATCCTATAGTGACTGAAATAGCGCCTCTGACAGAATTCTACAGGGCCGAGGAATATCATCAGCAGTACTTCGCAAAAAACCCGGAAAAACCGTATTGCAGAATTGTGATCAACCCCAAGCTGGGCAAGTTCAGGAAAAGGTTCGCCGAGAAGGCGGCGGTTCACAAATGAGAAGAACGCTGCCGTAATTTGGCCAATTAAGGCTCTTCTTGTTCGCTTGCTTGCTTGCCTGCTTTACGACAAAAGACGAAGCGCGAATCGTCATGATTATATAAGGAAACGAATACTCGAGGCTCATGCATAATTCCCTGAAGGAGAAAATCGCTGGCGAGATTGTCATCTCGAACGATCCAGGGAAGACGATGAGGAAGTGGAGGGAAGAGTTCCATCTCAGCCAGCTTGAGCTCGCGCATGAGCTCAAGGTATCTGCCTCAGTTGTGAGCGACTACGAGTCAGGGCGGAGGAAATCACCAGGCTCAACGATGGTGAAGAGATACGTGGATGCACTCATTCAAATGGAAGAGAGGAACGGCGGAAGGTTCATCAAGAGATTTGACACCGAAGAAAAGCCTGACTATCTTCTCAGCATCAGGGAATTCAAGAGTTCCGTGTCGCTCCATGAGATGATGAGTGTGCTCAACGCCGATTGCCTGTCCAGAGGCATAAGTGTTGAGAGAGACATTCATGGCTACACAGTTCTGGACAGCATCAAGGCGATAACAAGCCTCGGTGCCAACGACTATCTGAAGGTGTTCGGATGGAGCAGCCAGAGGGCTCTGATATTTACACAGGTCAAGTACGGACGTTCGCCGATGATAGCAGTCAGGGCACATCCGATGAAGCCCGCAGTGGTCGTTTATCAGAAGCCAGAGAACATTGATGATCTGGCAATTCATCTATCTAAGCTTGAAAACATACCGCTCCTCGTCAGCGACATGGAGCTCAATGAGATGATAGAGACGCTAGAACGAATAGGGGAAGATGCAAAATGATGTTTGGGCACAGTGAGAAAGATGTGGGCATAGTAACCTACGGAACATACATTCCACGCTTCAGGATTCTCCCGGAGGAGATAGCCAGAGTATGGGGTGAAGACGGGCAGTCCATGAAGAACGGCCTGATGATATACAGCAAGTCAGTGCCGTTTCCAGACGAAGACGTGATAACAATATCTGTGGAGGCATCCAGGAATGCCCTGGCGAGGAGCAGCTTAGACCCTGTGGATATAGGAGCGGTCTACGTCGGCAGTGAATCGCACCCTTATGCTGTCAAGCCATCCGGTACGATAGTTGCGGAGGCCATCGGCGCATCACACTTCATTACTGTCGCAGATTACGAGTTTGCATGCAAGGCAGGCACTGCAGCTGTGCAGACGGGCATGGGCCTTGTTTCGTCCGGAATGGTCAAGTATGCGCTTGCAGTCGGGGCCGACACGTCTCAGGGAGCACCTGGAGATGCTCTCGAGTACTCTGCATCCGCGGGAGGAGCGGCATTCATCATAGGCAGGGAGAAGGTCATTGCGACAATCAACAGGACATTCTCATTCACGTCCGACACTCCTGATTTCTGGCGGAGGGAGGGGCAGGCATATCCAAGCCACGGCGGGAGGTTCACAGGTGAACCGGCGTATTTCAGACATGTGTCGACCTGTGCAAAGGAACTTATGAAGCTACAGGGGACTAAGCCCTCAGATTACGACTTTGCCGTTTTCCATCAGCCCAACGGCAAGTTTCCCACGAGGGTCGCGCAGCAACTGGGCTTTGAGAAGAAACAGTATGAGACAGGGCTTACAACCCCATACATAGGCAACACATACTCCGCTTCTATGATGATCGGCCTTTCTGCGATACTTGATGTGACAAAACCCGGCCAAAGGATACTCGGTGTCGCATTCGGCTCCGGTGCCGGAAGCGACGGGTTTGACATAACTATAACTCAAGAAATGGAAAACTACAACAGGGCCGCGGCCCCGACTGTGAAGTGGTTCCTGGAAAGGTCTGAATTGCTCGACTACGGCAGATATGCGAAATTCAAGGGAAAAATTGTGATGAAGGAATAAAAATGAGAGACGTTGCTATAATAGGCATAGGCGACACAAAGTTTGGCGAGCTCTGGGAGCATTCGCTCAGGGACATAGGGATGCAGGCAGGTCTCAGCGCAGTGAATGACGCGAATATTGCCGGTGAGCAGATTGAGGCGCTCTACATAGGCAACATGGCTGCAGGCAGCCTGATAGACCAGGAACACCTCGGTGCGCTTGTGACAGATTATTCCGGGCTGTCGCCACTTCACATACCCGCTGTCCGCATAGAGGCGGCGGGTGCCTCAGGCGGAATGGCACTCAGGGAAGGGTATCTCGCAGTCGCATCTGGCCTTCACGACATTGTTATGGTTGCTGGGGCTGAAAAGATGACAGACGTCACAGATGAAGAGATACCTACTATCCAGATGGCAGGAGGAGACCAGCAGTGGGAAGGCATCTCCGGGGCGACAATGGCCAGCCTCTTCGCAATGATGGCAAGGAGGCACATGTACGAATACGGCACAACCAGGGAGCAGATAGGCAGCGTGCCCGTCAAGAACCACAAGAACGGCGCAATGAACCCCCAGGCGCAGTATCAGAGAGGCATAACGATGGACACTGTCCTCAAGTCCCCACTGGTTGCAGATCCGCTGGGCGTCTTCGACTGCGCGCCTGTTTCGGACGGTGCAGCAGCGGTAATACTCGCTCCTCTTGAAAAGGCGAAGAAGTACTCGGAGCAGCCTGTAAAGATAGCTGCGTCTGCAGCAGCAACAGACACTCTCGCCCTTCAGCACAGGGAGTCGCTGACGAGGATAGACTCGATTAAAGTCGCCTCAAGGAACGCGTACAAGACCGCGGGTCTCAGCCCGAAGGACATAGACGTGGCTGAAGTGCATGACTCGTTTTCAATTGCCGAGATAATAAGCATCGAGGACCTGGGTTTCTTCGACAAAGGGAAGGGCGGGCCGGCCACACTTGAAGGAATGACTGAAATTAACGGTGTGGTCTCGGTGAACACCTCCGGCGGACTTAAGGCAAGAGGCGATCCGATGGGGGCCACGGGCGTCGCTCAGGCAGTGGAGATTACCAGACAGCTGCGAGGCAGCGGAGAGAAGAGGCAGGTGCATGACGCCGAGTACGGCCTTTCGCTGAACATGGGTGGAACAGGCGGGACGTCTGTGGTGCACATCTACCGGAGGGCGTGATAATGTCCAACCCCCGGTACTGGAGAGAAAACCCCAGCCGTTACAACCTCATCGGAAGGAAGTGCGAGAATTGCGGGGGCGTATACTTTCCGCCCAGGGAAATATGCCCCAAGTGCAGAAGAAAGAGCATAGGCAGGATGAAGGACCACAGGCTTTCTGGAAAAGGAAAAGTGTATTCGTTCACAGTTGTACACGAGCCGATGCCCGACTTCGCGCTCATGAAACCTTACATAATGGCGATGGTTGAAACTGAGGAGGGCGTGAGGCTGACAGGGCAGGTCGTTGACTGCGAGCCTGAAAAGATAAGCATAGGCATGGATGTTGAAGCCACTTTCAGGAAGCTTGGAGAAGAGGGCGCCTCAGGCATAATACGGTACGGCTACAAGTTCAGGCCACGATAACCGCTCGGTCATAACACCCGCCAAGACCGTCTTTCACGCGCTGGAAATGCAGCGCCCGGCAGCTTCACGACTGTGCGGCAGCAATAAATAATGCCCTGGAAATTGCGCACCATGGCAGGATCTGAATTCTTTTCCAGGAACGCGGAGGCGTACTCGAAGAGTACTTCGCATGCAAGAGGGAGGGACCTCACCCTGCTGCTCGAGAAAATCGGTGCCGAAAGGAAGGATGTGGCTATTGATATAGCCACCGGCACAGGTTTCACCGCAGTGGCACTCTCGGAAATAGTGGGGGCCGTGACTGCTATTGACCCGACTGAGAACATGATCAGGGAGGCTCAGAACCTGGCAGACAGCCAGGGCAATGGAAACATCGAATTTGCGATCGGGATTGCGGAGCACCTGCCTGTAGCTGACTCTTCATTCAATGTGGCAACATGCAGGAGGGCTGCACACCACTTCAGCGACAAGATGGCGTTCCTGCGGGAGGCATCCAGGGCACTTGTGCCCGGTGGAAAGATGGGGCTTGTGGACATGGTTTCGCCTCAGGGCCATGCAGATGAATTCAACAGGCTCGAGAGGGAGAGGGACAGGACGCATCTGGCCGCAGAGGAAGCAGAAGTCTGGCAGACCCTCTTTTCGCAGGCCGGATTTGATGTGAAAAGCTGCGAGATTGAGGAAGAGAGGCTGACATTCGACAAATGGATCTATCCAGTGGACCCCCATGGTGAAACAGCGGAAAAATGCAGAGGCTTGCTCCGGGGAGCCGATGCCGGGTTTGCGGCTGCCATCGTGCTGGGAAGCGACCTCAGCTTCATCAAGAGAAGAATGGTTCTCGTGGGTTGCAAGAAGTAGACAGCCGATAAAAATCAAAAGAATAATAACCTGCGCTCCGCTTTCTTCAAACGGTGTGTTTATTTTGAGCACCAAACCTGCAGGCGTCACACTTGACGGCTCTTCTCTCGGCATAAATGAACTCGTCTCCATTTCCAGGGACTGGGCTATCGTTTCTGTTTCAGCAGGTGCGATGAAAAAGGTCAGCGCATCCAGGAAAACGCTGGAGAAGATGGCGGAATCCGGCCAGCCGATATATGGCGTAACCACAGGATTTGGTGAATTGCAGAACATGAATGTTGGCCGGGACCAGGCAGGCAGGCTTCAGGAGAACCTCGTGAGGAGCACCTCGGCAGGTGTGGGACTGCCCCTCTCAGTTGTGGAGACCAGGGCTATGATGGTGTTGAGGCTTAACACGCTCATAAGAGGCTACTCGGGTGTCAGGGTGGAAATAGTCAGCCTCCTAAGGGAGATGATCAACAGGGGCGTTCATCCTGTAATACCATCTAAAGGCTCTGTAGGCGCGAGCGGTGATCTTGCGCCGCTCGCTCACATGGCTCTTGTGCTCATGGGAGAAGGGAAGGCGGAGTTCAACGGAAGCGTTATGAGCGGGGCGGATGCGCTTGGGAAAGCAAGCCTCAAGCCTCTGTCACTCAGGGAGAAGGAAGGGCTCGCGCTGATCAACGGAACACAGTTCATGACCGCGCTTGGTGCTCTTGCACTATATGACATAAGAAGGTTGCTGCTCCAGTCAATTGCGGTTTTTTCCATGTCGCTCGAGGCGCTTGGCGGCAAACTGGCGCCGTTCGATTCCAGAGTGACATCCCTGAGGAAGCATCCAGGTTCTGCGGAAGTGGCATCGGAGATACGCAAGGTGTGCAGGGGCAGCAGGAGGGCAAACGGCGGAGCGAACGTTCAGGACCCATACACGCTGCGATGCGCACCGCAGGTGCTTGGACCGCTGCACGACATGCTTCGCTTCTGCGAGGGTGTCGTGGTCACGGAGATGAACTCGACAACCGACAATCCTGTCGTCATACCCGACGATGGCGAAGTCATATCGGCCGGGAATTTCCATGGACAGCCTGTAGCCACCGCGCTTGATGCAATATGCATTCCGCTTCAGGCGGTGTGCTCTTTCTCAGAAAGAAGGACAGCGAGGCTTACAGATGCAAAGCTGAGCGGCATGAACGCATTCCTCTCCAGGAACCCTGGCATCGAGTCAGGCTACATGGTAGCGCAGTACACTGCAGCAGCGCTTGTCTCAGAGGGAAAGGTGCTGAGCCATCCCTCCTCATCGGATTCCATACCGACATCGGCGAACCAGGAGGACTTCGTTAGCATGGGAGCCTATTCGGCTCTGAAGCTCAGGCAGATGGTGGATAACGCTTTCAGTGTTATTGCAATAGAGGCCCTATGCGCAGCGCAGGCACTTGACCTCACTGGCGGCCCCTCCGCACCACGCGTGAGGGGGGCCCATGCCATCGTGAGAAAGATCGTCCCGCCGCTTGACAGCGACAGGGAGCTGTCGACCGAGATAGAGGCATGCAGCAGCATGCTCAGGCAGGGTGGGCTGCTCGACGTGGTGCTCTGAACGTCTGCCCCCTGACCTCAGAAGCCAATGCCCAGCTGCTTGAGAATGGAAAGGTCCATTGACATGCCAACGTTCCAGTTTGGTCTGTCCACGATCTCGCTTATCCTCAGGTCGCCGGCGACCGAGCACAGAAGGTACGCCTCATCTTTTTCCAGTCCCTTTCTGTGAAGCAGGTCAACCATCGAGCCTACAGCCCTCCTGGCGGCGTCGTAAAGGTCAGGTGATATGCCGGAAGTGGATATGCACCGTCTCCGCTTTGCCCGTTCCCCGTACACAACAGTTGGGAAATCGGTTTTCAAAGTGTCGCTGTAGACCTTCACCCTTAATGTGGTGACTGAGGGTGTCTCGACAGCTGTTCCGCAAACCTCACCGTCGCCCTGGACTGCGTGCGTGTCAGCAATGCAAAGGTTCGCACCCTCAACGTTGACCCTGAAATACACCGATGACCCGACTCCGATCCTGTTGTTGTCCATGTTTCCGCCGAAGTACTGAGGCGGGATCATTGTGTAGTTCTTGCTCTCCTCCGCAGGGGCAACGCCAATGACTCCGAGAAAAGGTTTTATCGGAAGACCGAGCCCCTTCAGGAACGATGACCTCCTCGGCCTTGCAGTCCCATCTCTTATGGACCAGTGAAAGAGTCGGGGAGCCCTGAACTGGTCGCTAAGAAGACCGAACCCGGGGAAAATCGCGCTCCATCCCCAGCCTGCGCACTTGATGTCGACTATGTCCACCTTCAACATGTCGCCCGGCGAGGCATCCTCCACGTAAATGGGACCGATCGCGGCATCCGTCTTCTTATTGTCCATACGCTTCAGGGATGCGGCGGTTGATGAAAGGCGTATCTGGTCAGTCGATGCGTCCGGAACCCTCACGACAACAGTGTCGCCGTCAGATATGCTAATAACAGGTCTTTTTTTTGGGGACCACGCTGTTATGTAGTGACCAGGAAAGTGACCGTTGAGAAAATATCTATTGTGCATTCAGAGATCCCTCCGCGAAACAGTTGTACTCCTCTGCATTGCCCCATGATTCAAAGCAGTGTTAAATAACAATCTGCACCATTCCGCCAAAGGCACGGTTGGGCATTTGGTTTCCGCATAACCGGTATCCAGCACGGAGCATTTCGGGCCGGCACCCGAAATATGCAAAATTGACGAAGTTTGGAGTCTGCTTGACAATATTTTTATACGAATGTCGTTTGGCTATAAATGCCCGTCAGAATCAGAGCGCGAAATTGGCCGAGATTCCCGCAATGATAGGCGGAGCGTGGAAAAATAAACAGTGTCAACGCCTTCCAGAACTGGGTGTCCGCAGGCTTTGTTCGAAAATGGATAATCGTCGGGATTTTCATAGGCATAGTCGCGGGCATCGGATCTCTTGTGCTTTACTACGCCATAGAATTCAGCACCAGGCTGATCCTGACTGGCCTGACAAACTTCTCCCCGCCCGCAACTTTTCTGGAGGGGCAGGGACCGCAGTATTCACTCGGCAGCTACAGGTACTGGCTGATCCCCGTGGCGACAACGATAGGGGGCCTTTTGTCCGGAATTCTGGTCTACGGATTTGCGCCCGAAGCAGAGGGACACGGTACAGATGCGGCAATCGACGCATTCCACTACAAGAAGGGGCACATAAGAAGGAGGATTCCCGCGGTGAAACTGGTCGCCTCAGCCGTGACCATAGGCTCAGGAGGTAGCGCTGGCAGGGAGGGGCCGGTCGCTCAAATAGCTGCAGGCTTCGGATCGTTCATAGCAGATGTATTCGGCATGGACGACAGGGACAGGAGGATCGCAGTTGCAGCTGGAATTGGGGCAGGCATCGGCAGCATATTCATGGCGCCCTTCGGAGGAGCCCTTCTGAGCACCGAAGTGCTTTACAGAAGGGACTTCGAGGTGGACGCGCTTGTCCCCTCCATAATTGCATCGGCCACGGGATACGGCATATTCGGCTATTTCTTCAACTACAAGCCGTTGTTTGCAATTCAGCAGACCACAGTCGGTTTCAACCATCCGCAGTCACTTGTAATATACACACTCATTGGGCTGGTCACTGGACTCCTCGGGATACTCTATGTCGCTTCCTTCTATGGTGTGAAAAACCAGTTCGCCAAGATGAAGAAAGTGCCTGCTTATTTCAGGCCGGCGATAGGCGGCCTCATGGTGGGGCTCATCGCAATGATGTTCCCGCAGGTAATGGGGCTGAGCTACGGATGGCTGCAGCTTCTCTTTTACGGAGGCACCGACCAGTTCGCATCTCTGACGCTGATGCCAATCTGGATCCTGATCGCACTCATTTTCCTGAAGATAATTGCCACGTCGTTCTCAATTGGCTCTGGAGGTTCCGGGGGCGTTTATGCACCCGGAATCGTAATCGGAGGGTTCACCGGCGCAGTCTTATGGCTGGTCTTCCATCCGTTCGTCCCGTTCCTCAGCATCGCGGACATGGTCATCGTCTCCATGATCGCATTCTTTGGTGGCGTATCGAAGGCACCCATATCAATCATAATCATGGGAACCGAAATGACAGGAGGATATGCGCTCTTCCTCCCTCTCATGCTTGCAACTGTGATTTCATACTTCGTCTCAGGCACAAAGTATTCGATCTACAAGGCGCAGGTGCTTGACAGGGCCCACTCCCCCGCCCATCAGCAGGAATACGAAAGGCCTCTGATGGATTACATAAAGATCTACGAGGCGATGAACTCTAGCATATGCACCATGGAAGGGGGGACCACTCTTGACGATGCTCTGAAGCTCGTGGGACAGCTCAAGACAAAAGGCGTGGTTATTGTCAATTCTCTGAACGAGATAAGCGGCTACGTGACCAGGGCAGAAATAGAGAAGAACACCGGAGATGCCACCAAACGGCTCAGGGACATATCGACACGGGTGCTCCAGACCATATCGCCGGAACAGACAGCTCACGAGGCATTCAACGTGCTCACCAGCGAGAAGATAGAGTTTCTTGCTGTCGTGGACAAGAAGAGGAAGAGTGACCAGATTGTCGGCGTGATAGGCCTTCAGGACATAGCCAAGGCATATAACGAGAAGATAAGGAGCCTGCCGGAGTCACCGTTCTTCGACGACATGATGTAGGCATCAGTCAGTCCCTGTCCCGCCCGCCTCGCGGAGTACAAGCCTGAGGCAGTCCTCCACCGTCATTAGCCTTATTTCCTCCCTTTCGCCGGAGTATTTTTTCTCGATGACTGTCGAACGTGTATCTGTCACAAGCGCCGCGTAAACGAGACCTACTGGTTTTGATGGCGTTTCCCCCGATGGTCCCGCTATGCCGGTGCATGAGACTGACATGGACGTGTCGAATATCCTTCGTGCCCCGTACGCCATCTCAAGCGCTGTTTCCCTGCTTACGGCCCCGTGGGATGTGAGAGTTCTCCGCCTCACGCCGAGAACCTTCTCCTTTGATTCGTTACTGTAGGCGATCGCTCCACCCTTGAAGTAGCTGGATGCCCCGGGGATGGCGACAATAAACGCGCCCAAAAGGCCCCCTGTTATAGACTCAGCGGTGGAAATTGTCAGTTGTCTTTCCGAAAGCAGGACGCCCACCGACCGGGCAAGTTCACCTGCTCTGGCCTGAAAGGTAGAATAGCTCCCGGACGCGATCAACACCGCCGAACATGTCGATTATCCCGGTAACAGCAGGCGGGACGGACTGTTTCCAGTCTCCGCCGTTGATCATCTGTTCCCTGATATACGACCCGCTGTACTTCTCCTTGTTGTATACCTTTGTCTGCCTCACCTCATAGCCAGACTCGCTGAACAGCCTCTGGGTAAGAGGATTGTTGGTGAAAATCGTATGAAAGGGAGGGACAAGAGATCTCACATGGGAGACCCAGACGGCATACCTGTTCACATCGATCACAGGCACTATGTTCACCCTGTCGTATATCCCCTCGGCCTGCAGGGCCGAAAAAAGCATCTCATACCGCTCTCCCGCCGTGAACGGGTTGTCACGGGTGTGGGAGTACTGTGCGCTGCCGATGGCGACGATGAGCCTGTCGCAATAGCCCAAAGCTTCCTTGACGGCAGCGAGATGCCCGAGATGGAATGGCTGGTATCTCCCCACGATGAGGCCGTTCATGCGCCATCAACTTCCGCTCATCGTGGTACTGGTCTTCCGCCCTTTATCTTCGCCGCGGAAATGGACGAATCCACTTCCTCTCCTGGCTCCTGCTTTATCTCTCCGAGGATCGTGCTGAGCTTTGAAATGAGCCTGTCCTTGCCTGAGCCAGGAACGAGTGCCTCCCTTAGGACATCCAGAAGAGTCCTCACAGGGAATACCTTGATTTTTCCCTCGTACTTCGGGTCAAGTATTATGTCGCCCAGGTTGTCAAGCGGAACTATGACCTCCCTGATGCCTGTCTCTGCTGCAGCCTCTGTCTTTGCAGTCACGCCTCCGACGGGGAGGACGTCCCCCCTTACGCTCAGGCTGCCTGTCATTGCAATTGTCTGGTCAACGGGTATGTTCTCGAACGCGCTGATTACCGCTGTCGCGATCGATATTGAGGCGCTGTCACCTTCCACTCCCTCATAAGTCCCGATGAACTGTATGTGTATGTCGTGATTGCTTATGTCCTCTCCGGAGTATTTCTTTATAATCGCGGAGACGTTGTCGACCGCTTCCTTGGCGATGTCACCCAGCTTGCCCGTGGCGACAACCCTTCCGCCCGACTTGGTGTGGGCGGGCGTCACCTCGGCAACTATAGGCAGCACAATGCCCGAGAACTCTGACATTCCAGTGTCAGCTCCCAGCGCTGCAAGGCCGTTGACTGTCCCGACAAGGTTCCCGCCGATTGAAATCGTGTTGTACTCCTTCCTTCTCTGTATGTATCTGTCGGCAACCTGCTGCTCGAGGGAGCGTGCAATTTTCTTTGCCTTCAGCACGTGTTCGTTCCTGACAAGGTCCGAACTCTCCTCCCTTGCTATGTCACCAGCCACGCGGATAAGGCCACCGAGCTCCCTCAGTCTGAGTGTCAGCCTGCCCTTTCTGCCCGCGCGCCTCTGTGCTTCCTTTATTATCTCCGACACGGCGAACTTGTCAAAGTGCGGTATCTTCTTGTCCTTGACGACTTCCTGGGCAACAAAGCGGACTAGCTTCTCCCTGTTGAGATTGGAGTCCGGCATCGTTGTGTTCATGTAAACTTCGTATCCGTAACCCCTTACCCTTGACCTCAGCGCAGGGTGCATGCCCTGCAGAGCATCCAGGTTACCGGCAGCGACGAGTATAAAGTCGCAGGGGACCGGTTCGCTCTTCACCATTGCGCCGGAACTCCTCTCACTCTGGCCAAGTATCGAGAACTTGCCTTCCTGGAGCGCCGTCAGCAGGCTCTGCTGCGACTCGATCCTGAGGAGGTTTATCTCGTCAATGAAAAGGACCCCTTTGTTTGCCTTGTGAATTGCACCAACCTCTAGCCTTTCATGCGCAGGGGTTTCTAGACCGCCGCTCTGGAACGGGTCATGCTTCACGTCGCCGAGAAGTGCGCCCGCGTGAGCGCCTGTGGCGTCAATGAACGGGGGAACCTCATCCGGGCTGTGCCCTATCAGCAGCTTGGGGACCATTATGCTTTCCTGACGCTGACCCGTGTAGCGCATAAGGAAGTAAATGAAAATGGCGCCTATGATGCCGAAAAGCAGTATCGACGGGTCCGCATGGTCCAGTATGAATATCGCCACCGACGCAATGACTATCATCACTACAAGCATCCAGTAAACGGATGCCTTCTGCTGCCTCCTTTGCAGCATCTCTGCCCTCTGCGCATTTACGATTTCGCGCCCTTTGCCGACGGGCACAACTCTTATCTTCGGCTCGTTGGGGTCATCTGAATTGTGGTAGGCAATGACGTCCTGCAGCTCACTCTTGGGCAGAAATTCGGTCATTGACCTGGCAAGCATCGACTTTCCTGTCCCCGGCTCACCGATCAGCATTACGTGCCGCTTCTGCTCGGCTGCTTTCCTCACTACCCTGACCGCTTCATCCTGCCCTATAACCTGGTCCGCAAGATGCGGGGGTATGCTTATTTCACCCGTGTTAGCGAAATTCTGGGTTACAATCCAGGTATCTGCATCTGGCATCTCCTCCTGGACCTTCTCCTCAGCATTAACGTTGTTAGAATTATCCGGCAAGTATTTCAGCTCTTTTTGAATTATACGTGTCGTTGCTAAATAAGGTTTTTGGGATTAGTGTGCCCTGGAGATAACTCCCGGTTGCGATATCCAGGCATGCCAGCGGCATCCAAAGCGGCTTCGCGAAGGATGCATGAACCAGTTAAGTACTTGCATACAATGTTGCCTAGACAATGCTTGTAGGAGAACTGCAGATAGAAGCAGACTTGGCAGAGAAGCTCAGAGCGCAGGGCATTGAGAAGCTTTACCCCACGCAGTCGGCCACAATACCCTCCGTGCTGCAGGGCAGGAATATTGTTGTGGCTGTCCCGACCGCAAGCGGCAAGTCGCTCATAGGGTATATGGCACTTCTGAGGGCGGCAAGGCTTGGACAGAAGGGCATGTATATTGTGCCGCTCAGGGCGCTTGCTTCCGAGAAGTACGAGGAGCTGAAAGCCTTCGAGCAGCTCGGAATAAGGGTAACAATCTCCACAGGCGACTACGACTCCTCAGGCGAAAGGCTCGGAAGATACGATATAATTGTGGCAACGAGCGAAAAGGCGGACTCTCTTCTGAGGCACAGTGCGAGCTGGATATCAAAACTCTCTGTGATTGTCGTGGATGAGATACACCTCATAAACGAGCCGGAAAGGGGACCTACGCTCGAAATGGTCATAGCCAGGCTCAGGAAACTGGTCCCAAACATACAGGTCGTCGGACTGAGCGCTACAATCAAGAATTCTCAGGAGATTGCGGAATGGCTCGGTGCCGATCACTACTCCAGCGACTGGAGGCCGGTTGACCTAAAGCAGGGCGTCTACAGCAATTCAGAGATATTCTTCACGGACAACGAAAGGAGGAAAGTGAAGAAGAGGGAGGGGGAGGATGTCTGGTCTCTCATTTACGAGTCGGTTGCCGGCGGCGGACAGGCACTGGTGTTTGTGAACACTAGGAAGAACACCGAGAGCGCCGCACTGAAGTACAGGGCTCACATGGCGGCACTGCTGAAGGAGCTTGATGCGAAGGATCTACCGACAGGGGAGGAGCTGGAGGATGACATCGAGGAGGCGGGCGAGGCAAGGAGGACGCTCAACGAATGCATCAGGGCGGGTATCGCATTTCACCATGCCGGGTTGACAAACACACAGCGGCAGAAGGTTGAGAGACTCTTCAAGAGCAGGAAGATAAAGTGCCTGTTCGCGACACCCACGCTGGCGGCTGGAATCAACCTGCCTGCAAGAACTGTAATTGTCCGTGACTTATACAGGTATGATTCGCAGCTTGGAAACACGCTGATACCTGTAATGGAGGTGAAGCAGATGTGTGGCCGTGCCGGGAGACCGAGGTACGACCCGTACGGGGAGGCCATCATTGTTGCAAGAAACAGCGAGATGGCGTCATTCATACTGGAGGAGTACCTACTTGGCGAGGTAGAAAAGATAAGCTCCCAGATAGGAAACGAGCGTTCCCTCAGGAACCATATACTATCTGCTGTGGCGACACGTGTGGCCAACAACATGCATGAGCTGAGGGAGTTTCTGGCTCTGACGTTCTACGCCTACCAGTTTGACGTAGATACGCTGGAAAGGGCATCAATCGAGATGCTCAGGTATCTGCAGGCAAACGGAATGGTGACAGGAAACGGTGAAGAGTTCAGGGCTACTCTTCTGGGAAAACGTGTCTCTGACCTCTACATCGACCCGAAGACGGCTATCATGCTGAAGAAGGTGATTGCAGAGTTCAAGCCCGGCAAGGAACTTGGTCTGCTCCAGGCCGTGTGTTCCACACCTGACATGATACCCATATACTCGAGAAACTCTGACGTGGACACTCTGCTGGAGGTTGTAGAGAGCAGGGAAAGGGAGCTCATATTCACGCTCGACGAAGCGGAGGATGAAACTCTCTACCTCTCGGAGCTCAAGACCGCCATGATGCTGAAGGACTGGATCAGCGAGGAGAAGGAGGAGGCGATACTTGCAAGGTATGGCATCTACCCTGGGGACCTCAGGAACAAATCAGAAACGGCCACATGGCTTCTCTACAGCGCGGAGGAACTGGCGCAGCTTGGCGGGGCCGAAAATGCAAGGAGCATAGGGCACATAGCAATGCGAGTTGAGAAGGGTGTTAGCGAACGATTGCTGGATGTTGCTTCCCTCAGGGGTATAGGGAGGTCGAGGGCGGCATCCCTTTTCACACACGGCTTCAGGACAAGGAAGGACATATCCTCATCATCCGAGGAGGAACTGACAAAGGTCCCGGGCATTGGAAGGCAGCTTGCAAAGTCAATAGTGGAGCAGGCACGAAGGACACGAAAGACGATCGAGCCGATCGCGGCTGAGACCCCAATACCAAGGGACTGGTTTTTCGATGAAGAATGAGGATGCTGAACCGAGATTTGGTTTCATCGGCTGCAGGGCGTCCAGGAGGATAGGTGCGCCAGCAATCATGAACGCATTCAGGGAAAGGGGCTGCATGGCTCAGCCCGTCAGGGCAGGGGTGGTTTTCGGGAAGGAACACCTCCTCTCTGCCTGCATGCATGCCGAGAGGTCGCTTGAGCGTGGGGAGGGCGCGTCAAAGGATCTGATGACAGAGGTTGCTCTCTACATAGGATGCAGCAGTCAGCTTTCCAGGGCACTGGCTCTTGTCAGGATAGAGGATGAAAGTGAAATTGTGGTAATCACCAGGCCAAGGCTGCGCGATGCAGATACAACGGAAGTGCTTCAGGGACTGGACATGATCAGGGATGACACGCTCATGGACCCGACGAATGAAAGGGCGGCGAACGCACATGTGCTCGGCATAGACTCAACAGACCTTGCAACAGTACGGGAAGCCGTACTCGAGAAGGTGGCCCTGGTTGACCTCGAGCGCTGAACCCGAACTGGAATAGCACGTTGCACGCAAGATTGTGGGGACTGACAGAGGCAGCTGAATGGCAAGGCTAAAATAATCAACAAAGGTACAAACAGCCCGTTGACGGTGCGGTTACCATGGAGCCAGTGACTGGGACCGCACGTGGACGAACGGACTGAAGGAGTGTATGGTTCTGGACAAGAAAGAGATAATCGAGCTTCTGAGACCGGTGAGGGACCCTGAGATAGGCCTGAGCATAATCGAACTGAACATGGTACGGAACATTGAGGTCAAGGGCCAGGACGTATCGCTCGAGGTTGTCCTGACCGTCCAGGGATGCCCGCTCCAGAAGACGATTGAGTCTGATGTGAGGACAATACTGCTCGCGAACAAGCAGATCAAGAAGGTGGACCTCAAGCTGGGCGTGATGACGAAAGAGGAACAGCTCGCACTTTCTGAGGAACTCAGGAGGAGAAGAAACGAAAACAAACCGAAGGGCGCGACGGAAATCGCGCCCGGCATCTTCCGTTACGGCAAGATGCAGATACAGCATGTCATTGGCATCGTTTCAGGAAAGGGGGGTGTCGGAAAGTCACTGACAACCGCTGTAATTGCAAATGAGCTAGCAAGAGAAGGTTTCAAAGTGGGGGTTCTGGACGCCGACATCACTGGCCCCAGCATGGCGAAGATCATGGGCGTTAACGAAAAGGCGGGTGCCACTGAAAAAATGCTCATACCAGCCAAAACAGGCGCAGGCATCAAGCTGATCTCGATGAACCTGATACTTGAGAAGCAGACACAGGCGGTGATCTGGAGAGGGCCTCTTGTTACAAGGGCCATCATTCAGATGTACGGGCAGACAGACTGGGGTGACCTGCACTTCCTTCTGCTCGACCTGCCTCCCGGCACGAGCGATGCACAGCTCACCGTATTCCAGTCCATTCCGCTTGACGGGGTACTTGTTGTTACGACGCCCCAGTCGCTTGCGCACATGATCGTCGAAAAGGCACTTGACATGGCGAAGGTTACGAAGGTCCCTGTGATAGGCCTCGTGGAGAACATGAGCTACCTGAAGTGTCCCCACTGCGGCGAGAAGATCAACCTCTACCCTAGGGATGAGGGAAAGGAGGCGGAAATGCTGCATAAGCTTGAACGAGTGGGCGAAATACCGTTCGACCCCAGGATAGCCGAACTTGCAGACAGGGGAGAGCTTGAGAAGTACGAGTCAGAGGAGGTAAGCACGCTTGTCAAGAATGTCAGGAAAAAGATACTCTCAATGGTCCCAGTGTCTGTTACGCCGATCGCATGGAAGGACGAGAAGTAATTCCTTGCTGCGGTGGGCGCGCGGCCAGATGCGTCAAACAGGGAACCGAATACTGTTTTAAGCAGGTCAGGGATAAGACAGAGACTGGAAAGCAGTCGAAATGGCACAACTTGTGGAATGCGTACCGAATTTCAGCGAGGGCAGGAATGCTCAAACAGTGGATGCCATAGCAGGTGCAATAAAACAGAGCAGGGGGATTATTTTCCTCGGTTCTGAAATGGATGCGGACCACAACAGGTCGGTGCTTACATTTGTTGGTAAGCCTGAGGATGTGGCTGAAGCCGCATTCAGAGCATGCAGCAAGGCGTCTGAGCTCATAGACATGAACAGCCACAGGGGTGAACATCCGAGGATCGGTGCCACCGACGTGATACCGCTCATACCACTGTCCGGAACAGATATGGAAAGTTGCGTCGTCCTTTCCAGAATGCTTGCCTCCAGGATTTCCGAGGAGCTGCACATACCAACGTACCTCTATGAGAGGTCTGCAACAAGGCCGGAAAGAAGGAACCTTTCGGACCTTAGAAAGGGGGAATACGAGGGGCTGAAGGATTCAATCAGGACAGAGGAAAGGAGGCCGGATTTCGGCAGGGCAGAGCTGCATCCGACCGCCGGCGCAACAGTTGTCGGGGCCAGGCCGCTGCTAGTGGCGTACAACGTCTACCTGAAGACAGAGGATATCGCGATTGCAAAAAGGATAGCGGGCAGGATCAGGGAAAAGAACGAGGGCATGGCGGGGGTGAAGGCTCTCGGCTTCTACATCGAGAAGAGGAAAATGGCCCAGGTCTCAATGAACCTGACAGACCTGTCAAGGACTTCGCCGCTAGCTGCATTCGACAGGGTAACGGAGGAGGCCGAAAGGGAAGGAGTATCGGTTGCCGGAAGTGAGATAGTGGGAATGGTCCCTGTTACCGCGATCTCAGAGGCTGCTGAGCAAAGGCTTAAGCTGGTTGATTTCGATCGCGGACAGATTATGGAAGGAAAACTTCTAGACATGCTACTTTCAGGGATGGCAGAATAATGACATACTCCGAGAAGAAAATAAAGGAATTCGTGAAGGAGCTCAGTTCCTCATCTCCAACCCCTGGCGGGGGTTCCGCGTCGGCTCTCGTGGGCTCGATAGCCGCCTCGCTCATAGTCATGGACTGCAACCTGACGCTCGGCAAGGAAGCATACAAGAGCGTGTCGAGGCAGGTTGGCGAAATCAAGCGGAGGGCTGCCAAGCTGTCATCCGACCTCCTGAGGTGTGCTGACAGGGATGCGAGGAGCTTCGAGACAGTGATGAGGGCGATTTCAATGCCAAAGAACACGGAGCTGCAGAAGCTGAAGCGTTTCGAAAAGGTACAGGGTGCGCTGAAGAAGGCAACGGAGGTGCCGCTTGAGATAATGATGAACTGCACCGAGCTGGAGTCGATGGCGAAATTCATGTCCGAAAACGGTAACAAGAGCAGCAGGTCCGATGCGGTTGTCGGTGGCATTCTTGCAAACGCCGCCCTCAAGGGCGCCTATGAAAACCTGGAGATCAACCTTGAATCAATAAAGGACGAAAACTTCGTTGAATACATGAACAGAAAAGCGCTCGACCTTCTTAAATCACCCGCGCAGTTCGTCCGCTGAGGCGGATGCACCCATCGCCCGGAACAGTGCATGTCACATGTCTGATCTGAAGGGCGGTGCAGGGACGATCATCGTGGTGCTGGGTGACAGGCCGGATGGTGACACACCAACTGAGGAGATGCTGAAGAGGGTGCGGCTGGGCGTAAGGCTGGTCGCGGAGGAGGATGCTTCATTGATAATATACTCGGGCGGCAGAACGTCGGGACGGCATAGCGAGGGGTTTCTCATGCAGCAGATAGCCGAAGATGAGTTCCCCGATTTGGCAATGCCTGCTGTGATCGAGCCGAAGAGCCTTGACACCATCGGCAATGCGTACTTCACGGCAAGGGTGCTTGAGAATGTCAACTTCGAGCGGATGTTCGTGGTAACGAGCCCCTCCCATGCGACAAGGGCAGGCTTCATTTTCAACAGCGTGTTTGAAGGCAGGGCGGAAGTACGCACCTTCGGACAGGTGCCGGACAGGCCGTCCGTCAATGAGGAGGAGGCGATGGAACTCGCGCACCTCATACTGGATGGCATCGAGCCCATGGACCTCGACGCTGTCTGGAGAAGGATGAAGGATATGCATCCTTACTACATGTCCGACAATACCGAGTAGAAGCGATATCACCTGCTGAGCGCCCGGCCGCACTCGCACATGCCCTTTCGGGCAGCGCACTGCTCATGGTACTTGCGACCGCACGCGCAGTCGTGTGTCCTCGACCCGTCCCTGATCTTTCCCCTGCAGAATGCGCACAGGAGCACGGCACTTATCGAACTCCCGTCGATCACGAAGTTCTTCGAGGAGGAAAACGAGCCTCCGTCCACGGGGCTTGAGGCCGCCGCGCCCACTGAAACCTCTCCGTGAAGAGTTGCGGGCAGGTTCATAGTCCTGCTCTCTCCCGGCTTCAGGTTTCCCAGGTTTTCCACCTTTGTAATGGATGAGCCGCGTATGTTGACCGAACAGCTGAGCGCAACAACCCTGCCGTCGTTCCTGACAGTAATCTGGGGGCCCCACTTGCTCGGCTTCCCGTCCAGGAATAGCCTGGGCGAATAGTCGGCTTTCATCTTCTTCATCTCCTCGACAAGCCTCTCAAGCTCGTCCAGGTTTTTCTCGCTTATCTCCTTCGTGAGCCCGTTGAAGCGCAAATCATAGGAACGGACGTTAATCCCCGTCTTCCTGAGGTCGCCTGCCACCTCAGAGAACTGCCTGGAAAGGTTGCCAACCTCGACAACAATGGACTCTTTGGATGCCATGTCCTCCTCTGTACTTGTGATGAAATCAAGCGCCTCGTTGAACCTCTGGGAAGAGATGAGCTCTTCGAATTCACGCCTCAATCCATCTGTGAAATTCTGTGACAGCCCGTCGATACTGAGGGCGCTCTCAAGGCGCGACCTGAGTGCTGTCGTGACGAGAGGTGAAAGCTCATCAAATCTCCGCACGGCAAATGAATAAGCCCCTGCAGTGTCTCCGGAGGCAATCAACTCGTTGAAGTCCACCAGCTCACCGTCGTTCGGTGAAAGGCCAAGCCTCCTCGCCGCATCGCCTGCGGCATCGACAGCTGCCACCTTCGACATGCAGGCCTCATGCAGTGTTCCGTCTGCTGCGACCTCACACGCCTGTATTTTCGCCAGTCCCTCCGACACCTGGCCAGTGGATATAAGTTCAAGTGCATCCCTTGCCGTTGACTTGCACTCGTCCATGGGCAGACCCATGTCCTCGTAAGTGACGAGTTTGTCCTCGAGGGAAGACATCCTCTGCTTTGCCTTGTCGCTCTCCTTTGAAATATCCTCGATCAGCTGTTCAACCTCTATTCCCTTCTCGATCACAGCCTTGTAGCTCTTTGCCTCCAGGAGGTTTGAAATCGAGCTTATCTCTGAATTGAGATCTGCTGATGATATACCGTTATCAAGGAGCGATGCGGACCTCTTCCTGAGCACCTCAAGTGTCCTCCTTGCCATCTCCTCCTGGAGTGAGAGCCGTTCAGCCATGTTCTTGAGAGTTATCAGGGTGTCTGCGGCATCTACGTCACCGCGAGCGATGACGCCCGTTGAACTTTCAAGCTGTGTGGTAATGCTGCCAAGCTCATCGTTCCCGATGCTGGAGTATATCTGCTGAGTGTATTTCTCCAGAAGCTGCGAGCCTCTTGACTTTAGCCTTTCCGTGCACGACTCAATGCACTTCTGTGCGGTCTGCATTGCAAGGAGATGCTGGTCATTCTTCAGCAGGTTCTTTGACTGTCTCAGCAGGTTGACTATGCCCGAATCAAGCAGATTGAGTTCGTCCAGCTTCGTGACGAGAGAGTCCGCATTCTCAATCATCTCGATCGCCTCGTTGACAGAGTTCCTGACGAGATTGAGCTCATCCCCGGCAAGGCTGAGGCTGTTCAAACACTGGGAGAACTGGCCTGCCGAGAGGAAGTCCCTGGCTCTTTCCAGCCTTGATTCCACCACATTGGTGTCAAGACCGTCAATCTCTGCCTTTGCGCTCTCGGACGCAATGCCGTTGATTCTCTCCATAAGCGACGAGCTGACTTCCGAGGAGACGTCCTTCAGCAGGTACCTTGAGGCAACGAGTGCATCGTAGTGCTTCCTCTCCTTCATCAGCTCGAGCAGTTCCTCCTTCCGCTGTTCCAGGGCGTCCATCTGAAGGCCCATCTCTCTGCCCACCGACAGAATGCCCTTCAGCTCGATAATTTCCTTGGCCGCAAGGTTCGCAGCCATGCTCTTCTCTTCGAGCATAAGCGCCTGCGATATCTCCCTCTTCGCCTGTGGGTAGTCGTACCTCTTCAGCGATGCTTTTGCTTCAAGCAGAAGCTTCTGCACCTCTGCAACATTTGCGCTGCCCTTTCTTGCCTCCCCCATCAGCCTCTCCGCCTTGGAAAGGTCCGATTCTATGTCCTCGACATGTCGAAGCTTCTTCTGAATCTCGTCCCTTGCAAGGGTGACCATCCTCGAGGCTGCCTCGAAGTCTTCGAATTTGAGCGCAGCGCGCGCCCGACCTATGATTGTGTAGCCGTATCCGATCTCGACTCTCTTGCGCCTGCATGTGGACACCATGTCCATCAGGGATGACATCTCCTTGACGAAGTAGTCGTTGAGGAGGTTGTACAGTATGTCATGTGCCTCCCCCGCCGTATTGAGGGCAGACTCAGTGTCTATGTCTGCATTCCTTTCGGCCGCATCAAGCATGTTCACCGCCGAGCTGCTGCTGACTTCCGGTACAACTGTCAGGAGCCTCTTAGCCCGCTGGATAAGCGAATGGACCCGGTAGACGTTTCCGTTTGTGGCCCAGTCGACTATATCCTTGGCAACGGATGCGGCGCGGTAGCTCTCACCCTTCGATTCGAACTGCCTGACTGCATCAAGCATCTTCCCAAGCCTTTCCTTCATGAGGCCCGTGCTGGATCCAACGGCAACGCTTGCCTTCGTGGACCACGAGTGGTCGAGCTCCTTCAGCCTGTTCTCCACTTCTCTTTCAAGCTCAGCGCTTATAGCAAGTGACTTGGCAAACT
Organism: Candidatus Sysuiplasmataceae archaeon; assembly: GCA_046706185.1. Classification (GTDB taxonomy): domain Archaea; phylum Thermoplasmatota; class Thermoplasmata; order Sysuiplasmatales; family Sysuiplasmataceae; genus JAJZXY01. The sequence continues at coordinate 22,120 of JBJKPR010000053.1, forward strand.
CTGCATTCTTGACAAGGGAGACCGCGGAACTCAGGCGCCTGTTTATATCCAGGGTTTCGGCACCCAGGTACTCGAGTGCGCTGATGCTCCTGTCCAGCGCGTCAATCTGCCCTGTAGCGAAGTTCTCCAGCAGTGTATCTATGGCCTTCAGAAGCGGCCGTGAATCGGCGAGGAATGACTCGAATTCCTTGTTTTCATATTCCCTCTTTGCCTCAGTGTACCGGATGCTTATGTCCACTGAATTCGAGACAAGGGAGACGAGGGCCTGAAATTCCGTGTCGAGCTTCTTCATCGTCTCCTCGGCATCCGTTGTGACTGTCGAGAGGCGCATCGCCTCCCTGTTTGCAAGCTCCGCAGCCTCAATCGCCTCGCGGTAGCGCCTCTTTTTCATCAGCTCCCTTACTTCATTCAGATGGTTGTTCACGGGAGTGAGGTCCAGGCCGCTCTTGAGTGCCATTGTTATGTACTTTTTTCCGCTGAAAAGTATTCTGGCTATGTAATCGTACTTTGCCTTCTCGAGCCTTGACTCGAGCTCCCTGAGGCCGTCATGCCCGACCTCGAAATCACCTGATTCGACCTTTTGTTCTATGTCCTTGATGGAATTTGCTGCGTAGGAAATGAAACTCGGGGGCAGCGTCCTGTCATTGAGGTCCCCCCTTATTGTCTTGAGTCTAATCTCAAATGCCCTGTTCAGCCTCCTGTCAAGTTCCGAGTTGAGTGAGTCCACTACCTTCTGCATCTCGCCGAATTTCTGTTCCGACGGCGAATGCTTGATCTGCTCGAGCCTCTCCCTGTAGTTCCCGACCCCCAGGCCGAACATCTTGGACAGCTCAATCTTCTGAGAGAGCCTTCTCACCTCCTCATCAACCTTGGAGCGCATCTGCCTGTTGATCAGCGTGCCTGCCTGCTCGAGGAGCCTGAAGGCATTTTCGACGTTGTTTGCGGTAATCTCGGTCCTTGCGTCTGAGAGTGCCCTCTCCACCCCGTCGACGTCACCGCAGTACACTTTGGCTGCCATGAATGCCTTCTGCACCGCCGAAAATTCGTGTGAGAATGTCTCCGCCAGCGTCTTCTCCTCCTTCTGCCATATGGCGGTCAGGGAAGACTCGGCTTCTTCGTACCTGCCTTCCCCGAGGAGCTTGCGGACGCCCTCCAGGGCAGACTGAAGTGCAGCCGTTTCAGAGCCGCGTCCGGAGAGGAAGTTCATCATGCTTGATGTGGAGTCCATCCTTGAGGAAAACATGACTTCGATATCATGCTTCAACCCCTCGCCAGTCTGCAGAGCGGTTGCAATGCAATCCCTGAACTCCCTGGCTTCGTAGAATTCCCTTGCCTTCTTCAGCCCTAGCTCTGGGACTTCGGTGGGAAGGCCGAGGGCTCTCGCTAGCTCTATCCTCTTTTCCAGGTCTCTGAGCCCGGATTCAGCTTCCTCCTTTTCCTGGGCAAGTTCGCGTGCCTTTTCAGCAAGCTGTTTGCCCAGCTTCATGCTGCCGAAGTAATTGCCCGTCAACCCTGCTCACCGGTTCCTAATGCGCTACTCATTAATACACAGTTTGATTTTATGACAAATTGAAGTCCTCCTGGCATCTAATAAACGTGATGTTCCGGTTTCCCTAAATGATTTTGACAGACAGAACAAAGATTAATCACAGCCTCTGTGCATTACGCACCCATGGGATCGGATGCACGTGCTCAAAGAATTCCGACGGGGGTGGCCGACTTCGACTCCATTCTCGGTGGCGGGCTGCCTCCCGGTTCGGTTGTTCTTCTGCTAGGGGATGTAGGAAGCGGCTTTGTCGAGTTTGCCTATACGTCGGCTGCCAAGATCTCAATGGCGAAGGACAGGCCTGAATCTGTTGCATTCCTGATGGGCGACAGGGCGGCAGAGGGAAAGCTGCCTGAGAAGATACATTACGCGACGTTCTTCAAGCCCAAAGAGGAAATCCTTCAGGAGATAATGTTCTCATTCAACGACGATTTCCACACCGCTTTCAGAAAGAACGTTGAATTCACCGATCTTTCACGCTACTACTTCGAAAAATCTGTCGTGCCTGCTTCCTGGATAGGTGACGGAAATGGCTTCCTTCTGAACAGGAAAGGGGATACAATAAACTCTTTTGTGGAGTTCCTGGAGAGGAGTGCGAAGGAGAGCCTCGTCATAGTGGATTCGCTTACAGACCTGGTGGTGAGCGAATCTGTCAACCTGATGGACATAGTGTCTATGCTGCGCGGCATGCAGAGAATGGCCAAGAAGTGGAAGGGAATCATATATCTCCTTCTCACCTCCGGTATACTTGACAAGAGGAAGGAGCAGATGATCATCGACAGCGTCGATGGCGTCCTTGTATTCGAGTGGAGCAGGCATGCTTCAAGCAGCAAGAGACAGCGTTACATTTACATTGCAAAGTTCGTCAGCCTGATGCCCCACCTTGACGAGCAGAGAATCGCACGCTTCGCGACAACACTGACGTCGCAGAGCGGGCTCGTGGTCATAGACACGGAGAGGATCTGATGGAATCAGAAGGTGTCTTTGAAACAGGAATATCGGGCCTCGACGAAATGCTCGGCGGAGGTTTTCCTGCCCGTTCGGTGGTTGTCGTCCTTGGGTCGTTTGGAACTGGCAAAACAACAATGAGCATGCAGTTCATTCTCAAGGGCCTGGAAAAAGGCGAGAAATGCATCTTCATATCGCTTGAGGAGGATGAGAAGTCAGTCATAAGGAACGCAAAGTCGTTCGGCTGGGAGCTTCAGAAGCACATAGACAGCGGGAACCTCGTCCTAATGAGGCTGGAGCCCACGAATGCAAGAACTTCTGTCGAGAGGATAAGGAGCGAACTTCCAGATTTCATAAGGCAGTACGGCGCATCAAGGGTGGCGCTGGATTCTGTTTCCCTCCTGTCAATGCTGTACGATACTGACAGCGACAAGAGAAGCGGTCTTTTCAACCTCTGCAGGCTTATCAGAGAAAGCGGTGCTGGTGCACTACTGACTTCCGAGGTGAACGAGAACCACCCTGTGTCGTCAAGGGACGGCATGGTGGAATACACTTCGGACGGTGTCATCCTACTTCAGTCGGTTGAGTCGAGCGATGCATCGGAGCAGCAACTCACAATAAGGGTTGTCAAGATGCGGGGCGTCCAGCATTCGAGGAGGATAAGGCCATACAGCATCACAAAGGGAGGGATAGTGGTGCACTCGGGCTCCGAGGTGTTCTGAGGGCGGCGCACGGCATTAACGATATATCGCTGTTGTGCGTAGATGCCCCTCATGTCGGAGCTACCGCCGGGACAGTTCTGGGGACACAGGTTTGTGATATACACGATAAACGGAGTTCCGGAGGTGCAGGAGAAGGATTACGTCTTTGACCTTTTCGGACTGGTGGGCAGCAAGGTCTCACTCTCGTACACGGACCTTGAGAAGCTTGCGGGGGGGAGCCTGCGAGCTGACTTCCACTGTGTGACAAAGTGGAGCATCAGAGACTGCGAGTGGGGAGGTGTCCCTTTTGCGGTTCTGGCAGAGCGTGCGGGCACAAAAGAGGGCGTTTCCTTTGCATACGCCTATTCGCTCGACGGCTACACCACTGTAATCCCCTTCGAAAACATGAGCGATGCCTTCCTTGCACTCACGCTCAACGGGGAAAAGCTGAGCGCGGAACAGGGAGCCCCAGTAAGGCTTGTTGTTCCTTCGCTCTACGGGTGGAAAAGCGCGAAGTGGCTGAATGCAATAGAGCTTATCGACGACTACAGGGACGGCTACTGGGAAGAGAGGGGATACCACGAAAGGGGAGATTTCAGGACAGAGGAGCGGTTCAAGAACCCGCTTGCAAGGTTCATACACAAGAAGGTTGCGCCGCAGCGTGGAAGGTAGGCCGGGGTTTTAATCCGATGAATTAATCTACCATCAATGAACCTGAAACGCTCACCTGAAGGGGACCTGGGGATTGTCGCATTGGGCGAACCGATGGCTGAATTCTCGGGCGCTGGCGGAGGGAGCTATGAGCTCAGCTTCAGCGGCGACCCGGTGAACGTCGCTGTATCTGCGGCCAGGCTTGGAACCGACTCTGCGATAATAGGAGCGGTGGGGGATGACTACTTCGGCAGAGCCCTGATAGGTCACCTTGCGAAGGAGGGGGTGAAGACAGACGGCATCTCAATCGACGGTGATGGCTTCACAGGACTGTACTTCATAACTCTGCTCGGAAAAGGGGATCATGAATTCACATACTACAGGAAGGGAAGCAGCGCCAGCAGGCTCAGGCTGGATGAAAGCCAGCTCGGGATTGCAGGGAGCGGAAAGGTGTTCCATTTCAGCGGCATTTCGCAGGCCGTAGGAAGAGAGGCAAGGATCAGCGCAAGGAGGGCCGCCAGGCTAGCGCACGAGGCAGGAGCGATTGTGAGCTATGATATCAATTTCAGGCCGCGGCTCTGGGACAGGAAGGATGCCGTCACTGCAATGGAGGAGGTCGCGGACTACGTCGACATTATATTCGCTTCCACCGAAGACTGGAAACTGCTTCATGGAAGGAATGAGGCAGAAGGTGCGATAGCGGAAGCACTCAGCAGAAAAGGGTATGGCAGCGTGATTGTGAAGGCCGGGTCAAGGGGCTCGTTCGGTATGGAAGGGGGCAGGAGGTTCAAGCAGAGAAGCTATCCGGTCAATGCAGTGGATGCAACAGGGGCCGGCGACGCATACGACGCAGGTTTCCTGTGCGGAATGCTTTCAGGCCTTGAATTTCAGGCATCGATGAAATACGCCTCGATGAACGCGGCACTCAAATGCACAATGAAGGGAGGCATACGAGGGCTGCCTACAAGGAGGAGGCTGGAATCAGCGATAAGGCAACAGTCGCGGTAAAAAATGCGGCCCGGAGGAGACCAGGCCGCGGGGATGGGCTGTGCGTTGATCTTCAGGCGAACGACAGGCTGCAGCCGTAAAGCCTGTAGATGTCTTCCCAGCTGCAGTCGTCATATTCCTCGTCATGGTCAATGATTTCAGCCGTTTCTTCCACGAAGGATAGGACCGCAGTCGTGTATTTAAAGGAGAACGGGGGGAGGTCGCCGGAAACATACGGCCCCTGCCAGGCGCCCGTCCCCTCTGGAAACGGGGCGGCTGGAACCGCTCCTGGTCAAGCACGGCAGGAGTTGAGAAACGTTTTTAGCCTAAGTATCCTAAGGGAATAACGTGGCCAAGAAGAAAAAGGTCGAAGAGGAGCCGGAATTTGTCCCTCCCGAATTCGACGAGAAGGAATTCATCCGGAAGGATCTTGCGGACAGCAAGATCGTCATTATCACGACAATCTTCGGCATCATAGTTGGAGCGGCTGCTGCTGCCGCAACAATCTACGTAAGCAGCATACTGGGCTTCCTCATAATCGTCGCTATGACGTACGGCCTTTTCAAGCTCCTCTTCAGGGCGCTCAAGGTCGACATCTCGGCATATCAGAGGAAGGATTACCTGTACAAGGGAGGCACATATTTCATAACGGCGGTGGCGCTCTGGATACTTCTCCTGAACCCCCCCTTTGCGTTTGCCACCCCGCCTTCGGTGAGCGGCCCTGACGCCGTGCAGATGTACCAGCTGACAGGTGGAACCTGGCAGAGGGTCCCGCTCAATACAACGCCCACGATCTCTGCCGGCCAGGTGAACATAACGGCACACGTACTTTCCATCGGTTCAACACAGGCGACCATTTACATAATACACAATTCAGCATCATTTTCGGCTCAGATGTCACCTGTTTCAGAGTACAACTTCCAGTACCATGCCAACGTGACCTCGGGCTCATACTCCTTCTACATAATAGCCAGGTCAGGCTCCGGCCAGCAGGCCGAGAGTTCAACGTTCGACTTCTCAGTGGCATGAATCAGTTTTCCCACGGGAACCTGTAGAAGAGCAGCCTTGTCAGCAGCTCCCTGTTTCCCGGAACAATGACGCCCTCGCCGGTGGTTATCTGAATGCTCTCCTTCACCCTGTCGACGTCGGCTCCAAGGCTCAGCGTACCGACGCTGTCCCTCAAAACCGCATCAGGCTCAACGAATGGCTTCTTCTCTTCAGAATACAGAGTACCGTCTATAAGTGAGACATGGCCCCCTGCCTTCCTGTGCTTCTCTATGAAGGTGGATGAGTTTTCCGACCAGCCCGCCGGCCCCTCCCTGAGCCACTGGCCCGGATGGTGATTGTGCCTGAACTCGAAGAGTATCTTCACCCCGTCCTCCACAGAGAAGGCGCTCCTGTTGATATCGAACTCATGTCTCTGAAGAAGCGCACTGATGTTTTTTCTCGCCTTCTGGAGCTGCGGATAAAGGTTGTCGTCCACAACGTCGGGCTTATCCATGCTCAGCAGAAGCAGACCATGACCCGACTGGTTGACTGCCTTCCTTATGGATGCAATTGTCGCTGGCTTCGAAACTGCAGGGAAGAAGAAGCGGATGTCGGGTTTCCTCAGATACCTCCTGCATGCAATAACGGCAAGTGAGAAGGCGTCAGGCCCCAGCGCAGCCGCGACGTTCCTGTCTGGATCGACAGGGTCGGGAATAGTGAGATACGCCTCCGAGGACCCGAGCCTCTCTCCAAAGCTTGTTCCAGGGACGAGGAGCGATTCGCCCCTCTTCCATCTGGAGACTGCATCAACGGCGGATATGAAGGTGCCGTATGCCATGACAAGAAGTTCCGTCAGGTATCCTGAAAAACCGTTGACCTTTGCCTCTGCCCCGTACACGCCTATTCCCTTGAAGAATCGCTTCAGGAGACGCACCTCATCCCTCTGGAATGGGAGAATCTTGCTGTTGACGTAGTCCGACTGGAAAGGCGTCCTGTCCACTGCAGACATCTTCATGGCCGGATCCTTTATTGCATAGCAGGGCACTAGATCCACGTTCACGCCTCCGATGCTGCCCCTGATGTACGGGTGCTCGGCGTACTTCACCAGTGGTCGTTCAAGGACCTTTTTTCCTATTTCAAGCCCCACTCTCTCAAGCGTTGCTCTGCTAGCGCTCACCGGGAACGCCATGAAGACATCTACGTCTGCCTCCTTCAGGTATGTTCCTTTTGCCACGGAGCCGACGACGAGCGGCACAATGCTGCCGCCTGCCGATTCGGAGTGGGATGAGACCTCCTGGCTGACGCGCCTGACAACCTCGGAGGCAGCCCTTTCGATACGCCCGGCCTCCTGGGCAGTCGGCCTGATCCTGCCCAGCACCTTCTTCTCCAGCTCTTTCTCCATCCTGAAGGAAATCAAGGAGGTTACCAATAAACATTCCATCCCGACAGGTCTCGCTCCATGGCAAAATTGAACATTACATGTAAGTGCCAAAGACCAAAGCCGATGTGGTGGGGATAAAACAGTTTGCTTAGGAGGAAAGTTGAGCCATCAGCCTCGGATCCTTGGCACCAATGAAGATCATTACATGTGTTGTATAAGTAAATTCGTATTTCTGAATTCAGCAAACAGGTCATGTCGACGCTGTATTCTGAACCGTTATTTCCTGGACGACGGAATCGGAAAACTGGACCGCGTGGAGACGCGCAACCGGGCGAATTTCAGCGGCAATCCTGTGATATTACTTATAATGCTAGAAAAATGGAGGGGATGGAAGCTGTCATGGTGAACGACGATGAGGAGGCTTGCGGCAGCAGCGCTTTTTTTGTTTTCCGTGGCAGCGATAGCGCTGTCTGGATACCTGAGTACGACTGAGGGTATAGTTTCAGCCTATGCGATACCCTACGATGCCTTCAGGAGCATCCTGAGGATGGGCGCCGCCTACCTGCTTTCAATACTCTTTTCGATCATCTACGGTTACTCCATGTATGCTAACAGGACGACGGAGAGGATACTCCAGCCGCTCCTGGACATACTACAGTCCGTCCCGATACTCGGTTTCTTCCCGTTTGCAATACTTCTTTTCGTGGCACTGTCTCCTGTCAGGGCTTTCGGCTGGGAAATCGCTTCCGTATTCCTGATATTCACGAGCATGGCATGGAACATGACATTTGGCGTGTACGACTCACTCAGGGAAATGCCTACAGAGCTTGTTGATGCCGCAGGCGTGTTCGGCCTGTCCGGATGGAAGAGGTTCAGGGGGCTGCTGTTCCCATCCATGGTGCCCAAGCTTGTTTACAACAGCATGCTTTCGTGGGCGGGGGGCTGGTATTTTCTCATTCCCGCCGAGTACATAATCACCGCCCAGGGCGGCGGTACGATTCTACCTGGAATTGGTTCTCTGTTGTATTTTGCCGCAAGTCTGGGAAACGTCGGTCTTCTCCTTGAGGGATTTTTCTTCCTTGTGGGGATCATAATACTCATGGACATCCTCATCTGGAGGCCACTCTCCTCATGGGCTGAGAAGTTCAGGTACGAATTCACGCTTGAGGAGGGACGCCAGCTGCCCAGGAGCAGATATGTCTTCCCAATCAGGAACTACTTCGAATGGCTGCCCACCATGCCGAGGACGAGGAAAACAGTCTCGGGGTACTATGAGTTTGTGGGCAGGAGGCTTAACAGAGTGGGCCATTCGGTTGGTGAATTCATAAGGAGGACCTCTGTTTACTGGAAAGCAGCCGGAGTGGGTGTGGGCATAGCACTTGCAGCTCTTCTCGTAATAGGGGTTGTTGAAGCATCCTTTTCAATATACACGCTGTTTTCAACTTCTGGAAGGGTCTATGCTCCGGTGCTTCCTGTTGCACTGGGTCTTTCTCTCCTGAGGCTCATCTCGGCCTACCTGATCTCTGTCGGAATTGCACTTCCTCTTGCCGTCCTCGCCACCGGCACGGGAAGGATAAACAGGCTTGTGATGCCTGCGGCGGAGGTGGTTGCCTCCGTTCCCGCCACTGCAATATTCCCGCTGCTCGTTGTAGCCCTCATAGGGGTCACGCACGGTCTCAACATTCCCTCCATACTTCTGCTCGTTACGGGTATGGTGTGGTACCTGTTCTTCAACATAGTGGCCGGCCTCAGGGCAGTGCCCTCGGAGCTCAAAGACGCCGCACACAACTACGGTTTGAAGGGATGGCTTTACGTCAGGCGCGTCATGCTTCCGGCGATATTCCCGTCTCTGATGACAGGCAGCATCACAGCCTTCGGGGGAGGTTGGAATGCGCTAATAGTCTCGGAGTATGTTCCTTCCCTGACAGGGGGAAAGCCTTATTACGTCCTTGGCCTAGGCTACCTGATAGACAAGGCGTCATACGCTCGGCCGGAGGAGATCGGTCTGCTGGTCCTGTCCCTTGTCACGATGGTTGTCGCAGTGGTGGCAATAAACAGGCTCTTCTGGAGAAGAATGCAGACGCTTGCCGAAAGGAAGTACAAGCTTGAAGGGGTGAATTGAGAATGAACGGGCTGTCCTCAGTTGTGCATGCGTCCTGCACGGGCTACAACGGAACGGGGGTCAGGTGAAGTGCCGCTGCTGAATGTAAGAGGACTGTCCAAGGTTCTGAAGGTGAACGGCAGCCCTTTTCCTATTCTGGAGGATATTTCGTTCAATGTGAACGATAACGAGTTCGTTTGCATTGTGGGTCCTTCTGGATCCGGCAAGAGCACGCTCCTGCGCATGGTCGCTGGCCTTGAGAAGCCCACTTCGGGGAAGGTATCCTTTACAGGCAGGACCGGGGGCCAAGGCGTGGTCGTTTCGATGGTCTTCCAGTCCTTCGCACTCTTCCCGTGGCTGACAGTTATTGAGAATGTATGCGTCGGCCTGGAGGCGAAGAACGTTCCGAAGGACAAGAGGCTGAAGAGCGCTGAGAAGTACATTGACATAGTAGGGCTCAACGGCTTTGAAGACGCTTATCCAAAGGAGCTTTCAGGCGGCATGAAGCAGAGGGTGGGCATAGCGAGGAGCCTCGCCGTCGGGCCCGACCTACTCTGCATGGATGAACCCTTCTCCGCCCTTGATGTGCTCACCGCACAGGGCCTGCGTGACGAGCTGCTGACCCTCTGGCACCATGACGAATTCCCCCCATCCGCAGTCCTGATGGTCACTCACAACCTGGAGGAGGCTGTCTACATGGCGGACAGGGTGCTTATAATAAGCCAGAGACCTGGACGGATGGTCAGCGACATGGCAATAGAACTGCCCAGGCCGAGAGACAGGAAGACACCTGAATTCCTTGACTGGGTAGACCAGGTATTCTCAAAGATCGTGTGATAAGCCTGCCACGAAATCAGGCGGCTGACACCTCAACAGAGAAGATAGGTGGCAGGCCGTCATTTATGCATGACCATGTTTCGCCCCTGTTCCTGCTGTGGTACAGCTGCCCTGTCGTTGTTCCAAAGTAGACGCCGCCAGGATCTTCCCTGTCCGTCTTCAATCCCTCCCTGAGCACGTCGTAGTAGGACACCTTCGGTATGCCCCTGTTCAGGTTGAACCATTCCTTGCCGTCGTTGTCTGATGCCCATATGCTGAAGCGCCCGTCCTTCGGAATTCGCGAGAAGTCACCCTCGAGGGGCGCGACATATATCCTTTCCTTCGCGGCAGAATCGATTGCAATCGGGAAACCGAACCTTGACGGCAGGTTGTTTGTTATGTTCGTCCAGCTCTTCCCGTTGTCCCTGCTCCTGAATACGCCGCAGTGGTTCTGCTGAAAAAGGAGGTTTGACCTGCTCCCGCTCCTGACGATCTTGTGTACGCACTGCCCGAACTCCGGATATTTGACTGCATCGGGGAAGAAGTCAGCCAGGACATTCTTGTTCTGGAACTCCCAACTGCCCCCGTCGTCGGACGTGAACAGTGTTCCCACCGCCGATATTCCTGCATGAAGGCGCTTCGTGTCCCTCCTGTCTGTGAGTATCGTATGCAGGCACATCCCTCCGCCTCCAGGCTGCCATTCATTCCTTGTTCTGTGATTGAGCATCGAACCGTCGACCTTCCAGCTCAGACCTCCATCATCGCTCCGGAAAAGACAGGCCGGCTCCGCCCCGAGATAAACCCTGGAGGGCTGATCTTCGGTGCCCGGCTCGATGTGCCATATCCTTGCAACCGAGAGACCGGAGCCCTCCGGGAACATGGGCGGGCTCCCGCTGTACTCCCAGCTTCTGCCCATGTCTCTGCTCAATGCGACACTCGGTCCCCACTGGTCGCTGTTGACCGAAGCCAGCAGCGTGCCGTTCCTGCGGTCATATGTGAAATGATAGACCTGCTTGCCGCGGAAGTAGGGGCCGTACCCCCTCCACGTCCTTCTTCCATCTCTGGAGCGGAACAGAAAGGCGCCTTTCTTCGACCCAACCATCAGTAGAATTTCCCCGCCTGAAGCGCGGTCAGACCTGTACTTGGGCACTGTCAACCACCTGCAACGGACGGCAGTATGACCACTTCCTTCACTCCTGAAAGACTGGTATGTACCCCGTTCAATTCCCTTATATCCATGCTATCTGCGAATATGTTCACATACCTGCGGACGTTCCCCTGGTCATCAAGAAGCCTGAAAGAGATGCCCGGAAACTGGCTGTCCAGCATCCCGATCAGCGCCCTGACGCTGTCTACACCATCCATCTCAATCTCGTTCCTCCCGGCCGTGTATTCCCTGAGATGGGCTGATATGACGACCCGTATCCTGCCCTTTTCTCCTGGCCCCGCCTGGTTAGTGCCGGATCCGCCTTCCAAGCCGCCTCCGGACGTGGCATGCGATGACATAACTTGAACTCTGCGAGGAATGTGCGGCCGGTATAATAAATATACTTGGCCGCCTCAGCCTTGGCGTCAGCGCATCAGCAGTGTATAGAATAAGTTTAATATATCAGACTTTCTTTACATATCTGATGAGCTGTGGCTGAGATACGCAGCACGAAGGAGCTACTGAAACTGATGAAGGTGATGGCCAACCCCGTGAGGGTCAGGATCATCGCATCTCTCGAAAGGGAGCCAAAACACATTTACGGCCTGGCGAAGGAGCTTGGCCTCTCGTATCCTCTCGTGCATCTCTACCTCGAATCGCTCGAAAATGCCGGGCTTGTCTCGGGCAGCATGTCTTCGGGCCCCGCGGATGAGAGGGAGAGAAAGACGTACCATGTCGTTCCGTTCGAACTGAAGATTACGCCGGCTCTGATTAAATCGTTGGAGGAGAGAGTGAATGAGTAGGAAAACACAGCTTCTGATGCTTGTGCCGTCAGCACTGATTGGCCTTGGTCTCCCCGTCGCTGTTCTGTTTGCAATAGTGAGCGGTATGGATGCGCTTCTGGGAACGATTGTGATCGTCATCTCCCTGCTTGTGGCGGGCGCGCTTGGAGTTGTGGGCCTGGGAGTGACTACTGCCCTGCCCGGCACTGGCGGAGGAGAAGATGAAACAGCAAGGACGCTGCGAGCCTCACAGAGGGCGATGATAGAGGAAATGGATGAACTGGTGGACCTTCTTTCGCAGATAAGGGATACGCTCAGGAGTACGGGGGATGATGGCAATTGAGGGCGAAATATTACAGCCTTTCCGACGCGGAGGCGACTGAACTGGCGAGAAAGAGGATCGGGCAGATAAAGGAGCTGCTGATAGAAATAAACAGGTTGCTGAGAGAAGCTGGAGGGCGTGACTAGATGACGGAGGGAAACAGGTTTGACAAATACTACGCCGGAGACAGTGCAGGAGCGGCTGACGGAAACAGCCCGACGGAGCGGTTCAGTCTGGAGGAGCACTTCGAATCGGAGCAGATGACGCTCTCAGGCAGTGCAACTGCACAGTCCGCAAGGGCCAGGCATATAAGAATCTCAGGCTCGGCCCACATAGCAGACGAAGTGGTAGCAGAAACGCTGCACTGTTCAGGCTCGATACACGCGGGAGGAAACATTTCAGCTTCAACCGTTGATATTTCAGGTTCACTAGAATCGGGAGGAAGCATAAGAAGCCGCAGCTTCGCCCTTTCCGGCAGCTGCAGGAGTGCCAGGCTCATACGGGCTGAGGATTTCATCTCCTCCTCCGGAAGCATCGCAGCCGTAGAACTTCAGGCAGGTAACAGGATAACCGTTTCCGGCTCAGTCAGAGCAGAAAGGCTAAGGGCGGACAGAGTGGAGATAATGGGAGGAGGAAGGGCAGGCGGAATATCTTGCACGGATGCTGAGATAAACAGCAGGGGCAAAGGCAGGAGGCTCTTCAGCCTCTTCAGAAAGGCAGACCTGCGCATAGAGAGCATCGAGGCAGGGGGCAGGGTAGACATAGACGAGTGCAGCGTCGGTGAGATAACTGCATCGTCCGTCCATGTCGGGAAGAGCTGCGCTGTTGGAAAGATCAGGTACAGGGACAACTGCAGCGTCGAGACCGGAGCCGAGGTCGGAGAGACGATCAAACTGTGAAGGGTGTGTCTTTTGGAAAGTGATTTCGCGGTAGAAGTGGAGAACCTGAGGTTCAGCTACGGGGGCGGGCGGTACGCCCTGGACGGCATAAGCTTCAAGATAAGGAAAGGCGAGATTTTCGGTTTCCTGGGCAGGAACGGGGCCGGCAAGACAACCACTATAAAGGTCCTCACGACCCTCGTCAGGCCCACAGAAGGAAGGGCGACCGTCCTTGGCATGGACGCCAGGCACGGAGGCAAATCACTGAGGAGCAGGATAGGCGTCGTTATGCAGGAAGAATCCTTTGACTTCACCACGGTCGAAAAGTCTCTGGACATATACGGCGTGATGTGGGGAAGGACAAGGAGGGAGAGGGAGAAGGACATCGGGGAGCTGATATCCTTCTTCGAGCTTGAGGATGTCAGGAAGAAGAGGATGTGGGACCTCTCAGGAGGGCAGAAGAGGAGAGTGCAGGTGGCAAGGGAGTTCATGCACGGGATGGACCTGCTTTTCCTTGACGAGCCTACCGTGGGCCTGGACACAATAGCGAGAAGGAAGATACTCGACATGGTAAGGGAAAAGGCGAAGGGAGGGCTGACTGTCTTCTTCACGACGCACAATCTCGAGGAGGCAGATTACCTGTGCAACAGGATAGCTATCATAGACAGGGGAAAGGTCCTTGCCAACGACACAGTCAGCGCCCTGAAGAGGAGCTACACAGGGCTGAAGACAGTGGAGGCTGCTTTCAGCAACGATGGAGTCGAGGTCGAACGAATGCTTGCATCATTACCAGACGTGCGTGTCGAAAGACCTGCTGACAGCAGGGAACCTTTCAAGCTCATAGGGCCGGAGCCGGAGGAAACGGTTAGGCGCGTGATAGACCTGGTGTCAAGGAACGGCCTCCACCTGGAATGGCTGAATATTCACCCTGTTACACTTGAAGAGGTTTTCCTGAAGACTGTCGGGGCGGAAGAAATGACGGGTGACTGAATGGACCTTGTGAATTCATACAGGCTGGCAAAAAGGAACATACTTGTGAACACGGACCCCGGAACAATGGTTTTCCTTCTCATGATGCCCACACTCTACCTTGTGTTCATGGGATACATGTTCGGATCGCTCATCAGCGGCATATCTGTCGGAGCGTCCAGGATAGACTACATGGATTTTCTCTCCCCGGGCATTATCTCGTTCCAGACGCTGACCGCAGGCGCGGTCGCAGGCGGAATGCTCTGGTCAGACAGGAGGTACGGAATGTTTGAGCAGATTCTCTCCGGCCCCTATACGAGGGCCGAGTACCTGTTGGGCATTATGCTCACCACGATAGCGCTCGCAATCTTCGGCGCCTTCATAATGCTGATCATCTCGTTCTTTCTCACGGGCGGGATCGGATTTGGAGCTGCCGGGCTGGCTGTGATAGTGCTGAACCTTGTGATAGGGAGCCTCTTCTGGGGTGCTTTCCTGCTTGCGCTGGCAGCAGTATCGAAGTCGAACCAGATGTACAACAGCATACAGGTGATCATACTCTTCTTCGCAGGCTTCGCGAGCACCGTGTTCTATCCGATCTCCCCGTCGGCGCCGCAGGCCCTTCGATACACAGTTTCGCTCAACCCGCTGACATACATAGCTGATGCGGTCAGGGACGGCTACGTCTCGCTCTTCGGGCCGTCGCTCCTGGAGGACGAAATAATACTTGTAGTTGCAACTGTCTTGATGTTCGTGATCGCGCTCCTTTCATACAGGACAATCAGGATCGGGGTCAAATGAAAGAGCCGTCCCGTCGGATGAATACCGTTTTCGTTCTGTGCACCCTGGACCCCGCAAGCAGGAACATAGGAGGAAGCCTGCAGAGGAAGGGAGGGTTCGCACCCGAGGCCTCCGAGGGGGGCAAGGTGCTCTACAGGAGCGACGGCTCATACATGATTGCAATAGACTCAATACACATACACAGGGAGGACCTTGACAGGGAGATCGAAGAGGACTTCGGCATTAAGCCTGGCAGGCTGATCTTCATGTCAACGCACAGGTCGGAGTCAAACACTCCAGCGATCACGTTCCACCCCATAGGCAATTACGGCGAGGCGAAGCTAGGAGGCGAAAATGGCGTCCTTGTCCCCTCCTGCCCTGAGCTGATGACAGGCGCAGTGCTCGCGATGGATGCGGTCGAACACCAGGGGTACCAGGTCACATTTGAGGCAACGCACCACGGACCCCGACTTTCAACGCCCGCGATGTTCGCTGAAATAGGGAGCGATGAGAACGCGTGGAATGACGGTCGGGCAGGCGAGGCAGTCGCGGAGGCACTTCTCGCTATGAAAGAACAGGAGGGTACGAATGCAGTGGGGATAGGAGGGGGGCACTACTGCTCAAGGTTCAAGGAAATTGCGCAGAAGAGGAAGGTGAACTTCGGCCATTTCATATCGAACCACAACCTTCACAGCATTGACGAATCGGCTGCCGCGCAGCTTGTGGAGAAAAGCCCGAGGACAAGATACTTCGCTGTACACGAGGACAGGAAACACGCGGAGGAGATAGAAAGGGTATCCTCGCTGCTGGAGAGGGCAGGACTGAAGAGGCTGGACCGCTCTGAAATTGAAGTCAGGAGATGAGCGTTCCCTTGAACGGAAGGCCCTTTATGGCGTTCGCAAGTTGCTGTATGTCCCTGCCGTGAAGCACGGCTGTCGGGATCTTGCTCCTTCCTATCAGCTTTGCACCAAGAGGGTCGAAGACGAAGCTCGAACCGGCCTCCATCCTGGAGTAAAGCACCTTGTCGAGCAGCTCCTTGTATGACATCCTGTCAATCTTGGTTGCGTTCGGGTTGACCTTCGGGTCCTCAGTGTAGACGCCGTCTACAGACGTGGCATTGATCAGGCGTGCAGCCTTTATTCTCTCCGCCCCCATCGCAGCAACTGCATCCGTCGTGTGACCGGGATGCGTCCCGCCCATGACAACAATAGGGTTGCTGTTCAGCGCGAGCCTGGCCTCGTCAAGGCTCTCTGCCGGCTTGTAGTAAGCCTTGTCGCCGAGTGCTGTGATAAGAAGCCGTGCGTTCAGCCTCGTGACTTCTATTCCCAGCTCGTCAAGGGATGATTCGTCGGCGCCGAGGGAACGCCCGATCGTTATGTAGTACCGGGCGATCTTCCCGCCCCCGCAAACAACCAGGAATTTATAGTTGGGAACTAATTCGAGAAGCGTAAGGGCGAGCTGCTTAATGAATGACATGTCGTCGTTGTCCGGTACCAGTATTGAGCCTCCGATAGAGATAGCTATTTTTTCCTGCGGCATTTGACAACCTGCTTTTGTACATTCGTTGGTGTTTTCATCAAAGGGAGAGATTATTTTAGTATTAAAAATCAATCAATGGGATGACAATGGAAATAACTGAAAAACAGAGATACGATTTCAAGAGGGAGATGGAGAGAATATCCTCCTACCAGGGAAGGGGGACGGAGCTCATCTCCCTTTACGTTCCTGCAGGCAAGATGATATCAGATGTTGCAAACTACCTGAGGGAGGAACAGTCGCAGTCATCCAACATAAAATCGTCGACGACGAGGAAGAATGTGCAGTCGGCTATCAGCTCGATACTGTCCAGGCTGAAATACTACAAGATGCTCGCTCCCGACCACGGAATTGTGTTCTTTGTCGGCACGATACCTAAGAACGGTGACCAGACAACAATGGTGCAGCATGTGATAGAACCGCCTGAACCGATAAGCACATTTCTCTACAGGTGCGATTCCTCTTTCTACCTCGACCCGTTGCAGTCCATGCTCGAGGAGAAGGACATATACGGCCTGCTTGTGATTGACAGGAAAGAGGCAACGCTCGGCTTTCTCAAGGGAAAGTCGATACAGGTCGTAAAGAACATGCAGTCGCTTGTGCCGAGCAAGCACAGGATGGGAGGGCAGTCCTCGCTCCGTTTTGAAAGGCTCATTGAGATTGCCGCGAACGAATACTTCAAGGATGTTGGGGAGACATGCACGAACACATTCCTGGGAGTGCCGGGGCTCAGCGGAATACTGATCGGAGGTCCTGGCAGCACGAAGGATTTTTTCTACAAGGAGGGGTACCTCCATTACGAGCTTCAGAAGAAGGTCATAGACACGTTCGACACAGGATACACAGATGAGTACGGGCTAAGGGAGCTTGTGGAGAAGGCGAAGGACAAACTGAAGGACCTGGACATAATGAAGCAGAAAGCGCTGATGGACAGGTTCATGGCAGAGATCCGGAAGCCGGATGACGGCCTCGCAACCTACGGCATTAAGGAGGTCAAGCAGGCGCTTGACATGGGCGCAGTGGCGCTGCTGCTTGTCAGTGAAGGGCTGAAGAAAATGGAGAGGGTTTTCACCTGCGGAAGCTGCGGCAACGTGCAGAAGGAGGTTCAGTCCGACGAGGAGGCTGTTGCGCCCTCGTGCACAAACTGCGGAGGGCAGACATCCCTGACATCTGAGACTGACCTTGTCGACGAGATGTTCGAAACAGCTGAAAGGATGGGCACCGAAATACAGCTCATTTCCGCTGCCTCCGAAGAGGGAAAGATGCTTCTGAATGCATTCGGCGGCCTTGCGGCAGTGCTGAGGTACAGGACGGGAATCTGAGGATGGACCCGTTCGGACCCTTCAGGAAGTCTGCCGCAGGTTACGTCGCGAAGATGCTGTCCGAGAAATACGGCATCGACGAGAAGGTCGAGTTCGCCCCCGGAGGTGAAGTGTCCGATTTCACTTACCCGTGCTTCCAGCTTGCGCGCAGGATTTCTGAAAACCCGCAGAAGGTTGCTTCTGAACTAGCTTCTGGCGCGGGCATTGTTGAAGACATTCTGAAGGTAAGTGCAACTGGGGGCTACCTCAACATAGACGCAAGGCAGGACAGGCTTGCCACTGAGACGGTTAGGACAGTGAGGGAGATGGGAAAGGCGTACGGCAGGGCCGAGACCGTCCCCCTCAGGATGCTGGTTGAGCACACATCCATCAACCCTACCGGCCCGATGCACATCGGAAGGACCAGGAATGCGATAATAGGCGATACGCTTGTCCGTTCCCTCAGGCAGGCTGGGCTCGATGTTCTGTCCGAATACTACGTGAACGACGTTGGCAAGCAGGTTGTTGTCCTCTACTGGGGACTCACTCGTTTCCTGAAGGGCCCGGCTGAAGGCAAGCAGGACCATGCGCTCCTCCCCTACTACATAAAGGCGAACGAGCAGCTGGAGAAGGATGAGGGGGCAGCGGCTGAAGTGAGCAGCCTGCAGCAGCGCCTGGAGGGCGGCGATGAGGCTGTGCTTGAGCAGACAAGAACGGCTGCCGAAAAGGTGCTTTCGGGCCTGAAGGAAAGCCTTCGCAGCATCAATGTCATGCACGACAGGTTCGTGTTCGAGAGCGAGCTGATCAGGAACGGCAGCGTCAGGTCTGTCATAGAGAGGCTCAAGAAGCTCCCCCAGGCAAAGGAGGAGGGCGGCGCATGGTTCATACCCCTCGGCGAGGGAGAGGATGAGGACAGGTTCTACTTCACACGCTCAGACGGAACAAGCCTCTACACCACGAGGGACATAGCATACCACATTGACAAGCTGTCCAGGACTGACAGGCTCGTCGATGTGCTTGGCGAAGACCAGAAGCTCGGAATGAAGTTCCTTATCAGGACGCTTGAACTGCTGGGGGAGTCCAAGCGGATCGACTTCCTTTTCCACTCCTTCGTTTCGCTTGCGGAGGGGAGGATGTCAACAAGGCACGGGGTCGGTGTGCTGATAGATGATGTCGTCGCGGAAGCAAAGAGCAGGGCAATGGACGAAGTGCTCAAGCGCAGGCCTGACATAGGAAAGGAAGAGGCGAAGGCGATTGCAGACGCCGTGGGAGTGGGCGCAGTGAGGTACAACATAGTCAGGCTACAGGCGGAGAAGAAGCTTGTGTTCAAGTGGGAGGAAGCTCTCAACTTCGAGGGAAGCAGCGCTCCCTTCGTGCAGTATTCCCATGCGCGTGCCTGCAGCATACTCGAAAAGGCGGGAAAATGGGAAGCGGGCGATTTGTACTACGAGGAGGAGAACGAGCTGAGGCTTGCCAGACAGCTTGCCCTTTTCCCGACGGTGCTTAGGGACGTCTCCAGGTCACTCGCGGTACACAAGGTCGCGGCTTATGCGCAGCAGACGGCATCTGAATTCAACCAGTTCTACAGGATTGTACCGGTGCTCAAGGCACCGGGGAACAGGCTTGGCCCCAGGCTGGCGCTGGTAGATGCATCAAGGATTGTTCTTGAGAACGCGCTTGGGTGCATGGGAATAGACTCACCAGGCTCCATGTAGTCAGCCAGGAAAAGAAAACAGATAAGTAATTTGTTAAGAGGTTTCAGCGGACGCCGGGCCCTACTTTCTCTTGGGAGGCTGTCCCTTCTCGTATCCCTTCCGCCTTGGCATTCTCCTGCGAAGAGCGATCACCGCAACTATTGCGACTATTATGACAATGATGCCTATGTAGAGAGCGTAGACCTGGAGCTGTGACTGGTTTATCGAGATGGGTTGTGTCATTGTGTTGTCGCTTGACTGCAGCTGGTAGGGCGCTGTGCTTGTCGCCTGTATGGTGAAGTTGCCAAAGCTGGGAGGAGACCAGTGGATTATGCCGAAGACAGTCTCGTTTGGAGCTATGGAACTGGCAGTGTTCTTCTCCGTTCCGTTGTAGAATGTGGATATAGAGCCTATAGTGATCTTGTTGCCGCTCTGCGCGTTGATTGCAACCAGGTTGACCTTGGACAGGCTTGCGTTTGCGCTGCCTATGTTGATCAGTGTGACGTTGATTGTTCCGGAGGAGCCCTGAGTGAACACCCTCGGGCTGAAGGATATGTTTATGATCCTCAAATCGGGCCGCGGCTGGGAGGTCACTGTCATGTTGTATGTGTATGTTGCTTTGTTGCCTGCCGGGTCGACTACCGTCAGCTTCACAGAAACAGGTGTGCTGCTTATGTATGTGTATATGTGAGAGACGTTCGTGCCCGCACTGCCGGTTATGTTCTGGTACCTGGAGTAGAGAGTATTGCCAAGTGTAGACGCGTTTGTTGTGTTGTGAGCATCTCCGAAGTCCCATTCAAACAGGAGGCTTGACACTGCGAAGTTGGGGTCGGATGTGGCTGAAGCGTTGAAGTGGACAGTTGTGTTCTCCCTCACAGAGCCGCCAGCGGATTTCCAGGCGCTGTTGTAGACAAGGAATGAAACAATGGGCTTGAGTGTCTTGTTCACCTGTACCGTTACGCTTGTCGTGGCCGTGTAGCCAACCTCGTCCGTCACGGTGAGGTTCATTGTGTAGTTGCCCGGAGAGTAGTATGAGTGCGACACATTCAGGTTTGTGGCTGTGTAGCTGAAGACCGTGTAGTTCTTCACGCCGTCTCCCCAGCTGAAGTTGTATGAGATCACAGTCCCCTGGTTGTCACCAGGGCTTATGGACGCTTTGGAGCCGAGGCCGTTGACTGTTATCGGCGTGCTCTGGTTCGCATAGAGCCTGCCTGAGTATATCGTCTTCCCGACAGCTGTAATCTGTGCCGAGAGTGTCGTGTCATTCGCAACCCTTACCTGTATTGTTGTGTTGGCCGAGTGGCCCGTTACAGTCGTTGCGGTCAGCGTCACATACATGAACTGACCAGGGGTCGTGTAATTTGCATAGCTGTGGTTCACTACAGTCTGGTAGGTGTTGTTGGTGTAGGATGAAGGCAGGGAGCTGTTGTCCCAGTGCCATGAATAGAGCAGCGGGCCGCCTGACGGGTCGTACGAGCCCTGTGCGGTGTAGTTGACAGCAGTTTCCGCCCTTACTATGTAATACTGCACCGAGCCGCTCTTGGAATATGCGAATGCATATGCCCCGGTCACGGCAGCCGCCTTTACGACAGGCGTCTGGCCCACACTCACCGACATTGTAACAGTTGCGTAGCCGTATCCGGTGGTTGTCCCGTATACCGTGATGGTGGTGTGACCGACAACAGTTACAGGGCCAAACGGGCCCGTGCTGCTGTTGCTCGATAGCTGGAACCCTGTCGGGACTGTCAGTGTGTAGATAAACTGCATTTCGGTAGTGTTGTAGTTGGCGAGAAGTACGACGCTGTAGGAACTGACATTGGCGGGAATGGATGAAAGGGTCCTGTATGAATCTGTGATGTTGTAATAATAAGCGGATGTGGTGGAAAGAGCACCTGTCTTGACACCTGACAGGACGGATGTATAGCTGTTACCTCCCAGGTAGTTTGTTGAATTGACGCTGAGCAGGTTGTATGTTGTGACATACTCAGGCCCAAGCCCGGCGACCGCCGCCTGCGCTGCAGTCAGGGTGGATGCGTTGACAGCGGGGTAGCCGCCGTTGAATGCGAGAGCAAGCTGCATCGCGACTGAAGGCACGTATGAGTACGGGAGACTCGCAATGCTTGTGCCTGCATCGAGCGATTGTGCGTAGCTTATGTTAACATAGTTCCAGTTTGGTGTTCCTGAAGCGTATGCTATATCTGTAGATGAGGCAGGGAACCCGCTGCTAAGCTTCGGAGAAAGCTGCACATCCTGGGTGGTCGACCCGGAGACGGTCACATCTGTAAGATATGATCCCTCGCCGGATGAGTTGATGACCATCGCATATGTGCCGTTCTCGACATAGAAATTGTAGAAGTATGCTGTAATCGTTGCGTGGAAAAACCTGAGCTGCAAAGGCACGGACGGAGATGCGTAGCTGAGCAGGTAACCTGTAACGTTTGTTGCGAGTGTTCCGCTGCTCGTGCTGACGACGCCGCCAAGGTCGTACGCGAGTGGCAGCGGTGCGGAGATGGTCGCCGGTATGGATGCCCCTGACACAACCGCAGAGTAGGGGGCAAAGTATGATGAGAGGGAAGAGTTGGAGTTATTGACGGAAGCTATCATGTCATAGTTGTAGAGGCTGCTTATCTGGAGAGTCACCTGGCCGGCGGCATCCGTGTATCCCGATGCAACCGTCTGGTTGAATTCGCCAAGCGATTTGCTTATTATTGTGCCGTTTGCCCAAGTCGTTTCAACGAACTGGACGTAAGCGCCCTGGATGCCGGAGGAGTATCCCTGTCCCGTAACTGTCACTGTGACACTGTGCGTGTTTGAGGGTGTGTTGTCAATCTTGTAGAGCACCAGGTTTGCCGTTCTCACGGAGACAGTGTTATTGAAAGCAACAGGCTGCGGAAGTGTGCCGCTGAAATAACCGGGTGCGCTGGCGGACACGGTGTAGTATCCAGGCACAAGCTTGCCAGAGGGCACTCCGCTTGCCGAGTACGTAGTGCTGTAATTCAGTGTATACCTTATGGACGGATTGTGCGTATTTGTGAGAGTCACGTTGGCATTGGTCGGAACTGCAAACGATGTTCCTGTAGTGGTCGTCAGCAGTGCGACCTGGAATGTGTTACCGCCTGAGGCGGCTGACTGAGTCCTGATTGCTGTCGACTTGCTGACCGCGCTATTGCCGCTTCCTGGCGCAAACAGAGCTATCGCCGATGCGGCTAGCATCAGGACGACAAGCAGAGACGCCACTCCTTTCAATTTCCACTTTTGCATTGGTGTATCCTCCGAGGTACCTGCGCAACGGCTTCATCAAACATAGTCAATCACTGCCGTGGCAACGAGGTTCGAAGCCAACTTTTTTCCGCCTAACTAGTACCACTTAATAAAGGTTATTGAGGTGATAAATCATCCGGTAGGCATGTGATCTGACTGGAGTGTGTCTGACTGAAAGGATGATGCCGAGACATTAAAAGTCATGGAAAAAATGCTCATCATCGGTCCCGTGGGCAGCGGGGCTCATGTGACGATCTCGTCAAGCCTTTCTTCTTCCGCGCCCCTCCTTATCTCCATCGCGATCCTTCTTCCTGTGCTCATGTTGCAGTTGTACAGCATATTACCGTAGGAGTGACCGGACCATGCATGAACATTTGTTCCACCGCCTATCCTCGGAGCGACGTCGTAGATGAAAAAGTGCATGTCCTTGTCAACGCAGGTCTGCAGCGTAAACGGCCCGATTATGCCAGGAGGATGGAGTTTGTGCGATATTGCCACGTACTTCTCGGCGAGGTGAAATGCACCGTCCAGAAGCGATTCCCGGAGCGTCGCGCTGTTGTGGCCCACGACAGTATACTCAGGTATCCTCTGCTCCCCCGTGAGCGCGAGCTGCTGATCCGCCGGGAGCCTGACGTGCCCGTCAAGTGATGACTCGAAACGCCAGTCAATGCCCAGAAGCTCTATCTCCTCGCCCTTTTCCTGCAGCGGTGAATAGAAGAAATCCAGGTTGAAGACCGGGCCTATGATGTACTTTTCAATCCTCGCCGACATGAGGTCCTCCCTGCTTATGACATTTGACCTCATCAGCTCACCTGACTTTCTGGCATATTCCTCTTGGCTGGAGGCTGTGAAGAAACCTCTTTCCAGCCTCTTTACCTTGTGATGAAGCTTCACGATCACGAGAGAATCGATGTCAGCAGGATCCGTAACATGCTCGGGATAAGGCAAACCTCCTTTTTCAAGGAGGGTGTAGTAATTGTCCTTCTCCTCCCTCTCCTCGCTCCTCAGCATGCTTCTGGAGCCGAACATCGGGACATCAAAGATATTCTCGATGTCGTCCAGTGTGCAGTAGGATGTAAATGACCTGTTCGGCACGAATACCACCTTCTGTCTTCTCAGCTCCGCCCTGTTCTCCTCTTTCATCAGATCGGAAAAACTATCAAGCTGCATCAGACGGTCCACAATGCCCCTGGTTATGCCGCCCGTCTTCGTTTTTCTGAAGTATTTTGCATATGAATCATCTCTTCCCTTCTGCGTCACTACCAGAGAAGGGAGGCCCTCTTGGCTCGCACCATCGAGTACATCAAGCGCTGAATGGGAGCCAAGGACGCCGACACTGACGTTTCTTCCATAGCTGCCCGCAATCCTGCCCATGCTGCTTCTTTCAATCATCCCTGTCAGCACACTCAATGATCAAAGCAGATAAAAGCATTGCATGCGCACGGCAGTACAGGCATGGCTGCATCTCTCCTACTTTACTTCCGGCGACGGCTGTGTGACTGCCTGTGCCGGCGCTGAGTCCTTTTCAGGACTTTCACTCTCCACTATGAGCGGCTTCCTGCTCACCTTCGGCCTGAGTGCCGACGGTATCAGCGCAGCAATCACGATGGCACCGAATATAATGAAGACCTTGTGGAAGGAGTCCATGAATGTGAACCACTGAGCCTGGTACTGCGCGCTGTTGACAACCGAGGCAGGCAGGTTCTGTATGGTGCCGACAAAGAGAGTGATGAAGCTCGAGACGTTTACTGTTGTGCCTATAAAGACAAAGGCTATAGTCATTGCCATCATGCTTGCGACGTTAAGCATTGTCGAGTTCGTCGCGGCACCTACGCCCCTGTCCTTCGCCTCGACTGAGTTCATTATTGATGCTATGTTTGGCGACGCAAAGAGCCCCCCGCCTATTCCCGCAAGAGCAAGAATGGCGGAAAGCTCCACTACAGACACAGTCTGCGGAACAATGCCGAGTATGAACAGAATCAGTGCGGACAGCGCGATGCCTGCCGTCGTCAGGCCGCGGTAGCCGATCCTGTCGGATATCATGCCGCTGAGAGGGCCGGCGGCAAGGAAACCGAGGCTCATCGGTATCAGCCAGAGTCCTGCGTTGAACGCACTCAGCCCCTTGACGCCCTCAAGGAAGAACACGAGGAGAAACATCATGCCCCCCCTTCCAAGCGAGAGGAATGTGGCTGAAATCACACCTGCTCTGAACATCCTGTTCTTGAAAAGGCTGAACTTCATAAGCGGGTACTTTGCCCAGTAGACCTCGTTAATGATGAAGAGCGCAAACATTGCGGCTGCCACGGAGAAGCATATGATGCTGTATCCAAGGTAGGGATGGAATGTGCTGTAGAGCACATTGCCTCCAGACGAGGTACCGGCTGTCATTCCCCCAAGCGTGTAGAATGTTGAGCCGAGCAGAAGAAGCGCTATTGAACCGGAGAAGAAGAAGGCGCCTGGCACATCGATCGATTCGTTCTTCGCCGGCTTGGACAGTTCGTGCAGCCGTGTGTAAGCCCATATGGTCGCGAATGCCCCTATTGGCACATTAATGAAAAATATGTATCTCCAGCTGGCCACGGAGGTTATGACGCCGCCTAGAACAAGGCCCAGCATGCTCCCGCCGACGCCCGAGACCATGTTGGTTCCGAGGGCGAGCCCCCGCTGGTTCGGTGGAAATGCGTCGGTCAGAAGGGCTGCAGAGTTGGACCAGAGCATGGCTGCGCCGATAGCCTGGAGGAACCTGAACATGACAAGCTGGACACCCTCCGTCATCCACCCGTTTGGTATCACTATGCCGGAAAAGCCAGCGAGTAGGGAGCCGACGGTGAAGATTGCAAAACCTGCATTGTATATCTTCACCCTCCCCTTGAGGTCTGCTATCCTGCCGAAGAAGATGAGCAGGGTAGCTGTAATAAGCATATAGCCCATCAGCGACCAGATTACATATATGAAGGAGTTGGCAGATGCAATGGCGAAGGCCGCGGAGGAGGGAGGCGAACTGCCGCCCGGGACATGCCGCAGTATGCTCTGCAGTATGTACGGCAATGATATGATCACAATGCTTGTGTCAATCGAAGCCATGAGTATTGCAATTGTGGTGTTGGAAAGCACTATCCATTTGTAGCCAGGGGATCTGGTTGCATCCGAGCCGTGTTTCATTACGAATTCTAACCTCTTGGACCGAGGTGGTTTGAAAAAACAATGTATATAAGTACTCTTGGAATGGATGCGCAGCTACGGCATGACAACCATTGCCGAAATGGACGTGCCTCGATCGAGCATGGTTTTCTTCTGAGTGTGTGGGTCGATGGGCATCATTACAATCTGAAGAGAGCAGTAATAAGGATACGAGTAGGATGATTGTCTCATGTTGGACCGCGATGCAAGTACTGCAAAGAGCCTGGCCCTTGCGACCGTGATACTCGAAGCCGTATTCTTTGCCATAGGAGTCCTGGTTCTTGTGGCCGCGCTGGTGGGTACAGCCGTTTCTGGGGTAAGCATGAGCACACTCGGCATCGTGACAGTTGTGTTCATGGTGCTCTTTGCAATAGGCCTGATGTGGCTGCTTCTCGACTACTACCTGGTATACAAGCCCCTGGCACAGGAACGCGTCAGGGACGCAGAGACACCATCTATAGTGCTCGGGATAATACAGCTCATATTGGGCGGAGTCATACCTGGTATACTCCTCATCATAGCATATGTGAAGATACGCGATTCCCTCGAGAACATGATGAGGACAAGACCGGCCGCCGCTGCCTGATAGTGCCAGACGGCACCGGGCAGGCAGACAGACTACAAGGGAACTGGCAATTCTGACTGCATCAGGGCAGGTGCCACTCATGCTCCTTACGCCGACAGTTCTTGAGTTCTGTCTGTCTTTTCCCACGTGAACTCCGGTTCCTGCCTTCCGAAGTGCCCATAGCAGGAGGTCTTCCTGTAGATGGGGCGGCGCAGGTCGAGATCCCTTATTATTGCGCCAGGCCGGAAGTTGAATATCCGTCTGACATGCTCCTCAAGCAGCTCATCCTCCATCTTCCCAGTCCCAAGCGTGTCTATCATGAGGGAAACGGGTGAGGAGACGCCTATTGCGTACGCGAGCTGAAGGACACATTTTGATGCAAGCCCCGCACTGACCACATTCTTCGCAACGTACCTGGCCATGTAGCTGCCGGACCTGTCCACCTTAGTGGGATCCTTTCCTGAAAAACAGCCCCCGCCGTGAGAACCGAAACCGCCGTAGCTGTCCACCACAATCTTCCTGCCTGTGAGGCCAGTGTCCGCCCTGGTCCCGCCTATAACGAACCTGCCCGTTTCGTTGATGAAGTACCTAGTGCTCGAATCCACCATCCCTTCAGGCAGTGAGGGAACGATCACCTCGCTGATGACATCTCTCCTCAGTCTGTCCATGTTCACTTCCTCCGTGTGCTGGGCGGCGACAACCACGGCGCCGACATGAACCGGCTTCCCGTCTCTGTAGTCCACTGTGACCTGCGATTTGCCATCAGGCCTGAGGTAGGGAAGCGAGCCGTTCTTCCTTATCGATGCCAGCCTTCTCGATATGCCGTGAGCGAGGAGTATTGGCATGGGCATGAGAGCATCTGTCTCATCCGAAGCATAACCGAACATTATGCCCTGATCTCCGGCACCCATTTCCTCCCCCGGCCTGTTGACACCGACTGAAATGTCTGGCGACTGCTCCTCGATCGAAACGAGAACGCCGCAGGTCTTCCAGTCTATTCCGTCCCTGGCGTTGTCCAGCCCTATCTCGCGCAATACGTCCCTTACAACCGAAGAGTAGTCAATTCTTGCCGAGGTCGTTATCTGCCCTGTAAGTATCACTGTCCCCTGCAGAAGCATCGTCTCGCAGTCGACCTTGGAATTTCTGTCCTCGGCGATTGCTGTGTCAAGTATTGCATCCGATATCTGATCGGCCACCTTGTCTGGATGCCCTTCGGTGACAGACTCTGATGTAAAGCTGAAGTTTTTTGGCAAATTTGTTTACCCCTTCTACTGTATTGCGTTACAGCCGTATATTGAATGCCTCTTTCCAGAATGCTCAGCCGTCTTCAGAGATGGATGCCGGCCTCCCTCCGGCAAATACAAGGTTGAGATGGGCATTGCGGTTACGTCAGACAGTGAGCACATACGTCGCCTTGCTTCGCGCCGTCAACGTGGGCGGAAACAAATTGAGGATGGAAGATGCCAGGGGAATCTTCTCTTCCGCCGGCGCCATGAACGTTCGCACATACAGGCAGAGCGGTAACGTGGTGTTCTGCTTCGACGGGGGAGGGGTTGACAGGTTGCTTGGCGTTATTGCTGATCGGCTCCTTGAAAGCGTTGGATTGAAGACTGCCATACTCTCAAGGACAGCGGACGAACTCAGGAAGGTGATTGCCTGCCTTCCCTTCAGTGGCGCAGGCGAAAGCAAACTGCATGTGACCTTTCTGTCATCCCGGCCACATCGGTTTTCCACCGAAGAGATTGAAGGTGCGTGTACTGGTGATGAAAAATACCTCCTGGCTGGCAGGGAGATTTACCTGTACTGTCCTTATGGCTACGGGAGAACCAAGCTTACAAACAACTTCTTTGAGAAAGAGCTTGGTGTCCAGGCTACAACACGCAACTGGAGAACCGTGCGTGCGTTGTCATCTATTTCTGACGATTGACGCAGCGTGCAGATGAGCAATACCAGTCATACGTTGAATCAACATTGGTAAAAAAACAAAGACATTTGTACCAGGGCAGTGTCGATTGAACGGAGGGCGTGTGTGATGGAGCGATGCTTGAAATGAAACTCGTACCCGCAGTTCCGCTCGCAATTCCACTGAACTTTGGCAGCCTGCAGGTGGCTCTCCTTGCAGTGGAACTTGCACTGCTCGCTGCAACGGTCGTGCTGATATTCGCCACACGCAGGGAATTGAAGGCACGAGATGCGCTTATGCAGCATGTGTCAATGGCCACAGAAGCGATTACAAGGCAGGAGTACTTCGAGACAGTTATTGCAGCCATACGGTCCAGCAGACGACAGATATGCGCAGTTGTGACTGGAACAAACCCCTCCCCTGAAGAGGCTGAGGTCCTGAAGGTCATAATGGACACTGTCAAGCAGGCATGCTCTGACGGTGTCCAGATACGCTATCTGCTTCCCAGTTCTCCTGACAGGCTCGAAATGGCAAGGAGGTACAGGCTGGCGGGTGCCGAGGTGATGTTTCACCCCGACCTTCTCGTCAACGATGCACGTTTCATGATAGTGGATGACAGGGCAGTGATAATAGGCGTACCGGCGCAGGATGGAAGGAGCATGCCGACAAAGCACGGGCACAGCATAGCCTCGGAAAGCATTGCACACGTGTTCAGGGAGAGGTTCGAAAAGCAGTGGCATTCCGCAGACGCAATTTCATATACTGACTTCCTCTCGGAGCTAGTGACCAAAGCCAGGCGCTTCAATCCAGAGGTGTCTTCCGATGTGATTGCGCACAATCTGAGGATCGCAAAGGAGGACATAGAGCACGCCGAATCTGCGTCGCATGAAAGGCAGTTCGGGAGCACGGCATGACATTCAGTGACTGCTGTCTGCACAGCCAACCTTGGAGAAGAATGGGAGGCACAGGCATGATAGCCTTCGCCACATAGAGCCGCCCACAGTCGGAGGGAAGGAAGAGTTGAGAACGGAAAGGATCGAACATGGCAGTGTAAACCCTCCCGCGCATACGAATCAGAAACGAGTCACCCGGCACCGGCTCATAGTCTCGGTTCCCTATCGACGAGCCGGCCCCGACAACGGTGTTTTGGATACATCCCTTCAGGCGAAAGTTGGATTTGTACGCAATATGCACAACCGCAACACAGCAGACACGCGCTATGACACAAAGAGCCTGGAAACAAGTTCAAATACGGAGAGTAGCCCCGGGCAGATTCGAACTGCCGTCGCAAGATCCAGAGTCTCGCATGATTGACCGCTACACTACGGGGCTAATACGAGTGCGCACTACAATCGAAATAGTAAATAAAACTAATCCAAAGGGCTGCAGCGGTCTTCCTGCGGGAGTGCCGACTGGAGTCAGGGGCAGGGAGCGGATACTGCCTGCGGCAATCAGGGTAACGTGAAGAACCATGGGGGCCTGACAACGGCCGGTAAAGGATTAATAAAACACTCCCTGTTGTTGGTACCATGCTGGATCCTGATGCTGAAAGTGCAAAGTCGCTGACACTCGCAGCTATCATAATCCAAGCCGCGTTCTCTGCTGTCGGCGTCCTTATGGTCCTGATGTTCACCACATTCTACCTGACCTACGCGCCATCGCTGCCGGCTGGCCAGACGGGCACGACAATGCCAGTTTTCCTGCCGGGAATTTTCGTGGCTGCCTTCGGCTTCTCCTTTTCAATCGGCCTGCTGTGGATACTCCTTGACTATTTTCTGATTTACAAGAAACTCGCAGAGGGAAGGGTCGCCGAGGCGGAGACACCTGGCATAGTCCTCGGCATAGCACAGCTGGTCTTGGGAGGACTGATATCGGGCATAATGCTGATAGTGGCGTATGTCAAGATACGGGATTCAAGGACAAGATATCCACAGAGGTACGGATACACACAACCCCCGACTCCTCCGGCGTACTGAGGTAAGGGGGAAGAGGAGGTCTTCGGAATGGCTCTGAACATAGAAACGGTAGATATAGAGACGGCGGAAAACTCGAACACGATCATAGCGCAGGCGCATTTCATAAAAACTGTCGAGGATGTATACGAGGCTCTCGTGTCAAGCGCACCCGGAATAAGGTTCGGTCTTGCCTTCAACGAGGCGTCAGGGCCCTGCCTGGTGAGGACAGATGGAAATGATGAGAAGCTGGTCGGCCTGGCTGCACGAAATGCGCTCAGAATAGGCGCCGGGCATCTGCTGGTGATCGCGATAGAAAATGCTTTTCCGATAAACGTCATGAACGCTCTGAGGTCTGTCCATGAGGTTACAACAATCTACTGTGCAACATCAAATCCGCTGAAGGCAGTTGTCCTCAGGGAAGGAGGGGGCGCGGCACTGATTGGGGTCATCGACGGCAAGTCACCCACGGGCGTGGAGTCACCTGCAGACAAGAAAGACAGGCACGATTTCCTGAGAAGGATAGGATACAAGAGGTAGTCACTGCACCCCGGCAACATGCTTCAGAACTGTGTCAGAGACGTTGCCGCCCGTGATTATCAGCGCAACGCTCTTCACGCCCTCGTTACCCAGCTCCCGACCGTACTTCAGAAGAGCGGCGACCGTTGAAGCACTGGCCGGCTCCATCAGTATGTGGGATGAGCGCCACATGTCTGAAACCGCATCCAGTATCTCTGCATCAGTTACTGTGAAAATATCTCTGACTCTTTCGCGCACAATTGCGACATTGACTTCGCCCGGTGTGGAGACCATGATGCCGTCTGCAACCGTTTCTGACCTCGAAGTCACCGGCCTTCCCTCCTTCACCGACAGCCTCATAGACTGTGCCCCCTCTGCCTGGACACCGAATATCGCCGTTGAAGAAATGCCGGAGTAGGAGAGAGCTATACCTGATATCAGACCGCCGCCGCCTATGGGGCAGAGAACTGCGTCGACCTTCTTCTGTTCCTGAAGCTCAAGACCGATGGTACCCTGTCCCCCTATGATCTCCGGATCGTCGAAGGAGGGTATCAGCGGTATGCCATGTTCCGCGGAGTAGGCGCGGGCATATCGTATCCTCTCGTCCGATGTCGTTCCAGCGAATGCCACCTCGGCGCCCATGTCCCTTATCATCTGGAGCTTCGACTGGTTTACATTCTCAGGCAGGACAATAACCGCCCTTTTCCCTAGCACCGCCGCCATATATGCCACTGCTATCCCGTGATTGCCGGACGAGGCGGTTATGATGCTGTCGTCACTCATCCTCGAGATCTTGTTGGCCGCTCCCCTGATCTTGAAAGAATGCACTGGCTGGTACAGTTCGAGCTTGAGGCTTACGTCGATCCCTGCCATTTTCGTCAGATGGAAATCCATGTAGAGCGGGGTCTTTATGCAGTAACCGTACACGACCTTCGACGCCTCTACAACTACTTCCTTCCCGATCATGGAGAGGACAATGAACGGAACCCATTCATAAAAGCCTTGCACATATGCGTGGTTCAGTCCTGCCAGTCGACGCCGACAGTCTTCAGCCCGATCCTCGGGATTGATGGAAGCCTTCTCTTGTGGCGCGAGGAGTGGATCATGCCGACCACCCTCTCGACAGTCCCGACGGGAAGACCGGCCGCAGCAGCAGCCTCCTCATTGCTCTTGCCAGTTTCAATTGCATAAAGGATGCTGTCGAGCTCGTTGTACGTCAGCCCAAGCTCCCCTTCGTCCGTCTGCCCTGGCCAGAGCCCGGCGGTTGGCGTCTTTGTTATGAACACGGAAGGGAGGCCAACCTGCGATGCAAGCTCCCGCAGCTGTGTCTTGTAAAGGTCGCCAATGGGGCAGAAGTCAGATGCGCCGTCACCGAACTTCGTATAGTAGCCTGTCAGGAATTCGCTCTTGTTGCTTGTTCCGGCAACCAGCAGATGCTCTGTGTTGGCGATTGAGTAAACAAGTATCATCCTCACCCTTGCCTTGATGTTGCCAATGGACTTCGTGTCTGAAATGCCTTCGAGCGATACAAACTGCTTCACTATATCCCCTATGGAGTACCTGTGTATATGGACACCAAGCGATCCTGCAAATGCGATTGCATCTTCAGCATCCTTTCCGTTTTCTGCGCTCTCAGGAAGTATTAGAACGTGAACACTTGAAGCACCGAGTGCCTCCACGCAGAGCTTGAGGGTCAATGCGGAGTCAATGCCGCCGCTGAGGTTGAGTGCAACACCCGATGCGCCGCTCTCCTCCACTTTTTCCCTGATGAATGAGATGATCTTGCCGTGGGCATCGCTGCTCAGAGTTGGTTTCACATTCCGGGTATTGAGGTTCTGTATCTAAAACTGTCGGGAGTGCTGCTCTGCAGGCATTGGACACACAGCTGCATGCACCCGGCTCCCCCAGTGCATCGATCATGATTAAATACGGATGTCAAATAACGATGGTTAGGCCGAGGTGGCCCAGCCCGGTAAGGCGCGAGCCTGGAATTCTCAACGGCAAGCTCGTGTCGCTCTGCGACTCGGGAGTTCAAATCTCCCCCTCGGCGCCATGCGTGTGGAAGCTGTTTGTGTCAGTGATTGTTACGTCGCCCTGTCAGCAGCCTTCTTGATATTCTCGCCAGCAAGCCTGTAGAGGGACCAGTCCTTGAGTTCGGTGGCGCCGAGCTTCCCGTAGAAGCTGAGTGCCATGCTGTTC
Source organism: Candidatus Sysuiplasmataceae archaeon (assembly GCA_046706185.1). Taxonomy (GTDB): domain Archaea; phylum Thermoplasmatota; class Thermoplasmata; order Sysuiplasmatales; family Sysuiplasmataceae; genus JAJZXY01. Next base: position 55,223 of record JBJKPR010000053.1, read on the forward strand.
CACTTCAGCACAGACCATTCCATCCTGCCGCACTTTCTTCTCTGCGCAATCGAGGCGAGGTGTGAGAACATCCTGCCTCCCACCCCCGCGCGCCTGAACTCCTGCTTCACGAAAATGTCCTCGAGGTAGAGTGTCGGCCTGGCGAGGAATGTGGAATACGTCATGAAGTACACAGCGTAGGCAACAGCCACTCTCCCGCTGAATGCCATCAGAAGCTCGAACCTTCTCCTCTTTCCGAAGGCGTCCCTTATCAGCCTTCTCATCTCCTCCCTGCCCGGCGGTTTCAGCTTCTCATAGGATGCAAGTTCCGTAACAAGTGAAATGAACTGCTCCGTATCAGCGACTCTTGCCGCCCTTATTCTGATATCGCCATTCTTCATCATACCCGGCACCTTTTCTGCCTGAGAACAGGGAGGGTGCATATCAGGTTAATTGTGTCTCTTGCCGCTTTCTGGAGAAGAATCCAGTTTGATGCCCCTTCTCATCCCTGGCGGTACTCCACTCCCTTGCCGCCCTCTGGATAGCTCCATGTTATGGCGCCCTTGCCTATGTGTTTGCACACAATAACGCACGCACCCAGCTCGAGGCAGTCCTCTGGATGGTAGGCGATATCGCCCTTTTCATCAAGCCTGTACACCTTTGCCGGACAGATGAAAAGGCATGGTTTTGACTCGCAGGTACGGCATACCTGTGTATCTACCTTGATGAAGTCGTTGCTGCCAAAGTCGTAGGTGTCCACACCAATCCGCTCTTCTACGGAAAGCCTCTTGGTCTCCTGCCCGGCAGGCTCAGCCATGGGCTGTTGTAAGAGTTGCTTCTGAAATAAACCTTCCGTAGAGGGATGGCGGAATGACACCGGAGGGGAGAAAAGTCCGACGTGTCAGGCGTTCAATTTCGTGAAACAACAGCTGCCAGGGAACCTACAGCCTTGAGGTAAGAAGCGAAACTGCCGTCCATGCCATGAGCCTTTCGCTGTACAGCGACATCTCCTCGAACTCAACGCCGTTGAGGTCAGAGAAAAAATCACCGTGAGGGAAACCTCCAACCACGAGGTTCGCTCCCTCGAGTACACCGTAGTCAGCAACAGGCCTCCCCTTTTCTGTCAGAATTATCGTCCTTCCGCCCAGCCTTGTAAGCAGCCCTGCGAGGTTCTCCCTCGAGACACGGACGAGCACCTTCCCGTCGGTTACCACGCTTCCTGAGGTGAGGGCACTTTCCATGAGCCCCTGAAACCTGCTGAAGCTCTTTGGAAGCTTGACCTCTGGGCTGAACTCCATTACGAAGCTGCCTCTTGCATGGACGTAAGTCCGCAGCCTGCCTTCCCTGCTTGGAATCGAATCGAGAGCGAGCAGAAGGCAGAAATGGGCTATGTCCGCCCTGCCTCGCCTTCCGCCGTTCTGAAGAGAGCGCATTGCCGCGTAATGAAGGCTCGAATCGAGCAGACACTCCTGTGGCTTCTTGTTCCTCTTCCTCGCGCTCGCCCTCACAGTCGGATGGGACGATATGCTCTCAGGCACAAGCTCTACTTCGGAATCTGCAATGATAAGGTTTGTCATCTGCGTTGTCTCACGATATCACTTCATCAAGCCTGCCCAGTGAGAAACCGAGCTTTACCTCCTGAGCGATCCGCCTGCCGGTCGAAAGGCCCGGCTCTATCATGTCCGAGTAGGGGGAACCGTTGACAAACGGGTTGGTCCCAGCCACTATCCTGGTTGATATCTCGAACACCTTGATATCAAGCTGGTCTGTGACAATAGTCTCGAGTGCAAAAGGTCCGACGAGCCCACCGAACAGCTCTTTTGACTTCTCTACAACAGCATCCCCCATCTCGAACACCTTGGGCAGCAGGCTCTCCCTTATGACGATGGGTACGTTGCCTGTGACGACGAAGGTCGGGAAGAAGCCGAGCCTCTTCAGCTCCTCTGTCGAGCCGAGTTTGTAAAGTTCATCAATGTTCGATTCATCGCGCCTGTCAATTGAGAGCATCTCAAGTATGCCGCCAGACTTCAGCGGATACCCTTTCGACCTGAGAGGGGAGTAGAAATAATGGAAGTAGTACCTTGTGCCAAGCACGTACTCCTGGATGGTGTGCTGCTTAGTGTAGTCGATTGCCATTTTGAATTCCATGTAATCCTTGGCGATGAACGCGCCCCTGCCTCCCTTCGCCCCTGAGTACTTCACAAGTACCGGCCTGTCTATCGTCCTTGCATCGCTTATCTCCTGAGGCATGCGTATACCAGCCGCCGTAAGCCACTTCCTCTGGGTAGACCTGTCTGTTTCCCACTTGAGGACCTCCCTGTTTCCGAAGCTTGGTACGTCGAACCCTGAGAACCTGTCAGCCCCCATGTATTCTACGAACGACCCGTGCGGCACGATTATTGCGTTGCGGCTTACGAGCTCGTCGGCAAGATCCTCGATTTCTGCATAGTCCTTCACCCGGATGAACTCGTCCGGGCGGGCGAGCGGGAAGGCATCGTAGAATTTCGTATCCCTGTCAACAGCTATGCCGAGTGAGCGGAGGCCCTCCCTCCTCGCGCCGTAGAAAATCTGAAGCGAGGAGTGCGAACACAGTGTTGCGATCGTTACCTTAGAAGGGTCGTACTCATCGACAATCTTCTTTATCCTGTTAGAGACCATAGTGTGTTATTCCTGAATTGTTCTTAATAATTTGCATGAGCGATTCCCTCTCGAATGGGAATTCTCGGACAGCTCCCAGACGGCCCTCAATCGAATCTTAAATATACAGCAGGACTTGTTACCGGAATCGATACCGATGGCAAACAAACCCAGGCCGAGGGACGATGACTGGTTTGAGGCGCTTGACGCCGAGCTTGAGAAGGAGGCTTCCACGATAAAGAACGACGTCGCCGAAGTCAACAGGGCGAAGAGGGACATAAACACGATGGCCCTCCAGGACATGTGGAAGATTTGGCTCCGCTTCAACAGGTCAAACATACACTTCTCCATACAGCCTGAATACAGCGAGTTCCTCAGGTTCAAGGAGTTCCCTGAGGACTGGTCACTGAGGGATGATTTCAGGTTCCATGCACTCAACTCAATTGAGCTCACCGACAGGACTGCGGAGGAGGGAAGGATGGGAGATTCTCTGAAGCTCTTCTACTATTCCCAGGAGGGGAAATACTACACCAGGCTCACCTTCGAGTACTTCGAGGGGGAACATTATTACAAGTATTCAGGATGGAAGAGGCTGTTCGGGCAGTATGTGCTGTACGATGTGCCTGTACATTCATTCAGTTCATCGAAGTTCCACGAGATACTATCGGATGTTGTCAAGGCATGGTACGAGTCGCACCTTCGCCACGCGAGGGAAAATTTCCTGGAGCATCTGAAGACAAGGTACCCGGCGGGCAATTCGTTCAGCGAGTGAGACAACTGCCTTTCGGGCCCCTCCGAAAGCAGTTTAAATACAGGATTTCGCGGTACAGTGTGAAAGGTGATTGCTTGGAATCGGAACTAAAGAAACACGTTGAAGACATGTTCTCCGCGCTTGGCGGAAAGGTCGAGGCAGATGTCCTCGAAAAGGAGCTGAACGTTTTTGTCGGTGAGTACAGGGTGTCGATACCGTCCGCCAAGAGGAGCATTGTGAAGAAGTACGGAGGCGACCCTGACTCCCTCTCCATCGGAGTGGAAAAGAGCATAGCCGATATAGCCGCAGGCGAGAGTTCAGTCGATGTGAGCGGAAGGGTGGTATATGCTGCCCCGAGAGAAATCACAGCATCTGGTGAAAGAAAGAAGATCCTTTCAGGACTCCTGGAGGACAGCACAGGGAGCATGCCGTTCACCATCTGGGATTACGCTGCTGACGACGTAGGGCGTGGAGATCTGATAGCGTTCAGGAATGCCTACACAACCTCGTACAGGGACAAGCCTCAGCTTAATGTGTCCTCCAAGTCAAGGTTCTGGGTAAGGGAAAAGGCGGCCGACTGGAAAAGGGATGCACGGAAAATAAGGGACGTTCAGCCAAATGAATCCAATATACTGTTTGAGGGCAAGATCATATCCGTCTCCGCAAGGACGATAAACAGCAAGGGGGAGGAAAAGGAGATACACTACGGCCTGGTCGGAGATGAGACAAAGACTGTCAGGTTCACTGCCTGGAAGGATTTTCACCTGGAGAAGGGCGATGTCGTCAGGGTGGAAGGCGCGTATTCGAGGGAGAGAAACGGAGAGCTCCAGCTGAACTTCAGCGAACGGTCAACGGTCGAGAAGCTTACCGACAGGGAGATAGGGAGTGTCGCACGGTTCGGCGTCCCCAGGACATGCAAGATATCCGATCTCAGGGAAGGGATGGGGAACCTGACTGTGACAGGCAAGGTTCTCACTGTTGCCGAGAAGGATATTGAGGTGCAGGGACAGTCGAAGAGCATGTTTTCAGGCGTCCTTGCAGACGAGACGGGCAAGGTCAGCTTCACAGGATGGCGCGATTTCCCCTTCAGGGAGGGGGATACGGTGAAGATAACAGGCGCTTATGTGAGGTCATGGAAGGGCGTTCCTCAGCTCAAGTTCGATGACAAGTCAGATGTGGCAAAGGTGGAAATGCAGCTTTCAGTAGCTGACGCAGGACCGGCAGCCTACCAGATTGACATGCTTGAGGAGCGCGGGGGAGCGATGGATGCGCTGGTTACCGCCACGATCATAGAGGTCAGGCAGGGTACCGGCCTGATATTCCGCTGTCCTCAGTGCAGCAGGACGATGAAGCTCGGCGAATGCAGGACGCACGGGACAGTGGAGGGGATACCGGATTTCAGGGTGAGGCTTGTCGTGGATGATGGTACCGGTTCGCTCTTTGCCAACCTGAACAGGGAGGTCGCAGAGCGCATCACAGGATACACGCTTGACGCGGTTAAGAAGAGGACTGAGCAGACACTGAACCAGGAAGCGGTGGCTTCAGAGATATCGTCGCGCATTCTTTTCAAGACAGTGAGACTTACGGGCAATGTCTTCAGCGACGACTTCGGACTTAACATGTATGCTTCGACGGCTGAACTCATCGTCCCGGAGGTCAAGGACAGGGCAGCTGCGCTTTTCCAGGAAGTAATACAGACGCTGGGGATGTAGACATGCGCGAGATGGCCATCAGATTGTTTGCCGCCGAGTTCAACTCGTCCGACTATGAGCTCAGGGAAGGAGAGGAGAAGAGTTCTGTTTATGTTGTCACACCGCTTGGAGCGAAAGTGAACAGGCTCCTGCTCATGGGCGTCCTGACAGAAGTTGAGTCAAGAGACACAGAAGGGGGAAAGCTCTACACAGCTCAGGTTACAGACCCCACAGGGACATTCAGGGTGAGCGCCGGCCAGTACCAGGAGGAGGCATCAAGGGCACTGCAGTCCATAAGCCCGCCCGCTTTTGTGGCAGTCGTGGGAAAGGCCCGTACATACAGCCCCGAGGAGGGGACCGTATATGTGTCTGTAAGGGCTGAAGAGATAGCGCAGGTGACACAGGAGCAGAGAGACCACTGGGTGCTCGAGACATGCAGCGAGACAGCGAAGAGGATTGGCGCGATCAAGGCAGCAATGGAGCTCTCTCCCCCTCTCGCAGAAAGCATCGCCAGAATGGGTGTGCCGCGCAGACTTGCGGAAGGAGCAGTCCTGGCAGCACAGCACTACAGGGGCGTGGACCTTTCCACCTACAGGGGAATGGTCGTCGAGGCACTCAGGTCCATACCAGGCATTGAGGAGGCAACAGGCGAAGTGGCCGTGCCCCCAACAGAGGAAGCGTCATCCGTAACCATCAGCGGGACAGAGCTCACTGACCACGAGGAGAAGCTTCTTTCGATAATAGGGGAGCTGGACAAGAGCACAAGGGGAGCGGAATGGGACGAGATCGTCCGCACTGCCAGGGGCAGGCAGCTCACCGATGATCAGCTGAATTCGGCAATCGAGGGGCTGCTGGACAAAGGCATGGTTTACGAGCCGGTGCTTGGAAGGATGAAAAGGATCTGAGCAATTTGCCACATGTACTGTGAAATGTGCTCCCAATCAGTGACAAAAGCGAACCAATTATTTCCAAGCGCGGGCGAAACTGGACCCAATGACAATCTATAACTATCAAGCACTTATCGCCTTCTCGGTGATTTACTGGATAGACTTCTTTTCACCGCAGGACCGGTCGAGGTGCGAAGGGACGTTCTCAGTGCGATGACAAAACCCATGATGACGCATCGCGGCAGGGAATACAAGGAGCTTCACAAGTCAATCGTTGACAGGTTGAGAAGGCTTCTGCAGACGGACGACAGCATACTGCTTCTTGTATCGTCCGCCACGGGCGCAATGGAGGCGGGTGTCCGCTCTGCCGTTAACGAGCGCATACTTCACCTCACAGGCGGCGCGTTTGCAGAGAGATGGGCGGAAATCTCAAGGTCAAACGGGAAGGAGGCGGAGGTCGTTTCGGTCCCGTGGGGGGAAGCTGTAGGACCGGACCTTCTGGACGGGCAGAAGCTCGAGAGATGTGAGGCGGTGGCTGTGACGCACAACGAGACGTCCACTGGCGTCATGAACCCCCTTGAGGCCATTGCGGAAAGGGTCCACGGTGAATCTGATGCGCTGCTGTTTGTCGACGCGGTCACCTCGGCGTTCGCAAACGTGATCAACCTCAGGAAGATCAGGCCTGACCTCTTCCTGTTCGGTACGCAGAAGGCCCTTGCACTTCCTCCGGGTCTTGCTGTTGCTGTTGTTTCAGACAGGCTGCTTGAGAAGGCGAGGACAGTCAGCTCGAGGGGGAAGTACCTTGACCTTGTGGAGATAAAGGAGTTTGCAGACAGGAACCTCGTGCCGAGCACCCCCCCTGTTTCGCTAATGTATGCACTCGATTACCAGCTCGAAAGAATAGAGAAGGAAGGAATGGACAGGCGGGCGGAGAGGCACAGGGAACTCGGCGAGATGGCCAGACGCTGGGCAGACAAGTACATGTCCGTATACCCCCCCGGCAACTACTCCAACACTGTCACCTGCATCAGGAATACGGGCGGCAAATCGTACGAGATGATAGATGAAGCGCTCGCAGGCAGGGGATACCAGATATCCGAAGGATACGGAAAGCTGAAACAGAGCACGTTCAGGATCGGCCACATGGGGGACGTGACCGCCGACGAGATGAAAGGACTGCTGGATGCACTTACGGAGGCTGTGTGATTGGCGAAGATACTGATTACTGATGCGGTTGATGAGAAATATGTCAATGCGCTGAGGCAGATTAGCGGTTTTGACGTTGACTTCAGGAACGGGATAACAGGCGAACAGCTGAAGGAGACAATTGGGGGTTTCGACTGCGTGATTGTCAGGAGCAGGACAAAACTGACCGCAGAGGTGATACGCAGAGCCACATCGGCAAAACTCATCGTCAGGGCAGGCGTGGGCACCGACAACATAGACGTGAGTGCAGCTACCGCGATGGGGATTGCAGTCTGCAACACGCCGTGGGCAAACGTGGTCTCGGCGGCGGAACTCGCAATTGCGATGATGCTCTCACTTTCAAGGAAGCTGTGCGATGCAAACAGCTCGATGCATTCAGGCAAATGGGAGACACTCAAGTTCACAGGTGCCGAACTGAGCGCAAAGACTCTGGGCATCATAGGGCTCGGGAGGGTCGGAAGGGAGGTTGCGAAGAGGGCAAAGGCGTTCCAGATGACAGTCATCGCGGCTGACCCGTATATCAGGAAAGAGGCAGCAGATGGCGCAGGTGTTGAGCTTGTTCCCTTCGACGACCTGCTTGGAAGGGCGGACATAGTCACAATTCACGCATCGATGATGCCAGGCAACCTGCACCTGATCGGAGGCAGGGAGCTTTCCCTCATGAAAAAGGGGGCATTCCTTGTTAACACGGCAAGGGGTGAGATGGTGGATGCAGATGCCCTTGCGGATGCCCTGGCCTCCGGCCATCTCGCAGGCGCCGGGCTCGATGTCTACGAGGGAGAACCTGCTGTCAACGGCAGACTTGCTGCCCTCGGCAGCATTGTCATGTCACCACACATTGGTGCGCAGACAAGAGAGGCGCAGGGAAGGGTAGGCGCCGAAGTGGTGGATGTCGTCGACTCCTTCTTCAACCGCGGAAAACTCACCAACGCTGTCAACGGCGAGGCGCTGAGCAAGAACGTGGCCTGAAACTTTCATATAAATACTTTTCTATTTCTATATTTATACTATCACTTGCCTTTCAGGGGAAAGGTCCTAAAGATGGCAACACCAAATGAAGAGACAGAGACACCGGCCCCAAAGGGAGGAGTGAGACCTGCGTCGCTCGAAAGGGAGATGGCAAACATAGTTGAGACCATGTCCCATACAGCAGTCCAGGTCGGGCTTGTGCTGTTCGGCCTCCTGCTTGACTTCGTGGGCGAACTTGTCAGGATAGCTTCCACAACCACTGCAGGCTTCAATGCTTTCCAGGTGCTGACCGCAGTCGGAACGTTCGTCATAGTGGCAGTCCTTTTTGTCAGCGGCATGGTAAAGAGAAACGAGGGCGACCTGACGAGGCTTGGTCTGCTCCTCGCGGCCGCGATAGTGTTCTTCGCCCTGCCTTCAATGATCGCATGAATGCGGCCGAGCGTGCAGGAAATGCATAAACATTTTACCATTACGGTTCCGCTCAATTGGCAGATTCTGTTACTTCTTCCTGGACAATCACAGGCGCGATATTCGAATTTCGACAAGAAGTAATGACAACGTTCAAATATGATAATGTAGACTATTAAACCCACCTCCCTGATAACAGGATTCCCCTGAAAGGTCGGTTTGTATGGCATCTGGCGACAAAGAAGGCGGTTTTAGGAACAGAACACTGACTGTCGACAGCCTCAGCATGGCAATAAAGAACAGCGTCGACAGGGAAGACATGCCCGAGGAACAGGCCACTGCCATGGCACAGCACATAATGAATTTCTTCGGCTACAACGAGAGGATCATAGACAATGTCCTCGAGCCGGAGGACAGGGATGCGTTCTACATGCTGGAGGATACGGGCATACTCACGACAGAGCGGGAGGAAACAACCCTCTACGACGGAAGGGAGTGGAGGATCCACTACTGGCTCTTCAGGAAGGAGAGGATATGGGAGCTCATCAGCGGCGAGGAAAGGCACGAAGGTGTCAAGAGAAGGCACTCGTCCGTCTATGACGATATACCCGACGATGCCTGGAACAGGACGGGCAACACGGTTCCGAAGAGGCCCTGAACAGCGTTTCTTCGCAGGGAAGCTGGCCCAGTTTTTTTGAACGCGATTGCCGGACAGCGATGAGTAGCGATGGACAGTGACACGGTCGTAAGGTCCATCGACGGCATCTACGACAGATACAGGATAATACCGAACCTCAGAGTCCACATGAAGAAGGTGGCCGCGGTCGGCGAACTGGTTATGGACAGCTGGAGTGACGACCGCCCCGAAATGAGGAAGGTCGACGTGGTTGCGGCACTGCTGCTGCATGACATTGGAAACATCGTGAAATTCAACTTCGGCGACCCGGTGATGTGGCAGGGCTATACATGGACTGACATGGAATACTGGAAGGTAGTAAGGGACGAGGTCGCGGGCAGATACGGTTCCACGAGTGACCATGATGTGACTTCACGAATGGTTGAGGAGCTTGGCCTTGACGGGAGAAGCGCATTCCTCGTAAGGAACATGCTGCTGGAGAATATCGAGTTTGTCCTCCGCTCAGGGGACTTCGAATTGAAAATATGTACATATGCAGACCAGAGGGTGGCACCATCGGGCGTCGTCTGCATCCGTGAGAGGTTTGAGGATCTGAGGAGGAGATACGCTGGAAGGCCGGAATTCCACTTCCGCCCGGAGGGCGAGGCGCTTGCGCTGCGGCTTGAAAAGCAGATATTCTCAAGGACGACCATATCGCCGGAGGCTGTGAACGAGGAGAGTATCGCCCGGTACCTCAGACCATAGGCGGGCGGGCCAGCTGTCAGGGGTATGCGGTTTTCCCCCTGAAAGGATAATATACGGGCAGAATCTGGAACTGGAACGGGAGGCGCGGATGGACAGGACGACGCCCCGTACAGGGCCGGAGCGTGGCACGCACAGCGTGCTTCCTCCATGCCTGTGCCTGCCGTCTCGCGGCAGGAGTAGGTGAATGAGAATGCCGCTAGAGCATGGAAGTCAGCCGGGGGGTGCAGCCTCCGCATTTCCCTACATCGCCAGGAAGAGCCAGATACGCATAATGAAGTCCGTTTTTGATGCGGTGACAGGCAGAAGGCATCTTGTTCTTGAGAGCCCGACCGGGAGCGGAAAGACAGCGAGCGTGCTCTCCTCCCTCGTGGAATGCAGGGGAGACAGAAAGATACTGTACCTCACAAGGACGAATTCGCAGCAGAAGCAGGTCATGAAGGAGCTGAGGATGATTGCTGGCAGGATGCCTGTCTTCGGCATTGCCATACAGGGCAGGAACAACAGCTGCCTGCTTGCCGACGAGGATGCTGAGATGAAGTCCGGCACACCGGAGGAGCTTTCGTCATACTGCTCCTATCTCAAGGAGAGGACAACGTCCGAAACGAGCGGCTGCACCTACTACTTCGGCCTGATGAATTCAAGCAGGAGCGAGCTTGCAGGCTGGATGAAGAGGTCGATGCCGGACTCGGAAGAGCTTGTGAGGGAGTGCGGGAAAATGCGCATATGCCCGTACGAGCTGTCCAAGTCGCTACTCCCTGATGCGGATGTGGTCACGGCGCCGTACATATACTTCTTTGACCCGTTCATAAGGAGGAGGCTGCTCGAATGGATGGCCACTCCGATAGAGAAGCTGATCGTGGTTCTTGACGAGGCGCATAACCTGCCAGACTACCTGAGGGAGATAGAGAGCATCCGCTTCAGCACCAGGGCGGCCTCCGGCATGAGGAAAGAGGCGGAGGAGTACGGCGACCCCGAAGTCTGCCCCGGCATGAGCATAAGGGACATGTCCGAAACGCTGGAGGGAATAATAACCTCAATGGCAAAGGAATTCGTCCTGGATGAGGACGGCCTCGTCCCGGAGACGGAGTTTGAAACTTCGCTGATGGAGGAGATGGGAGTAAACTCGAGGAGCTTCGCGACAATGATTGCGGTCCTGACCACGCAGGGGGATTTCATCCGTGACATGAAGCTGAAGAGCGGCAGGCTGCCAAGGTCATACATACGCTCGTTCGGCGACTTCATGCGCTTCTGGATAGAGGCCGAGCCGCAGCACTATGTCAAGCTCGTCAACGGCGGTGAAAACCCGTCGATCGAGGCATACTGCATGGACCCTTCGATCGCTGCAGCCCCCCTGCTGGACGCTTACTCAAGCATTCACATGTCTGGTACAATGGGAAACCTGTCAGATTACTGCACGCTCCTCAATCTGCCCGGGAGCACGCTTGCCGTTTCCATACCTTCCGATTTCCCGCCTGAGAACAGGAAGCTGATTTATGTCGATGACGTGACGACGCGCTACGAGGTGCTATCGCACGATTCAGGCATGATCGCTGCAATCGCTGACAGGATTGTGGCTGTCTGCAGGGCCGCAAGGCGGAACACGATTGTCTTCCTGCCCTCCTACAGCCTGCTGGATTCACTCCTGTCGCTCGATATGGAAAGGAGGCTTGGGACAACTGTCCTTGTTGAAAGGAGGGAGATGAGCCAGGCGGGCCTCATGCAGAGCGTTGAGTTGTTCAAATCAAACAGGGGTTCGGTGTTTCTGTCGGTGATCGGCGGAAGGGTAAGCGAAGGGCTCGATTTCCCAGACGAAACACTGGAGATGGTCGTGATAGTCGGCATCCCGTACCCGAGGCCAACAGCAAAGCAGAGAGCGCTTGTCAACTACTACGACATACTGTACAGGAAAGGCTGGGACTACGCCGTCAGGAACCCTGCCGTAAGGAGGCTTCTCCAGGCTTCCGGCAGGATGATAAGGAGCGAGACTGACAGGGGGATAGCTGTTGTCCTCGACAGGAGACTTGCAAACTTCCGGGAGGTGAATGCCGAAGCAGTCAGCGACGCTCCGGCCGCCGTCGCCGCATTCTTTTCGCACGCAGGGCAGGGCGGTCAGGAAGAGAGGCTTAATAAGTGACAGGCGGATGAACGCTCATGTCCCTTCTCTGGTCCGTCGCAGACGCATTCTGGTTCTTCCTCCCGGCGATGCTGCCCAACACATCGGCCGCGATCTTCGGTGGTGGAACACCACTCGACTTTGGAAAGGTGTGGAGGGGAAAAAGAGTGCTAGGGGACGGGAAGACATGGAAGGGGCTGGTGGTCGGAATAGCATCGGGCGTTGTGCTCGGCTACCTTGAAAGCGTCATCTCAATACCGCTGAGCAGCCAGCTCGCGGGCGTGTTCACCCCCTCCCTCGAGATTCTTCCCACACTTCTTGCCCTCTCTTCAGGGTCCATGCTGGGCGACATAGCAGGAGCATTCTTGAAGAGGCGATGGGGGCTGGCACGGGGCGCGAGCGTACCGCTGCTCGACCAGTATGACTTCGCAGCAGGCGCACTCATCGTCTCCCTTGCTGTTTCGCCAGGCGTGACAGCCCGTTTCCTGCTCTCGGGGGAAGCGCTGGTGGGCTTCATTGTAGTTCTCGTGATCATATATCCACTGCACAGGCTGATCAACTACATAGGATACAGGAAAGGGCTGAAAAGTGTACCGTGGTGATAGAATGGAACTGAAAGAAATGCTCAGGGAAAAAGGGGCCCTGATGTTTGGTGAATTCACACTCACATCAGGAAGGAAAAGCAGCTATTATGTCAACATAAAAAAGGCATATACGGACCCCGCCGTGCTCAGGCGCATAAGCGATGCAATGAGCCAGCATGTGCATGGAAGCAGGGTGGCGGGCGTTGCACTGGGCGCGATCCCGATAGTTGTGGCGGTGTCGCTCAACACAGGCAAGCCCTTCTCCATGATAAGAAAGGAGGACAGGCAGCACGGCACATCAGCCAGGATAGAGGGGGAGATAGCTGCGGGAGAAGTGGTTGACATACTGGAGGACGTTACCACCACCGGGGGGAGCGTTGTTTCGGCAATCAGGGCAATCAGGTCCTCGGGCGGAAGCGTGGAGACAGTCATTGTCGTTGTGGACAGGGGGGAGGGGGCAGAGGAGGCACTCGAGAAGGAGGGGGTGCGGCTCAAGGCGATAGTGACTGCTGCAGACCTCAGGAGAATGCTTGAAAGCAACTCTGCAGAGAAAACAGGATAGATACCGGCGGTCCGGATTTTGCCGTTCAGGCACTGCCGAAAATCTTTAATGAATAGCGAATACTATTTATATACATTATGTTTAGGATGCCTTTGGACGAGGTGTGAGATGCCTGCTTTTAATATTTTAAATCATGAAATGGTCCCCGAGCACAGACTCGTCAGCGATGCGGAAGCTGAGAGGATTCTCAAGAAGTTCGGCATAACGAAGGAGCAGCTTCCGAAGATCAAGCTGACTGACCCGGCGATCAAGGTCCTCGAGGCGACGCAGAAGGAGAAAGAGGGGATCAGAGAGGGCATGATTGTGGAGATCACAAGGAACAGCAAGACATCAGAGAAATTTACCGCTTACAGGCTGATCACTAGGTAGTCGATGCCTATACCCAGGTGCATGGTGATTTGATTGAAAGAGTTGGTCGTGTCTTATTTCAAAGAGAGAAGTATTGTTAACCACCATATAGCGTCGTTCAACGATTTCCTGAGTTCATTCAACAACGCGAACAGCAGGATGCAGAGGATCGTTGACAACGCCAGGATAAGCCCGGAGGATGTGGAGCGGGGCGTCATACGCCTTGACCCAGAAAAGACCGACGGGAAGGTTATTGAAATCAGGATGGGCAGGAAAAGGGACGAGAAGACTGGCCTTGTCGACCCGCTTGCACGTCCGACGATAGAGGTTGGGAGGCCTGTTGTCAAGGAGGCAAACGGCGCGAGCCACACGCTACTTCCGATGGAGGCGAGGCTCAGGAACCTGAACTACATGGCGCCGATAAGGCTCTATTTCACTGTCATCGAGGACGGGATAGAGAGGGAGGCTGAACCTGTTCACATCGGGGACCTGCCCATTATGGTCAAGAGCAGGGCTTGCAACCTGACGAAGGAGAACATAATGGACGAGGCAACCGACAGGGATCTCACCAGCCAGGAGTACATAGCAAGACTTCAGGCTGAGGGAGAGGACCCGCTTGACCCCGGAGGATATTTCATAATAGGCGGGACTGAAAGGGTGCTCATCACACTCGAGGACCTCGCCCCGAACAGGGTGCTCGTCGAGTACAATGAGCGGTACGGAACGAAGATCCAGGTCGGGAAAGTCTTCTCGCAGAGGGAAGGGTACCGTGCTCTGACTGTTGTGGAAAAGAAGAAAGACGGCATTCTGATGGTAACCGTGCCTGCCGCATCGGGCCAGATCCCCCTTATTGTGCTCATGAAGGCGCTGGGGATGGAGAATGACAACGAGATATACGAGGCAATATCCGGCGACCCCAGAATGGAGAACATAATATTCGCAAACATCGAGGACTGCCAGGACAAGAAGAACTATCCACCCAACGGCATTTTCACAAGAGAGGACGCTCTGAACTACCTTGAGAAGAAGTTCGCCACGGGCCAGGCGAAGGAGTTCAGGGTCAGGAAGATAGAGTCCATCATAGACAGGTCGCTGCTTCCCCACCTTGGCGATGCTGTGGAGGACAGGCTGAAGAAGGCAGTCTTCCTGGGCAGGATCGCGAGGAATGTGCTTGAACTCTCGCTCGGCATGAAGAGGGAGGATGACAAGGACCACTACTCGAACAAGAGACTGAAGCTTGCCGGCGACCTGATGGAGGATCTTTTCAGGGTTGCATTCACGAACCTCATCAAGGACCTGAAGTACCAGCTTGAAAGGAGCGTTGCGAGGAAGAAGGACATCAAGATACAGAGCGCCATAAGGCCCGACCTCCTTACGCACAGGCTGCTACATGCGCTGGCCACGGGCAACTGGGTCGGGGGCAGGGCGGGAGTCAGCCAGCTTCTCGACAGGACATCCAACATGAGCACTGTCAGCCACCTGAGGAGGATCACCAGCCCTCTGACAAGGTCACAGCCGCACTTCGAGGCCAGGGATTTGCACCCGACGCAGTGGGGCAGGCTCTGCCCGAACGAAACACCTGAAGGACAGAACTGCGGTCTTGTGAAGAACGCTGCACTGATAGTGGATGTGTCCGAGGGCATACCGGAGAGCGAGGTGATAGCCCAGCTGAGGGACCTCGGAGTCAGGGAGGCCAAGCCCTCTGAAATGGTTCAGCAGACCAGGGTCTATGTCAACGGGGACCTCATAGGCGTTGCGAAGGAGGGCGAAAAGCTCGCAGCGGAGCTAAGGGAAAGGAGGCGCACAGGCAAGATATACGGCCAGCGCTCCCACGAGGTCAATGTCCACTACGACAGGATCACGAACGACGTTTATGTCAACTCAGACGAAGGAAGGCTGAGGAGGGCACTCCTTGTTCTCAGGAACGGCACGACTGCACTGACATCGAGGGCAATCGATGAGGTCAGGGAGGGAAAAAGGAGCTGGAGCGAGCTGATAAGGAGCGGCGCAGTGGAGTGGATAGATGCGGAGGAGGAGGAGGATGGCTACATTGCAGTCCAGCCGTACGGCCTCCCGCGTGCCTGCCCGCACTGCTCATCGGTCCTTTCGGTCGGTGGGGTCAGATGGACAAACATGGGAAGCGGTGAGCAGGATGCGCAGCTTGAATGCCCTTCCTGCCACAAGGCATTCGCCTCACAGCTGACAATGACCAGGGACCACACCCATCTGGAGATAGACCCGATGGTTGTACTCGGCGTCTGCGCCGGCCTCGTTCCCTATCCTGAACACAATGCATCTCCTAGGGTGACAATGGGTGCCGGAATGGCGAAGCAGTCGCTTGGCCTTGGCGCGTCCAACTACAGGCTCAGGCCGGACACAAGGAGCCACCTGCTGCACTACCCCGAAAAGCCGCTCGTGCAGACAACGCAGATGCAGTTCACCAATTTCAACGAAAGGCCGGCAGGCCAGAACTTTGTCGTTGCGATTGTGTCACACTACGGCTACAACATGCAGGATGCCATCGTAATGAACAAGGGGTCCATAGAACGGGGCCTCGGGCGATCCTCCTTCCTCAGGAGCTACAGGACTGAAGAGCGCAGGTACCCGGGAGGGCAGGAGGACCACTTCGAAATACCGAGCCCGGACGTGAGAGGTGCCAGGGCCGATGTGGCATACAGCAACCTCGGCGACGACGGCCTGATTTCTCCTGAGACGTATGTCAATGGCGGCGATGTCCTAATAGGAAAGACATCACCGCCAAGGTTCCTCGAGGAGGAGACTGATTTCCTGACACCGCAGAAGAGAAGGGAGACGTCCATCACCGTCAGGGCGGGGGAGTCCGGGTTTGTTGACAGTGTTGTGCTTACGGAGTCCGAGAACGGCTCCAGGCTTGTCAGGGTGAAGGTGAGGGATGAGAGGATACCTGAGCTTGGTGACAAGTTCGCATCAAGGCATGGCCAGAAGGGCGTTGTTGGACTGATAGCACCGCAGGAGTCGATGCCTTTCACGTGCGACGGGCTCGTTCCTGACCTGATCATCAACCCGCACGGCATACCGTCCAGGATGACTGTCGCGCATGTGCTTGAGATGATCGGCGGCAAGGTTGGATCGCTGTCAGGCAGGTTTGTCGACGGGACTGCCTTCCAGGGGGAGAAGGAGGAAGCGCTGAGGAAGGAGCTTGAGGCGCTTGGCTTCAGGAACAACGGCCGGGAAGTGATGTACGACGGCGTCACGGGCAGAATGATACAGACTGAGATTTTCATTGGCGTGATCTACTACCAGAAGCTTCACCACATGGTGTCTGGCAAGCTGCATGTGAGAAGCAGGGGACCGATACAGATACTCACAAGGCAGCCTACCGAGGGAAGGTCAAGGCAGGGCGGACTGAGGTTCGGTGAGATGGAAAGGGATACACTCATTGCGCACGGGGCAGCGATGGTGATCAAGGACAGGCTCCTGGACGAGTCAGACGGCACCTACCAGTATGTCTGCGGCAACCCCGATTGCGGCCACATAGCGTATGTGGACAGGAGGGGTGTCGTCAGATGCCCGGCCTGCGACAACACGACCAACATACACCTGATACAGACGAGCTACGCCTTCCTTCTTCTGCTCTATGAGCTAATGTCGCTTGGTGTTGTAATGCGCCTTCAGCTGGAGGATTTGAGATGATTGCAAGGGGTGTTTCAAAGAGGATTTCCTCGATAAGGTTCGCTCTTCTGTCGCCTGAAGAGATAAGGAAAATGTCCGCCGTGAAAATAATAACAGCCGACACATACGATGATGACGGCTTCCCGATAGACATGGGACTCATGGACCTGCACCTCGGCGTCATAGAGCCGGGACTCAGGTGCAAGACGTGCGGCAGGAAGGTGGACGAGTGTCCTGGCCACTTCGGGCATATAGACCTCGCCATGAACGTAATACATGTCGGCTATGTCAAGGAGATCAAGAAGCTCCTTGATGCCACATGCAGGAAGTGCGGAAAGCTGCTCCTGACAAAGGAACAGACGGATGAGTTCAAGAAGAGCCTCGAGAGGGTCGAGGAGTTCGGGGGCGACGTTGCAGACCTTGGCCTTGTAACTAAGGAGACGGTGAGGGAGGCGGCTTCCAAGGCAGTTTGCCCGCACTGCGGTGCGCCAAGGACAAAGATCACGCTGGACAAACCGACAAGCTTCAGGGAGGAAGGGCACAAACTGACGCCGAAGGAGGTAAGGGAGAGGCTGGAACGCATACCTGACGCGGACCTCATACCGCTTGGGCTTGACCCCGGGGTATGCAGGCCCGAATGGATGGTGCTGACTGCCCTTCCTGTCCCGCCGGTCACTGTAAGGCCCTCGATAACACTTGAATCAGGGGACAGGTCGGAGGATGACCTGACTCACAAGCTTGTCGACGTGCTGCGAATAAACCAGAGGCTCAGGGAGAACAGGGATGCGGGAGCGCCTCAGCTGATAGTCGAGGATCTTTGGGAACTTCTGCAGTATCATGTCACAACATACTTTGATAACCAGACCTCTGGACTGCCGCCTGCAAGGCACAGGAGCGGCAGGCCGCTCAAGACGCTTGTCCAGAGGCTCAAGGGGAAGGAGGGGAGGTTCAGGTCCAACCTGAGCGGAAAGAGGGTCAACTTCTCTGCCAGGACAGTCATATCGCCCGACCCGCTGATATCCATAAACGATGTCGGAGTGCCCGCCGAGGCAGCGAAGGAGCTCACAATACCGCTCACCGTCAGCCCGTACAACATCGACGCGCTGAAAGAGATGATCAGACGCGGCCCGGAGCCTGTGGCTGTCACGGGAGACGGGAAGGCCAGGTACCTTCCGGGCGTGAACTATGTCATAAGGCCGGACGGCAGGAGGATCAAGGTGACGGACAAGAACGCCGAGCAGGTCGCAGAGATGCTCGAGCTGAACTTCGTTGTCGAAAGGCATCTGACAGACGGAGACATCGTTCTTTTCAACAGGCAGCCGTCCCTTCACAGGATGTCCATGATGGGGCACCAGGTCCGCGTCATGCCGGGAAAGACATTCAGGCTCAGCCTGAGCGTCTGCCCGCCGTACAATGCTGACTTCGACGGGGATGAAATGAACCTGCATGTCCTTCAGAGCGAGGAGGCGAGGGCAGAGGCAAAGGTGCTCATGAAGGTTCAGGAGCATGTCCTCTCCCCGAGGTTCGGCGGTCCTGTGATAGGTGCGATACACGACCACATCACGGGCGCGTTCCTGCTCACATACATGAACTCGATGTTCTGCAAGGAGGAAGTGATGATAATACTCTCGATGGTGAAGAGCCACCGCGAACTTCCAAAGCCGATCATGAATGACAGGGCGGGCAGGCCCTTGTGGAGCGGGAAGCAGCTCTTCTCCCTCATACTCCCGTCGACGCTCAACATGGCGTTCAAGTCGTCAATATGCGTGAACTGCGAGCCGTGCCTGTACGAGAAGTGCGAGTACGATGCATATGTCCGCATAAAGGACGGGAGCTTCGAGGTGGGCACCATGGACGAAAAGGCAGTCGGTGCCTTCAAGGGGAAAGTCATTGACAAGCTCGCAAGGGACTACGGCTCCGATGTGGTGAGGGAGTTCATAGACAACGTCACAAAGCTCGGCATCGCAGCAATAATGGTGAGGGGTTTCACCACAGGCATTGCGGACGAGGACATACCTGAGGAGGGAAAGGCGAGAATTGCGGGTTCGCTAGAAAGTGCTGTTGCAAGGGTGGAGGAGCTGGTAAGGCAGTACAAGACAGGCGAGCTGGAGCAGATGCCAGGCAGGTCGATGGAGGAGACCCTCGAGGTGGAAGTGATGAAGGTCCTCGGAAAGGCAAGGGACGGCGCCGGCGACATAGCAGGACAGTACCTCGGTATGGAGAACCCGGCGGTCATAATGGCAAAGTGCGGTGCAAGGGGCTCGATGCTCAACCTTTCACAGATGGCCGGATGCATAGGCCAGCAGGCGGTCAGGGGCGAGAGGCTCTCCAGGGGATACTGGAACAGGACGCTCCCCCACTTCAAGCAGGGCGACCTGGGAGCGCAGGCAAGGGGGTTCGTCAAGCACAGCTACAAGGACGGACTGACGCCAACCGAGTTCTTCTTCCACAGCATGGGAGGAAGAGAAGGCATTGTGGACACTGCTGTCAGGACATCCAGGTCAGGATACATGCAGAGAAGGCTGATCAATGCGCTCGAGGACATCAAGGTGACAGAGGACAGGACAGTGCGCAACACGGCCGATTCCATTGTGCAGGTGCTTTACGGCGAGGATGGTATAGACCCGTCCAGGAGCATTCAGGGCGACGCGGTTGACGTCGACGGCATACTGATAGAGGCGCTGGGAGACGAGGCGCAGATACTCGCAAAGATCGAGGAGAAGAGGACAAGCGCCTACGCCACGCTCGAGATGGACATGATGGAGGGGCAGGAGGAAGAGGAGGCCGAAGAGGTCGACTACGAAATCGGGGAAGGTGATGAGCAGTGAGGGCCCCCGCACGCCAGAGGAGTTCGTCCAGAAAAACGAAGCAGCAGCCGAGGCAGGCAGCCGAGCTGGAAACCTACGTGGAGAGGAAGCGTGGGGAGAGGACGGAGCTGCAGAAGAGGCTGGGCAGGCTGCTGAAGGAGATGGACAGGAAGCTCCCGGAAAGCGTCATTGAAAAGGTGTCTGACAGGCTCGAGGGAATTGATGTCAGGGACTCGACGCTCAAGAAGATACTTGCAAAGGCATGCGACAGGTACAGCGAGCACCTGATAGACCCGAACGAATCAGCCGGCATTGTTGCCGCCCAGAGCATAGGCGAGCCCGGAACCCAGATGACGATGAGAACGTTCCACTACGCAGGTGTCGCAGAAATCAACGTCACACTCGGCCTGCCAAGGCTTATAGAGATCGTGGATGCGAGAAGGGCTCCAAGCACCCCAATGATGGAGGTCCACCTTGCGAAGGAGTTCGCGGATGACAGGGACCTCGCCATGTGGGTGAGCAACAAGATAGAGACTGCAACTCTCCTGGACGTCGCATCGCTGGAGACTGATATACACAACATGAAGGTGCACGTTCTCCCTGACAGCGAGAGGATGAAGAAGAAGGGTGTGTCGCTGCAGAGACTGAGGGAGGTGCTTTCGCAGTCGCGCGGCCTCAAGGATCTTATCTCTGACAAGGAGACAGACACGATCACAATAGAGATACCTGAACCCTCGTTCAGGGTGCTTCACCAGAAATCGGAGATCGCAAAGGACACAAAGATCAAGGGGCTCGACGGCATAACTAGGGCAGTTCTCAGAAAGGAGGGCGGGGAGTACGTCATATACACTGAAGGCTCAAACCTGGAGGAGCTGCTTACATTCGAGCTCAACTACGGCGAGTACCTCGCTGCGTCTGACAAAGCAAAATACGACGAGGTGGCTGAGGCCGCCCCGGCGAAGCTGTCCGCCCAGGTCATAGACAAGACGAAGGTTACGACAAACAACATAGAGGAGATATACTCGGTCCTTGGGGTCGAGGCTGCGAGGAATGCGATTATAGAGGAGGCGTCAAAGACGCTGGAGGAGCAGGGTCTTGTCGTCGACATAAGGCACATAATGCTCGTGGCAGACATGATGACAAACGACGGAAGCGTCAAGGCAATCGGCAGGCACGGCATTTCAGGCAGGAAATCGAGCGTGCTCGCAAGGGCTGCGTTCGAAATTACAAGCACCCATCTTCTCAGGGCGGCAATAATAGGCGAGGAGGACATGCTTGATGGCGTTGCGGAAAACATTATAGTAGGACAGCCCGTTACACTCGGCACTGGCGCTGTCAACGTCGAATACATGCCCGGAAAGAAGGAATGAACATGGACATCGAAAACGCACTCAAGCTGGCACTGGCTGACGGAAAGGTCATACTCGGTGCCAAGGAAGTCAAACAATGCCTTGCAAAGAAGAAAGCAAAGGCAGTCATATACGCATCCAATGCACCGGAGGCCCTGCACTTCTCCAAGCTCAGAAGTGTAAAGACATACAGGTACGGCGGCGGGAGCGTCGAACTCGGTATCGCATGCGGCAAACGCTTTTCTGTCTCCGCAGTGGCCATCACGGATGACAGCTCCGCTGCATTGCTCGGAGAGTAATTAGTTGTGCCGAAACTGAAATTCACTTCTGAGATACTTCGCTATATTTCGATGTTCGAGTCTGTCACCCACTGCCAGGTGAAGGACTGCATGGACACACCCGACAAGCTTGTGTTCGTGGTAATGCCCGGGCAGGCCCAGCGGGCGGTTGGGGGCAAGGGTGCGAATGCGATAAAGATGAAGGAGCTCACGGGCAAGGACATTCAGATCATCGAATACTCGGACGAGCCCATCCAGTTTGTAAAGAATGTGTTCCACAATTACGGTGTCCAGAACGTTGTCCTGGAGGAAAGGGGCAATATAGTTCACGCTACAGTGAGCGTCGACCCTACCGTCAAGGGAAGGGCGATCGGGAAGGAAGGAAGGAACCTGAGGATAGCAAGGGACATAGTGAACAGGCACCACAACATACAGAGCATCAGCGTTGCCTGACCGCCCTTCGTTCCACCTCAGTCCTTTCCGAAGTAGGATACTCCTCGACCAGATAGCATGTCTCGTCCAGCTCCGCGCCTATCTCCTCGGCAATCCATGGAGCAATTTCCACCCTCCCCCTTTTGCTGTCTGCCCTTATGTACTTCGGCGGTATGTCAAACCTCTCGGCCAGCCTGGAAGAGAGGGTGACAGGGTCGGCAGTCTCCACCACTCCCTTTATCAGTGTCCCCTCCCCCGTGACGAGTTCGCCCGACCACCTCACCACCGAAGCCATTCTCCTGATCCGTTCCCTGAGCTGGACAGAGTCCTTGAATGTTGAAGGACAGTAATGGACAGGAATGCTGAACTCCCTTGAGACGACCTCCCGCGCGATCCCGTCGCTGCCGAGAATTGCGTTTGAGTAGTCGTTTGCGAGCTCATATCCTCTGGACCTGAATGCGGCTGCGTTTGTCTCTGACATCTCGAGTTCGTTCAGGTTGACGAACTGCGCGCCTGCGCGTGAGGCCGCCTCTATCATAGATGCCAGCTCCTCCTCCAGCCCCGGAAGCGCAGGGACCTCGACGCCTGCCCTCATTCCAAGCCTTCTTGCTTCCAGGAGCATCTTCTCGAAGCCTGTACCCTGAAATCTCGTCCATATGCTCTCGGGCGGATGGACCCTTATCTCATCCAGACCCGCCACTGCCAAAAGGCTGAGCGCCTGAACGTTCGGCCTGCCTGTGTAGAGATGGATGTGGTGCCTGGGGCCGAAGGCCTGCTTGAGCAGCCGGATGTACCTTGCAGTCCTTTCCGGTACTATCAGCGGGTCCCCGCCGGTTATGCCTGTTCCAAGCGCCCTCATGCTCCTTGCCTCCTCCAGAATGTCCGCATCGGAGGTGACAAGCCTTTCGTTCGCGTAAACAACATCCCTGTTGTTGCGCCTGAACGAAACGGGGCAGTAGAAGCAGCCCATGTCGCACACGCCTGTGACGAAGAGAACCATCTTCGCCCCCCTGACGCACTGCGTGCAGCCCCTTGCGAGAGAGCCGGAGTACAGGCCGTCGCCTGCTGTTGACCTTGTCATTGCCTGCGGGGGCTGCGTTACGTTCAGCTCGGACCTCATGCCTGGCTGCAGACTGCGCAAAACAGTTATGTACTTTACTCTTCCCGCCATCATGTTCGCATGGAAAGAGCTGCCCGTTACCTTGTCAGGCTGGAGAACAGCAGGCACCTTGGAGTGGATGAATACAGGAAGGTCAGGTCATACTACAAGGACAGGCTGCTGACACTCGGCTGCACTGTAAACAGCACACGGATAAGCAGCGTTGCCGTGGAGATTGACTTCTTTTCGAAAAACACCGGAAACGCTGAAGAGGGGCTGAGGGAGCTGACATCTGGAGGAAAGGTCCTGAGCGTCACAGACCTGATGAAGGAGGAGCCGCCAGGGGCAAAGGAGCAGGTGATGGAGGAGGCGAGGGGGCTCTTCAACGAGGAGAGGTTCTGGGAAGTACACGAGAAAGTTGAAGGGCTCTGGAGGAGGGCCACCGGCGAAGAAAAGCTTGTCCAGCAGTCGATCATACTCTATTCGGCTGCCCTCGTGCACTACCAGAAGAACGAGACGGAAACGACGCTGCGCATGCTCGGGCGTTCACTTGAAAAGATGCGATGGGGCGAAGAACGCTACTGTTCGTTCGACCTTTCCAGGATGAGGGAGGAGGCAAGGAAGATGATCGCATCCGGGAGGGTCACCATCTTCAGGCTGTGAAGATGCTGCCGCTGCATCGCATCCGGTGCAGTTGCCTGCAACGACTGAACAGGAATTCAGACGGGGTGGAGCGTGTTGTC
>JBJKPR010000054.1:0-24230 GCA_046706185.1 Candidatus Sysuiplasmataceae archaeon
CGTCGGGTTCCACCGCCATCAGCCTGAGCAATAGAAGCCCCTCATCAAGCGCATATTCCATATCGCCCTTTTTGAGGTCGGTAAGGAACCTGAACGCCGTGTTGAGAACTGCTTGCTCCTTGCTCATATATGTCCTGTAGGAAAAACCACATGCCAGAGTATTAAAAGGCTATAACCCGAATATCAATATCTGAAAGCGGTGCCCCGTCCCGGCCGTTCCCGTTCGCCCGGGGTCCGGCGGCGAGCTGCAGGGACGCGTGAAAGGTCCTGAGGGTCAGTATGCTGGCGCCTGGATGCTTCCTGGAAAAAGGGCGGCGAGCTGCTCCGAGATGCCTTCAATACTCTCCTGTTTTCCGTCCCAGTCTGCAAGCTGGTATCTTTGTTCAATCCTGGAAAGGACGACGCCCATCTGCTGCGGCCATCCCCTGGGAGGCTGCCCCGAGTATATTGCAAGCATGAACGCGTTCATCCCCCTTATGACGTATATGCTGAACTTTCCGAGTTCAATCCTGTTGAGCGTCTGTCTCTCCCCTCCCATCTCGGGGAAAGACGTTGACACAAAGTCCTGAATTGCCGTGAACATTCCAACAAGTATGTCCCTGTCGATCCCGCCGTAATCCCTGCTGTGACTGTGCGATATCAGCCTTCCGTCGTTGTGTATGAGGAGTATAGAATTCAGCTGGAACGGCTTTGGAATGAGCCTCTGGTAGATGAGAAGGGCACCAACGACGATCATCATTATGAGCAGGGAATAGAAGAGTATAACATAGATGCTGGGAAACTGGCTCACAAGCTTGACAGTCACCTGTCTTGCTATTGCAGAACCGAATGGTGTAGTTATTACGATGTTGACAGTCTCCTGCGAAACGCCCGATGGCATAACTATCAGCATCTGTTCGCCAAAGACTGTAACGCCGCTTCCGAATGCCTGCACGGTAATGGGTTCGCCGTTTGGATTGCTTATGTAACCTGAGATGTTCACTACAGAGGAGGAGGAATTCACAGACAGGATGTCAGGGAGGGAGACAACGGGGGGGATGTAGACAGGATAGACTATTGCGAGTATGCTGAACATGAAGAAACCGCTGCTTGAATTCACATCAAACATTATCCTCTCGTTACCATGGAAGTAACTTCCCGGAATCAGTGAAACATCGCCGTCTGTTGAAATTGAAACAATAAGGTTGGGAACAGCGGATGCCGAATAACTCAGCTGTTCGCCGGCCGGGGCTGTAATGTAATGCGAAAGGTTCAGTGCAGTGTACACCGAGTTTTCGGCAAGCATGACGAATGAGGGCATCTGTTTCCCGTAGGCCGGGCCCGGAGGCGGAACGGAAGACACGTGGACTGACAGCGGCACAGTCACTGAATCCTTGCTCAGGTTCTGAAGTGAGCCACCGACGAAGACAATGCTTGTGTTGAACCAGTACGGCGATATGTAGCTGGCAGAACCGTTGGCGGCTGCAGGCATTGAAAAGAGAAGGCTGAAGTTGCCGCTGCTGAAAGTGATGTACGCTGAGCCTGTTACCACAATCACCTGGTCAAGGGGAACGTATGTATCTTGAACGTAGCCTTCAAGAGGAAATGCGTAGTTTGAATTGCCTGTTGTGCTGAACCTCACATAGACGGAAGGAAGAGGGAGAACGGACGGCGGTGCAGCCACTGAAACCATGTTGAGGCGTATCATGAGGAATGCATATTCTCCGGCTGCTGTCTCGGCCATTATAAGGATGGTTCCCCTGGATACGAAGCTTGACGCGGGTGAGTAAATGTGGAGTATGTTCCCGCGTGCGAGGTACACCACTGCCCCGTCTGCAACAACATTGAACGAGAGGGCATTCTGGGAAATGAAGTAGGTCTCAAGCGGGTATTCCAGCGTCGTGTTGTCCCCCCTGTCGATCGTGAGGCTCGAGGGAGGGGCACCGGCTGTATTCACAGAAGGCGGAGCGGAGGAGCTTACAGTGATGATCTGAACAATGCTGCTGCTCACATTGTCCGGATCAGCTGCAGTGATGACAACGGCAAAACTGACCGAGATTGTAGACGCAGGGAAGAAGTATGTCAGCATCAGGCCGTTGCTGTAAACATATGGTGAACTTGTTGAAATGGACAGTGATGACGGGGAATAAGGGGAGCAGTTGAGAAAATACGTGAAATTGATCGAGTAGTAACTGCTTGCAGGCACCGTGATGTACTGCGGCAGGCTGTTGATCCACTGGGGCCCGGGCAGTATGTTTGCCTGAAACGTTTCAGTCACAGAGTAGCCGAGAGAGTTCTGGACGAGAATTGTCAAGTTTGCATGCCCGTAAGAGTGACCGTACGGTACCAGCACCACCTGTGTGTTTCCCATTGAGCCTGCACCGTACGCGTACAACAGGGTGGAACCGCCAGTCAGAAACCACTCCAGCTGGCTTCCCGCAGGGTCGGAGAAATAGTCGGTCAGGTTGAAAGACCAGCTGCCGCCCGACGGCCAGGACTGTACAGGTATCTGAAGAAGCTCCTGCGGACTGAAGGCAGACGGTGTGACATTGAACGAGAAGACGGCTGACAATCCTCCGGAAAAAGCCTCCACCCATCCCCCCTCCATTGTGCTCCTGGTCACCTCAAGCATAGCGGCTGTGCCGTTAGGGAACAGCATTCCGGCATTTGTTTCCCAGGCGACTCTTCCGAGGGGGACGGGGTTGCCGTAGTAGTCCTGGCCCGCAACAGAGAAGAAATAAGTCTGACCAGCGAGCAGTTCGCTCCCTGATGAAGTGAGGACAAGGCGGAACAGCATAGATGGTGACACAGTGACGTTCGCAGAGGAGTAGACGCCCGTCAGGCTGTCTGAAGCACCTATCTCCGCAGTCCCGTTCATGTACGAGGTGAAGAGCCCTCCTGAAGTGATTGTACCGTTGCCTGAAATGACAGACCAAACAGGGGACCAGCTGGTGTTCTTGTTGCCGTACTTGTCAAGCCCAGATGCATTGAACTGGATCTGCTGTCCGGCAGTTATCGATGCAGCGGCGGGCGAAATGTCAATGCTGTGGACAGCTGTCGCAGTGACGTTGAGCGGCCCTCCGATGCCGTATGCAGTGCCGTTGACCACGCCGACGGTGAATGTCCCGGCACTGTAGACTGCTTCGCTGACATTTGAAAAACCGTAGCTGAAATTCGCATCGCTGCTCAGCACCGAACTCGACCGCAGTGAAGTGCCATTGGGATAAACGAACAGAATAGAAGCGCTGCCGTTGAAACCAGCCATGACCTGACCGTTGTCAGAGAGGGCTGTGATGCCGAGCCTGAACATAGACCCTGCCTGAACACTAGCCGGTGCGGAAACGGTGAAACTGCCGAGTGAAGGGAGAACCGTGAAATTGACGTAGTATGAAAGCAGCTGGAAATAACCAGTCAGGTTTGACCTCGTGTAGACAGTGACATTCAGCGTGTAGTTGCCGTAAGTCAGGTTTGCGGAGTAGATAAAACTCGAGTTGTACTGGCTTGAGCCGAAAAGGCGCATGGATGCATTGCCGACATAGACCTGCCCCTGCGGGCCTGTGACGCTTGCTGTGGCACTTGATATGTCGTTGCTTCCAAGAAGATCGCTTGCGTTAGCAAGAATGGTGTATGGCTGGTTGTCGAAGGACTGTGATGGCGCAGGAAGAGTCAATGAAATGGGCCCAAGCCTGTGTGTGATGGAAAGTGAAAAACAGGATGGGGTGGAGTTGTAGTCAAAGCCCACATACACGCTCGTGTTCGCGTTTCCGTCTGTCCTTGTGATGTTGAGGAGAAGATAGCTACCTGCGGAAAGGGTATAGCTGCCAGATATCGGAAGGGTGAAGACGACCCGCTGGTCCGGGACGAGCTGCATAGTGCCGGTTGAAGCCTGGGCAATCACCGAGCCCGAAGAGAGTGACGGTGACGTCCCGTTCTGCAGCTGCAGCTGGAATGAAACGTATGAACCTGATGATGTGTTTGACTGAGTCATATACAGCGTAACGTTAACGTCCCCGCGGAGCGACATCTGGCCGCCTGCGGCAGGCGATGCAACCCATCTGAATGAGCTGCCTGTTCCCGTTGCATTCAGCTCGATGCCCTGGTAACTTGGACTGATGAAGTTGGGGTTAAGAGGGTTGTACGGAATGCTCGTGTTGGCCCAGTCGTATCTTTTTCCGTAGTGACCAAAACCATTACCGTCATCGTGAAGGTAAAATGTTGTCTGGCCTGAAGAGACGCCGGAGACAGCAGCTGCACTGGTTGTTGCCAGCGGCAGCGCCGGCACAAGCAGGCACGCTGCAATGAAGAGCAGCACTGCCCTCCTCCATATCCTGCACTTCTCCAAGGTGTAATGCATCTCCCGGCAACCACTAAACACGAGCGTTGCCCGCTCAGAAGAAAAGAACTGAATTCTATTTCTTTATTTTCTCGCGGTTAGCAGAGATGCTAAACGCATGAATGCAGTCTCAACGTTCTCTCCGGTCTTTGCGCTTGTTATCAATGCCGGGGAGCCGTAGGATGTTGCTATCTTCTCAATATCCTGGCGCGTTACGGTGACCTGATCGGCCAGATCGCCCTTGTTACCGATAAACACCATCGGTATGTGGCCCGTAATACTTTCCATCGACTTTATCCAGTATTTCAGCTCTTCGAGGGACTCCTTGTTTGTAACGTCGCAGACACAAAGGGCAGCCTCGGCACCGTAAAAGTACGACTCCCTCAGAAGTTCCCTGAAGCCTTTCTGGCCCATTATGTCCCAGATAAGCATTGAAAGGTTGATCTCCCTTCCATTCTCCTTTTTGACAGTAACCTCCTTCTTCGTCACCTTGGTGCCTATGGTAGATGTGTACTTGTCATCGAAGGTGTCCAGTACGAAGCGCCTGATCAGACTTGTCTTTCCTACGTTGTTATCTCCTACCAAGCAGATCTTCGTTTTGATTTCTTCAGTCAGCGATACCACCACAGTGATCGATGCTAGTCGACTTGAATAGTGTATCAAGCACCATTAAATATATTTCATCATGCCTCCACTTGATGAGATTAAGCTCCAGGGCTCATTCACCCCTGAACTGAGGCTTCCTTTTTTTCAGGAATGCGTCCATCCCCTCTTTCTGGTCCAGCGTCGCGAATAGAGAGTAAAACAGGGAGCGCTCATACAGTATGCCTTCCGCCAGTCCCCCTTCTGCGGCCCTCTTCACCGCCTTCTTTGCAAGCAGCACAGCCACCCTCGGCCTGGAAGAGATAACCGATGCATACCTGCACGCTTCGGCCAGTGCATGCCCTTTAGGAACAACAGCGCTCACGATTCCAATCCGCTCCGCCTCTGCTGCCTGGAATGGCTCACCAGTCAGCACGTAGCGCATCGCCTTGTATTTCCCTGACGCCATGGTAAGCCTCTGAGTACCCCCTGCGCCGGGCATTATGCCGAGCTCGATCTCAGGCTGCCCGAACCTTGCGTCCTCAGCCGCAACGACCATGTCGCATGCCATTGCAAGCTCACAGCCGCCGCCTAACGCATATCCCTCGACGGCCGCTATCACTGGTTTGGCAACGCTCCCCAGTGCATCCCACACAGAAAAGTCATCGTCTCTGCTGAACGAGGAGGCTGTGCGGCCGGCCATCTCCTTCACATCTGCCCCGCCGGAAAAGAAGCTGTCCCCGCCTGTCAGCACTGTGGCGCCAACGCTTTCGTCGCCGTCGAGTTCGTGCAGAACTTCGGCAAGCCTTGAAACAAGACCAAAGCTGAGAGCGTTCCGGACACCGGGCCTGTTGAGACGCAAGATCGCGATGCCGTCCTTCTTCTCGACAGTGACAGGCTCCTCCGATCCTCCATTCATGAGGTAAGTGAAGGTGGTTACGATTAAATCGTTTTGCATGTGACCGCATGCTGTGACCGCTTCCCTCCATGGATGAAATTAAAAACAGGTAATCGAATAACATCATTGTCCAAATCGGTGAAACATATGAGTGTCGTCCCAGATGAACTGCAGTACACCAGGTCGCATGAATGGGTAAAGAGCGAGGATAAAGGGTGGAAGGTCGGTATCACAGACCACGCGCAGGCAGAACTCACTGATGTTGTCTTCGTTGAGTTCGAAAAGGTCGGTAAGAAACTCAAGAAAGGGGATATGGTTGCAAGCGTGGAGTCTGTCAAGACAGTTTCCGAGGTGTATTCCCCCGTGGACGGCGAGATCGTGGAAGTCAACAGTTCACTTGCCGAGAAACCGGAGAAGGTTAACCAGGATCCGTATGAGGAGGGATGGTTCGCAATCATAAAGCCCTCTGGACAGGGAGAGGAGTTGCTGAAAGCAGCGGAATACAAGAAGCTGATTGGTGAACAGTAATGCCCGCCCAGCTCATCACCGGGCTTGAGGAAGGGGATGGCGCCAGATATGCGCTGATATGCGGCGATCCTGAGCGTGTGCCGAAGATAGCAGAAAAGCTGTCAGGCGTGTCGAATGTAAGGCGAATCAGGGAATACAACATAATGTCGGGGAACGTCAGCGGTGAAAGGGTGATTGTTGCATCAACAGGCATAGGTGGTCCTTCAGCCGCCATACTGGTGGAGGAGCTTGCTAACCTGGGGACAGACACATTCATCAGGATTGGGACATCGGGCGGCATAAGTGACGGTCTCGGCAAGGGCGATCTTGTCATCACAACCGCCGTGCTCAGGAAAGACGGGACGAGCAGAAGCTATGTTCCGGAGGGGTTCCCAGCGGCGGCACACCACGAGGTAGTCAGGGCACTTGTCGATGCGTCTGAATCGAGGAAGTGCAATTTCCAGGTAGGCGTCACCCTATCTGTCGACGGTTTCTACTCTGAAAACAGGGTCGTCGAAAAAGGAGAACTTGGCTCAATGTCGCACAACGGCTTTATCCTTCCTTCACGCAGGAATGACCTCGTGGATGCAAAGAGGCTCGGCGTCAAGAACATAGAGATGGAACTGGGGACCGTTCTTGCGCTGACGACACTATGGGGGCTGCGCGGCGGTGGCATCTGCCTCGTCTCGGATGTCGCGCCCTGGCATCCCACGGAAGAGCTGATAGACCCCGAGCAGGGAATGGACATTTGCATTGATGTGGCAATAGAAGCGCTTCGGACCATAATGGATTCTGACAGAAAGGCGAAGGGCAGCCGCAGGAAGTGACAGGACGCTGGAGAAAGGCTCAGGCCCTTACCCTTGGATTATTGTTGAACCACTGCATGGTCGGAGGCTCGACGTTGTCCTGCCACATGAGAGCGATAAGCTCCCCCATGTGGTACAGCTGCTCTGTGAATGACTGGAGCAGAAACTCCTCTACAGTGAGTGATATGGTTGCCCCCTTGTTGGTCCTGAAACTCGCTTCCGCAGCCATGTCAACAGGCTTGTCTGCGAGGAAGGCTGCCGTCTTCCCCTCTATGTCGGTCAGGTGATCCAGGACCATAGGCATATCGGTGTATTCCTCCCACTTCCGCCTCTGGTATTCCGCGCTCCTTCCCCTCACGACGTAGTTGACCATCATGTCCTCATTGTCTATCATGTGAAGCAGTATGTTCTTCATGCTGTGAAAGCTGGCTTCCCTGTTCCTGTCCACCTCCTGAAAAGGAAGGGATGCAAGTTTTTCGGCGAACTTCCGCCTGACAGCAGTTGAATACCTGACAAGCTCGTCTATTGAAATCATGGGTCGGCCAAATGCATTCCGCAGTGATTAAGCTAGCGGATTCGCGGTGGATCGAGGCAGCCATTTCAGTAGACGTCGAGTGCAAGAACTCTTGCCATTGCGCCGCTTGCATCCGCGATCTTAAGAGGGGCGGCAACGAGCAGATACCTCTTCCCTTCCACCAGCTGCGACAGACCGGCCATATCCTCTATTATCACCATCTCGTGCTTCATCAGCAGCCTGTGCACCTCGAACCCGGTGTGGTCGTACGGTTCTATTCCGAGCGTATCAATTCCGACCGACCTTATGCGGTGTGATATCAGGAATTCAGCCGCATCCATGGAAAGTCCTGGAAAGTCGTAGAGGAATGATCGCCTGAACGACCTCCTGGCGCTCCAGCCTGTGTTGACCAGCAGCATGTTCCCGTCGAACTCATCATTCCATTTCGCTGAGAGGAGCGATGATGTGATTTCCCTGCCTTCGGGCTGCACGCTCAGCGAGAAGCAGTCCCCGACGAGCCTGTCAAGGCTCAGCTTGTCGACCGACGTCCCGTCCTCGAGCATGTGGAACGGCGCGTCAACGTGGGTGGCCGTGTGAGTAAGCGACGAGTATTCCTCCATGTTGTACCCGTCTCTCGCTTCTATCGCGAACGGTTTCACGGCAGGAAGGATGCTGGTTGGCCATACGGGCATGTTGGTCGAGATCGTCGCAGTGAGGTCGAAGACGTGCTTGATATCCATGGCTGACACGATCACACATTGCCTATTAACACTTAACAGAACTGCCGCCTGCCACTCGGCTCGCCCGTCACTCATCACTGTTCAGCGCTGGGTTTCTCGTCATCGCGGCAGTATTAACATGACGCGCGAATTGAACTACTTTCCGGCCTGTGCGCCGGCAAGCATATTATACAGGTCGCTGTTTTCCGACCTCATGAGGCATAAGCTGATGGATATACTTGCCTGCCCTATGTGCAAGTTCCACCCTCTCGAGCTGAAGGTTGAAAAAGAGGAAGAGGGGGAAATCATCGACGGCGTCATCAGATGCCCGAAGTGCAATATCGACTATCCGATAAGGGACAGGATACCAAACATGCTTCCGCCCGACATGCGGTGAAGTCAGAGTTTCGAAAGGGCCTCTTTCATTGAGTCGAGCCCTTTTTCAAGGTTTTCAGTACTCGTGGCATATGAGATCCTGAAGTGTTTTTCGCCGAACTTCCCGAAGGAGGACCCGGGCGTGACTGCAACTTGTGCTTCATCAAGCAGGTACTCTGCCATTTCCTCCGAGTTCATGTCATGCTCGTACCTCGGAAAAGCGTAGAAGGCGCCCTTTGGTTCAACTATGCTTATACCTGGCATGCTCCTGAGTTTGCTGACTGTCAGGTCACGCCTTTTTCTGAATTCGGAAACCATCTCCCTGACTGGCTCCTTAGGTCCCCTGAGTGCGGCGACGCCCGCCTTCTGCGAAAAGGAGGTGGCACAAGTTATCGAGTGTGTCTGGACTTTCTGTATTCCCTCCAGCAGCTTCCTGTCTGCGTGGAGGTATCCAAGCCTCCAGCCCGTCATCGAGTACGTTTTTGAAAAGCCGTTGACTGTTATCACTCGTCCCTTCATATCTGGGAAGGACGCTGGGGAATGGTTCTTCGCGTCGTATATTATGTGTTCGTAAATCTCATCGCTCAATATGAGCAGATCCCTGTCGGCTGCGAGCTCGCAGATGGCTTTTATTTCCTCTCTGTTTCCGACGCCACCGGTTGGATTGTTCGGATAGTTCAGGAGTATCATCCTTGTCCTGTTTGTGACCTTTTCGGCTATGTGCTCTGGATTTAGCCTGAATGCTGTTTCCTCGTCCGCCCTTACCGGAACAGGCACGGCATCCGCTATCCTCACCATCGGCTCGTAGGATACCCATGAAGGGTCGGCAATTATGACCTCCTCGCCCCTGTCTACAAGCGCTAACACGGACATGAAGATAGCATGCTTGGTGGGTGTCACTATAACCTCTGAGGGCTCAGCATCTATCCCGTTCTCTGCCCTCAGCTTCTCGGCAATTGCCTCCCTCAATTCGGGTATTCCGGCGGAGGGCGTGTACTTTGTGAAACCTGACCGCAGAGCCTCGACGCCGGCTTCAACGATGTGCTGCGGCGTTGGGAAATCGGGCTCGCCAATGGAAAATGACACGACGTCCAGTCCCTTTGCCTTGAGGGCCTTTACCTTGTCAGCCACTTTCACCGTTCCTGATTCCTGGACCGCCTCCATCCTGAAGGACATGAACAATCTCATTGCGAGCGTGGATAAATCATTTGTTGCCCGCTGCCCTTGATGGCGGGAACAGACGGGTAACGCTTGTCCAGAATCGGACAGCGGGTGAGGTTCTGAGGGGCGGGCTGTGCCAAGAATATATACTTGGGCCCGATTTATACAATCGTAGACAGGAAGGCGTTAGTAATGCCATTGAAACTCGATATTGCAGGTCTCAGGCAGGGAACTGAACTCATAAAAAGAGGGTTTGCCAGCATGCAGAAGGGGGGCGTAATCATGGACGTCACCAACGGCGAGCAGGCGGCAATAGCTGAGGAAGCGGGTGCAGTAGCCGTGATGGCACTTGAAAGGGTGCCGGCGGACATCAGGGCGGCAGGTGGAGTCGCAAGAATGGCGGACCCGCTCAAGGTCATTGAGATAATAGACGCGGTCACGATACCGGTGATGGCCAAGTGCCGGATAGGGCACACTGCGGAGGCGCTTGTGCTTCAGGAGCTCGGCGTGGACATGATAGACGAGAGCGAGGTACTCACACCAGCCGACCCGTTTCACCATGTAGACAAGAAGCTCTTCAAGGTGCCGTTCGTCTGCGGGGCAAGAGACCTCGGAGAGGCGCTGAGGAGAATAGATGAGGGGGCTGCCATGATCAGGACAAAGGGAGAGCCCGGCACCGGGAACGTCATTGAGGCAGTCAGGCACCAGAGGGCAGTCATGGAAAAAGTGAGGTCCCTCAAGGGTCTGACAAGGGAGGAACTTGCATCGGTTGCAAGGGAAATACAGGCGCCCATAGAGCTCGTGGCGGAGACAGCAAACCTGCAGCGTCTTCCGGTCGTGAACTTCGCGGCAGGCGGAATTGCATCGCCTGCAGACGCTGCACTGATGATGCAGCTTGGAAGCGACGGCATATTCGTCGGCAGCGGCATATTCAAGGCGAAGAACCCGCAGAGAATGGCCAAGGCCGTTGTGGAGGCGACTATGCACTTCGACGAGCCGTCGGTCGTTGCTGAAGTCTCCAAGGGACTGGGAGAGGCAATGCACGGGGTCGAAATATCCACGCTCGCCCAGGACCAGAGAATGCAGGAAAGGGGCTACTGAACTATTTCCTCAGCCTGGAGGGCAGAGGGAAGAGGAGAGGCACGTTTGACCTGTATTCCTCATACAGCCTGCCGTGCTTGAGCCTCATCAGCGGCTCCTCGAGGAATTTCAGATAGAAGAAGTAAACTACTGCGATCGCTGGCATCATCACGAATATAGCCACCGCCGACTG
Organism: Candidatus Sysuiplasmataceae archaeon; assembly: GCA_046706185.1. Lineage (GTDB taxonomy): Archaea > Thermoplasmatota > Thermoplasmata > Sysuiplasmatales > Sysuiplasmataceae > JAJZXY01. The sequence continues at coordinate 11,148 of JBJKPR010000054.1, forward strand.
CAGGAACACGCCGAGACCCAGCAGAATTGTCAGGTATCCGAACCCTTTCGGGTTCCTCGTCAGCGAGTAGGGGCCCTCCATATTGAGTTTTTCTGAGCGTTTCTTGCTCGTGGTGTACGAGAGTGCCCAGAATATCCATGTGCTGCCGAGAATGAAAAAGAATGAGAAGATAACGAAGTTCCACGGGAAAATGTTGAATGTGGTCCAGCTCATTGCACTCGCGACGACAGGCGTCATGTAGTCGACACCGGCAATGTAGCCGAAGGGGACCAGAACAACGACTGCATACGTAGTTGCGGCATGTTCAACCGAAGCGAGAAAGGAGTTTTTCGGCACGCTGGTCCTGCTGCCGGCCCATGAGGCTGCGGCTGAATGCCCGGAAGCGGGAGTAAAATGCTTGCGCTCTCTACCGAACAAAGCTGGATCCCATCCTGTCAGACAATATGTACGACAGTTATAAAAACTAATTGGTCTCTAGTGAAAAGCACTGCCAGCAATGCTCTCGGACAGAATCAGGCACAAGGGCGCTTGAGCACCGGTAGACAGTTCTTCCAGCGCATGCATGACGGCTGATTTCAGGGCTGTTTCCTATTTGAACATTATACTTGATATGTCAGGCTTTCCGTACATGTAATTACCGTCCTGTAGGCTAAAACGGTAGCGTATGGCCGGCCAGGACGTTATAGCCCAGGTCAAGGACGCGGAGCTGAAAGCGGCTGCGATTGTTGCCGACGCGGAGCGACAGGCTGAAGCGATCAAAGCTGCTGCGAAGAGCGAAGCGGCTGACATACTGAAGAACTCCACCGCCGAGAGCAGGCGGAATTTCGAGAGTTCTCTTCTGCTCGAGAGGGAAAGGGCGAAGCAGCAGAAGGAAGAGCTTCTGAAGATAGGCAGGAAAGAGATATACGCTGAAGAGGAAAGGGCAAAGTCCAGGATACCGGCGGCATTGGAGGAACTTGTTCGCAGACTGGAGGAATACTTCAATGCTGAAACCTGTTGAGATGAGAAAGGTAATGATCATCGGGCCCACTGCCAGGCTCAACGACACGATAGAGGCGCTCCACGGCCTCAATATACTTCACTTCACAGACGCCGGCCTGGAGGCAGGCGGTCTCTTCAGGGAGGGGAAGCCGATGGAGGGCGCCTCAGAGTATTCTGACAGACTTCTGAAGATCAGGGCGGCAAAGCAGCTGATCGGGCAAAGGAAGGAAAACAGTTTCAAGAGGTTCACGGACGATGAAATCGATTCCGGGATCGCTGCAGTAATGAGTGCTGTTGACGACATACTCAATACAAGCAAGGAGAAACAGTCGCTTCTGGACAGGATCAGGTATATCGAGGAAAAGAGGGGAGAGATAGAGCCTCTCGCATCCTTCCCCGTGGCACTGGAACATTACGGCGGACTTGCATCGCTCGAAGCCTTTGTCGGGACAGTCAAAGCAGATGTCGGGGAGGAAATAAGGAGGGTGACCGACCGATTCAAACTCTACACTGCCGTGGATGGCAGGTTCATTGCACTTTTCGTCGACAGGGAATATTCGGGCAGGGTGAGGACGCTCCTCTCTTCCTTTGAGTTCAGGGAATTCAAGGTCCCTGTGCTCGAGGGCAACGCAGCTGAAAAGGTTGCAGAGTTCAACAGCGAGATAGATGAATTGAGACTCAGAATTGCAGCGCTTGATACAAAGCTGCTGGAGATGTCGGAGAAGAGCTCCGGTCTGCTCAACGCAGCTGAGGAAGTGATGTCTGCAGATGTTTCAAAGGCAGAGGCGCCTCTCCGTTTTTCTGTAACCGAGAGGGAGTTCGTGGCAAGGGGATGGGTGCCTGCAGAAGACCTTGCGAGGCTTTCCTCGGGTATAGCAGCTGCGACTTCAGGAAGAGTCTACGTGACTACCGAACAGGTGGCACGACCAGGGGCGCATGAGGAAGCGGGGGAGGAAATTGAAGAGCAGGACACGCCGCCGGTCAAGCTGAGGAACCCATCCCCTTCCAGGCCCTATGAACTGCTCGTCAGGCTCTTTTCACTTCCGGGCTACGGTGAATACGACCCTACAATTGTCGTTGCCGTCACGTTTGCCCTTTTCGTCGGCCTCATGATCAACGACCTGGGGTATGGCATACTGATGGTCGTTCTCGGGTATATTCTCGTCCTGTACTTCAGGGACTCGAAGGATATGAAGCAACTTGCATACATACTGATCACAAGCGGAATTGCGGGTGCGCTCTTCGGTGTTTTTGTCTTTGGGCTGGCCTTCGGCATTCCGATCACCGCAACCCCTCTGCTGGACCCGGCGGACTTTCATGTTGCGGAAGGGCTGCTGCTCCTCTGCGTGATCGTAGGGCTCATTCACATGGGCCTTGGCTATGCCTTCAGGCTTTCAGAAAGCATAGGAAGGAGAAGATACAGGGAGGCTGCAGCGTCCATGGGCTGGATGGCGCTGCTCATAGGCTTCGTCACGGTCATCGCAGGCATTGGAAAGAACAACCTGCCGATCGGGGCTGCGGTATGGCATTACGCCTTCTTCTGGGCACAGGGGCCGTCAGTAGCAATTTCGTCACTCTCCGTACCGGAGTACTCCCTTTTCCTCATCATAGGGGGCCTTGTGGCGCTGGTGGCGACAGAGGGAGCGCTTTCGTTGATTGAGTCGATATCCCTTCTGGCGAATGTGATATCGTACGCCAGGCTGGCTGCCATAGCAATTGCAGGTGCAGCTCTTGCAGGAGCCATAAACGTAATGCTCATGCCAGGCTCGTTCTCCGAGAACCCGGCGATGTTCATAGCAGGCATTTTCATGCTGATACTAGCGCAGACTTTTGTCTTCATCATGCTTACTCTTTCAGCGAGCATACAGGCGCTCAGGCTGAACTACATTGAGTTTTTTGTAAAATTCTTCAAGGGCGGGGGAAAGGCCTACGTGCCGTTCGGCCTGTCCAGGAAATACACGGTGGAGAGGTGAAAAAAAATGGCAGCACCTGACATAGGTCAAGGACTGATAGCAATCGGTGCGGGACTGGCGATAGGACTGACCGGCATAGCCACGGGAATCGCTGAAAAGGGGATAGGGGCGGCAGCTGTGGGAGCAACTGCAGAAAACCCCAGCTTCTTTTCAAGGGGACTGATTCTCACGGTCATACCGGAAACGATCGTGATATTCGGAGTCGCTATTGCCTTCCTGATACTCGGAAGCGCCTGAAAAAAGTGAAAAGGATGTCCCTCGAAGACATGATGAACGAGCTCCTTTCACAGGCCAGCAGCGCAGCTTCCCAGAAGCTGAAGGAGGCTGCTGAGTACAGGGAAGCTATGCTGGAGAGCGCACGCACAGAAGCGGGGACCGTCACCAGGCAGTATACAGACAGGTTGAGGGCAGAGGGGGAAAGGATGAGGCACGAGGCATCCAGGGAGGCAGAGATAGAGGTGGCCAAGGCTAGGGGAGCGATGATGAAAAAGGTCCTGGAACAGACTTACGCAGGTGTTCTTGGAATTATACTGGGCAAGGAGAAAAGGAGCGGCTATATGCCGATGTTTGTCGAGAAGGCAGGCAGGGAGCTCGGCGGAGGCACCATCCATGCCAGGAGCGAGGATGCACCCTATGCAAGGAAGATGACCTCGTTCGAAGTAAGGGAAGACCTCGCATCGTCTGCTGGCATAATTGCTGAATCGGCTGACGGGACTGTTCTCATAGACCTTACTGTTGAGACGCTTCTCGGCGATTTCTGGCAGAAAAACCTGGCACTTGCGTACGGGATACTTTTCGGGTGATCTTTTTGCAGGAGACGGATGAAGAGAGCAACTACCCATACGTGACAGCGAGGGTGAGGGCAAAGAAGGCGAAGCTTCTGAAGAGCGACTCGTATCAGAAAATGCTTCTTATGAGTGTTTCAGAGATAGGCAGGATGCTTGGCGAAAGCGAGTACAGGCGAGAAATGGCGGAGTATGGAGGTACGATGGAGGGTGCCTCCCTTGTTGAGTTTGCCACATACAGAAACCTTGCCAGTGTACTGAAGGATATACTGCATTACTGCACATCCGAACTGAGGGAGATGGTTGCAGCGTACCTTGGCAAATGGGATGCGCACAACCTGAAGGTAGTCCTCAGGGGAAGGTATGCATCTGCAACAGTGCAGCAGACGGAGTGGCAGCTAATTCCTGCAGGCTCTTTCAGGATTGAGTTTCTCAGGTCCCTCATGGTTATGAGCGCAGTCGATGACATGCTTGCCGCATCGAGAAGGGCCGGCCTTCCACTTTCCGAGGAGGCAGTGCGCTCCTACAAGACCACAAGGAGGCTCTCGACGCTGGAGGATGAGATAGACAAAGGATACTATGCCAGGCTGCTTGCAACTGACACCAGCGACGAAGCAGCATCAATATTCATTGCATTCATCAGGAGGGAGATCGATGTTCACAATCTTCAGACTGTTTTGAGGCTGAAGACAGAGGGGTTGCATCCGGAGCAGAAACTGCCATATCTCGTCCCCGGCGGGCTTAACTTCGGCATGAAGGTGCTAAGGCAGCTTGTGGAGCTGCCCACTGTTGATGATATGGTCTCTGCAATAAGGTCAAGGAGGAGCTATGCAAATGTGGTGCAGGAGGAAGCGAAGTTCGAGCACGGATGGGCAGACCTGCGCTCCGTTGCGATGGCTCTTGACCGTGTTCATGTGCTCGAATCACAGAAGCTGGAAAAGCTCAATCCGCTTTCGATACTGCCAGTACTCGACTACATGCTCCGAAAGGAGATCGAGGTGAGGAACATAAGGATCCTTGCCAGGGGAAAGCAGTCAGGCTTAACGGCGGATGAGATAAGGTCCGTCCTCGTCATTTGAGGGTGTTACATTGATCGTTGGTGTAATCGGTTCGGAAGAATTTGTCCTTGGTTTCAGGCTTGCAGGCGTGAAAAAGTGCTTCCAGGGCAGGGCAGAGCAGGCGAATGAGCTTGTCACAGAGGCAATCAAAGAAGGAACCGCAGGCGTTCTGCTTGTCGAGGAGGCATTCTTCGACATGCTTTCACAGAGGACAAGGGAAGTGATCAGGGGGAGTATCTCTCCTGTGGTGCTTGAGATAGGTCTGGGGGAAAGTGAGCTGAGGGACAAGGTCAGACGCGCGGTTGGCGTCGACCTGTACAGGAGCATGTGAGGGTTTTACTTGAAAGGAGCCGGAGAAAAGGGAAAGGTTTCCAAGGTCGCAGGACCGGCTGTCACAGTGTCAGGCATGCGCCCAGGCATGTATGACGTCGTCTACGTCGGAGAGGAAAGGCTGATGGGCGAAGTCATAAGGCTTGCGGGTGGAAAAGCTGTAGTCCAAGTGTACGAGGACACAGCTGGAATAAGACCCGGAGAGACTGTGACAGGAACAGGGAAACCGCTTACCGTGAAGCTCGGCCCCGGCCTTCTGGGCAGCATATTCGACGGCATACAGCGGCCCCTTCAGGTGATGAGGGAGAGCCACGGTGACTTCATAGGACGGGGAATAACTGCGGATGCGATAGACAGGAAAAAGCAATGGCAGTTCACGCCTGAGGTAAGGAAGGGGACAGAGGTGGTGCAGGGACAGACCGTGGGCACCGTTCGGGAAAACAGGCTCGAGCACAGGATAATGGTGCCGCCTGGGATGAAGGGTACAATGAGAAGGATCGAGGATGGCACCCTGACTGTTGAGGAGCCGATCTGTGAGCTGGAGGACGGGTCGGTGTTTTCCATGTCACACGACTGGCCGGTGAGACGCGGCAGGCCGTTTGTGCGAAAGAAGAGACCGGACGTCCCGATGATCACTGGCCAGCGTGTAATAGACACGCTCTTCCCGATAGCAAAGGGAGGGACGGGATCGATACCCGGCGGGTTCGGCACCGGGAAGTGCGTCTCGGGGGACACGATGGTTCTGCTCGCAGACGGCAGGGAGCGGGCGCTGGAAGACATATTCTGGGACGCATCCTCATCAGGTGAGGCAGTGAACTCACGTGATGGGTTCGGCCGAGCCGAAACGACTGCGAGGCTGACGCGGCCGCTGAAGCTGCGGTCCTTCGACGGAAAAGGCATTGTGGAATCGCTCGCAACGCATGCCTACATGGGCAGGAGTTCTACGATGGTGGAACTCCTCTTTGATGACGGAACATCGCTGCATCTCACGCCTGTCCACAGGCTCCATCTCATTTCAGGAGGTACTGTCAGGGAGAGACAGGCTGCTCTAGCAAGACCTGGGGACAGAGTGCTTTCTCTTCCGGAAGGAGCGTGGGGGCATGCCTCGAGGATAGGTTACTCGGAGTTCACTAGCAGGACAGTCAGGTCGGTGAGGCGCATAGACGGCGGCGCCGTCTATGACCTGACGGTTCCTCTGCATCACAACTTTGCTGGCGGAAGCGGCATATTCCTGCATAACACGGTAACTCAGCAGCAGCTTGCGAAGTGGAGCGACGTGGATGTCGTCATTTATGTGGGATGCGGTGAAAGGGGAAACGAGATGACGGAGGTCCTCACGACCTTTCCCTTTCTTGAAGATCCCAGGACTAGGTCGCCCATGATGGGCAGGACAGTGCTGATCGCAAACACTTCAAACATGCCCATAGCGGCTAGGGAAGCGTCTGTGTATACCGGCATGGCGCTTGGTGAATACTACAGGGATATGGGCTACGATGTCAGCCTGATGGCCGACTCAACCTCCAGATGGGCGGAGGCCATGAGGGAAATTTCCTCAAGGATGGAGGAGATGCCCGGTGAGGAGGGCTTCCCTGCATACCTTTCTGCGAGGCTTTCAGACTTTTATGAAAGGGCCGGGAGGGTGGAAACGCTTTCGGGCAGGTCGGGAAGCATCACTGTCATAGGCGCAGTGAGCCCGTCTGGGGGAGATCTCAGCGAGCCAGTGACACAGAACACACTCAGGATAACCAAGACGCTATGGGCCCTCGATTCCAAGCTCAGGGAGAGGAGACATTTTCCGGCAATCAACTGGCTTACCTCCTACTCGCTGTATACAGAGCAGCTGGACCAGTGGTACATGGAGAAGATAGACCCCGACTTCCCTGAGATCAGAAGATGGGCGCTGACAACCCTCAAGAAGGAGGCTGAGCTCCAGGAAATCGTCCAGCTGGTCGGCTCCGATGCGCTTCCGGTGGAACAGCAGCTCCTGCTTGAGATAGCGTCCATGCTGAGGGAGTTCTTCCTCCAGCAGAGCGCATTCCATCCTGTCGACACCTTCTCGCCCATGAAGCGCCAGTTCAGCTTCCTCAGTCTTGTCAAACGTTATGCAGACCTTGCGGAGAGGGCTGTCGGGAAGGGAGTTTCTCTTGAAAGGCTTTCCACGATGGCAAGCAGGAACAGGCTTGCAAAGGCGAAGTTCAACGAGGCAATGGATGAAGAGCTTTCAGCCATTCCAGACCAGATGGACAGGGAGTTTCTTGAGCTGGAGGGGTGAAATTGCCCAGGGAGTACAGGGCCATAACACAGGTGACTGGGCCGCTCATTTTTGTCCGTTCAGTAGAGCCGGTGGCGTACAACGAACTCGTTACTGTGAGGCTGGCCGACGGCACGGTCAAGCGCGGACAGGTTCTTGAAACATCCGAGGAGACAATAGTTGTGCAGCTCTTCGAGGATACGGCCGGCATAGACGTGAGCGCTACGGTGCGGTTTCTCGGCGAGACCATGAAGATAGCAGTGTCCAAGGGGATGCTTGGCAGGCTTCTTTCAGGTTCCGGAGATCCGATTGACGACGGTCCCCGCATCATACCAGACGAGAGGAGGGACATCAACGGTTCTGCAATCAACCCGTGGGCGAGGGAGAACCCCGAGGAGTTCATCGAGACCGGCATTTCGGCGATAGACGGCATGAACACCCTCGTCAGGGGCCAGAAGCTGCCCATATTCTCCGGTGCAGGACTGCCGCATGACGACATAGCGCTGCAGATCGCAAGGCAGGCAAATGTCTCGGGAGTGACAGGAGAGTTCGCAGTTGTGTTTGCAGGGATGGGGATAACAAGCGAGGAGGCAGAGTACTTCATAGAGGACTTCCAGAAGACAGGGGCTATAGACAGGTCTGTTGTTTTCCTCAATCTCGGCGATGACCCGGCGGTCGAACGGCTGATAACGCCGAGGATTGCGTTAACGACAGCAGAGTACCTTGCGTTCCGCCACGGGATGCAGGTTCTTGTCATAATGACAGACATGACAAACTACTGCGAAGCGCTCAGACAGGTCAGCGCGGCCAGGGGTGAGGTTCCTGGGAGAAGAGGATATCCGGGCTACATGTACACTGACCTGGCCGGTCTGTACGAAAGGGCAGGCAGGATCAAGGGGAACGGCGGCTCAATCACCCAGATACCCATCCTGTCCATGCCCGGGGACGACATCACTCATCCTGTCCCTGACCTTACAGGTTACATAACCGAGGGACAGATAGTTGCAGAAAGGGGACTGCACATGTCAGGCATCTATCCCCCGATAGACGTGAGGAGATCCCTGTCAAGGCAGATGAACCAGGGGATAGGTGAAGGTAGGACGAGGGAGGACCACAAGGCGATATCTGACCAGTGTTTCGCCGCCTATGCAAGGGGAAGGGATCTCAGGGGGCTCATGTCCATCGTGGGAAAGGAGGCGCTTTCGTCCAAGGACAGGAAGTACCTTGAATTCGCTGACATCTTCGAGAAGACAATCATCGCGCAGGGAAAAGGGGAAAGGCGCACGATACAGGAGACGCTCGGGAGGATGTGGAGGGCCGTGTCGGTTCTTCCGGTGGAAGAGCTCACGCGAATAGATGAGAAGTACATTGAAAAGTACCGCAGCGGGGCAGAGGGGGCAAGGATCGATGGCGGCGGCTGAAGTCAAGCCCACGAGGGCCGAGCTGATTGACGTCAGGAGGAGAATAGACATAACCGAAGGAGGGCACAGGATACTCAGGCTGAGGAGGGACGGCCTCATACTGGAGTTTTTCAAGGTTCTCAAGGATGCGGTTGAGGTCAGGAAGAAGATAATGCAGCAGTACATCGATGCGAGGCACGCTCTTTCGATAGCCCAGGCGATAGATGGTGCACTCGTTGTCTCGTCAGCTGCAAATGCAGTTTCGGAGATACCGCCGGTCGAAGTCGGTGAGAGGAACATAATAGGCCTCAGGACTGCCAGGATAACCTCTTCATTCAGGATACCTGACCCGCAGAACAGGGGGTACGGCATAATAGGCACGTCATACCACATAGACTACGCTGCAGAGCTGTACGCCCTTCTCCTCGAGACTGCCATCAGGGCAGCAGAGATAGAGGCGACGATGAGGAAGTTGCTCGACGAGATCGAAAGGGCGAGGAGGCGGGTGAGCGCGCTCGAATTCGTCGTGCTGCCCGAGCTCAGGGGGGCGGAGTCGTTCATAAGGATGAGGCTGGAGGAGCTGGAAAGGGAGGACAAGTTCAGGATGAAGAGGATCAAGCAGAGGGCCGAAAGCTCTCCGGGGCCATCTGCCTTCTGAACGGTCGTGCGCAGGACTGTCTCCTTCCGGAGGGGTGCGCGAGTTCTGAGGATCAGAAAAAGGTAATAAGGCGACGGGCATCTGTTAAAGCCGGAAGTGCTTCAATGGTAGGGATAACCGGGTTTTCGGTATTTGCGAATTCGCTTGTGCTTCAGACTTCGGACGTTGTGAACTTCGCAATCACCGGCATAGTGGTGCTGATACTCGTAATAATACTTGTAGGGGCATCAGTAAAGGTCGTGAAGGAGTACCAGAGGATAGTCAACTTCAGGCTTGGAAAGGTGCAGGCGGAGAAGGGGCCCGGTATCGTGATGGTCTTCCCGGTAATCGACAGGCCTGTCAGGGTCGACCTGAGAGAGCGTTTCCTCCAGATACCGCATCAGACCTGCATCACAAAGGACAACGCGCCTGTGGACATTGATTTCATAATTTACTTCAAGGTCATAAACGCCGCGGACTCGGTAGTGCAGGTGAACAACTTCGAGGGTGCGGCAATGGGTATTGCGACAACAACTCTCCGTGCAGTCATCGGAGACATCAACCTCGACGAGGTTCTTTCCAAGAGGGAGGATATCAACGCTGTCCTGAGAACAAAGCTCGATGAAGTGACAATAAGGTGGGGCGTCAAGGTGACAAACGTTGAGATCAGGGAGATACTGCCGCCGAAGAATGTGTCCGACGCAATGATACTCCAGATGTCTGCTGAGAGGAGCAGGAGGGCCGTCGTTACTGAGGCAGAGGGCAAGAAATCAGCGGCAATAACTGTCGCAGAGGGCGACAGGCAGAGCGCAATACTCAGAGCGGAGGGGAGCAAGCAGTCTGCAATCCTTCAGGCTGAAGGGTACGCACAGGCACTGTCCACCGTCTTCGGAGCGGCGAAGACAATCGACCAGAAGACGCTGACCATTCAGTACCTGGACACGCTCAAGGCACTTGGAAGCAGCCCATCCACCAAGTTCATACTGCCGACAGAGTTCACGCAGCTCCTGCAGCCCATCCGGGCAATGATCGAGAGCGCGGAGAAAGAGGCTTCGAAGGGTGAACAAGAGTGACGGCCGACCACGGCTCTCCGAAGGAATCACTCAAGGACAGGCTGTACCTGTTCGGGGTAAGGCAGCTCGTCCTTGTTGTTGCAGTCGCGGCCGTGGGCGTCTACCTCACGATCTCCGGCATTGTTTACGGCGCGGTAGAAAACGTCATAGGCGGCCTTGTGATCGTGTTCATAGGCATTGGTCTCGGATACGGATTCAAAACGACCGCTGTCCGCAGGATAACGAAGCGCTACTATTCCGTTGACACAATCGTTGGGAAGGAAGGGGTCGCGAAGAGCAGCTTCGATGCAGGCACGAAGGGTGTTGTGAACGTCGACAACGAATACTGGAGTGCAGTCACCGATGACAGGATTTCAGAGGGAGACGAGGTCAGCGTCGTCTCGGTAGAGGCTGACAAGGTAACGCTGAGGGTGAAGAAGACGGGACAGGCGTGAGCGGCTCAGCTGCTGCCTCCCCCGCTGTCCACCGCCTCGACCCTTATCCTGCCGTCAACGTACTCCGCCACCCTTACAACACGGCCCCTGCTTATCGGCGTGTCCGAGAAGCAGGTCCAGTCCTCAGAGCCAACGACGCAGACACCGTCCTTTCCAGGGACAACGTCTGTAAGCATCCTTCCCTCCATTCCCTCGACCCTTCTGGGGTCGACAAGTTTTGGCTGTGACATAAGCACCTTCCTTATCTTTGCGAGATAAATGAAGCCAATAACCAGCAGCCCCCCCACAACGCCCATCAGCACGTAGCTCAATGCGCCGTACGGGGCGGGGGAATATCCGCTTGAATTGCCTGCAAGGAGCCATGTGCCTACAAGCCCCACCGCCACACCGCCTGTGACGAAGATGCCGTGCCCCGCCTTCAGCTCAATCAAAATCAGTATGGCAGACATTATCAGGAGCAGTATTGCAACTGCCGGTGCACCGATCGCCTCCGCCCCGAGGAATCCAAGTGCGATCATGGCAGCAGCGACAACAGTCAGGAATACCGTCCTGTGAAGCATGTCTATAGCAAGCGCGACAAAGCCGACGACCATCAGCAGGCCGTCGACAAGCGAATTGCTGATGAAGCTCAGGAACATGTCGTATATCGGCTCACCGAAGTAGTGCAGCTGGGCGCTGCTGAAGCCGATGATGGACAGGAAATCCTGGAACGTCTGTGCAAGGCCGGTGGCAAGACCAATGGAAGCTGCTGTTGAAGCGTCGTAAGCGGTGTTGTTCTGCGCCATGCTGACTGCTGCGCTTACATTGTAATGGTTGGCTGCAGCAAGGCTCTGTATGTACGCCACCATTGCATTCTGCACATGCTGCTGCTCGGACTGCGTCCCTCCGACGATATACGGGGTCGACGGGCCGATGAACGACCCGTTAGCCATGTAGATTGCATTTGTTGAGAGCGCTACGTAGCTGCCCGCAGACGCGGCCATCCCGTCTGAAGGGACATAAGTGTAGACTGAAAGGCCATGCGACTCGACGCTCTGAACAGCACTGACTATGGTGAGCATGTCGTTGAGCAGCCCTCCTGGAGTGTCCATTATGATTATCATGTCGTAATGATTGCTTATTGCGCCGGCGGCAGCTTTCTGAACGTAGTCTGCTGCACCCTGGTCCACCGATATGTTGAATGTGACCACGAGCGCACCGGTGGGCGCAGCCGCGGGAGCAGCCGCGTCGGCGGACTGAAGCGCAGGAACTGCAAGAATTACCGAGAACACAAACAGAGCCAGTATTGCCCGGCGTCCACCGCTTTTCACACTTCAACCTATGGGCGAACAGATAGAAGTCCTTTTCCGGGATGGGTCCTGCACTGGCCAGACAGACGGCAGATACGTCCACAGTTGAAGCTGTTTACTCCATCTGATACCTGTCGGACAAGTAATATAAAGTCTTGCAAAGTTGAAATTGATTATCAAGGCATTTGACGGGTGAGTAAACAGATGAGTGCTGAGGGAGCTGCCCTGAGAAGATCCGGCGCAAGATACAAGACACCGGCGACTGAAAGGGGCAGGGCAATTGCGGGGAACAGGAGGGAAATCCTTGAGACCCTTTACAACTACCCGGCATCAAGTGTCTCCAAGATATCAAGGGAAGTCGAGCTGACGCCGAACACGGTCAAATGGCACCTTGCATCCCTTAAACGCAACGAATATGTCAACGAGGACAGGGTCGACAACAGGTCAATCTTCTACCCGATGAACTTTGTCGACAACACAGAGGTGCACATGCTCGCGGTCCTCAACGACGATACTTGCGGCCAGATCTTCACACAGGTCTACTCCAGTCCGGGGCGGACTCAGAAGGAGCTCAAGGAGGAGCTCAGACTCACGCAGAACACGGCAGGCTATTTTCTGAGAAAGCTGACGCACATAGGTGTTCTGGAGGAAGTGCAGAACGGGAAATTCAAGTATTACTATCCTTCAAAGCTGATCATAAAGAAAGTGGAGGAGAGAAAAAACCGTTCAATGGATTACATGAGCCACCTCTTCTCCAAGCTGGAGCAAGACGGCATGGAAACCAGCGATGTCAGGGTGCACGGCGGAAAGCTCACTTTCAAGATAAGATACAGGAAGGGCGAGGAAACGATGGGCTTCGGTGTCAACCCGTT
>JBJKPR010000055.1:0-2319 GCA_046706185.1 Candidatus Sysuiplasmataceae archaeon
TCAACCGGCTGTAAAATCGCTTATAAGATTCGATGGAAAGTTATATCGCTGCAATCAAGTTTGAAAACTAGGAGTGTATTGATGTCGGATGTGAAAGGCGCAAGGTCTGTACTGTTCGTGGACATAGGAGGTGTCTGCTGCGACAATCCGTACAGGGTGATGTCTGCAGAGATCGAGCGAAGGTTCGGGATCCCTGCGGAAAGTGCAATGCCCGTATTCATTCGTGAGGCGAAGAAGCTGGACAGCGGAAGCGAGGATTTCAGGGAGTTTCAGAGGAATGTCGTCTCCTCCCTCGATCTGCCTCTTGACTTCGACGAGTTTGAAGCGATGCACGATGCGAGTCTGTCGCTAAAGAAAGAAGTCTGCACTCTGCTGGGAACAGTGAGGAAAAACGGGACCAGGCTGATTGCACTCAGCAACATGCCTGAGTACACATGGAAGCTGCTCGAGAGGAAGTATGCCCTTGCAGAAATGTTCGACGATGCCGTCCTTTCCTATCAGCACAGCATAATCAAGCCGGATCCTGCGATATTCGAGGTTGCGATCGGACGGGCCGGTGTTGCGCCGGAAGAGTCCTCGTTTGTCGATGACAATGAAGAGAACGTCGAGGTTGCCTCAGGCAAGGGAATAGAGTCTATACTCTTCACCTCCCTGGATCAGCTGCAGGAAGAGCTGAGGAGCAGGGGCCTCATTCCACATCCCTGAAAAGATGAAAGGGTTTATTCACAGCCGGAGGATACCGTCTCATGAACGGTGAAGGCATCACCTACGCATCTTCCGGGGTCGATATTGACCTCAAATCCAGATTCATAGATCTGCTGGTGAAAGAGCTCACCTACAGAAGGAAAGGAAAGGGGAGGTCGCAGGGGAGGGGGCATTTCACTTCCGCCATCCCTTTCGGCAACTTCATGCTGACCCTTGGAACAGACGGTGTCGGCTCCAAGCTGCTGATTGCAAGGGAACTGGGGAAATGGGACACCGTGGGGATAGACTGCGTTGCAATGAACGCCAACGACACCATCTGCATCGGGGCCGAGCCTCTCGCTCTTGTCGATTATGTGGCGCTCCCATTTCCGGACACGGAGGTGGCATCGCAGATAGGGAGAGGACTCAACAAGGGTGCGGAACTTGCAAACGCGGAGATAGTCGGAGGGGAGGTGGCTGTGCTCAAGGACATGGTGAGCGAGATTGACATCTCCGCCAGCTGCCTTGGTGTAGTCAGGCGGGACAGGATGGTCACAGGCAGCTCAATAAGGCAGGGAAATGAGATAGTGGGAATTGCCAGCAGCGGATTTCACTCCAACGGATACACGCTTATCAGGGCCCTCATGAAGGAAACAGGGACAAATCTGAAGCAGAAGGTGGGATCGCAGAGCCTCGGAAGCATACTGCTCCGCCCTACTGAGATTTACGTCAGGGCTGTCCTGAAGGCGCTTGGCAGGCATAACATCACTGGAATGGCCAACATCACTGGAGGAGGATTCAGAAACCTGATAAGGCTGAAGGGGAAGGTACGATTCCAGATAGATGACTTGCCCCGGACTCCTGCCGTTTTCAACTTTATATCCAGCCTGGGATCGGTGAAGGACAGCGAGATGTTCCAGACATTCAACATGGGCGTCGGATTCGTGATTGTCACAGACAAAGGGGAAGGGGACAACCTATGTTCAACACTGAAAGCGGAAGGGAAAAGGGCTACCGTGATCGGAAGAGTGGAGAAGGGAAGTGGAGTACACCTGAGCGAATACGATGTGAGCTACGACAGGTACTGAACACTTCCGGGGCGTTGACATGTTGAACGGAGATTTGCTCATAACGGGCAGTGTATTCACCGGCTGGAGGTACGTTGGTGCCATCGTCGCAAGAGAGGGAAAGATCGTCTTTTCGGGAAGCAGAAAGGATGCCGAAGAACACTGGGACTGCGAGGCAAGAATCGACCACGGCGACGGGCTCGTACTTCCGGGACTGATAGATTCACATATGCATCTGTCGCACACAGGCATCAGCCTGCTTTCTGCAGATCTGAAGGGGAGCGCAAGCATCGGGGAAATGACAGGCAGGGTAAGGCAGATTGTGGAAACACAAGGGTTTGCGGTGGCAACTGGCTGGGACCAGGAAATGTTCATGGAGAAGCGGTACCCTGTTGCTGCCGATCTGGACAGCATTTCACCTGACAGGCCAATGATACTGTACAGGTTCTGCACACACGTTGCAGTTGTCAATTCGAAGGTTCTGCAGCTCACAGGTGTTGGGAGCAGCACACCGGACCCGCCGGGCGGAATAGTCGTCAGGGACCAAAACGGCATTCCAAACGGACTC
>JBJKPR010000056.1:0-82007 GCA_046706185.1 Candidatus Sysuiplasmataceae archaeon
AGAAGTTTCCTTGGTTCAACCTCTGCCGTGACGTCGGAACCGTTTACCCTGAGCTTGATACGCATCCTGTTCGACAAGTGCAATTACACCCCTGCGGACACTGCCGCAGGGGTGGCACAATTACATCACAGCAATTAACACTTTCTGTTGCACGGGCGGTGTGAGGGAGAGGAGCAGGCAACAAAAGACTATTAAGCGGACCAGCCAATGTCGCAACCCGCGAAAATGAAAGAGGAAACTGAATTTCATCTGCTGGACAATATCGACTGGAAACCGGTGACATCAGGAATAAGGGCAGGCATGGCATGGGAGCGGATTTTGAGCTGGGATCCGGGCACGGGGGCGCACAGTCGCATTTACAGGCTTGAACCGGGTTGCGAGACAGAAGAGGTGCTCACGCACGATTTCTGGGAAGAGGTGTACATACTCGAAGGCAGTCTTGTGGACCGAAGGCTTGGAAACAAGGAATTTGTTGAAGGCTCGTACGCATGCCGTCCGCCAGGAATGGTGCACGGTCCGTACTCTTCACCAAAAGGATGCAGGACGTTCGAGGTAAGGTACTATTCCCGCGACTGAGAGGAGCGGCAGGTGGCATGCAACGTGAAAGCTATTGATTTTACACTCAGAAGCCTGAAGGGCGACAGGAAGATGAGATTTGAGGCAAGGGAGCTGATATGCGCAGGGTTCACCGGCAGGGATCAGGAGTCTGTCAGGAAACATGTGAAGGAGCTTTCGGACATGGGCATAAAGCCGCCAGAGACGATACCCGCCCACTACGCTGTCCCTGAAAACCTGATTACGACGCAGACAGATATTGCTGTCCAGGGGACCATGACTTCCGGGGAAGTGGAGAGTGTTGTCCTGTTTGACGGCGAGGATGCGTTCGTCACAGTTGGAAGCGACCACACCGATCGAGAAATGGAGAAGAGCGACATACTCAGGTCGAAGGGGGTCTGCCCAAAGATTGTGGCCCGCGACATTTGGCCGTACGAGGAGGTTGCACAGCACTGGGACAGCCTGGAAATCAAATCCAGCATATACACGGGCAATGAGGAAAGCACGTACCAGCAAGGAGCACTTGCAGAGCTGATGCCACCGTATGATGTACTTGAAAAGATCGGAGCAGGGAGGAGCGGACTGGTTCTTTACTGCGGGACGCTGCCGGTGCGAAATGGGCGGCTGGTTTACGCTGACAGGTTCGGAATGGAAATCAGGGATCCGGTGCTGAACAGGGCTATCAGGCACCAATACAGCGTCACAGTATCAGACAGGTGAGCAAGGGTATCATTCCTACTTGATTTTCAGTATTCGCATCGCGTTCAATCCTAGTATCTTTGCCTTGGCGTCATCTGGAGCATCTAGTTCCATCATGCATTTGATAGAGCGTTCCACCAGATCCATTCCACCCATGTCGCCGTAGGGGTAGTCTGACGCGAAGACACACTTTTCGGGTGTGAAGAATGAGACGGCGCACTCAATTGCAGGTGTGTAGTAGATTGCAAGGTCCGCATACACGTTTTCAAACAACGAAAGAGGGTCCTCGCTGATGTTCAGACCTGCCAGATTCCTGGCATAGCTGGAGAAAAGCGTCTTCAGCCTCATGTTGAAGAAGGGAAACATTGCGCCGCCATGAGGGCAGATGATTTTCAGGTTGGGCAGGTCCTTGAGTTGACCGCTGAGCGCCATTCTCGAAATTGTCAGCGTGACATCGAATGGCCAGCCGAATATGAGGTTGAGGTTGTAATGAGCTCCCACTGACTGGGCGGTCACAGGAACAGTGGGGTGGACATACAGTGGCACATTCAGAGCGTTTGCTGCTTCGAGAATCGGCCTGAACTCGGGAGCGTCCAGGAACTTGCCATTAATGTTGGAGTAGGTCATTATTCCTCTCAGACCCCTGTCGTTAACGGCTCTCTTCATCTCTTCGACTGCCTCCTTTGGTTTCGAAAAAGGAACTGAGGCGAGACCGGTGAAGTGGTCGGGGTACTTCTCAATCATGTCTGAAATTTCGTTGTTTATTGCCTGGGAAACTGGCATAGCAAGTCTTTCTCCAAAAATATCCGGGCCCGGAGACGGGAAGGAAAGAACCTCCATGTCTATTCCCACCTTTGTCATCTTCTCGATTCTTGGCTTGGGCTCCTCGAAGAGATTGTCCGGAAGTGCATTGAACCTCTCCTTTGTCAACTCATCATACAGAAGCAGGCTCCCCTTGGCATCTGCCTGCACCTTGATCTGGCCGTTCTCCTTGCGAATGAGGTCAACACACTTTTTAGGAAACAGATGTGTCTGAAAATCAGCCACTACTTTGCCATCTATCATCCAGCCCGTATCGAACGGCAAGATTATATTTCTTACATCTCCAGGAAGCCGAAAATCGCACCGAAGGCTATGCTGCTAATTGTGTTGTTGTGAATCAGGGGGTCAGTCGGAATACCGCAGGAATCTGACACGGCGCAGACAAGGAGCAACAAACGCGGTTGGAAGTGTTTCATTGCAAGACAGTACCAGATGAAACAGTCGCAATTTCATGGCAGGGCATCAATGGCAAGTTTAAAATCGACTTTGTCATATGACTGTCGGGACCTTAATTGGAAACGATTGTAAGGCATGATCGTGAGAAGGAGACTGGAATCGCCCCTGGCAGAGCAGGGGAGCTTGTCGGCCGTGATTTGCCAAGGCGCGAAGGGTACAGGTTTGTCCAGGGAACAGGCGAATTCTCTGCAGACGTCGTATTTGCCAACGCCCTAAGGATAGCGTTGTACAGGAGCCCTTACGCACATGCGAGAATACTCAAGATTGACAAATCCAAGGCACTTGCGACACCCGGGGTAGTCGCTGTCTTTACTGGCTCTGACATGATAGAAAGCGGCCTGAAAAAGGAAGGCATGCGCATGGCTGGGCAGGCGCAGGACCAGTATCCTCTCGCTGTGGGGAAGGTGAGGTACCACGGCGAGCCGGTTGTTGCGGTGATTGCTGACTCGCAGTACACCGCAGAGGATGGGGTCAGCGCGGTGGAGGTGGAGTTTGAACCGCTCGAACCCAGCCTTGACCCGTACAAGTCTGTCGACGGCCAGGACACTTCGCTGCTGCACGAAGGAACGAAAAGCAATGTCGTCTTTGAAAAGGTGTACAAATACGGAGATGTGAACGGCGCATTTGCGAAGGCTCAGCGGATAATAAAGAGAAACAGGCTCTACGTGCCGAGGTTCACCTCAGCCCCCCTTGAACCGACAACAATACAGGCAGACTACAACTCCAAGCAGAACAGCCTTTACGTCAGTGGGAGCCTGAAGTCGTCGGAGGCAACCAGGCAGATGCTGGCAAGGTATCTGGGCGTGCCCTTCACTTCAATTCACATGTACATTCCAGACGTCGGTGGCTCATTCGGTGTCAAGAACCATGGCGAGTGGGTTCTGCTTTGTGCGTGGATAGCAAAACAGCTTGGAAAAGCTGTGAAGTACGTTTCAACGCAGTCTGAAATGCTTATGGCATCACAGCATGCGGAAGAGATATGGTGGGACGCGGAACTGGCGGTTGACCTGGACGGCACAATTCACGGGTTCAGGGCCAGGTGCATACACGACCAGGGTGCTTATGCCAGCCTGCGGGGCATTGCGAACCAGCTCCGAAACCCGGCAGAGCAGTACAGGTTCAAGAGCTTCCAGCTGGACATAAGGGAGGTGCTGACCAACAAGGTCCCGTGCGGCTCCAACAGGGGTTACGCGAAGCTGCACCACGTGTTCATGCTCGAACGACTGATAGATGCCGCAGCGAAGGAGCTGGGCATCGACCCGGTGGAGATCAGGCGCAGGAACCTGGTACTGCCCGAGGAAATGCCGTACACTGCCCCCAACGGTGCTGTGTACGACGGCGGGGACTATCCAGAGCTGCTCAGGCTAACTGCCGAGCTCTTTGACTATGAGGGTTTCAGGAAAAAGCAGAAGGAATGGCGGAAGCAGGGGAAATACGTAGGGTGCGGCGTTGCGCTTGGAATGGAGTCCAATCCGTCCACCGAGGCGAAGGAACTCAATGTCCTGCCGCTCGAACAGGTGTCCAGGGGAACGGGCAACCAGGAGGCAGCATCTGTAAAGATCAACCAGTTCGGAAAGGTCCTTGTCACTGCAGGTGACATACCGCAGGGACAGGGGCACGAAGTGACAAACGCTCAGATTGTCGCGGACACATTAGGCATGCCGTACGACGATATAACAATAACAAGCGGCTATGACTCGTGGCGAGACGCATCCACGCCGTTCTCCATCACCGCAAGCTGCAGGTGGGCTGTGCTCGGAACTGGAGCATTGATCGGTGCCTCGAAGCTTGTCAGGGAGAAGGTACTCAGGATTGCATCATATGTCCTGAATTCAGACAACCTTGAAATGAGCGAAGGAGTTGTGACGGACAAGGCAACCGGAAAAAGCGTGACAGTCAAGGAAATCGCGCGCCTTGCGTACATCGACCTGGAGAAGCTTCCCACCGGGATTGAGCCCGGTCTGGAGTCAAGATACGTCTACAAGGCGAAGTACGATGTTGCAGGCGGCAAAGCAATTCCCGACGCCAACGGTTACTCAAACCTGTCGATGTCCTATGCGGCTGAAGCCACTTTCGTCGCGGTGGAGGTCGACAGTGAGACAAAAGAGGTCAAGATACTCAACTTGAGCAAAACCGGCGATTGCGGAAGGCAGATCAACCCAGGTGTCGTTGCATCCCTGGAACACGGGGCCATCGCGGACCAGGTGGGTTTTGCACTGTTCATGAAGATGGACTATGATGAGAACGGGCAGCTGCTCACCTCGACGTTCAAGGATTATGTAGTGCCGCTTGCCTCGGATCTCCCAAGCTTCCACCTGGGGCATCTTGAAACGCCGTCACTTTTCACGCCGCTTGGCGTCAAGGGAATGGCTGAGGGCGCGGGGACACCCGCTGTGGCAACAATAGCCGCCATTGAAGATGCTCTTGAGCCGCTTGGAATTACGCTGGATGAGGTCCATATCACTCCAAGTGATCTGCACAGGCTGATAGGAAAGAAGCAGGCCATGAGTTCATGACCATCATACGGTGCGGCATTCCGGTGCACTGCATTCTGCAGTCTTGTGCACGAGGGAGTCTTACTTCTCCCCACGTACTCCTGAAAGAGCCTTCTTGAACTCCCTGGTCAGTATGCCGGTGTCGACCCCGAGCCTTACTATCCTGTAGCCGGCGGCGATTGCCTTCCTCGCAGAATCTGTGTCCGTGGCAAGATAGGCAACTGCAGTGCCCTTCTTCTTTGCGATTTCAAACGCCTTTTCTGCCTGCTCCCTGACAGCATCACTGGTGCGCTGAAAATGCATGCCCAGGGATATTGAGAGGTCGAGCGCCCCTACAACCATGAATTCTATTCCAGGCACTGAAAGTATGCTTTCAAGATTGGAGATGCTCTCCGAGCTTTCCACCATGACCCCCACCATTGTCTCCTCGTCGGATTGCTTTCCCATATCAAGCGTTGGATGCCCCCAGCCGAATGATCTTCCAGTTCCCCCGCTCCTGAGTGTTTTGCCGTCGAAGGGGAAGAACTTGACCGTCTTGACTGCCCTCTCGGCGTCAGCCCTTTCCCTTACATCAGTGAAGAGTATGTTGTTTATTCCGCAATCCAGCACTTTCCCGATCAGCTTGTCATCGCTGAGAGGTATGCGGACAAGCGGTGAAATGCCTGCTGACTCGGCGGTCCTCGCAAGGTCCTCAAGCATGTATATATCGTAGGGACTGAAACCGTTGTGCTCAAAATCAAGCCATACAAAGTCCAGTCCGCAATTGCCGGCAATCTCGATTATCGTGTGATTGAAGGTCTGGACAGCGACGCCAAAGGGGATTCCCCCCTTCCTGAGTATTTCCTTCAGCCTGTTACCTGCCATGCCCACTCACCGATGTCTTCATCGCAGCGAAGGGTTGCTCATTTCCTGCCTGCCAGTGCGAGCATGCCTGTGGATTCTAGCATCTTTTTTATGCCGTCCATATCTGACTGCGTCAAAGACCCAAATGGGGGAAACGGCTCGCCGAGTTTTATGCCCATCAGACCCATCGCGTATTTCAGTATCGGCGTCAGGCCGAGGTCTGCCCATCTGCCAGGGAACTGATGGAATTTCCTCTGAAGCTCGGCTGCTTTCCTGTAATCGCCATCGACAAAGGCGCTGACAACATCAGCAGCGACAGCCGCGAGAGGCGGCGGCATGGTGGCACCGGAACCACCGAGCATCAGTGTTGGAAGGAGCATTTCGTTCGTGGTGAAATAACCGGCGAGGCCCGCCCGGTCTATTTCCTCTATCAGCCTTCCGACCCTGCGCATGTCCCGGGAACTTTCCTTGAAGTACTTCACAGAGTCTATGCGCGCTATCTCAACCATCGTGTCAGGCGGGACATCGGCACCCGGGCCCGCATTCAGGTAGCACAGGACGGGGAGGCTGGTACTGGCGGCTGCCTCCTTGAAATAGTCCACAAGCTGTCTGCCGGATGGCTTGCCTCCAAACGGCCTGAGCGGAGCAAGGAGCTGGACCGCTTCTGCGTTGACGCTCTCCGCTTCCCCGCACAGCTCTTTTACAATCTTTACTGAAGGGTGTGACACGCCTACGACAACAGGGCATCGTCCATCAGTGAATTCGACTGTCTTGCGTATCAGTTCCTTCCTGTCATCCATGTTCAGATACTGATACTCCTGCGCCTCGACGCCTGCGGCGGTTATTGCGCTGGGACTGCATCTCTGTATTATGTAGTCTATCTCTGCCTTGAGCGCAGGGTAGTCGACTTTGCATTCTTTCGTGAAGGGGATCAATGGCGGGATGAGAAGCCCTGGAACCTTCAGCGACAACTCAGGATGCCCCCGGTCCGCTCTTCTCTATGGCATCCTTGATTGCCTCGACGAACTTGTTTGCGTTCTTCTTGACGGCCGGGCTTATCATGCCGCCCGCAATTGTGGCAATCTTGCCGTGCATATCTGCGCTTGCCTCCCAGCGCACGTTTGTTCCCGAATCAAGCTTGGTCAGATTGAATGCGAAGACGACGTCCACAACACTGCCAACGCCGTTTCCCTTGCCCACTACGTTTGCCTTGAGCGGCGGCTCCTTGCTCTCGATCCTGAAGCTGAAGTTCATTGTTCCCTTTATGAAGCCGACACCCACCTTCATCTTCAGCTGTATGTTGTTTTCGTCAACTATGTTGTATGACTCGACGTCTGGCAGCTTTGTGCATACAAAGTTCGGGTCCGTTATCAAGCCAAACACACGTTCGGGCTCAGCCGATATGCTGAATTCTCCTCCGAATTTCATTTAAATTACCTTTCCCTTGTTTTTCTAGCTCGCGTTGCTTTCCAGTATACATTTGCCGCTTATGGCCGATGGTAAATCTGTGCATATGCGGACATATGTTCGATTGAACATGTTGCTCACTCTCAAATTGCGCTTGCAGTGTCAGGGGGCACACTCATGCCGCCTTGCCCCCGGATTCGCCCTCTTCATCCTTTAATGAAAGGGCCCTGACAAGTGACCTCTTTACCATGACTGGAACCATGGCCCGCCTATATTCAGGCGTCGCCTTGACATCTGCCAGCATCTCCACATCCACCACATCCCCCGTTGCCTTTTCAGATGCGGAGGAAATCAAAGCCTCGTCCGGAACCTTTCCAACTAGTTCCTTTTCAGTGCTCAGTGCCCTGACGGGAACGGGAGCGATTGCACCGAGAACCACCCTTGCCTTACTGCACTTTCCGGCGCCGTCCAAGGTTACCTGGCTTGCTGCAATTGCGACTGCAAAGTCACCGGTGCGCCTCTCGATCTTTATGTGTGCACCGCAGGTCTTGCCCGAGGGAATTGGGATCCTGACGGATGTGACAAGCTCATCGGGAGTGAGCACTGTCGTATACGGCTCTACCAGGAAGTCGCCAGCCGGTACGACTCTCTCCCCCTTCGTCCCTCTGATCACAATGTTGGATTCAAGGGCAATGAGCGTGGGAAGCCAGTCGAGGGACGGGTCAGCGTCCGATATGTTGCCACCTATAGTTCCCAGGTTCCTCACCTGAACATCCCCTATGAGATGCACCGTATCCCTGATGAGAGGAAATTCTGAAAGGAGCCATTCAGTGTCTGCGATTTCGGAATTGGTTGTGGCTGACCCAATCTCCACATGTGTGGAGGTTTTCTTGATGCCCTGAAGCTCCTTTATCTTGCTTATGTCCACAATATACTGCGGCTGCACAAGCCTTAGCTTCATAAGCGGCACAAGGCTCATGCCACCGGCTAGAGGCCTTGCATCCTCCTTGTATTTGCCAAGAAGTGCAATTGCTTCATCAATACTCTCAGGCTTTTCATAAATGAATTGCGCGGGATACACAGTTTTCGCCCTACGGTGGATTGACTGTCCTCATATTAATTTTGTCCTTCCTCAGGGCTGGTGCGAGAACCGATTTGCGCGGCTGCCCGTGAAAAAGGAAAACATTGGAGGCGGTGGAAGATTTCCCTTCCCTGTCAGTGGCGGGATACCTGTTGCCTTGAACTCCACTCCGAAAGTGCTACAAGCCCGTAGCTTGTGGCGTCCTCGAAGCTCATGTTCCTTGTTGTTCTTGCGAACGATTTGCACATTTTCAGAGCACTGGGACTTTTCTCAAGAAGTCTGTCCAGCCACTGCGAAGTTGCCTTGCCGAGATCCTGCTCTGTCATGACCTGGCTTATCATGTCAAGCCTCTCTGCCTCTTCAGGACTGACCTCCCTTCCGGAAATTATGAGCTCGAAGGCCTTCTTCTTCGATATCCACCTTGGAAGGTATGAGGCGACTACCGTAGGAGGAAGGTTCGCGTTCATTTCAGGAAAACCAAAAACGGAGTTCGATGATGCAATCGATATGTCACACAGGAGCGCAAGACCGCAACCGAACCCCAGCGCCTTGCCTCTTATCTCTGCGAAGGTGATCTGAGGCAAATCCAGCAAAAGTGTATTCAACCGTATGATCTTTGAAATCACCGTTTTGAATGGCGATGTTGAGGAACCGGGGGATGTGTCTCTCCCGGCACAGAAGTTGTTTCCTGACCCTTTAAGCAAAAGCACTACTGCATCGCTGTCCCTTACCTTTCCAAGAATGTCGCATATCTCGTCAATCATCCGTTCATCTGCGGCGTTCTCCTTTTCAGGTCTGTTCAGTGTTATCGAAGCCACGGCTCCACCCTTTGAAGGGTGGGCATTCTGATCGAAGACTATCTCGTTGCTCATTTGAAACCAGCCTTTTGATATTCGACGCTAAAAGAAAGACAGATACTTGGTGATTTCGTTGATCGGCTCTCGATCTTCAGGGCAGGGCACTGGCTACCGGCACAATATGGATACTGAAAGGCTGGACCTGCCAGTGCACTGACGCTGTAGCCGAGACTACTTGTCTGCCTTTTTCCCTGATCTGTGATCCTTTTCAAGTTCAGCCTTGTACTTCTCCCAGTTTCCGCCGATCCTCTTTTCCCAGGTGCTCTTTGCCTCCGGTGCCGCGGCCTTGTAGTTTATCTTGAAGACCATCTTCAACTGTGTCCTCTTTGCTCCGAGCGGTTTCAGCACATAGCTTCCCTCCTCGTTGAGGTCTTCGCCGAAGCCCGAAACGCTCCACTTGTTTGGAGGGCTGAGAGTCACTACCCGTATGTTCTCGCTTTCCTTTCCGTTTCTCGATGTGTGAGTGATCCAGGCCACGTTCTTCTTCGTCTTTTCGACAAAGTGTCTCCTTGCTGCGCTTCCTGTTAATAGATAGTCTTCTTCCCTGTAATCAGTACACCATTTGTACACATAGTTCAGCGGTGCCTCGAACAAAGCTGTAACATGGTAAGTCCTTACTGCCATGTTTCCTGAACAATATCGGCGCGATATATGTAACAATCGCAAATCAAGGAAGTGCAGAGTAAGCAATCTGGCACCCGGCCGACGACATCATGAATGTTCAATCCAGCGCCCATCCGGGACGAAGCCGGAAACGGTTTTATTCAGGTAACTGTTCTACCCCTGCCTATGTTGCTCATAGAGGACGGAATTGTTCGCGAAGCACTTGACATGCGCTCCTGCATAGACACAATGCACAGTGCATTCGTGGAGGAATCGAATGGTATTGCTGCGAACCTGCCGAGAATGAGGTACAAGGTACCGCGTGGGAAATCTGACCAGGCATGGCAGGGAAATATAATCTGTGGTGCACTGCCTAGTTCAAAGGTAGCAGCGGTGCGTTACACCTCCGGAAGGATTCAACTCTCTTCCTCGAGCGGAGGCTCAGGTACATATGAGCACATACATCCTGACAAGCGCAGCTGGGGACTGGTCCTTCTTTCAAGCCTGGAAACTGGGGAAGTGCTTGCAATTATACACGATGAGACACTCCAGACGATGCGGGTGGGCGCCACAACGGGGGCAGCCGTCAGAGCACTTGCGAAGCGCGGGTCCAAAAGTGTCGGAATACTTGGCTCTAGCATACAGGCCGAGCGAAATCTGGAGGCTATCTGCCTGGTAAGGGGCATTTCAGATGCCCGCGTTTTCAGCCCGAATAAGCAGCACAGGGAACGATTTGCGGAAGAGATGGGCAGGAAGCTGAACCTGGATATTGCCCCTGTCGATTCAGGCAAAGTGGCACTCGATGGCGCAGACATAATACTCTGCGCGACAAATTCACTGCGCCCTGTGTTCGATGGTTCCTGGCTGGAAGAGGGGCAGACGCTAATAACACTGGCGACGACAAGTTCGGTGCTGAGCAGGAGCGAAGCGGATGAAGCTGCGTTCACACGCTCCAGCCGAATTGTTCTGAACAGTTATGAAACTGCTGTCACAAACAATCAGAGGGAACTCCTCAGTCTGATTGAATCTGGCAAGATTTCCAGGGATAGAGTGGTAGACCTCGGCGATGTACTGTCAGGCAAGAAACCGGGAAGGGAGAACGACGAGCAGATCCTCTTCTACAAATCAAATGGCGGGGTGGGCATTCAGTTTGCTGCAGCAGGTGCCCTGGCATATCAGTATTGCATGTCCCATGGAAAGGGCAGGGAACTCCCATCAGACTGGTTCAGCACACCTTTGATGCAAAGGTGACTGCAAAAGTAGTGGCTCTGAGTTCGGAAAGAAGGAAAAATAATTTCCAGCCGGGTGCTCACCCGGAAAGAGTCTGTTTGGAAAAGCGACTGTAGGCAATAGGTTAATATCCACCTTGCCTCGTTTAGCCTTCGAAATACGGCAAAAGATCTTGAGACTAGATGGCCGGATAAAAGCCCGTGGAATCCAAGTGTCTTCAGGAGAAACATAAGCTGATGAAAGGGGCCCGAACGGAGTGATTAGATGCAGAAAGGTGATTTCAAAGATGCAGAAAGGTGATTTCAAATACACAAACGTAGGACAAGTGAAAACCAGGTACGTTGAGAAAGGAAAAGGAGACCCGCTGGTCCTGATACATGGCGGCTATGTCGGCCAGAACAGTACTTTTGTATGCTGGGATCTCAACTTTGACAGACTTTCCGAAGAGTACCACGTTGTTGCGTTTGACAAGCTTGCAATGGGCTTCACTGACAATCCGCCCGCGAATGGCCCCTTCACCACTGCTGCCACAACCAGGCATGCTTATGATTTCCTCAAGGGAATGGGCCTTGACAACGTCCACGTCGTATCCCATTCCAGAGGGGGGCTTGCTGCAATAAGGCTTGCGCTGGAGTTTCCAGGCTTCGTCCGCTCCCTTACGCTCATAGACTCCGGTTCAGTGGCGCCGGACAATCCGCCGAGGGTCGGAGACTTCTACAAAGACCTGGAGAACAGCATAAAGGACATGCCCACGAGGGATGCAATTGTGGCCAGAACAATAGGCAACTCCTATTCCAAGGACCACATAACAGACGGCTGGATTGACGACCTGCTCGAGGCATACAATCTCCCAAAGTCTGTTGAGGCCAAGAAAAGGACAAGCGGCCTTGGGTCACTTGATGCGATGCCCGATACGAGAGAGCAGAGGGCAGATACTCTGAAGAGGGTCGAGGCTGGCGAGCTGAAGATCCCGACCTTGCTTTTCTGGGGATACAACGACCCGTCTGCACTGGTTGAAAGGGGCATAAACCTCTACAGATTGATGTGTGGGGCGGTTCCAAGCGTTGACATGCACATCTTCAACCACGCCGGCCATTACTCCTTCAGGGAGCACGCCGATACATTCAATGAGATGTTGCTTGGTTTCCTGAAGCCGATAGAATAAGGAGCGTTCCCCCGTAGCCAGTAATCGACGTACTGTGATTGCCCGCCAGACGACAGCGGCAGCTTCATGCAGTACGGCCTGACTGCATGCTGCGCGAGCTCCCGGCTCTTTCGGGCGAGCAAGCTCATTCTACTCTGACACCACTACCCGCGAAAAACCTCTTCCAACCTTGTTCCTAAGGCGCGAAACTGCCCTCTGCCAGGCCCGAAAGCGACGGTGTATCATCAAGACTCTTGAGTTCCATGGTTACGTTCCCCCGCGCCATTCACCTTTCCGGCGGTGTTGCTGCCGCGCGTGATCGCAAGTCGCATCTCAACAACGGCCTGCCCCGGGGTGTGATGCAGTTCCTCCACGTTGCCTGTGGGAACAAATCCCCTGCTCCTGTACAGCTCCAAAGCTGCCGTCTGTACAGGATTGACACCGAGCAGGATGTCGGTTGGATTGGCGCAAGACTTTGCCCATGAAATTGCAGCATCAAGCAACCTTGATGAGATGTGTTTTCCACGGAACTCAGGTTCCACCCACAACCCGAAGAGGTGGAACACAGCCCCGTGGAAAAACAGGCCTGCCAGTCCGATCGGTCTGTCCCCTGAGCATGCAATCCACAGGCAATCCATCCTGGAAGTGGCATACCGCTCGGTTCTCTCAGTCCAGATAGTGTCTTCGTACGAAAGTTCCGTTTCGAGCGTGCTGCCGAAGGCGAGCGGGTCAGATTCAAGCGACCTGAGCCGAATGCGCTTGAACATGCTCCATTCGTCCCTGCCAATTCTCCGGACGCTGATGTCACACGCCGCGTAACCTGGCGGGTGTGTATCAGGCGACATGACGATAGTGCAGTTCATGCAGCTATTTGGAATTTCGTCGCTTCAAGGCGTAATGCATTGACCTGCCGGGCGCAATTGCCACTTCTTCCAACTCCGGCCACCCTGCATGAAGCGGCAGAGTACGTATTGACCGCACGCAAGGCATTTAGCATCTCATCCTGCTGGATAAGAAATGTGAGCACAATGATGAACAGGATCCATGTGCTGGTGGCTTATGCCTCAAGAAGCGGGTCCACTGCAGAGATTGCAAGAACAATCGGAAACGAACTTGTGATGCTCGGCCTGGATGCAACTGTGATTCCAGCAGACGAGGCATACGATGTGGACAAGTATGATGCCGTTATACTCGGAAGTGCGATTTATGCATGGAGATGGGAAAAGAGCGCGCTGGAGTTCGCCGAAAGGAACTTGGTGTACCTC
Organism: Candidatus Sysuiplasmataceae archaeon; assembly: GCA_046706185.1. Classification (GTDB taxonomy): domain Archaea; phylum Thermoplasmatota; class Thermoplasmata; order Sysuiplasmatales; family Sysuiplasmataceae; genus JAJZXY01. Next base: position 13,458 of record JBJKPR010000056.1, read on the forward strand.
AGGCACAAACCTGTCTGGCTTTTCAGCAGCGGACCGCTTGACTGGTCGGCAGAAAACAGTGACATAAGGCCGGTGAGGGCCGTGAGGAAGCTCTACAGGCTCATCGGAGCAAGGAAACATGTCACTTTTGGGGGCAAACTGCCCGCTGAGTCTAGGGGGCTTCTTGCGAAACAGGCATCCAAGTCTGAAAACGAAGGGGATTTCAGGGATTTTGGCAAGATCAGGGAATGGGCCAGCCAGGTGGGCGTGGAAATCAGCCATCTGCAAGGGAAGGCGGTCCTGACAGTTCCGAGGTGATGACAATGCGCATCCGGCGCCTGTAGATCATGGCTGTCTTCCGATAACGGAAGGGCGCGCATTGGGTGCGCAGCCACGGCTCATGGGGCCGGCATGGCAGATGGGTGTTTGACCGAGCCTGGTTATAAATGAGTGGCGCCGGAGATATTCGGCCAACCGTAAATATAGTGCATAGGCGAAATCAATAGACAGTGTCTCCCGTTAGACACAATTACACGGTGATCGACGAGACTGGATACAGAGGCGCTACACATGGCCGAACAAGGCTCGAGGGCGGATGGCACGAGTGAAAAGCAATCGGAGCAGCCCGGTGCTCGGTATACACCCCACAGTGAAAGAAGCACGATGCCTTTTAGCAGAAGAAAAATGAGAAGAAGCACAAAACTGATAATAGGTGTAATCGCCACAGTCGCAGTGCTAATCTCCGTCTCCATATTCATTTTCCTTTCCTGGAACAACACTGCCACACTTGGGGGAGAAGTTTCTTCCATAAGCTATTCGACCTTTGTGGCCGCAAACTCACCCCCTCCTGGAGTGACTGTTGTGAACTCGACCGGGACAATTTACGTCAACCAGACAGGCGTCACCATACTGATTGAATCGACTCCCCCTTGGGCCAACAGGACCGGAGATTTCTTCATGTGCTATGGCCTGATCAACCCCACCTTCCAGATCAGGCATGGAATGACGGTCACCTTTGCGCTGGTAAACGCGGATGACGAATACCACAATCTGGTCTTTTCCGGTGAAGCGCCGCCCTATCAGTACATGCCGATGGCGGGAAACGGCATGGGAATGATGTGGGGTTATCACCAGTGGACAAGAGGAACTGTCATGCTTAACGGGATGTACGGTAACCTGAGCTGGGGCACAAAGCTGCCCATGGTCTCGCTGCCCATAAGCATTCAGAATACCGGTACATACTGGTATTTCTGCAGCTACCCTGGGCATGCCCAGTCCGGCATGTACGGGAGGATAATAGCGGTTTGACTACTTTTCCCTCCACCTTGCCTTGCTTGCTGCAACGATGAAGAGGAATGCAGTAACCGCAACAAGGACAATCCAGCTCATAAGTGCCATCTCCGGCGACAATTGTATGTAGCCACCTTCGTACTGAGCAAGCTGTGCCGCGTAAGTTGTCGGGGAGAGATATGCTAGGTACCTGTACGGGAGAGGTATGTAGGTTATTGGATAGTAGACAGGCGGAATTGTTGAGAAAAGTGTGGATATCAGTCTGGAGAAGGCAAAACTCTGAACAATGTCGGTTGAAAACGTTGCGAGGGTGTAGCCGATGGCCATGGAAGTTGCAAACACGAGGAGAAGAACGGCTATGAAGAGCATCAACCCCGCAGCGCTCATGTGAACGAAGTAGGCTGCAAGTATGCTGAGCACAATGAGGGCGGGAAGGGAGTAGACAAGCTCTGACACAGCCATGCCGGATACATATGTGATCCAGGTCGTGGGAGAGCTTACAACCATATCCTGCAGCTTGAAGTCGTTCTTGAGGTGAGAAAGGTCCGCCTGCAGCGAAGTGCCGGCGCCAAACATGCTCATTATGAAGCCACCCTCAACCGCTTCGCCTATCAGGGAGCCGTGGCTTACAAATACGATCAACAGCAGAAAGGAGATGGGCGAGAGCACTGTGTTTATCAGCACCACCGGGTAGTTCTTCATCTCATAGAGGGAATTCACGAGAATGGATGCCGAGAACTGGCTCAGCCTATTCCTCTTCTTTGTGGTATTGATGTAACTGTTCCATATCTTCTCCCTGGTCTCCAGCATAATCAATTCCCTCCCTTCGCACTAGGTAGAAAAAAATATCGTCGAGAGAAACAGGGTTAATTGTAAACCTGATTCCATCCCGTATTAGGTCCCTCGATATCCTAAATGCCTCCTGCTCACCTGTCAGTATCCTCGAACCGTAGTTGCCGCTCATGATCTCCCCATCCTCAACTCGTATCGGTGAATGCTTCTGCCCTGCAGGGATTGCCACGCTGTAGCCGTGCCTGACGCTGCGTCTCAGGTCGTCGAGCGTTCCGATCCTGATCAGCCGCCCGCCTTCAAGCATGCCGATCCTGTCACCCAGAACCTCCGCTTCCTCCAGATAGTGGGTTGTCAGAAAGGTGAAACGTTCCTTTTCGATCTCCTTCATCAGAACCCAGAACTCTCTCCTGGAGACAGGGTCAAGTCCCGTAGTGGGTTCGTCCAGGAATATGATCTCTGCATCGGAAGACAGAACAGCTGCCACGAGAACTTTCCTCTTCATCCCTCCCGAGAGGGTGCGGTTCAGCCTGTTCATATAATCCTTCATCCCTAGACTGTCAAGAGCATCCGCAGCGCGCCTCTTCGCCTCTGAAAATCCGAACCCGCGCCACAGCAGATAGGAGGAGACCGTTTGCATTGGGGTCATCCATGGGACAGTCCTTGCCTCCTGCGGAACAATCGCTATCTTCTCCCTGAGGCTGACCGCGTCCTTCATCACGTCGATGCCGTCAAATGCTGCTGTGCCGGATGTTGGCTCGAGCTCCGTGGCAAGTATGCGGATCAGCGTTGTCTTTCCGGACCCGTTTCTTCCGATGAGCACAAAAGTGCCGGATGTTGGAACTGAGAAGCTGACCGAATCCAGCGCTTTCCTATTTCCTCCCGGATATATCTTTGTCAGCAAGTTGCACGCTAGAGCACGTCTATCCAGCCCGCTCATCGGAGTACCCGCAATAAACGATGAATGAACACATAGATAATGCCGTTGCAGAGAGGATCAGAAGGGCAGCGGCTGCGCAGGCAGCTGCGGGTCCAGTGAGGTCGCAGTGCGGAACTCAGCAGACAGAGTAGAAATAATGAGGCTGACATCCCGTCAACCCGATATCTGAAATCTCCGTCCCCAGTACCAGAATACGGCTGCAAGCAGGGAAACATTGAGGACAACTGATCCTGCTATCAGCCATGGAAACACGGACATGAAACCGGCTGGCGTGCTCATCATACCCCCCAACGATGGAGCGTAGCCGAAGAAGAAATAGTCGTAGGCAGATGCGGCGGGAAAAAGTACGCCCAGAACCATGAACGGAATAACGGAGTGTGTTCTTGCCGTAATCTCGCCGTTCAGACCAAGGAATATGCCAAGGAAGAAAAGGAGAAGAATAGCTGTTCCAAGGGCAGAAACAGAACTCTTAGTCTTCATGGAGACAAGCATCGTGACTGAAGAGACCAGAAGAAGGGGCAGAAAATCAAGCAGCGCCACGGAAAGCGCATCGTAGGCGTTGAAAGGGAAATGAACTAGATAAAGCGCATAGAACACTGACGCGGAGGCAACTGAGTACGGCAGGATCACGCCGGTGACCAGGATGGGAAGCAGGAGAGTGCTCCTTTTCACTGGCAGAAGAAGGTAGGATGTTTCAACCTCCTGCTCAAGATTTGCGGCAAAGTCGAACACAAGCACTTTCAGAACAAACACAGACATGGCGAGTATCGTCACTATGAACTGGTAGTAGGTGTAGTCAACTGCAAGGAATGACTGAAACAGCGGTCCGATGCCCTGCGATAACTCAGGAGGGATGGAAGGATAATACAACCTGCCCCCGATTATCATAGCAGATGGGGAGGCAACGATCATGAATAACAGCGGCTCCCAGAGTCCGAATGAGAGTGACTGCCTCGCCTTCATAATGAAAACTTCAAGAACTCTGTTCACCTGCAACAACCTCCGAGAACAGCTCACCCAGGTCAAAGCGCTGTTTCTCGACCGAAAACACTGTGACGCCCGCAGCTTCTATTGCAGATATCACTTTCCCGAGATTTCCAGGACTTGCCTGGATGATGATCGCGTCCTTCTCCACGCCTAGAGCACGGACTGCGTGAGAAGCATCAACCGGATTAGAGACAGTGATCCTCAGTGTGTTGTCTCCGTACCTGCCTGAAGCCCTCGAGACGAAGTCGGCCGTTCTTGATTGAGCAAGCTTATGCCCGCCGCTTATTATGATGATACTGTCGATGACCTTTTCGAGCTCAGACAGTATGTGGGAGGAAATAAAGAAGGTCGTTCCCTTCTCGCTGTTTATTCTCCTGATTGTATCATAAAGCTGCATTCTTGCAGTGGGGTCCATGTTTGAGGCTGGTTCGTCGGCGATTATTACGTCAGCACTCGCGCACAGGGCTATTGCCAGCTGAGCCTTCTGTTTCATACCCGCCGATAGCTGCTTCACCCTCCTGTCGCGGGCAGTCCAGATATCAAGTGACTTGAACGCCTCCCTGATAGCCGTTCTGTCAAATCCGTATATTCTCGAAAGGTGCACGAAGTAGTCATATATCTGGATGTAAGGAGGTATGTTGACCGTGTCCATTATGAAGAATGTCTTCTCCTTCATGCGTATCGAGGAATATGGCATCTCTCCGTTGACGCTTATCGAGCCGCCATCTGGTACAAGCAGACCTGCCATGAGACGAATCGATGTTGTCTTTCCTGCACCGTTTGGACCGACGAAACCAGTGATGCTTCCGCTTTCAACCTCAAAGGATATCGAATCAAGTGCCTTCAGTCTGCCATAGATTTTCGTAACATTGTCGAAAACTATAGCGGGCGTTTCCTCTGCCTCCAGTAGAATATCAGCAATTCGAGAGCGAATATGACAGCCATCACCGCGATGCCGGTGATGATTACACTCTCATAGGGTGGCACAGATGACAACACCTCCGAAAATTGACCGCAGGATGTGGACCAGATTGCTGGGGAATGCATTCAACATGGACTCAGCCAGTTACCTGTAGACAGTTATATGCCGGCACGATAGATATAGATCATGTCATCGAAAGTTTACTTCTCTGACCGCGACATGCGCCGGGGCTGGGGAATAAAGGCGGGTTCTGGGTTTCTCAGAACCCGTCGCCGGCGGAGCACATGAAATCATCCCTAGCTGTCCCGAACTCCCTGATTGCCCCCGCCTGGTCAAGGCCAGCATCGAGCCTTGTACCCATCAGTACTTTCCATTGCGATGGGTAGACAGTGTATCCGTTCTCCCTGAAGAAACCAGCAGTCCCAGCCGTAAGCACATCACGGAACATGGCGACTCCTCCCTTCCTGACTTTTGATTCTATTGCGCTCAATATCTCAGGCTTTGATTCTCCGGAAAGAACGGCAAACTCCCTGCACCTCAGCACCGAACCGTCGCCTTCTCTGTAAAGATAACCTGAAGTTCTCCCTTCGCGTTTTACAAGGTAGATGTTCTTCAAAGGGACGCTGCCTATCTCAGTCAACACAGGAAGAAGGCCTGCTGGTCTGTGAACGAAGCCGGTTCCCCCGGCAGTAGATGACGCATGAACCTCGCTTATTGTGCTCAAATCAGATTTAGTGGCCCGGACAAAACTGTAATTAGGGCGCGGAGACGCCTTCCCGACGGCCCTGAAAGCAATAGGACTGCTGAAAATATCCCTGTAGCCGAGCCTGGCGTAGAGATCGTGCGCATGCCATGATGAATTGGTCCAAAGGATCGAATGTGTCATGCCTGCCCTCTTCTCAGCCTCGTGCACCTGGCAGATTATATCCCGTGCAACGCCCCCCCTTGATCTGTCGGCCCTTGTGGTTATCCCTGCGAGCCCTGAAACCTTCATCGTTCCAACTCCTGGAAAAGTGTAGTCAAGCCTGTACACTATAACCTCCCCTATCACCTCTCCGCCCTCGATTGCGAACATGCCAAAGTAGTCAGACATGCATCCGCCTCTTTCTCTCAGAAGACGAACTGCGTGTTCATCCTCAGATCCCCCAAATGCTGCTGTCTGGAGCGAGATTGCCTGAATCTTCTGAGTATCGGTCAGCTCATCATAAGTAACTATTTTCCTTCCCATCTGGTACACAACAGAATGTTGTGAGCACCGCATCACAGATATATCTTGTCGCATCAGTGAAAAGGAACAGCCATGGAGCCATCCCTGCATGCAGGCCTCACGGAGGCATTGCACATAATGCAGATGCGCAAATGTGCATGCATGGTGAGTTCAACAGGCAGGCGATTGCATCACCCGGCAGCTGCGATCCGCCTGGCTATCTAGGTACAATGCTTATTCCTGTGTACTGGATATGGCAGATCGCATGATGCATGCGATACGGACTGGGTGCATGGGGTGGTCTTATGATGACTGGGTGGGACCCTTCTACCCCAGGGGAACAGCGCAGAGAGACTTTCTCAGGCTCTACAGTGACGTTTTTGATGCGGTTGAGGTCGACTCCTCTTTCTACAGCATGCCCTCGTATCAATTGGTGGAACAATGGAGAAACAGGACACCCGAGGACTTCATGTTCACGCTCAAGCTTCCCAGGGATTTCACCCACGAAGGGCGATTGATGGTGCATCCATATGCGCTGGAAGAGTTTGAGAACATTGCCTGCGGACTATACCCAAAGCTTGCATGTGTGCTCATAATGATGCCCCCGTCGAGCAGATTCGAACACATGTTCGACCAGTTCAGAGGGCTGATATCTGGAATAAGCGACAGAGTAAGGTATGCTGTCGAGTTCAGAAACAGATCCTGGTTCAGGAGTGAGGTTTTCGATTTTTTGACAGAGAATAAGGTGAGCCTTGTATGGTCTGTCAACCAGTATGTCAACACTCCTCCTGAGCTCACTACAGATCTTGTCTACCTGAGGTTCATCGGAGACAGGAAGATCACCAGATTTGACAGGGTACAGAGGGACAGGGCAGGTGAAATGAACGACTGGCTGGGCAGGCTGAGAATGAAATTCGACGAGGGGAGGGTAAAGGAAGCATATGTCTTCTCCAACAACCACTTTGCAGGATTTGCTCCCGGGACGGTGAACATCTTCAGGAGACTGGCGGGACTTGAAGAAAGGGACTGGAGGGAGCTCATGATAAAGGGAGAGAGCAGGCAGAAAGGGAACACGAGGCAGACTAGCCTGGATTCATCGCAATTCGGGTAACGTGTCGTCAGTGATGTGCTCAGGCAATGCAATTCAAGAAGACAACACCACCAAGAAGATGGGCACTCTCGCATAATGCAGGTCATTTGTAGATGGACAGGATAGCCGTGAGGAATTTACTCATCGCAACATTTCTGTACGAGCTGGGGCTGTGCCATGCTGCAGTATGCATGTCTTGTCGCCGAAACACAGTAACGCACACGTCTCAAATGCAAGCCAAAAGAACTTATGGGCAATATTTAATTGAACAACTGAGAATACCGGGCCAGATGAACGGATGAAAGACAGGGCAAAAGATGACGAAATACTAAGGCTGCTTCAGGATTCGGGCCTCACTGAGAATGAGGCGGCTGTCTACAAGTTCCTGGTCGAAAATGGGGGCGCAACAACAAAGGATCTTCTCAGGAAACTCAAGTTCAGGCAGCCACAGATTTACGACATTACAGCTGTCCTTGAAAGGAAGCACTTTCTGAATGTTCTGGAAAGCAGGCCGAAACGCTACCTGCCTGCCAACATGGAAGTAATACTGGACCAGAGGCTGAAGGACCTGAAAGACAACAGGGAGACACTGCTGAAATGGTCAGCTTCAAGTACTGGCGTAGAGACGAATCAGCCTGCGATGTGGCTCAGCAGGAACTGGGAGAGCTTCATCAACAATGCTGCAGAGATTGTCAGGAAGGCCAGGGACACACTATGCATCGAATCGACGCCTCCAATCATTAGGCAGCTTCAATCTGAACTGGGAGAGGGGCGAAGGAAAAGGGCCGACTCGGTGCTGCTTGTATACGGCATGTCGAGAAACAAGTATATGTCCGATTACCTGAAAAGCGACAAGAAGATATTCGATGAAATCAGGTACCTCAACCTTGGCCAATTCTTTGCTGTCATAGGCGATGCGGGAGGAGCGGCATTCATGCCCAGGACAATCTCATTCAAGAATGCCGCGGAAAGATACGGCTATGTTTTCAGGGACAGCGATGTCGCATGGTTCCTGACGCACAATTTCTTCAACGGCTGGTTCAAATCTGAAAGGCTGTATGCGAGACCGCTCGAGCTGCCGAAGAGGCATACAATGCAAAGGCTCGCGGTAAGTGACATGATACAGCTCAGGAGAGAAGACAGAAGCAAGAGACTGAACGTCACCGTTGAGGGCACTTCCAGGAAGGACGGTGAGAAGATCAATGTCACCGGGACGGTGACAGACATAATAGCCGCAGAAGACATAGTCAACTTCACCGTAGTATCAGATGGCAGAGAGTACGTAGTCGGCGGGTATGATGCCATAGTGGAAGATGTAGAAGCAGACTGGATAGAAGTGAACAGCTTCTCCTGATTCACTTTCCGCCCCTACAGGCTTTCAGGACTACTGACAGTTATCTCTGCGCCGCCAGTTGTCCCTGCAGAGGCAACCACGTCAAAGAGGGAACCGCGAACCTGGAGCCTCCGGATTGTGACGCATCCAACGGCAGGCTCCTTGAGCACCGGACTGCAGACAGGCAGTCCGTTCTCAACCCTCAGGCCGACAAGACCGCGCAGGAGTGGATGTATGACCATGGCTGAAGACCATGCCTGAAGGTAGCACCCATCCGGACTCCCTGCAATCTCCGGAATGGCACAGGGCATGAATTCGCCTACCCTGGCGATGTTGCGCATGTAGAAGCGTATGGAAGTGTCGATGTCGCCAAATGCTGCGGCGGCAATTGCCATCAGGCCGTTGAGAACGGGCATTGAGCTTGAGCCCTTCCCGTCGACCATCAGACCCTCCCCCGACTCCAGCATGCCAAGACCGCCATCCTCCGACACAAATCGCCTGTACTGTGACGCGCTTGCTATTCCTGCGGCAAACGGCGAGATAGAAGTCCAGTGTCCCTTGAAGACAGGAACGCCGTCGACGACTCTGTTGGCGAATGTTCCGAGTTCAGGCAGCCACATCTCCCTTTCGACGTAACGACGTGTTTCAGCTGAGAGCTTGTATATCTCATCCAGAGGTGCAGGGCTGACACGTTCCTCAGCCCCAAGAATGCGAAGAATTGCACTGAGAGACTGTGAACCTTCCACGAAGTGGCACATTGTATCTATCTCCTGAGCCCTTCCCCTCTCGCTGTCTTCCATCGCCCCGGGCCCAACCATTTCCTGCGACACAACGTAGCGCAGAGCATTCAATGCATCACCAAGGTGCTCAATTGCGAAACGTTCGTCGCCTGTCCATTGCAGGTAACTGAGTAGAGCGGACGGGAACATTGCGCTTTCCTCGAGATCCCCCGGATTGTATACCCTGCCGTTCGTCACTATCTCATGAGGGATTCGGCCGCACTGCGCACGTGCATACCTTGCAAGCAGCTCCAGCGAGCCCCTGGCGCCATCGTGCTGACCTGTTTCAAGCATGGCATCGAGACAGTAAAAAGTGTCAAGCCCAAAGTACCATGGAAATTCGGGATGACCTGCCGTGATGCCGCGCCCGATGCCTGGCTGGTCATGCATCAGCCATGAAAGGTTGAGTTTTGACCAGTAGAACGCATCGTCTATCTCGCTGTTGCTGCAATCGAGCATTGTTGAAGACAGTACATCCAGATGAGTGCTGCGGGCTGATGAAACGATGGTTGCTGGAGAATTAGGCTCTTCCGGGTTTTCCGTCGCGGTGATCAGCACAGCGCTCCCTTCCGAGAGGGGAGCGGACACTTTTCCCGGTAGGAGTGACAGGGTTGTGTTGAAGGGCAGCACACTGAATTTCAGCGCAGGATTTGAAAAGTCAATTGAGACGCGACGATCCGTCACATACGTGCTCCAGCTGGGCTCCCAGTCGCTGAACCACACCGAAATCGGGCCAAGCTCGAGCTCAAGAACATACTGAGCCTGACCGCTGCAGCTGGACCTCAGCAGAATAAGATGGTCATCCGGCATCGACATTTCAATGCTGCACCCTTCAAGACGGAAGATGCGGCTGTCCGGTCTGGTCTCGAATTGACTGACAACGGGGTGGATGCCATCCTTCAAAATGCGTATTGACTTCAGCAGCCTGACAGGCGGATACCAGAGACCATTCATTTCACCGGGACGGTGATATCCGAAGGAGCCGCTGGAGAGATCGGCAAGACCGGAATAATATCCCCTTGAATTCGATATTGAGAAACGACGCGGTCCGGGTGAACGCAGGACGTGAGAGCGGTAATCCTGTTCCGCATGTCCTCTGTCATCTCTGTGTAATGCTGAAGCCATCTGGTTTTACCCGTATATCGAAATGGAGGCCCTGATATTCTACATTGAGCATTTCCATGCTTTTCCATCCTTCGGGCAGCCTCGGCCTGCAGGATGACAGTCCCTCCTTTCCGCTGTTGCCGTCAGGCTTCAGGCCGAAGAGAGCCTCAACGATGCACTGCACAAAGAGGGATGACGACCACCCCTGTGCGAACTGTCCTGTCGCCTGGACATATTCGGAATGGTAGACCTCGTTTATTCTGCCAGGATCGGGGCTCGAAAACGAAAGCATGGGAAAGGAACGAAGAGCGCTGAACCCAATGTCAGGCATGTCGTTGTTGTATGCTGCGAGGACGAACCATCCGGTCATGAGAGGCCATACCTGGCCCGTGTGGTATCCCCTGTCATACATCGGATCAAGAGATGACATGGATCGGATGCCCCATCGTACGAGCATGTCCTCCCCTGACAGAAAGCGGACAAGTTTCTCATATCTGCGCCCTCTCCCATACATGGCCGGTACAATCTCCATCGCGTTCTTTATTAGCCGCAGTTTGCCGTCCTTCTGTGAATCTATCACCTCAAACTGGTTATCATCTCCCTGGAAGAATACGCTGCTGAAGCTCGACATTGTCTTTCGCAGCAGCTCTACGTCGGAGCCGGTCATGACCGAGTACTCTTTCAGTGCCTCGAGCCACCATGCGTTCACATCAATGCAGGTGCCGTCTCTCCTGTCGGCCCACGACTCCGGCCAGCCGATAAGCCCCTCGGAAAACCTGTTCTCCATGAGACCGTCGCCGTCCCTGTCACATGATTTGCAGAACTCAATTGCACTCCTGATATCGGAGAGAGGCGGAGGAATTCCCGTCCATCGGGAAATGTTCAATTCAGCGAGGACCCAGAGCGGAGTACTGTCTATTGACATGTATTTTGTCTCCAGCTCATGCCCGCCCAGCTTGTAGGTGCCGTTGTTTCCACTGTCTTCTATCAGGGGCAGCTCATGCGGCATTCTTCCATCCCGTGATGCAAGGTGCAGCGTCCTGAGATGCTCCCTTGCGAACTCGTGCAGCCCGCATTCGGCAGCTGCCATGCTCATCCACTCCCCGTCGCGACCGAAGAACCATGAAAACTCGGGGAACCCGGCGTAAAAACCGTTTCCGATCTCTGTTTCGCTGTAGAATTCAAGCAAATCATGCTTTGCCCAGAAGAAGGCCTTGTTGAACATGAAGTCTGGAGTTTTCAGAACACACATCTCAGATATCCTGCTGTGATAGCCCGCCTGTTTCTTCAGGTCAAAGTCACCTTCTGTTGAACTGCCGTCACATACAAACAGTATTGCTTCAGTGCATTGCGGGAAGGTAACGGTTACGTTCCTCCCGTCGAAAGTCACTCCTGCGTCTTTTCCCCTTGCTGCAAGCCTCGTCGAAGAAAGACTGCTTTTTACAATATAGGATGAGCCGTCCCTCACTAGTTCATAATTCTCTGCCGTTTCCTCTACTGGCCACATTGTTGCATGGCTTGCCTGTAGCCTGAATATGACATCGTGCGACCCATCTGATTTGACTGCAATGCAGAGGCCGGGGATATCAAACTGTACGAAATCGATTCGTTCCACATTATCGTATTCCCTGTAGGTGTAGTGTGGCCTTCTCACATATTTCCTGAACATGGCATCAGAGTGCTTGTCGTCAATCTGCATTGTCAGGGAAGCAAAGTGTTGCCTTCCTCCTTCCCAGAAGCCTGTTCTGAACCTCCCGGATGGGGCTGTTGACATGTTTCCGTTCTGAAGAACAATCAGGTGCGCCTTCTTTCCCTTTATCAGGGAAAGATTGTCAGGGCCGAAACCGACCGCCCCCCGAAGCACGACCCATGCGTCCATTCGTCTTCTGTTGTCACGTCCACTGATGCCCCTGCAAGCATTGAACTCGTTTTCAGGAAAATCCAACAGGAAGCACCTCCAATGATGGCATAGCAGTCATGTAATCACTCCATCCGCGTCTGTCCTTATCCTTTCGCCGCTCACAGGATCAAAAACAAAAAGCCTTTCCCTGACAAGTGAAAAACGGACTTTCTCTCCCTGCCCTGATTCCAGAAGGTGTTCGTTGCTGCTTGCTCTCAGCAACCTTGCCACACAATTCTTGCTCCCTATGCCGAAGTGTACATTCATCTCCGCTCCGAGAAGTTCGGCGTAACTGAGCCTCCCTTCAATCTTCCCCGCTTCATCGACCTCTAGATCGGTTGGTCTGAAACCTAACATGACAGAAGCGGGAAGATTTCCTTTTGCTGATTCTATGATCAGGTCCCCCCCGTCAGAGTCTTCGAAGGAGGCAGCATAGGCGCCCGGTCTTTCCTTTGCCAGTCTCGCAGGAACCAGATTCATCGGAGGATTGCCTAAGAACCCTGCGACAAACATGTGTGCAGGATCATCAAAAAGCTCCTTTGGCCTGGCAACCTGTATCACTTTTCCGCCGTTCATAACCACAATTCTGTCTCCGAGAGTCATGGCCTCAATCTGATCGTGTGTGACATAGATTATTGACTTTTTGGTCAGTCGCTGGAACCGTTTCATCTCGTCACGCATCTCATTCCTGAGCTTCGCATCCAGGTTGGACAGAGGCTCATCCATCAGGAAGGCCGACGGTTCTCTGACCATTGCTCTGGCGAGACCGACCCTCTGCGCCTGGCCTCCTGACAGTTGCCTTGGTCGCTTGTTGAGCAGTTCGGATATCTGGAGGACCGAAGCCACTTCCCTTACTTTCCTGTCTATAACCTCTTTTGGAAGCTTTTTCATCTTCATGTTCAGAGCAATGTTGTCATATACTGTCATGTGAGGGTAAAGCGCATAGTTCTGGAATACCATTGAAATGTTCCTGTCCGAAGGGTAGACACCGTTCATCCTCTTGCCATCGATGTAGACCTCCCCCGATGTAGGCTCAAGAAGCCCTGCAATGCATCTGAGTGCGGTCGTTTTGCCGCACCCTGAAGGACCAAGTATTACCAGAAACTCGCCGGATTCAGCACTGAAGCTAATCCCTTTCAGTGCCTGAACCTGCCCAAAAGAGACCCTGAGATCCTTGATTTCGACGCTCATGCCTACCCCTTTATTCCTGAAGAGAGAGCAATGCCCCTGACAAAATACCGTTCAAACACGAGGTAAATGACGAAAGTGGGCAGAAGAGAAAGCATGGTCGCCATCATCATCTGCGTCCAGATGATCTGTGTGCCGTTGGCTCCTTTGAAAAGCGACAGTGCAACAGGGAGTGTCCACATGTTTGAGCTAGATGTATCCCACAAGGGCCAGAGAAAGTTGTTCCACGACCCTATGAATGTGAGTATTGCGCTCGCTGCAAAGGCGGGCCTGGCCAGCGGAGCCGAAATCTTTGCGAATATCTGGAACGGCCTGAGACCGTCGATCTTGGCCGCGTCCTCTATTTCAGACGGTATTGTCTGAAAGTACTGCCTGAAAAGGAAGACGCTCACAGCGCTTGCAATCTGTGGCAGTATGAGGCTCTGGTAGGTGTTAACCCACGCTATGTCTACCATGAAGATGTATTCAGCTATAGTAATGACAGGGAATGGTATCATGAGAGTTGCAAGAACAACGTAGAAGAGTAATTCCCTTCCCCTGAAGTGCAGGCGTGCAAAGGCATACCCCGAAAGTGAACCAATTGTGACGCTCCCAGCAACGACTGCAAACGCGACGACCACGCTGTTGAAATACCAAAGCGGAAAGGACGATACACCGTAGTTCCACACAGTGTTGAACGTTGACATGAAATAGGCAATAGAGGTGCCTGAGACGGGGTCAAGATTTGTTGGAAATTCAGCGAATGCGCTAAAACGGAAAGTCTTAAGAACCATCCAGTAAAAAGGGACAATGTATATCACGACAACAATGAGCATCAGAAGCTGAATGAGTAAGCCCCTTATCCTTCCCATTCGGAATATTGCCGGAACACTCGCATCATCTTCGACTTCGCCGCGTGTGAACCTACGCAAAACAGAACCGGCATTTCTGGTTAAGCGACCTTCCTCGCCAACCGTGCTTGGGGTATCATCCACCGTTACCACTCCCTTGCCTGCATGTCTCCATGTCCCCGGACCGCTGCTTTCTTGGCGGCGGTGACAAGCGGGGCACCGCCCTTCCGACAGCTGACCTGCCTGTCACGTCCATGCAAGATCCCTCAGGAAGTTTCTCTGTGTAATTGTCAGGACCATGATAATAGCGAAAATTATAAACGATGCGCCCGCAGCGAGACCCTGCGCAGAACCCTGGTTGTTAAACGCGTAGTTGTAGATAAGCATTAGAGGAACCAGTGTAGCGTTGGCGGGTCCGCCCAGCGTCATGACATATACCTGATCAAAAAGCTGGATGCACCCTATGAGACCAAGGAGGACAACAAGCGTGGTGGTGAATTTGAGCAGGGGGAAATAGATATATCTGAACCTGTGCCAGCTCGACCGGACACCGTCCAGGCTTGCTGCCTCGAGTACTGAGTTGGGTATTGCCTGGATTCCGGCCATGTAGAAGAGCATGAAATAAGGGGCGGTGGAATAGATGTTGAGTGCCATGATTGCAGGAAATGCAAGTGTTGTATTGTAGAGGTAATTGAGATTGTGAGGAAGGCCAAGGTAGAGCAGTAACGTGTTTGCCAGGCCCGAAGGCGAGAATACCCAGATGAAAATGAGGGACATGGCCACTGGCGATGATATGGCAGGGAGGTACACAAGTGCCCTTCCTATCCTGGATGCAGGCAACCTGTTGTTGAACAACAGGGCGAGGAAGAACCCCAGGAAGGTCTGAGCTGTGACAACCACTGCAGTATAGTAGAAGACATTGGCGATGGAATAGAGGAAGAGGCCGTTGTTTATCACCCGCACGTAGTTGCTGAAACCAACAAAGTACACTGAATGGCCAAACGGGTCGTAATGGAAAAGACTGATGTAAAAGGAGAAGAAAGCTGGAAAGAAGGTAAATACAATCAAAAAAGCAAAGAGTGGAGCAATGAACAGGTATCCTGCCCTGCTCTCAACTCTCTGGTTAAGGCTCTTATACTGTTTCTGGCGCATCAGGTCTGCGAACACGGTACATGCCACCGCTCCTCTGACTCAAGTCACTGGCTGCATTACTCCATCCACGGTTCACAGAGATGATGAACCTGCCAGTGTGCTATTCGTCTCTGACAGTATCTGCTGATATGCCTGAACAGGCGTCGCCTTGCCCGCAAACAAATTGGCGATTATCGTTTCGGCATTGCTCTCTGCTGCGGTGAAGTTTGTTGTATTATATGCCCAGCCATAGGTGTACGATGCCTGTGATGATCCGGCGTAGGCAAGTATGGGATGCGCTGCTGCGTACGAGCTGCTATCAAGTATGCTTGTCCTGGCAGGGAGCGCAAGACCAAGGCTCACCCATGACTGCTCTCCCGAGGGGCCGGTGAAGTACTCCAGGAACTGAAGGGCGATCCACTTCTGCAGACCGGTCAGTTTGCTGTTAAGTGCAAGGCCGACGTCGAAACCCATCGTGCCGTTCTGAACATCAGATGGCATGTGGAAGTAGCCAATTTCCGAGCTCCTGTTCTGGAACCACGAACCGTTCAGGGACAGCACCGGGACCGTCCAGCCGCCGCTGTAAATCATAGCTACCTTTCCTGTCGCAAAGTCGCCGCCGGCCCAGCCGGCAGAAAGGTTGGCAGACAGGGCAGCATACCCTTTGGTGTAGAGGCTGTAGTAGAACTTTATTGCCGAAAGCAGTCCTCCATTGTTTGAAGCTGCGCCAGTTCCATTCTGATTGATCCATTCAGCGCCTGCCTCATGCATCAGAGGAAGCACCCTTGCAAATGATGTGTCAACTACCATCGGGTAATACCCACTCCCGCCGTTTGGAAGCACGCTCTGGTTTGCCTTAAGCTGCTGTAGGGTGGATTCCATGGTAGTCCAGTTCCAGGCGGTCAGGTTGTTGGGGTAAGGGACATGCTCCTGGTTGAATATCGCCTTGTTGTAGTATACGAACAGGGGTCCCCAGTCCTTGGGGGCGGCGTAAACGCTACCCTTGTAGTAGAATGTATGAAGTATGGTCGGCACAAAGCCGGAAAGGTCATAGGAGGTGTTGGCAGTCAGATAGGGCGTCAGGTCCATTATGTATCCGTTCTTGGCATAAGCAGGCAGTGCATCGTTCTCCATATAGAATACCGCGGGTGCCGTGTTAGCTGTGAACTTGGTTGAAAGTGTCGAGTAGTAGTTGCCGGTGATTGGACTGAACTCAACAGTCACATTTGGATGTAATGCGTTGAATTGGTCCACCATTTTCTTGTCAAATGTGTACTCTGCGCCGCTCGAGACCCAGCCTGAAAAAACGATTGAAGGCTTCTTAGACTGAGTAAGGTACACCACAGTCGCTGCGCCTGCCACTACCACAACAATAACAATAGCAATAACTGCAATGGTCTTTCCCTTCATTTTCCTCTCCTCATAGTATACTAACGCTGATTAGTATATCGCCCTCAAAACGCAATGTTTCTATAAATAGCTTCGCAAACGTCAGAGAAGCCGATCGCGTTATCGACAGTACACAGGCAGGAACAGTACGCAGGCAGTACACATGATCATATATGGGATCTGCATGCGACCCATGCGATCGCTGCCGTTGTGAGCGTACTACGGATCAGTTGAGGATCAGTTGCCCATTCGCCCTTGTTGTTCATGGATATTCAGGAGGGTATCACAGGCAGAGGACTTCTTGGCGTCTCCCTCTGTGTGCCTGTGACGTTCAATGGTATGCTTCAGCCAAATCCGTGACAAACGTTGCACAGTTTGCATTTTCGTTGCTCAACCAAGTCGATCAAAGGTCATGGCATAGTATTGCCTGAGAAATCAAGTCAGGCGTTGCGCAAGACTGTGTTCATTCGGACGCAACCATAATGCCATTGCAGTTTGTACGAAATTAGGTTCGGCCAACAAGGAATATGCGGGGCCGTTCTTACTGCCCATTATTTGACTTGTTACTGTAATGAGAATATCGCAATATAAACAAACTGCACAATCCTGTCCTCATATGCAGGCAAGACCAGGAAACCTCAAGACAGTCATGGTTTGTATTGTGCTTACTGCAGTTGTGAGGAGATGCGGCTTAGCATCTTTTCTCAGTAAGGTCAGGCTTTCCCTGCAACAGTCTGGATTCCCTGTGGCTATCACTTTTCTTGCCAGAGACGCCATCTTTGTTGCTATGGGAAAGCTTCCTTCCTGCAGCGAGGGATTGCACCGCAGAAACCAAACGTCCAGTACTGCGTTATGATTACAGGGCAGCCTGCAAGGCTTTCTAGAAGCCGACACAGGCTGCTCAAATATCACATGCCTGTGCTCAGTTTGCGATCAATGCTGGCAATGTGCGGAGTCGGGGGCTGGAGCGGAGAATGAGTGCTGTACCAGGAAGATCAGGTCTCAGGCTTCTGTTTATCAGCATAAAGAGCAAAACTATCAGGAGATGAAAAGCCGGTAATTGCTCCCAGAGAGCGTGTTTGGGCGACACTTACTGCCCTGAATGTGAAGGTCTGAGCAGGAGCTGATGCAAATGCTGCCGAAAAACGTAGTTCAGGGTGTGGAATAGAAGAAGCACGATTGGAGGACAGGCGCTGTCTCTGGTGCAGCAATGAAGACTGAAAGGAAGGAAATAGCCCAACATTTTGCATTGCAATAACCAGTCCTTGAGGCAGGCGGCAGTGGAACGGTGAGACTATTAAGGCGTAGAGTCAATACAGCAACCGATCGATGTGAACAGGGCAAAGAAAGTCAGTGACAGCGCATCTCATATCGCGAGAGTGATGATGCCCACAGACGCAAACATAGCGGGGAATGTGTTTGGAGGGACTATACTGAAAATGATTGATGAGGTGTCGGGTCTGGTGGCGGTGAGACACTGTAATTCCAATGTCGTGACAGCATCAATAGAGCACATGGATTTCCTGTGGCCGGTGCACATAGGCGATCTTCTGTCCATGGATGCAAAGATGACCTATGTCGGCAGGAGCTCGATGGAAGTGATCGTGAGAGTGAATTCTGAGGATCTTTTTACTGGGGAAACTCATTATGCAGGCGATTCGACCGTAACGCTTGTGGCACTCGACAGGGATGGACATCCTACAGAGGTCCCGCGCCTGATTCTTGAAACGGAGGAAGATAGGAAGCTTGCAGCAGACGCCGAAGCCAGGAAGAAGATGCGTGAACAGAGGTCTGCGGACAGGAACAAGGGGATTGGATCGGTTTGAACGCAGAGACCTCTTGACGGACAGCACAATCACATGAATGACGACCTGTTTGACGAACGACGTTACAATACTGACCTGCTGGCTGGAAACGAATTGTCCATCCGAAGGGCAGCTGATGGGTTCGCAGTATTTGGTTTCCGCAAGAACAGGGATCTGCTAACAGCAATAGCGGCAACCAGGCTTAGCTATACCGGCGAGAGGAGTTTCTCCGCACTCAGGTGCGCTCACTCTTCAAGACATCTGTCCCCTTTTCTGGAAGGAAGACACACATGGCTCCCGCTTCTGCACACTACGGCATTGTTCAGATTCTATGGCCGCAGGGAAGAGCAGGAATTCAGGGGAGGATCTTTGACTTCGTCACAGCTCAGCTTCGAATTGCTGGAGGCGTTCAGCAGAGGAGAATGGACTCGTGCCGCGGGAATTGCGAAGGAGATGGCGGTCAGGGGAGAAAACGAGAACCTGCTGATTGCACTGAGATCAGAGGCCCTGAGGAGGCATTCATCGAGTTCCAATGCATACAACGTGTGGAATGCCGTGCGCTGTGTCGCCTCTGATGATCCGGATATTCTTCCAGAGGCGGCTGTAACAGCAGTCACTGCGCTCTCAAACGAGGATCTCTCCGGCAGCTACTTTGCATCACGGAAGCTCATTTCAGATGAGCGCCTGGACACAGAAAGGCTCGTCGACGAAGACGGCGAACTCGATGAAAGAGAAGAAGGCAACCTGATTGGAGCGATAAGAAGCGGTTTCACAGAGCTGTCGATGCAGTTGATAGGGAGACAGCTGAAACACGGTGTTGCTTTGCTTCCACTGCTCAGGAGAGTGTCTGTAGAAGCATTGAGACAGTCCTTCAACAGCCAGAGAAAGGAACTGATCGACGGCCATATTGCATTCATCGGGTCAATATCGGAGGCAAACAGGAAAGCAGATATGGTTTCAAGCTTCACGCCGCATGAGCTTATCATATTATGTCTGGAAACAACGGCACTTGCATGCGAGAGGCGGTTCAGGAGGAAGAAAGAGAAGGAAGTTAGCCTCGAGGAAGCGGTCAGTTTAATGGAAAAGGGGAGAGTTGCCGACATGCTTTCACACATAGAAGGTGCCAGGAACATGCAGGAGGCAGGAAAAGTGCTCAAGATGATAGCGCTTTCATCCCTGAGGTGCGATCCTGAGGCGGTGAACGACAATCCACTCATCCACTGCACCGCATCCATCTACACTGGAACGGCAGAATCATCACTTTCAGACCTGAAAGCAGCGTTGCAGGACTGTGCAGACTTCATTGCGGTCAGCAGAAAAGGGAAGAAGAGCTGCGGTCAGACAATAATGCGCGTTCTAGAGAAGGAGAAAGGAGAGTCGGAGTATCGGTGAAAGGATCGAAAAGGGAGTCTGACCTTGTCAGAAGGTGCAAACTTCGATCATGAGTTTGGAAAATGTCGGCAGATGTTTTCGATCAGATCGGAGATTCAAAAAGATCTGATTCATCGAAAGATTTTATTTGCATGAAAGTATATACCTACTTACGGAGTGAGGTTTTTTGCCGGCAAAGAAAAAAGCAAAAACAGCAAAAAAGGCAAAGAAAGCAGCAAAAAAGAAAAAGTAATGGAGCTTGACTGGCGCGGAAGTGCCGTCGGATCTATCTGTTTCAAATTCTATTCCTTTAATTTTTCTTCCTTTTTCATAAAGTGGCGATGTGCACAAACAATATCTATCCGCCACCCATGGTAGAAGACGATGAGTAATACAGCCGAAAGAACCAACAGGCTGGCGAAGGAGCGCAGCACTTATCTCAGAAGCGCAGCACACCAATCCATAGAATGGTTTCCATGGTCTGAAGAACCATTCGATCTGTCAAGGGAGAAGAGGAGGCCGGTGCTGCTTGACATAGGTGCATCCTGGTGTCACTGGTGCCACGTGATGGATGAAGGCACCTATGAGGACGAAGAGATTTCATCCTTCATCAACGACCACTACATTGCGGTGAAGGTTGACAGGGATGAGAGGCCCGATGTGGATGCGAGATACCAGAAGGCTGTAAGTTCAATGACAGGACAGGGAGGTTGGCCGTTGACTGTTTTCCTGGACGATCAGGGCAGGCCGTTCTACGGCGGTACGTACTTTCCGCCGAGACCGACGGGTGAATTGCCCGGTTTCCTTGAGCTGCTGAGAAGGATTTACAGCTACTACACCACTCGGGAAGTGGAAAGGGAGGAGGTGGCTAGGAGCGTCACAGAGGCCGTTTCGTCACAGGACAGGTACAATGAGGAGGATGTCGGAAGTGCTGAAATCAGGGCCGCCCTGCTCAAAATAGTTGATGAATGTGATATCAGAAACGGCGGCTTCGGATTTTCACCAAAGTTCCCCCACACGTCTGCTATTGAGCTTCTCCTTTCCCTTTACCACCGGGGCAGGAAGGAAGGTTATGAACCGTTGCGCCTCACACTCTACGGTATGCTGAATGGCGGCATCCACGACCAGCTTGGTGGAGGTTTCCACAGATACTCTACTGATGAAAAATGGATTGTGCCCCACTTCGAGAAGATGTCATACGATAACGCGGGTTTGCTGAGGAACTACACGCACGCCTATCAGCTGTTCGGAGACGAAGAATACAGGAGAACAGCTCAAGGGATAGTCTCTTTTGTATCAGGAACGCTCAGCGGAGAAGACGGCTTCTTCGCAAGCCAGGACGCGGATGCAAAACCAGGGGACGACGGAGACTACTGGACCTGGACACCTTCGGAGCTTGCTGAAGCCCTGGAAGGAAAGGAAAGGGAGGTTGCAGAGCTGCACTTCCACATACGCGGAATGGCCGAAATGCACAGGAAAGACAGGCATGTTCTCTACAGGGCAATGAACATCTCAGAGGTGGCGGAGAAAACGGCCATGACACCGGGGGAGGCTTCCTTGCTGCTGGATGACGCAAGGAAAAAGATGCTTGAATTCAGGTTGAAAAGGCCCTCACCTGCAGTGGACAGGAGCGTCTTTGGAAACTGGAACGGAATGATGGCGTCTTCCTTCTTCGAGTACTCGCGATGCTTCAACGACGAAAATGCATTCAAACTGGCGAGGAGGAGCGTGGATAATTACATCAGGAATGCGTACGTTGATGGGCAGGGCTTTAGGCATACGCTGGCGGGTGGCGGGATAGAGGGCATGCTTGATGACCAGGTCCATATGCTGCATGCCGCACTCGACCTCTTCGAACTGAGTTCAGACCCAGCTGCAGGCGAAATTGCAGCACAGTCCGGGAACGTTATTGATGGATACAGATCCCCGTCAGGGGGACTGTATGATATTGACACGTCCAGGTACAACGGAGAGAAAATCGGCCTCTCGAATACAAGAAACGTGCATATCCACGACTCACCGGCCCAGTCTCCAGTTGCAGGAGCGGCAATTCTGCTGCAGAGGGCTGGGGCAATTTTCGAGGATGAACGAGCCGCTGCACTCGCCAGGTCGATCATAAGGGAAATTGTACCCTCATGCATCTCATCCGGTGTGTTCACTGCATCCATTTTCGTCGCGCTTGACCAGATGATAAACGGCGTGCCGCTCGTCGTTGTGGCGGGAAGCGGTAAAGACACCGGGTTCAGCGAACTGAACAGAGCCTCCGCATCAGTCTACCTTCCTTGGAAGGAGACTGTGCTGATAGACACTGACACAGCTGAAACGGCACCTTATTCCGACACAATGCAATCTATAATAGGAAAAACGAGGGAAGAAGGGAAGCCGCTAGCGTTCTTCTGCAGAGGCAGAAGCTGCTCTCCGCCCGCCGAAACAGCCGCTAAGCTCCTTTCAATCCTTGGAAAATGAGGCAGAGACTGCATACCCTATTCCCTCGTGGCCTCGACAAGCTTGCCCTTTGCCCAGTCCAGTCCCTTTCCTTCAGCGCAGTCCCTGCACAGGATCTGGAAGCCACGGGGGTTCATGAGATCGCTGAATTTCTTGAGGTCGATTAACTCCACGGGCATGCTGCAGTCATCGCATTGCATCTTATCGCTTCGAGTCATAGTTTTTGGATACTATTTAAGATTGCCCGGAATGGCACAGGCGGTTATCGCCGGAGCGCTTGGTACGCTGCTGTTCTGTATTTAAAGAAGGAGCCCGATATTTCACAGGATCAAACTAAGTATTATACAAAAATAGCAATATATGCAGTAAAGAGCGGACAGTACTGCCCTGAATCACGGAAGTGATTGAAGTGGAAACGACGATTAAAGGCTACTCTGCAGATGTAACTATTAGGGACGGGTCGATGCTGAGCATAAGACCTGTGCTTCCAGAAGATCTCGACCTGCTCAAGGATTTCATACGGAAGACTTCAAGGCAGGCGTTAAGGCTCAGGTTCTTTGGCACCTCGCAATCGCCGGAGGAGAATTCGAGATACCTGATGCCTGACAGCTCCACAGGATACGCTATTCTTGCCACGCGGCAGGGGACGGTTGTGGGGCATGCTGCATTCTACTACACTGGAAAGGAGAAGAAGAGCGCAGAGGTGTCCGTCCTTGTTGGCGACGATTACAGGGGGAAGGGTGTTGGAACTGCCTTGCTCCAGCTCCTGAGCGAAGTGGGGGCGAATGGGGGAGTGATGGAATTCACACTTGAAATGCTGCCTGAAAATTTCGCGATGATTAACGTTGTCAAAGGGCTCGGTTTTCCATTCAGGACAGACATATCCCCCGGAAGCATAGTGATGAGCTTTCCCACTTCACTTTCTGACAGCGTCATACGTACCTTCGACGAGAGAGAGGCGGTGGCCACCAAGGCCTCAATACAGAATTTCCTCGAACCTGCTGCGGTGGCGGTGATAGGCGCTTCAAGGAGAAAGGGGAGCATAGGATGGCAGCTCTTCAGGAACATTGTGGAGGGGGAGTACACAGGCATCACCTACCCTGTAAACCCGGAAGCCTCCTCAGTCCAGTCCGTTCAGGCATACAAGAGCGTCCTTGACTGCCCGGGACCGGTAGACCTGGCATTCATCGTTGTTCCTGCCAAGTATGTGAACCAGGTGGCAGAAGAATGCGGAAGGAAGGGGATCCGGTCGTTGGTTGTCATTTCGTCTGGCTTTTCTGAAATGAGCGGCAACCAGGGGCAGCAGATGCAGGAGGATCTCCTCAATACATGCAGGACGTATGGCATGAGGCTGATTGGGCCAAACTGCATGGGAATTGTGAGCACATCGCCATCGGTAAGGCTTAACGGGCAGTTTGCACCTTTCAAGCCAAAGGAGGGGAACCTCTCTTTCCTTTCACAGTCTGGTGCCCTCGGCATAGCGGTGATACAGGAACTCAACAGCCTCGGTCTTGGTCTCTCCTCCTTCATATCAGTGGGCAACAAGGCGGACATTTCAGGCAACGATCTGATGCAGTACTGGGAGGACGACGCCAATACAGATGTCATACTCATGTACCTTGAGTCG
Source organism: Candidatus Sysuiplasmataceae archaeon (assembly GCA_046706185.1). Lineage (GTDB taxonomy): Archaea > Thermoplasmatota > Thermoplasmata > Sysuiplasmatales > Sysuiplasmataceae > JAJZXY01. The sequence continues at coordinate 37,564 of JBJKPR010000056.1, forward strand.
TTCGGCAATCCGAGGAAATTCTCAAGGATCGCGAGAAGGGTTTCGGAGAAGAAGCCTGTTGTTGTGGTGAAAAGCGGAAGGACGATTTCAGGCTCAAGGGCGGCAAAGAGCCACACGGGTGCAATGGTCTCGGCCTCCGACATAACGGTCGATGCACTGCTCAGCCAGTCCGGGGTAATACGCGCACAGTCGCTTCATGAGCTGTTTGATTTCGCATCTGTTCTTTCCACCCAGCCTCTACCTGAGGGCAATGGCGTGGCAATAATAACAAATGCAGGAGGGGCTGGCATACTCGCGGCAGACGCATGCGAAGCGTCGGGGCTCCGGGTAGTCGAGTTCAGCCAGCCCGTGCAGCAGGAGCTGGCGAAGATCCTGCCTTCCATCGCTTCAGTCAGGAACCCTGTAGACATGACTGCAGGTGCGACGGCCGATGACTATTACAAAGCTATCATGACTGCGTGCAGGGAACCCGGCGTGAATTCGCTCATAGTCCTGTTTGTGCCTCCTATTGAGATCAACGCGGAGGACGTTGGAAGAAGGATACTGGATGCCGCACGGGATCTGAAGGGAAGGGCGCCGATGATATCCGTTTTCATGGCCTCGACAGGTATTCCTGAGATGCTCTCTGCTGATTCCCTGAAGATACCTTCCTTCAAGTTCCCCGAGGACGCGGCAAGGGCGCTTGGAAAGGCTGTCGAGTATTCAAGGTGGAGGAGTGAGCCGAAGGGCAAATTCACACACACAAGAAACAGGAGGTTCGGAGAGGCGGCTGCAATCGTGGCGGAGGTGATGGGGAGAGGGGACGAATGGCTCTCGCTCGAAGAGACAATAAAACTTCTGTCCATTTACGGGATTGATTTCCTGAAGACAGAATTTGCACTTACACCATCCGGGGCCTCGCAGAAGGCCTCGACATTCAGGCAGCATGTCGTCCTCAAGGTCAACTCTAGAACAGTGCTCCACAAGAGTGACGTTGGAGGAGTGAAACTTGACCTGGAGCCGTCGGAAGTAATCGTGGAGGCAGAAAAGATGAAGACTGGTGTTGAGAGCCTTGGCCACAGGGTGGATGGCTTCACACTTCAGGCAATGGCTGAACCAGGGCTGGAAATGTTTGTTGGTGTAACTCACGATGCGGACTTTGGGCCTATAGTCGCATGCGGCTACGGAGGAACTTATGTTGAGGCGATGAAGGACATTTCGGTACGGACGACGCCACTGACAGACAAGGATGCGGACAGTATGTTAAGGTCGCTCAGGACATTCACGATACTCAAAGGCTTCCGCGGCGAAAAACCGTATGACACAGCAGCGCTGACAAAGCTAATACTTTCGGTCAACTCGATGGTGGAGGATATACCGGAGATACAGGAGCTTGACCTTAACCCTGTGATAGTACATAACGAGGGACTGACAACTGTCGATGCCAGGATCAGGGTGGGCAAGACACTTCCCGGTGTTCCAGAAGGGGCAAAGAGAATAACGCCCATCGGCAGGGACAGGCAGAACACTGAAAAAAGAGAATAAGGGGAAAAAATTGGCTGATCCCGGCAAACCCGTCTGCTGTGCTCAGTTGCCCTTCGACCTGCGCCTAAGCAGTGCGGCTGCCACACCTGACACGACGAGTATGACTGCAACACCCGCCGCAATGTAGGCTACTGGCCCTGGTCCGCTGGAAGGCTGGACGTAGAGTGTGTTGCCAACGGCGTACGTATTGCCGTTTGTCACTATCTGGGCTGACGGGTCAAGGTATACCGAGAGCGAGTAGTTCTGAACGGTGCCTGAGGACGAGAATGAAATGTTGTAGCTCCTGTTCACTGTGACGCCCGCGTCATAGCTGTAGGCAGTCTGCCCATTCGCGCTGTCGTATGTTCTGTTCCAGTGGGAGAGCTGTTTTGAGAAGGCGCTGTAATCCAGAGCGTGGTATGCTGATAGGTGAGTCTGGCTGTCGGCGAAGAAGTTCAGTATCTTTGAGTATACGAGCGCGCCTGAAGGCGAGTTGATATCCACTGTGCCGCTGGTTGTCGTGGATATGTTGATGCTCTTTGTGTAGTTGAAGTCCTTCCATGACATGTTTACAGAGCCTGCGGTCCCGTTCCCTATGCCCTTCACAGCCATGTAAAGGGATGAGGTAATCACAACTGCAAGCTTTGTCTGGTTGGCGACCCATGATGCATTGTAGTACATCACCAGGCTGCTGATGTATGCGTGTCTGTACTCTGATGCTATCGTGCCGTTTATCGATTCGACAGCTGTCACTGAAGTGTTGCTTTTGGACGTTATGTTGAGGCTGAGGCTTCCACTGCTGTTGTTCAGTGCGTTGCTTATCAGACTGGTTGCCGGATACGTGAAGTTGACGTACAGCTCGGTCTGGGAGTGCCAGTCTGCAGTCTGGGTGGATGGATTGACTTCCACCTTGACCGAAGAGGCCGAAACGGGTGCAACTGCTATCGCGAGCATTGCAATGGCGATCAGCGCTGCAACCGCCCTCGAACTTGTCTTCCTCATAACTAGCCGGCACTTACGTATCCTATATCTACTTTCCTAGACACCGGTCGAATTCCGCGCTTACTCTTTCAGCCGCCTGAAACTGCGGGAACAACATCAACCACCGAGTCATTCTTCACGTGTGTCAGCTGGCCGTCTGAGAACCTTATGTCTTTGCCGTCCACGTACACGTTGATGTATCTTCTGATCTTCCCGTTCTCGAATATCCTCTTGCCAAACTCCTCGCCGAAGACGTCTGAGAGCTTTGTGAAAAGGGCGCCGATGCCGCCCTGGAAATCTATCTCGACTTCCTTGTTTCCCTTTGTTATCGACTGCATTGCAGATGAGAAATTCACTTTGACCATTACTGTTGCACCTCACAGACCTGACCTGAACAGAGGCTCGACATCGGGAAGGTTCGGCCCGACGATGCTTGTCTTTATTCCCTGCACCAGGTGACTTGGGACCTTCAGGCCGTTGCCCGTGATCAGGCATACGACTGTCTCATCCCTTCCTACTGTCCCGTCGCCTATCCTCCTCTTCAGTGAGGCGATAACAGTGCCACCCGCCGGCTCGGTGAATATTCCCTCCTCCCTTGCAAGGAGAAGCTGCCCCTCGACAACCTCATCATCCGTCGGAGCGTCGGCGAAGCCTCCGGTAGACCTTATGACACCGACGGCGTCGTCGCCTGAGGCGGGGTCACCTATTGCGAGTGACTCGGCAACAGTTTCCGGATTTTCAACGGGCTTTACCTCTCCTGTCACATATGCCTTCGAGATAGGGGAGCATCCTTCCGGCTGGGTGCCGGAAATCATGCATGAGCCGGTGGACAGCCCGAACCTGCGCAGCTCTTCGACGCCTTTGCCGACAGCGGTGAGCAGGGCGCCCGATCCCATAGGCACAATCATCCTGTCAGGCTCCTCCCAACCCATCTGCTCCACAACCTCCATTGCAAGTGTCTTGGACCCTTCGACGTAATATGGCCGGAGGTTCACGTTCACAAACCCGACGCTGTACCTGTCGGACACCAGATTTGCAAGTCTGTTGGCTGTATCGTATGTGCCCTTGACCTCTATCACATTGGCGCCGTATGCAGAAGCAGAAAGGACCTTGTTCTTCTCCAGCCCCTGGGGTATCAGAACGTAGCAGGGGACCCTGTATTTTGCAGCTGCTGCCGCAGTCGCGCCCGCCAGGTTGCCTGTTGAAGCGCAACCAACGCCCTTCAGGCCGAACTCAATAGCCTTTGGCACGGAGGTCGCAACCGGCCTGTCCTTGAAGGAATAAGTCGGGTTTACAGTATCATCCTTGACAAGCACCCTCTTCACCCCGAGAACTCTCGCGAGGTTGACACATTCCCTTAGGGGTGTCATGCCGGGGTTCAGGCCGCGCAGTCCGCTTGCAGCAGAAACCGGGAGGAGAGGCCAGTATCTCCATATATTCTGTGGACCCTTTGCAACCGACTCCCTTGTCAAGTATTCCGAAACTGGTGCATCGTCGTATCTGACCTCAACTGGAGCGAAGCATTCATCGCACGCGCTTCTGACGGAGAGTTCAAAGCGCTTGCCGCACGCCTTGCAGTAAAGACCTGAGGCAAAAGTCCTGCTCCCTGAGCCCTTCACATATGCGGATGAAGTCATTGTCCAGACGATTATTACCTGTAATAAAACCGATTTTGTTTCTAATATTCTTATTGGAATACGAAATATGGACAGACGTGAGGAAAATCGCTGACTTCCGGTTTGTTAGTGACTTCATGCAATACTGCATATGCCGGCACGCACACACCCCGGTCTGCACAGAATGTGAATTCGTATTCCAATAGGAATTAATACTAGCCGGATATACAACCTCCGATGCCATTCCCGAAGATAGAGGAAATCAAGAAGATGAGGAAGCAGCTCGACGTTACCCAGAGCGAGCTTGCAAGAATGGCGAATGTGAGCCAGTCGACCATAGCCAAGCTCGAAAGGAGCAGCATTTCAGCGAGCTACGAGATAGTGACGAGGGTTTTTGAGGCGATTGAAAACGAGGGGAAGCTGAGGAAGATTAACAGGACTGCGAGGGAGGTGCTGCACACTCCGATAGTCAGCGTGCAGAAGGATGCAACGCTGGCCGAGGTGTCTGAGCTCATGAAGAGGCGTGGCTATTCACAGCTTCCGGTCATGAACGGTGACACTGTCGTCGGCAGCATATCTGACGAGACAATACTCAACCAGCTGAGGCAGGGGTCAAGCCTGGACGAACTGTCCCACATAAAGGTGGAGGCGGTCATGAATGATGCGTACCCTGTGATTCCGGAAACCACAGCAGTTGAAATGGTCGCAACGCTTCTTTCGAGCAGCCCGGCCGTACTTGTGCAGAGAAAGGGAAAGATTTCGGGCATAATAACGAAGTCTGATCTGCTCAAGCTCATATAGAAACTGGAAAGGAAGTAGAAAGCGTTTTGGGGGGAGGGTTTACGCTGCAGCGGGAGGAGGCTGTTCAGGGCCAGAGACCCCTTATCTTGTGTGCGTCAACAACCTTCTTGACAGCATACACGTAGGCGGCCGTCCTCATGTCTATGTTCTCCTTCTTCGATATGGGAAGTATGTCGTTATATGCCTTGGTCATCACCGTCTCCAGCCTCTGGTTTACCTCCTCCAGCGACCAGAAGAAGCTCTGTATGTCCTGGACCCATTCGAAGTAGCTCACAGTGACTCCGCCTGCATTAGCCAGCACATCAGGCAGCAGGAACACGCCGTTCTTGTGCAGTATTTCGTCAGCCCTTGGGGTCGTAGGACCGTTTGCTTCCTCGACGATCATCTTCGCCTTTATGTCCGAAGCGTTCTTTTCGGTGATCTGATTTTCAAGTGCCGCGGGGACAAGCATGTCCACATCAAGCTGCAGAAGCTCCTCGTTTGATATTGCCTTGCTGCCCGGGAAATCTGTGACTGTGCCGGCCTTTGCCTTGTGCTCAAGGAGTTTGCGTATATCCAGTCCGTTTGCGTTGTAGACACCCCCCTTGCTGTCGCTCACAGCGACAACCTTCGAACCCAGTTCCTCGCTGAACAGTCTGGCTCCTATGGAGCCCGCGTTTCCGAAGCCCTGGACCGCAACTGTCGCTTTCTTTGTGTCAAGACCGAGCGATTTTGCGCCCGCCCTTGCAACATACATGGCGCCGCGGGCGGTCGCCTCCGACCTTCCTTCAGACCCGCCGATGCTCAGAGGTTTGCCCGTAACAACGCCCGGCACGGAATACCCCTTGATCATGCTGAACGTGTCCATCATCCACGCCATTGTCTGTGAGTCAGTGTAAACGTCAGGCGCGGGTATGTCCTTCTCCGGACCAATTATAATGGATATCTCCGAGGTGTAACGCCTGGTGAGCCGCTCTACCTCGTCGCGGCTGAGCTTCTTGGGGTCGACCACCACACCCCCCTTCGCTCCGCCGTATGGAAGGTTCATGACAGCCGTCTTCCATGTCATCCAGGCTGCCAGTGCCCTTACCTCGTTGAGCGTCACATTGGGATGGAACCTGACGCCTCCCTTGCACGGTCCCCTGGAATAGTTGTACTGTACACGGTAGCCGGTGAAGACCCTTACCGTCCCGTCGTCCATGCGGACAGGGAAGTTGACTGTCAATTCCCTCTTGGGCTTGCTGAGTATTTCCACCAAGCCGGCATCCAGTTTCAATATTTCTGCAGACTTCCTCACTTGAGCAACCGCAATCTCGAACTGATCCAAATTTTCAGGCATCTTATTACTCCCTTGCATTCAAATACCGCCCGGACTTCAGTTCAGGCTACTTAAATAACGATGCCGAGATATTTGAATGATGCCGAGAGAATATTGAACGTAGTAGAAATGATGGCATGGTTGTATCTAGATATAATCGCCAGATAGTGGGAATTGCCGAATTTTACTAGTCAACATGTTGAAATAGTCGCTGATCGTAGTTGCGATCTGAAAGAGGGATGGCGTAATTGGGACCCAGGGTAGGAGTGGCCGTACTTTTCACGACACTGACCCTTCTGTTCGTGGTTCTGGGATCAGCGGTAGGATACTTTTTCTACGGGAGCCCGGTCTATGGAGCGCTCGTCTTCCTCGTTCTGTCAGCCGTCTTCAATCTCATATCATACTTCTTCGCCGGCAGGTTCGTTCTGAGGGCAAACAGGGCAAGGCTAGTAACAGAGTCGGAGCAGCCCGGACTTTATGCAGCGGTAAGGGAGGTTTCGTCCACATTCGGAACACCAATGCCGAAGGTAGCTGTGGCCGATACAATGACTCCTAATGCATTTGCGACCGGAAGAAATCCCAAGAATGCGATTGTGTGTGCAACGAAGGGGATACTTCAGTCTCTGGACGCCAGCGAGCTGAAGGGCGTGATAGCACACGAAATGGCCCATGTAAAGGACAGGGACATACTTGTCATGAGCATAGCAGCCACAATTGCCGGTGCAATCTCCTGGGCTGCCAACTCCCTTCTCTTTGCCGCGATGTTCGGAGGGGGCAACAGAAACAACAACGCAGGGTTCATCGGCCTGCTTGTCATGGCAGTCACGGTGCCGATTGCTGCCATGATGCTGCAGCTTGCGATATCCAGGAAAAGAGAGTCCCAGGCGGATATTGTGGGAGCCAGGGCAATCGGGGATCCACTTTCCCTTGCTTCCGCCCTCAGGAAGCTGGAGAGCGCCAACGTGCGCAGCCCGATGAAGACGAGCCCGGCCTCCTCAACGCTCTACATTGTCAATCCTGGAAGGAAGGGCAGTTTCATCATGTCACTCATGTCCACCCATCCGCCGATAGAGGCGAGAATCGAGCGCCTACAGAAGCTTGCACTCGACATGGGCTTCTGGTCTCCAGACGGTCAGAGAAGCGGTGGGGGCCAGAGGGGCAGGTCCTTCAGGCAGTGAAGTTTGTTGCTCTCAGTATTTCCACGAGGCCGGGTGTGATCAGCACCTTTCCATCGACGATCGGGTAGCCATATGGGAGGAGTGTGCTGTGTACGTCGTCCCACTTCACCTCGACTTCGCTCGTTATGTCAAGCTCATCGAGGGAGGCGCCGAGAAAAACTGCCCTTGCAACAAAGACGGCGCTGTCTATCGTGAGCTGTATTTTGCCAATGTTTCTGAACCTGTTACCTTCTTCGCTGAACCTGCTTGTTATGAGCTCCCTCGTCCTTCCCTTCGGTTTATCATAACCCAGTATGCCGCCTACCACGATGTACTCCGCGTCTTCGAAATCCGCAGTCCTGAGTTCGGCGGGCGACTGGTGGTCAAGTATTATACACCCCTTTCCCCCGGTGTACTCCAGGACATCCTGGGCAACAGGCTCACCTATGATGTCGAGCGCCTCTGACATCGGTGCGCTTTTCACATTGGTGAAAATGGTGTCTGGCCAGATGGAGGCGGAATGGGCATATTCAGCCATGAGCCAGTCGGAAATCGAGGCCTCGCGGTTCTCAATGACAAGTCTTGTGCTTTTGTTCATGTGACCACTCACGGTGGGGCACCGTAGGGGATTACGGGGAAGGCAGGTATGTGGACATGCGCCTGCAGGTCCAGCGTCCCTCCCCTATAAATTATCAAGTGCGATCACTGCTGTAAAAAGGTTATTAATCGCCGTGAGTGTCAGGCAGACGGATATCGATGAGCTCGACAAAGGAAGAGCGGAGGCACACTTCGACCCGCAGCCTCAGCATAGGAAGGGAAAAATGCGTCACTGGGATCGAGGGGCTCGACAATATCCTCGGCGGGGGCATACCGAGGAACAACACAATACTCGTGACGGGCAATTGCGGGACGGGCAAGACTTCGCTTTCACTTGAATTCCTTCTCCACGGTGCACTCGAGGGGGAAAACGGCCTCTATCTATCAGTCACGGAGCCGTATGAGAAGCTGATTGCAAACATGATCCCGTATGATTTCTTCACCAGGGAGCTGATAAAGACAGGCAAACTCACATTCATTGACATGTCCGCGATCTATGAGAGGTTCGGGTTCAACAGAGACAAGATGAGTGTGGAGGATGTCGACCTTCTCGTAAGCGCAATTGGCGACCTTACAAGGGAGACCAAGGCCCGGAGGCTTGTGATAGACTCGATCACTTCTGTGGCATACCAGCTTGATACCCAGGAGAAGCTGAGGAACATGCTTCTTGGCCTGAGCAAGCTGCTGTCTGGGCTCGGGGCTACATGCCTGATCATATCTGAACTCACAGCAGCAGATGCATCTTACTCCAAATACGGAGTGGAGGAGGCAATAGCCGACGGCGTGATACTCATGGGTAATCTTGAGAGGAACGGTGACATGCTCAGGACGCTTCAGGTGATAAAGATGAGGGGGACGTCGCATTCAAGGGCAAAATACGTTCTTGACCTTACAACCGCCGGCACTCTGCTTGTTCCTCTTCTGAAAGGGGGAAACTGAAGATGGACGCCAGCGCCACCGTGATCAGAGAGCTGAAGGACATTGAACCGTCGACTTCAACTTCGCTGGAGATAGGGACAGAAGTCTACTTTGACGTCATCAAGGGGCTGATGAGCATGAAGGATGACGGAAGAACACAGATGATATACGTCGCATCAACAGTTCCTGCGGGAGCGATAATCAATGCGATGGATATGATCGGCGTAGAGGCTGATGGCGTCAAGTTCATAGACTGCATTTCAAACATGATGACAGGGCAGCAGGAGAAGAACGAGGATATTGTGTTCATAGAGAGCCCGACGATGCTTGAGAACATAATGCTCAAGGTCGAATTCCTGAGACGGAAGTCGACGGCAAAGAAGGCCGTGGTGATCATAGATTCGCTCAACACGCTTCACATACACAACGACTGGAAGATCATGGGAGAGTTTCTTCACATACTCGTCAACAACCTGAGGTCGCGTGGCTCGATCATAGTAATTCTCAGCATAAAGGAACAGCAGTCGCCCGAAGTTGCGACGCTTCTGAGCCTTGTGAGCGACCGTGTGATCAGGATTGGTGGTGAGTGATGCCCCTCACCACAGGGCTGAGGGAGCTTGACGGGGTTCTTGGAGGGGGGTTCATAGAAGGGACAGTAAGCGCAATAGTGGGACCCCCTGGTTCAGGAGCCGGCGTCTTCGCAAGGCAGTTTGCATCCGTGGGGAGCGAGAGAAGCTACTATTTCTCGACAAGCGACAGTGCGGATGAGGTTTTCAGCTCGATCAAGAGGTTCGGATGGAAGACAGACGCAACAATAGTGGACATAGGGGACAAGTACCACGACACTGTCCTGATGCGAAGGCTGGAGGTGACTAAGTACAGGCAGGAGGGGCTGAAGGTCAAGGATGTCCATGATTATGAGGAGATCAACTACAGGCCGTTCAATTTCCTGACTTATCTCACGCACGAGATATTCAAGATACATCCGCCGTTCAGGGTGGTTGTCGATTCAATGGACTTCTTCATTGACAGCTACGGGTTTGAGGAGGTTCTTGGTGCGTTGAGGACGCTCAGGGCGTTCACCAACAAGAACAAGAGCCTGCTGATCATCACACTTACAAAGGGAGTTTTCGAGGCAAGCGTGCAGAACACAATAGATGCGCTCGTGGACACGCTCATAGAGCTTGAAAGAGAAAGGATAGGAAAGAAATTCGAGAACAACCTGATCGTAAGCAAGGTGAAGAACTTCCCAGAGCGGTCCAGGATCATGCAGTATTCAGTGGGCGAAAACGGCATCACGCTGACCGAGTAGTCAGAAATCGTTTGTCTGCCTGACCTTCACATGTATCAGCGATGAGGCGGGAAGCGTTGAAATGACAGTCGTTTCAAACACCCTGTCGACAAACCTCTGTCTAGGATCGCCGTAAGTGAACATGCCGAGCAGGAGATCGAGTGGCAGCATTATGAACCAGAATAGCTTTGAAATGTTCCTGAACATTGCTTCTAACAACGAAAGTTCTCCCTTTTCGCTTGAGACCCTGAGCGATGCTATCTTCTTTCCGAGGGTGTAGCCGTAGAAATACTCGCTAAGCGCCGAATACGTGAACCAGCAGACGCCCGACGCAATGCCGACAAACAGGTCGAAGTACGTCTTCTGGAGGCCAAAGGAGAGGGCTATCGCCCAGACGGGCACGAAAACAGTTGCAATGTCAATCACACCGGCACCCGCCCTCTTCATCCAGTGAGCCCTCAGGACCCTGTTTCTGAAGAGCATCTCAAACGCTATCGACATCCCAATCCCGACCATGTTATTGCGCACATGAGATATAATGATATCGAATCGTCTGACAGTTGTCAGTCGTTTGGTGGAAGCCTGGCTTATTTGGGCGTCGCGGAAGTCATTCTATATACCTCAACGCGGACGATGGCTCTATCCTGGACACGGCCCTGACAGAGCTGAGGACGGCTGCTACAGTCAGGCCTATGGATATCAGGACAAGCCCGGCTATGGCGGACGGGTAGTAGTCGAAGGAAAGCAGGTTGCTCAGCCTTTGTGATATTATGTAGCCATTGAGCATGCTCATCAAAACCCCGATCAGTGAACCTGAAAGGGCGATGAACACGAATTCAAGCAGGAAGGAAGCTGATACCATCCTCCTTGTAAAGCCCAGGGCACGCAGGAGGCCGATCTGCTGGTATCTTTCTACCACCGATCGCATCGCTATTATCCCAAGCCCGGCTGTTCCTGCAACGAGGCCCATTGCGATGAATATCTCAGTCATCTCGACAATGCCGTTGATCGCCATAGTCAGCTGCTGCGTGATGAGTGAGAGGTCTATGACCACTGGGTTGTATGCAACCAGATCCTTCCTCACCTGTATTGACACAGCCGTGGCAGAAACACCCTGTTTCACCTTCACCATCAGAACCGGATAGGAATGCCCAAGCAGGCCAAGTGAGGAGAGGGTGTGTTCTGTGACAAAGATGCCCTGGAGCGCGAACTCGTTCAGTATACCCACGACGGTGACTTTCTGGGATGTGTGGTTGGCGCCATAGAGAGTCAGCACACTGCCGACGCCCACCTTCGCGTGCACCGGGCTTGCCTGGGCAAAGTTGTCCTGAGAAATTCCGGCGAGCGTCATATCTATGATCGCAAGAGAGCTGTTGTGCGCAACTGCGTCCCAGGCCGCAGAGGGAGAGCTGTATGCAGGCGAAAGGCTGTAGAAACTGTAGCTGTTGTGTGAGTAGAAGGGAGACGCGTCCCATAATGTTAGACCGATTACAGGATACACGAATGCAGACGGTCCGCTGCCGCCGTACGTCACTCCTGTGCTCACATCGTAGATGAGGCTGGAGTACGCTACCGAGGAGGACACGTTTGCATCCTGCTGCAATGCGGCAGTCATGTTGCCTCCGTTCGCACTGTAAACGACGAAGTTGTAACCTCCGCTCTGGTCGTTGACAGTCCGAACGGCTGCCGTGTTTATCATCGACCCGAGTATAGACACGGATACGATGCCGAATATGACAAACGAGAAAAGGGAGAGGGAAAGCGCAGTTCTCATCTTCCTCTCCGCAGGATAGGCAAAGGCCTGGCGAACCGTTGGAACGAATGTACCGCGGCTGTTTCGCCTTGGTTTGAGAACTTTAAGCAAGAGGGGAAGGAATGAGAAGAAAAGCATCAGTCCGCCAGTCACAAGGAAGATCCCAGACTCGACGTAAACGTAGTATGATGTGCTGTAGCTGGACGGAAAGATGTCCCATGAGGCTGGAAGGCCGTACTGGAGAATCAGAGCCGCCCCTATCATGCCCGTGAATATCTCGTTCTGCCTGAAAGTATAGAGGAAGGAGAATGCGGATATGGAGAAGAGGGAGAGGGAGAGCATCGAAAGAAGAAGCGATCCGGACTCTGTTCCGTAGTATAGTGAAATCGCCGCTCCGGCAGCGAGAAGCGCCGGAGGGACAAACCGCCTCGCGCTCCTGGAGGGCAGCCTGCCGTACGCTGACCTGCGGAGTGCGTCCACAATGCTGAACCTGCTTATTCTGTAGCTTGTTGCTGTTATTATCAGATATGTTACAAGAGCGCCGGCTGCAAAACCAGTGATTATGTCAGCGGGCGTCACAGTGAATGACCCTAACAGTATGTTCGTCTCCCTGATAGGAGCAGCGAATGTACTGCCGAACAGTAGAATGAAGCCGTATACCATAAGAAAACCTATTCCAATGCCTACGAACGATCCCACGAAGCATGACAGGAGAGAGTAGACGAACCCCTCAGTGACGAACCCCCCGACTATCTTCTGGCGTGTTACTCCTATTGCGCGGAGGGTGCCAAGGTCTCTCATTCTTTCCTCGGCAAGCATGTAGAAAATGACGACCACCAGTATTAAGCCGGCAGCAATCGCGAACAGGCTCAGTGCGAGGTAGAGGTCTGCGATATCGCTGATCTGTGCCCTGATAGTGGTGAGCTGGTCCTGGAGAACAGGAAAGGCGGTCAGTCCCGTACCAAGAGCATTGTTCACATTGTCAACAGCTGAATTGAGAACAGGCATGACAGCGTCGGTCTGGGCAACCGCCCCGAGTATGCTGCCTGTGTTGGCCACCGCAATGATGTTGATGCTGCCGTTGACTCCCAGGAGCGACTGAGCAAAAGACAGCGGCACGAATATGTTGTAGCCTGAATCAAAGTATCCCCTGTAGTTGTCCTTCACAACAGCAGCGATGGTGCCCGTGAAGGAGTGCCCCCCGCCTGCAAAGACTGTTATCGTGTCGCCGGCGGATGCATTCAACTGGGCAGCTGCGAGCTGGTCTATCAGAACGCTCCCCTGAGGCATGGCGCTGACCACGCTGCCGTTGACAGATACAAAGTCGCCAAGGATGCTGTTTGAATACCATGGTGCTCCGATGAACCCGATGTTTGAATATGGCACACCGCTGGTGTTGTCATAGGCACTCGCAGTGGTGTAGATCATAGGAACCGCGCCGGAGACATTCGAGTCTGAAGAAAGAGTGTCGTTTATCTGCTGGTAGGCCTCGTAACTGAAAAGCCCGCCGGATAGGGGACCTCCGCTGGTGACAGTCTCGTCAATGTGCCCGTAGCTGAGCGTCACCATGTTGTCGCTCAGAGTAAGCATTGTGCTCCTCATGACGAGGGCGCCGCTTATCATTGCCGAGCCTATCATGAGACCGGCGATTATGAGGACGACCCTCTTCCTGTTACCGAAGGCGCTTTTCATGAAAAGCCTGAATATGTGCCTGTTGAGAAGTATGAGCAGCAATGATACTGCGACAGCGAGAGCAAATGTTGCCTCAAGCACCGAGAGGAAGTCCAGCGTCATTATATCATGCCAGCCCGATTGTCAACTATCTTTCCATCCATTATTCGTATCGTTCTGGCGGTGTACGATGCGACACGCTCGTCGTGGGTTACCACGACAACAGTTGCGGAGAGTGTCTTGTTGAGGTCGTTGAAAAGTTCCATTATCACCCTCCCTGCCTCAGTGTCGAGGTTCCCGGTGGGCTCATCGGCCCAGATGACCTCGGGGCTGTTGACAAGGGCTCTGGCAATTGCTGCCCGCTGCTGTTCTCCTCCAGATAGCTGCGATGGCTTGAACTGTGCCCTGTTGCTCATTCCCACTAGCTCCAGCGTGTGAAGCGCCTTCTGCCTTGCGGTTGAAGCTTTTTCACCCAGTATCAGGGCAGGAAGCTCGACGTTTTCGACAGTTGTGAAGACCGGGAGAAGCGCATAGTTCTGGAATACGAAGCCCATGTTTCTTGCCCTGAACCTGCTTATCTCACTGTCGCTCATATCAGCTATGTTTGTGCCTTTCACAAGAACCGCCCCCTCGCTTATCCTGTCAAGCCCAGAAAGGCAGTTCAGAAGAGTTGTTTTTCCCGAGCCGGAGGGCCCCATGACGGATATGAATTCGCCCTTCCCTATCCGTATGTTCACATGACTTATTGCGGCAAACCTCTCCTTCCCGGAAAGGTAGTACTTGCTTACATCTCTTGCCTCGATGACGATGCTGTCGTTCTGCATTTTGCGGCTCCGGGTACGGTCTTACGGGACATTCTGCCCGATAGATAAACTATGCGAGGCTTGCCTGAGGAGGACAGGCTTTCAGGCTGTCGTCGTATTCACCTGACGATTAGTACGGAGGACGGTGAGTCGGCGGCTACCCGTTCAGAGACGGAACCGAAGATTATACCCCTCCTGTAACCTCTTCTCCTGTTCCCCAGCAGTATCAGGTCGACTTTCATATCCTCGGCGGCATCGAGTATTGCATGGACAGGATCGGAAACAACCACGAGACCCTTTGCCCTGGAGATGCCGTGTGATCTTGCGAAATCCACTTTCTCCTCCATCCTCTCCTTCGCTTCCTTTACGCGTTCCTCCTGCATCTGCATGTTCACCATGATCGAATCGGGTGCTGTCTCGCTTCCTGCTATCATATGCGGTGTCACCGCATGAAGCAGGAAGAGGTGCGCCTGCCTGTGGTTCTGGAGCAGTTTGATCGCAAAGTCAAACGCCTTTTCCGCCTCAGGGGTGAAGTCCATGGCTACAAGAACGCCTTTAAGCACAGCGACTTCGTGCTGTGCCTCGCCCGCGGTGTCTTCGCTGCTTCTGGCCCTGTCACCGCGATTGCGATCTCTCACCCTGTGCTTCCTGGTCGCAGCCACGACACTGAAATGAGGGCGGGGCGTATTAAACGGGCAGGCTGAGATGTCAGGTATCTGGTTAAAATAGAAACCGGCGGTGGCAACCCATTTTATCGGATGACGCAGATCATGCAGGCTGGTGTTCAGAGATGTTGGTTGATTTTAAACTTAAACGGGCGCCACCGTACAAGGTCGCGTGGCTGGCGGAGGAAAAGGCGTACAGCGACAGGGCAATCAGGGCATCGTTCAGCCGTGTTGCCCAGTGGGCGGCGTCGAAGGGTTACAGCACAGGCAAATGGCTGTTCATCGAGCAGTACGAAGAGGGAGGAACACTGAGATGGAATGCATGCATCGAGGTAAAGTGCAATGCAAAGGGAGAGGGCGGTATCGGAGTCAAGACAATAAAGTCCTCTGACGTTGTCAGCGTCTCATTCAACCCGGATGAGGTTTCTTCGAGGCTTGTATATCACGGCATCAACGACTGGGTACGGTGGAGAAAGAAGGAGGGGACAATATCCAGGAGCGGCAGGTTCAGGGAAGTTTACCCCGGAGACCCGTGGAAAGATGCAAGCGCATGGAGCAACGTTGAAGTGCAGCTGACGATTGAGAAGGGCAAGAGAGGGAAGGAGTAGAGGAGAGGGCAGCTTTGCCAAGCACTTCATTGGCGTCGCAATGATCCCATTGATTCAGGTGAACTGCGCATGAAGGTGGCGGAAGGCATTTTCAGGGTGGAAGGCGTCAGAGGGAATGTCTATCTTCTCTCAGGAGAGAAGCTGATGCTGGTAGATACGGGAATGCCGGGCAGCGGACCAAAGATAGTCAGGTTCATAAGGGAAGAACTGAAGCGCGACGAGCACGAACTCTCCATGATAGTGCTCACACATCAGCACATAGACCATGCGGGCTCTGCACTCTGGCTCAAGGGGGCAACTCGAGCCAGAATAGCAATACACGAGGATGACGCCGACTACGTATCGGGCAGAAGGGAACCACTCAGGCCGAAGGGGGCAGCGGGGGTAGCATTCGCAGTTTTCTCCCCTTTTTTCAAGCTGAGGACATTCGACCCAGACCTACTGCTGAGGGATGGTGAAATGCTGGGGCCCTTCAGAATCGTGCACATTCCGGGACACACTCCGGGCAGCATAGCGATATGCGACGATGCAAACGGGCTTGTTTTTTCAGGCGACATAGTCTCAACGAGGTCAGGGAGGGCCGCTTTCCCGCCGCGATCGTTCAACAGCGACGGAAGCAAAATGAGGGAATCCTTAAGTGCGCTGCTTTCCAGGCATCAGGGCCTGCTTCTCCCGGGTCATGGGGAGCCTGTCCGGTCGGGGGTGGCGGCCAGACTGCTCACTGACGGCCCCCCGGAGCGGGTGAAGGTGTAGAAGATAAATCCCGGTGAGCAGTTGCGGAGGAACATGAAGATATCCAGAGATGGAAGCCAGGCTGAGATAGAAACGCTTGGAGCCTATCTGAGTTCGCTTGTCCTTGACGGTCGTGAGATACTGCTGAAGTCGGAGGATGGAAGGCAGACACACGGGGGCGCATGCAACCTTATACCGTATGCGGGAAGGATCAGGAACGGAGAGTACTATTCAGGAGGAAGGAGGTACAGCTTCCCGAAGGAAAAGGAAGGAAACAGCATACACGGCTTCTCGAGAAACAGAGAGTTCACTACGGCCGGCACTTCCGCGGGCTATGCATGTCTTAAGGCTGTTCTTTCAGACAGGGGATATCCCTCGACGCTCGATCTGTCTGTCGATTACAGGCTTGAAAGGAAGTCCATCTCCGTTTCCTACACAGCGCAGAATACTGGCGCGGCAGATGCGCCTCTTGTCATAGGAAGCCATCCTTACTTTATCACGGAGGGAAGATGGAAGATACTGCCGTCGGTGCCTGCAAGGGAGCTGCACCTTTCGGACGGCTATTTTCCGGACGGATCGTTCAGGCAGTTTGACTTTGACAGGTATCTTGATGAAGTCCCGCTCGACAACTGCTTCGAGGGGGGAGGGGATCTGCGCCTTTCGAGTGGGCGCGGCGACATTGTGATCCGCAGGAGGAGGATGGATTACTTCCTCGTGTACAACGGAGCATATGCACGTGGGTCGTCGGTGGCAATTGAGCCGATGACGGGCGCGCCGGATGCTTTCAACAACGGCATCGGTCTCAACGTCCTTGCCCCGGGACAGAAATTCGAGTGCGAATACTCAATAACGCTTCCGCAATAGAGATTAACCCGGCGTTCAATGGGCGGTCACACGGCAGAGAGTATGACAGCGCTGAATGACGGTTACATCGAACTGGGCTCGGTGAGGGGCAGCATGCTTGTAAGCAGAGCCGCAGTGGAACTTCTCCGCTCGGTCGACTCGTTCGCGTTCGACTGCGACGGAACGCTGCTCAACTCAGAGGAGTCTTACGTTAGGGCCACCTTCGAGACAGCGAGGACGCTGTTCGAACGGCTTCACGGGCGGGGCATCGAAACAGGAAAGCAGGGGAGGCGTATACTGTCATGGCTGAGACAGACGGGTGAATACAACAACGACTGGGACAGCACATTCGCTCTTGTCTGTTTCACCTCGATGGCGGAGGCTGAGCTCGACGGGGCAGGCGGAAGCAAGCTCCCTGCTGCCCTCATGGACAGGGCAGGGGACATAGCGTCTGAATTCATTTCCTCCGCGGACAGGAAGGATGCCGCCTCGCTGAAAGAGTTCATGAAACGTCGTTATGCTTCTCTTGCGAAGAAGGACGAGTTCGACCGCATATCCGGGTTCCTGAACTATCCAGGTGGCCCGGAGAGGAGCCCTGTTTCAAACGTGTATATGAAGTTCTACCTCGGAAAAAACCCGGACGACGGCTGGGACGGGAACTACCGGCCGCTCGATTACGGGAATGGGCTCATAAGCAAAGAGCGCCCCCTTGTCGATGCCCGGACTATGAGCCAGATCATATCCCTATCGGGAGGAAGAAAGCCTGCGATACTGACAGGCAGCTGGAGGAGCACTGTTTCTGCAAGCCTGGGCCACCTTGCCCAGTACTTCGACATGGGTGCATCGATGTTCATAGGAGACATGGAGAACGAAGGTTCGCCAGATGTTGCACACTTCAGGAAACCATCCGACAGGGGGCTGCTCCGAGCAATTGAATTGATTGGTTCAGACTGCTTGCTGTACACTGGAGACTCCGGTGAGGACATGATTATGGTCTCCGCTGCAAGGAAGAAAGGGGCCAGGGTGCTGTTCGCCGGCGTGACAGATAATACGCCCGACCCTGAGGAGTTCAGGAAGTACTTCATCGAGAAGGGAGCCGATGCGGTCCTGCACAGCGCCTCCCAGATACCGGAGCTCATGAATGAGCTCGGGCGCATCAGCTGAGGGACGAACGACTCGCTGTCGCCTCCTTCAGCGACCTTACAAAGCTGCCCACCTCTTCCGGTCCCTGCCCTGCGCCCACTCTTGAAACTATTGCGCTTCCCACAACTATGCCGTCAGCCCCGGATGCGGCCAGCTGGGAGACGTGCCCTGGTGTGGAGATGCCGAAGCCGACAGCCACAGGAACCGGCGCTATCTTCTTGTATGACGAGAGGAGACCGACAGCCTGCTCAGGCAGCGAGGATCCCTCTCCCGTGGTGCCGTACCTGCTGACGACATACAGAAAGCCGCTTGTGCTTGAGGCAATCCTGCCCGCCCTTTCCGGTCCCGTAGCAGGCGAGGCGAGAAGTATGTTGTCGATAGAGCGGCGCCTGCACGCATTTCTCAGTGCCCTTCCCTCCTCAAGGGGCAGGTCTGGTACTATGACGCCTGAAATGCCTGCATCCGACAGGGAAGAGACGAAGCCCTCCTCCCCCATCCTGTGGATTGTGTTGTAGTAGCACATGACAACGACGGGAACAGCACTGCCCAGGGCGGAGCACCAGCTTATCACGCTCCCCACCCTCGTGCCTGCAGAGAGAGACCTGACACCTGCGGCCTGTACCGACGGGCCGTCCGCTATCGGGTCCGAGAACGGAATTCCGACCTCGATTATGTCCGAATGCGCTGCTACAGCGCGAGCATAGGAAAGAAAAGACTCTGGATCGGGATCGCCTCCCATGAGATACGAGATGAGTGCTGCCCTTCCCTCCGACGAAGAACGCCTGAATGCTTCGGCCAGACCGCTCAATTCGTCCCCTCCATGTAGGCTGCGGCTGTCTCAACATCCTTGTCCCCCCTGCCGCTCAGGTTCACAACGACGATCGAATCCCGGGGCATCTTGCCAGCCTCCTCGACAGCAGCGTGGACGGCGTGTGCAGATTCAAGCGCGGGGATGATCCCCTCCAGACGGCTGAGGAGCCTGAATGCATCCATTGCCTGTGCATCCGTTACGGCCATGTACCTTGCCCTTCCGGTGCTTCTGAGGTATGAATGCTGGGGTCCGACTGACGGGTAGTCGAGTCCTGCGCTTATGCTCGCAGTCTCAAGCACCTGGCCGTCCCCGTCCTGCAGAAGCATGCTCCTCGAGCCGTGAAGCACGCCAGGCTCGCCTGCAACAAGGGGCGCCGAATGCTTCCCGCTTTCGATTCCCCGCCCGCCTGCCTGTGCGCCTAGCAGCCCCACGCCCGAGCTCTTCAGGAACGGTGCAAATGCACCGATAGCGTTGCTTCCGCCGCCCACACATGCAACAACAAGGTCTGGCAGCCTCCCCTCGGACCTGAGTATCTGCCCTCTTATCTCCTTCCCTATGATGCTCTGGAAATCACGCACTATTGTCGGGTAGGGATGGGGGCCCACAGCGCTGCCAAGAAGGTAGTAGGTGTCACGCACGTTTGTGACCCAGTCACGAAGCGCCTCGTTGATAGCATCCTTGAGCGTTTTTGAGCCGCTGTCCACGGGATGCACCCTGGCACCGAGGAGTTCCATCCTGATCAGGTTAAGGCGCTGCCTCTCCGTATCCTTCCTTCCCATGTACACTTCGGTCTGCAGGCCGAGCGCGGCACCGGCTATAGCGGTTGCCACCCCATGCTGCCCTGCGCCCGTTTCAGCTATGATCCTGCGCTTACCCATCATCGTTGCGAGCAGTGCCTGCCCCATGACGTTGTTGAATTTGTGTGCCCCGCCGTGGACGAGGTCCTCCCTTTTCAGGTAAATCTTTGCCCCGCCTGCGTGTTCGGTGAGCCTCCTGGCGAAGTAGAGGGGCGTGGGCCTGCCGCCGAACTGCCTGTTGTAGACGTCAAGCCTTGACTTGAATTCCCGGTCTTTCCTGAACCTGTTGTAGGCTCTCTCAAGCTCCTCGAGCGCAGGAACAAGTGTCTCCGGCACGTATCTGCCCCCGAACTCACCAAACCGTCCCTTAGTCATTTGAAACCTCCTTCGCCCTCCTGATGAACGTGGAGACAAGCTCCCTGGACTTCCAGCCGCCTGACTCGACGCCGCTGGACACATCAACTACAGATGGCATCACGGCGCCAATTGCGCTCTGAACGTTATCGCAGTTGAGACCCCCTGCAAGCATCATCTTGGCCGGGTATATCGTATCCCTGATTTTCCTGCTCAGCGCCCAGTCGTGCGTTTTTCCGGTGCCCCCGGAGATGCCGTCTACGGCGGAATCGACAACAACCATGTCGACCACGTCCTTGAGAGCCGACGCCTTCTCCACCGCCCCTTCGGTTGCCTGGACCAGCCCAATCACCTGGACGCCAAGCACCTCCTTCAAATCAAGCAGCCTGGAAGGGGTCGATTCTATCTGTATCTGGACGTAGTCGGGCTCGAGAGCTGAGCACATGTTCGAGAGGAACTCCTCGTCTGTCGTGTTGACAACAGCCACTGTCTGGGCAGATTCTGCTGCCTGTGTCACAAGCGGCCTTGCCGCTTCAACAGTCAGCGATCTGGGTGACGTGCTGACCTGTATTATGAACCCCATATAGTCTGCACCTGCGGCAAATTCTATGTCCTCCCTTCTCCTATTTCCGCATATTTTGACTTCTGGCAACAACAGCCGCCTCCGTTATTGATGAGAGCAGTGAAGCATCCTCGCCCATCACTGATGTTCCTACAAGGACGCCGTCCGCGCCCGCCCCGATCATCGCTGAAACCATATCGCCACTCGTGATGCCGCTCATGCCTATGACCTGCCTGTCCTTGCCTTCCGAGCGGAGGATGCTCTCTGTCCTCTTCGGCTCGAGCGTCAGGTCGGACAGGTTGCGGTTATTGATGCCAATCAAGTCAGCACCTGTCTCCATTGCCCTCCTGTACTGCTCAGGGGAGTTTACTTCAAGTATGACTTCCAGCCCGAGTGAGCGCGCATCTTCCATCAGGACGTCAAGATTGTACCTTGACCTTTCGAATATCTCCATTATCAGGAGCACGCAGTCTGCCCCAAGCCTGTATGCAGCATCAAGCTGGTCCGTGGAGATGAAAAAATCCTTCATAAGGACAGGTATGCCGAAGGTCGATGCTTCTGCAACGTTTTCCAGTGAGCCGTTGAACCTGTGTGGCTCGGACAGGACAGAGAATGCGCATACGCCTGCGTCGTAGAATTCCTGGAGCCTGCTTCTGAGCGGCACATCCGATGAGAGTTCCCTGACGGAAGGTGTTTTGCGCTTGAACTCCGCTATAACCGGAGCGCGGTTCCCGGAGAGCGCCTCCTTCATTGACAGCAGCGGGCGCGTCCGCTGGGACTTCACAGAATAGTACCCGGACATTACGAGTGAGAACGCATTGTCCACGAAGTAGTCCAGCTCATCCATTTTCCACCCCGCCCAGGGTGCTTAGGCGTATGAACTCCTGCATCTTCTCCATTGCCCTTCCGCTTTCGATTGAATCAAGCGCTTTCTCCACGCCCTTCTCCACTGAAGAGGCTGCGCCCGCGACGTAGAGCGCCGCTCCCGCATTGAGAAGCACTATACTCCTTTCGCCCTCTCCCGATACGCCCCTTAACACCC
The DNA here is from genome assembly GCA_046706185.1 of Candidatus Sysuiplasmataceae archaeon. Taxonomy (GTDB): domain Archaea; phylum Thermoplasmatota; class Thermoplasmata; order Sysuiplasmatales; family Sysuiplasmataceae; genus JAJZXY01. The sequence goes on from JBJKPR010000056.1 coordinate 59,509, forward strand.
TGTTTGCAAACGCAGCGCTCTCTTCAGGACCGGCCGCAGGAGGAGGCGCCCACTGGCGTGTACCGAAGGAGGAGAACTCCTCCGCAGCAATCGAGTACTTTTCAACAGCACCGTTCCTGACCTCGGCTATTTCCGTGTTCCCGGCAGGCGATATCTCGTCCATGCCCAGGACACCGTGTGCGACGATCGCCCTTTTTGCGCCAAGAAGGGAGAGGGCATCGGCAATCCTATCCATGTATGAACTTGAGAAGACACCGACAAGCTGCCTGCTCACCATCGCCGGGTTGGTTATGGGGCCGAGAATGTTGAAAACAGTCCTGAATGCCAGCGACTTCCTGACCGGAGAAACGTTCTTCACGGCAGGATGGTAGAGTGGAGCAAACAGGAATGTGATGCCGCCTTTATTGAGCATCAAGGAAGCGGTGTCCGGATCTATGGATATGTTTACCCCGAGCGCCTGCAGCAGATCAGCACTTCCGCTCCTGCTTGTGAATGACCTGTTTCCATGCTTGGCAACAGGGACGCCTGAGGAGGCGACAACCACAGAACTTACAGTCGACACATTGTACGTCTTTACCCTGGCGCCGCCTGTTCCGCACAGGTCGATTGTTCCCTCCGGTGCGCTTACACGCGTGCATTTTTGCCTCATTACCCGTGCAATTGCAGCAATCTCCCCTGCCGTCTCTCCCTTCATCCTCATTGCGGTGAGGAAGGATGCAAGCTCCGCATCGCTTGCCCTGCCGTCCATTATGAGCACTGCTGCCTCCTCCGCCTCTTCATCTGTGAGGTCTTTTCCTTCCGCCAGCTTGCCTATTATCTTCTTCACAGCGATCCCTTCACTATCCTTCTGAAATTGAGCAGTGTGTCATACCCGTCCGGTGTGAGTATGGATTCTGGGTGGAACTGCACGCCGAAGACAGGTCTAGACCTGTGCCTGATGGCCATGATCTCGCCCGTCTCGCTCATTGCGGTTACGTCGAGCGAGCTTGGAAGAGACTCGTGCTCGACGATGAGCGAGTGGTATCGTCCCCCGGTAAGCGGTGATTCTATGCCTTCAAACAGCTCACGGCCGGAATGGGATATGAGAGATGTCTTGCCATGCATTATTCGCTCCGCATGTATGACGTGCCCGCCGAATGCATAAGCAATGCCCTGATGGCCCAGGCAAACGCCGAGAAGCGGTACCTGGCCCGCCTCCCTGATCAGCTCTTTGTTGATACCGAAGTACCTTTTTCTCTCGGGTGTACCCGGGCCCGGGGAAATCACTATACAGTCAGGGTCTATCGAGGAAAGCTCTTTCATGCTCAGGCAGTCGTTTCTCTTCACTGTTATGGAGAAGCCTGCCTGACCAAGCTTCTGGTACAGGTTGTAGGAGAAAGAGTCATAGTTATCGATTAGAAGCAGCTTCATCTCTTCTTCTCCCCGAAGACTGTGAGCAGTGCTCCGAGCTTGCTCTCTGTTTCATCAAACTCCCTTTCAGGGACAGAATCGTAAACTATTCCGCCGCCTGCCTGGAGGAACGCATTGCCGGCATTCCTGAAAAGTGTCCTTATGGATATTGCACTGTCCAGTGACCCGTTGAAGGAATAGTACCCGACAGCACCCGCATACGGGCCCCGTCTCATACTCTCAAGTTCCTCAATTATCTCCATTGCCCTTATCTTCGGGGCGCCGCTTACCGTTCCTGCGGGGAAGATGGAGAAAAGTGCATCCACGGCATCCTTTCCCCTGTCGAGAGTTCCTTCCACTCTTGATACAATGTGCTGCACGTGACTGTATTTCTGGACGGTCATGTACTCAGGAACCGAGACGGAACCGAACCTGCTCACTCTCCCGACGTCGTTCCTTGCCAGGTCCACGAGCATATTGTGTTCCGCCCTTTCCTTTTCGTCATTGAGCAGTTCGCGCTCGAGAGATGCGTCGACGTCTTCTTTTCCGGTGACAGGCCTGGTGCCTGCGATCGGGTATGTGACCACCTTTCTTCCTGTCACGCTGACTAGCGTTTCCGGGCTGGAGCCGATAACCTCCCTCTCACCGAACTTCACGTAATACATGTAGGGAGACGGGTTCAGCGCCTTGAGTGCTGTGTAAAAGGGCAGCATCCCCCTCGTGCCCTTGAGGCTCACCCTTCTCGAGAGAACAACCTGGAATATGTCGCCGTCAATGATATACTCCTTCGCCTTCTCAACAGCGTCCAGGTACGAGCTCTTTGACTGCAGTGGCTCCAGCCTGGTCCTGACCATCTCCTCCTCCAGCATGTCGCAGGACAGAAGCTCCCTTTCCCTGTCGTCATCCCATGAGAAGTAGAAGCACTGTCCGTTCAAATGGTCGAATATGAAGCCGTCCGTGAATAGACCGAGCTCGGCGTCCGGGAAAGATGATTCGTGATGCCTGTCCGGAAGCTTCTCGAAGTGCCTAACCGTATCATAGGAGAAGTAGCCGACAAACCCGCCGATGTACGGGAACGGCATGGACACAGAAGGCCTGCGAATCTTCATGTTCCCCTTCAGGAACGAATCTATCCTCTCCTTTCTCCGAGAACCGTCGAACCTGATGGAGCCGCCCGAGTACACCGCCTTCTCAGAGGGGGCTGCTCCGATGAAACTGAAACGTGCAGACCTGCTCGGGCCTGATGCACTCTCGAGGAGAAAGCAGTCGCTGCCTGAGCTGAGGAGCCTGGAGAAGAGGCCCACAGGATTGTCATGCGATATGCTTTCCCTGAAAATCATCTCAGTCACCGAAGAAAACACCGTGAACCGCGTTCATTGCACTGTTCAGTACGTCCATCTTCACGGTGAAGTGATACGCTGCCCTGGAGGCACCCGCAGACATCATGCCCACGTTTATCCCGCTCTGCGAGATAGCGGTGAAAACCTTCGCTGCTATGCCCTTGGTCGTTCCGAGCCCCTCCCCGACTACGCACATGAGAGCCACACGCTTCTCAGTCTCGATCTTCTCCACACCCCTGTTTACAGTCTCCTTCAGCGAACCAACGGCAGTGGCCAGCTCAGAGCCAAGAACAAGGAAGGCAATGCATGTCTGAGAGGTGGTGGCAGAAATTATGTTCACGCCCGCCCTTCCCAGGAAGCCGGAAATGTTGGATAGGGTGCCGGACTGGAAACCTCCGCCGCTCACGTAGACGCGCACGATTGCGAGGTCCTGGAGACATGAGACGCTCTTCACGATGCCAATCGTCTTCTTCCTGCTTGACGTCACCATTGTTCCTGTGGAAGAAGGGTTGTCTATGTTCAGAATGCGCACCTTTATGTTTCCCTCCTCGGCAGGCTCCACAGCCTTGGGGTGGAGGACGTTTGCACCGAAGTACGAGAGCTCGGACGCCTCGTCGTAGGACAGCTCGCCAATCAGCTTGGCACCCCTGACGAAGCCTGGATCGGCGGTAAGAAAGCCGTCGACGTCCTTCCAGATTACCAGCGTTCTTGCACCCATCGCATAGGCGACGATTGAAGCACTGTAGTCCGTTCCGTTCCTTCCGAGGAGGGTCACGTGCCCTTCCCTGTTCTGCCCGAAGAAGCCGGTCACCACCGGGACAATACCCTCTTCGAGCGCTGCGTTGAGCTTCCTGAAGGCGACTTTCCTGGTGGGCTTCAGCAGTCCGCTTGCGCTTTCGTAGTTGCCATCGGTCACGATGGGCAGTGTGTCCGCATCGAAAACCCTCGCGGAGCGTCCGCCGGCTGATAGGGCCGCCGCCACGACCCTGGCAGAAAGGCGCTCCCCGTAGCTCATAAGCAGCGCCTTCATCCTCTTTGTGAGTTCCCCTGTGTAGTAGACGCCGTAGAGTATCCTGCCGAAGTTTGCAACTGTCTTCCTCACTTCGTCTGAATACCGCCTGAGAGCGTCGCCGGAACAGACCTCGCCAAGGATGTGAATGTGCCTTTCAGTGAGCGAGCGCACAAAAGATTCTATTCCCGTTTCACTCAGCCTTCCTGTTATGGCCCGCTCTATGCTGTCTGTCACGCCTGAAATTGCGCTTACAACAACAGCGCACTTCTTTTCTCCAGAGACTATCGAAACAAGCCTCAATATGCCTCCTGCGTCTCTCAGGCAGGAGCCGCCGAACTTCATGACTACAGTGGTCTGAGCCATTCAGAGCACCCCCTTGCTCCTGAGTATCTCGGCATTGAGAACGGAGCCGCCGGCAGCTCCGCGTATAGTGTTGTGAGTCAGCACAATGAAGCGGACCTTGCTGCCTTCGACGCGCAGTCTCCCAACGGTTGCAGCCATGCCCTTTGCACGCGCAGGGCTACCGGCGTTGACGTCAAGGACAGGCTGCGGCCTGTCCTTCTCTGCAGTGTAAATCACTGGCCTCACAGGCGCGGACGGAAGCGAAAGCTCCTGCGGAAGAGATCTGAACGATGAAAAGAGGTCTGACACCTCCCCGGCCGAAGTGTTCTTCCCGACTTCGACGAGTACAGATTCCATGTGGCCGTCCCTGACAGGCACCCGGGTGCAGGTTGCATCGACAACAACAGAGGAGTTTGCAACTCCACTGCCCTCTACCCTGCCGAACATCTTCGGTATCTCCAGAGACAGCTTCTCCTCCTCTGCTTCTATGAATGGCACAATGTTGGCAATAGAGTCGAGCGATGGCACTCCAGGGTAGCCTGCACCGCTGAGTGCCTGCATTGTTGTCACCTCGACTCGCTTCAGTCCAAGCGGCTCAATCGGCTTCAGGCCCATCGCAAGGCCGATTGAACTGCAGTTGCCGTTTGCGACAATGAAACCCTCTCTGCCATCAACCAGCGAAAGGTGGTCGTGGTTGACCTCCGGAACAACAAGCGGCACGTCCTGCCTCATCCTGTTGGGAGAGGCGTTCGTGAATATGCGGCAGCCACGACGCATCATATCGACCTCCACCGCGGCAGCAACCTGCGTGGGAAGCGCGCTGAAAACCGCGTCGAACTTCTCCTTAACCACGCCATCAATGTCAAGCGGCTGGATCCTGGCAGAAAGGAGCTCCTGTGATATCCTTGCCTCCGGAATTGTCAGCACATCTGCGATCGTCTTGCCGCCGCTCTTTTCCGAGCCGAAAAGGGATGGTGAGTCGAAGTACGGATGGGCTGAAAGCATCTCGCAGAAACGCTGCCCGACCATTCCACTTGCACCAAGGACTGCGACAGTGAGTTTACTCATAAGCAAGCCCTCCGAAGTATTCCATTCCCCTTTCCACAATCCTCTCGAAGTCGTAGCTGTTTTCAGAGAATGATGCGCGTTTCACCTCGGCAAGTGACTTCTCGAGGGATGAGAAGACTGTTTCCCTGTGCCTGTTGAGGTTCTGTATCTCATAATAGAGGAGAGGGCTTTCGCGCGCCACGTCTGCAGTGGTCTGCATCTGCTTCCTGAAAGTTGTGCTTGCATATCCCGAGAGCTCGAAGCTGCTCTTTCCGCTTGATGCAAGTGCGTTGAAAAGGATTATGTTCATTGCATGTGTCATTCCAAGGACGTAGACCATAAGCTCGTCGTGCCTCTCAACATCGAGCCTGCGAATCGAAAGGCATGTGTCGCTGAAAAGCGAGGCTGCTTCGTCAGCAGCGCTTCTGTTACCGCAGTCGCAGACGATCATGTTCTGGTCCGCAAGCGTCTTGGCCGCCGGTCCGAACATTGGGTGTATGCTTGCCACCTTCATTCCGGCAGAGGCACCCCTCTTCAGTTCGCCGATGAGGGGCGACTTCAGGCTGCAGCCGTCCATCACAAGAGCATCGGTGCCTGTCGAAAGCACCTTCGAGAGAATGGCTGGCGTAATGGATATAGGGGTGGAGAGAAGCACGACATCTGAATCACGGACTGCCTTCGTCAGGTCCCTCTCGAACCTGTATGGAGAACCTTCGGTCGTGTCGTTGACAGTAACTTCATGACCCTGCACGTTGAAGAACCTGGAATACCAGAGGCCCATCTTTCCGTTTCCGCCAACGACGAGTATCCTCTTCTTCTCGCCCTTGTAGACCTTTATATCGCTTGATGACTGGACAGAGAGCGAGGCGCTGATGAGCAGTTTTGCGATATTCCGCCCTATCTGTCTGTCAACACCCATCTGCTCGCAGAGTTCCTCGGCATGGCTGATGACCCGTGCCTCGACAGTGTAATCCCTGAGGGGCACGCTGTTGCTTCTCTTCAGTTTCCCTATTGCTTCCGCCTCCTTCATTCTCTCGGCAACCAGTCTCAGTATCTGCTCATCCTTCGCCCTGATTCTCTGCCTTATAGACTCTATTTCACCAGCACTCACTTAGATCCGCTCCGCAAACACAGGTCTGCCATTGCAACAGCGCAGGCGGCCTCAACAACGATCACTGCCCTTGGAACAATGCAGGGATCGTGCCTTCCCCTCACGGTCATCTCAGTTTCCTCCATCGTGTCAAGGTCCACGCTCCTCTGCGGCCTGGAAATGGAGGAGGTCGGTTTGAAGGCGACCCTGAAGACAACGTCCATCCCATTTGTGATGCCACCGTTGATACCGCCTGCGTTGTTTGTCGCTGTCGCAACCTTCTTCATCTCTTTGCCTGTGACTATAAATGGATCGTTATTCTCGCTACCGTACATCAAAGCGGAACCAAAACCGGAGCCGAACTCGACTCCCTTCACGGCTGGGATCGCGAAGACAATTTTGGATATCTCCCCTTCGACTGTGTCGAAGAACGGTTCACCGAGTCCTGCCTGCATGCCAGTTGCTACGCACTCGATAATCCCACCGACGCTGTCCCCTCTCTTTCTTGCATCAAGAATCCTCTCCTTCATCCTGGAAGCAGACTGTTCGTCAATACAGCGCACTTCGTTTGAAAACCTCAGCGACTCGACTTGGTCAAAGCTGTAATCCCGCTCATCTGTAACATCGTGTATCCTCACCACCCTTGCGGCAATCCTGATACCCCTGCCGGAAAGATACTGCCTTGCAAGTGCTCCAGCCGCGACAAGGGGAGCGGTGAGCCTCCCTGAGAACTGCCCGCCTCCGCGGTAGTCGGCATGGCCGCCATACTTGACGAACGATGTGTAATCGGCATGACCTGGGCGAGGTATATGCCTTATCTCTTCGTAGCTGGAACTCCTGACGTCGGTGTTGCTGAAGAGAATGAGGACAGGTGTACCAGTGAGCCTGCCCTCCCTGATGCCTCCCTTCAGGCTGATCGTGTCGGGCTCCTGCCTCGCTGTTCCAATGAGGGGCGCAGGACGCCTCATGTCAATCTCACTCTGAACCGCAGCTGCATCCACGTTCATCCCTGCAGGCAGACCGTCCAGCAGGGCCCCCACATGCTCGCCGTGGCTTTCTCCGAATATTGTCAGTCTGAGAGCTGTTCCAATGGTATTCATTCAGTCATCACCTTTCCACCGAGCGCTGAAATGTCTTCAGCGAAGGAGGGGTACGAGACAGCGTGCGACTCACCCTCGGTCACACTGCAGCCTCTTGAAGACGCGAGTCCTGCGATGCATGCGGCCATGGCAATCCTGTGGTCGCCGTGACTTTCGACTTTCCCGCCCTCGATTTCACCACCAGTTATCGTTATCTCCTCTCCCCTGGCTTTGAACTTAACACCAAGGCCGCGTAGCATGCCGCAGGTTGTCTCTACCCTGTCTGTCTCCTTGAAGCGGAGGTTCCTCGACCCGCGGACAAGGCTCCTTCCGTGAGCCTTAGCCGCGAGGACGCAAACAACAGGGAAAAGGTCCGGGGAGGAGGAGCAGTCAATGTCCGTCCCGCTCATCTCCCCGGGAGAAACGATGACACTTCTTCCTCTCTTCCTCACCGTGCAGCCGAACGCCGAGAGTATTTCGACGATCTTCGAATCGGCCTGTGTCAGGTTGCCGACAAGGTCCTTCACCTCCACCTCGCCCCCTGTCAAAGCCCCAGCGGCAAGTATGAAGGAGGCAGAGGAATAGTCGCCCGGAACAGTCATCTGCCTTCCGGAGTATGCCCCGCCGCCGCTGCAGAAGAGCTCACTGCCCTCCATAACAGAACTGCATCCGAACATTGAGACCATCTCGCAAGTGAGCGTGAGGTAAGAAATTGACTGCAGCCCTCCTGTGATTTTGATTGTCGTGTCATTCACCTTCAGAGGGCAGGAGATGGCAAGAGATGATGCGAACTGGGAGCTTAAGTCTCCTGGCAGTGTGGTGCTTTTCCCTTTCATGGTGCCGCCGAAGACGGCCGGAAGCAGGCCGTTTCCCGTCGTGGAAAACGCCCTTCCACCAAGCCTGTTGATGGCCCCTATTATAGGCTGCATGGGCCTGCGCCTCAGGGAGCTGTCTCCAGTGATGACAGCATAGCCTGGAAGCAGTGCGCAGACTGAACTCATAAGCCTGGCCGTCGTGCCTGAGTTGTTTGCGTTTATGACGTCGGATGCCTGATGAAGTTCGGATGTGACCCTCAGCTCCCTCCCTTTCGTGAACGATGCGCCCATCAGCCTGGCGGCATCAAGCGTGCTTAGTGTGTCCCCGCTCAGCAGGGGGTTCCTGATCGTGCTCCTGCCCTCGGACAGGAGTGAAAGGATGATCGCCCTGTGCGTTATGCTCTTGGACGGAGGAGCAACAACAGTGCCGCAGAGTGGGGGCGAGGGACTAGAAAGCAAATCCACTGCTGCTCACCCCCGTGGGCTCAGTTATGACAGCCCTCCCGTATCTGGCCAGAAGGGACGCAATCCTTTCAGTGTCGGCCGAACGTGTCAGTGCAAAGAATGCTGGTCCGGTCCCTGTGAGACCTGCGACTGCTGCGCCCGCCCCGTACGCGGCTGTGGCAGGCGCGGGGTCTATGTCCAGCAGGCTGCATAACAGCATTGTGTTCGCCATCGACGCCTCCCTGAACCTTCCTTTCAGGGCCGTCCTGTAAATTGACTTCATTTCCGGGGCGTGCTTCGAGATTTCGCCCACTGGAAGTGAGCCCTTTGTAATCCTGCGTTCCGGTATGCAGAAAACAACGCTGTAGCCATGCCTGATGCTCATCCGCCTGAGGACGCGCATTCCCCTGTTGCTTGCGAACACAATGCCGCCGTAGTGGCACGCGGCAGCATCGTCGTATGCACCTGTGACAGAGACGCCCGCGCGGATGGACGCCTCGGCAGACATGCGAAGCAGCATGCTGTCTGTGAACCTCCTTCCGGACACCCTGAGAGCGGCTCCCATCAGAGCCAGTGACACGCTGCTGCTGCTTTTCATTCCCCTGGAGGGAGGAATCTCAGACTTGACTTCGACATCAAGCGGACCGCTGAGGAGCCCCCTTCTTCTCGCGTAGTTAATGCACTCCCTGACAAGCCTGTCATCCACCTGCTCCGGTCCGGAGACACTTATTTCAGTGCCTCTTCCGCCCACTCTCCTCAGCCTGGCGGTTGTCTTGAGAGAGACACCGAGAGCGACACCGAAGTAGCTTCCTATAGCGCTCACCACAGTTGCTGCACCGTGCTCTGTGAACTCGAACTCGTCAGGCATTGGAAGCACTGCCCCCAAGTAACCCCATGACCCGATCGGCCATGACCTTGTGTCCTGTCCAGAGCCTGAAAGAGTGCACCGCCTGTCTCGCAAGAAGTTCATGGCCACCCACGAACATGGATGACTGACTGGCTGCAAGCTGCATGAACGGGGTCCGGTGACCGGAATAAACAAAGTCGACAATCGCCCCGAATTCGCATTCGAGCAGGTAGTCAGGCAGCTTCTCATCGGCCGAAGCCATGCCCAGCGGAGTGCAGTTCACGAGAAGGTCGAACGATCCGCGTTTGCCGTCGAATTCCTGAAGGCCGAATTCAGCCGCCAGGCTCTTCCTGCTTTGTGCATTCCTGGCAGCGATGCTGGTCGATGTATTGCGCAGAGCATAGGCGGCAGCCCTTGCTGCCCCTCCGCTTCCGAATATAAGGGCACTCTCGTGCCTGAGACCGGAGAGAACTTCGGAGAAGGCGGTCACGTCCGTATCGTAGCCCGTGAACCTGCCCTCCCTGCATACAACAGTATTGACGGCACCTGCAGCTGAGGCAGTTGCGTCAGACCCGTCCACGAGCTGAAGCGCTTCTTCCTTGAAAGGCATTGTGACGTTGAAACCGTCGATTTCAGCATATCTCGCTGCGTCGAAGAAATCGCGGAGCTCCTCCCTGTCTACAGGGTACCTGAGGTACAGGCCAGTAGTTCCGCTCTCCTCAAGGAGGGTGCTGTGTATCAATGGCGAGAGGCTGTGATCGGTCGCTTCCTTCGAGCCGACTATGCCCAGTACTGCGCCGTTTCTGGCAGAGAGCATCTCTCCAACGGTGAGCTGCCCGGCGGCTGTTCCATCACCTGTCGCGGGACGCGCGTATGAGACGGGCGACCCTTTCCGCAGAGAGGCTATCCTGGATAGTGTTCCCTTCTCTCCTGTCGAAAACGCAATTGCCTGCCTTTGACCCTGCGGGAGCCCGTCCGCAGCTTTGCACGGAAGCACAGATCTTGCATACCCTCCGCCGGTGTTGATGCACTTCACCACCGAGGCGGCAGACATGCCTGAAAGCATCAGGTCAACCGCCTCCTCCCTGGAATGAAGTTCTCCGTGGAAAGAAAGTATGAGCCTGTCCTTCAGCTCCTGGGGCAGATCGGGCCAGCCTGAGTCCGTCCTCTCAAGGTCGACAAAGTCGAATAAACCGGCGATCCTCCTCATCCCCTCTCCGGCCAGCAGCTCAAGAGATTTGCCCTTGAATGTTGCTATGGTCTTTGCCTGGATTGAAGAGAGGAGGATAAGGTCATCGAAAGTAGGCGTCGTGAGACTGTCGATCCTGAACTCCACACCCTCGGCTCCGCGAGCGAGTGAAGCGAGGGCCGTTGAGATCATTTCTGGTATACTGCCTGATGAGATTGATGCGCATATCAACTGGAACTTCACCTTTCTTGTATTGTCTCGTCTACCTTCATTCCGAAGTGCCTGCCCCCGTCGCTGACATGCACGAGTACCTTGTCGCCCTTCTTGAGTGATGTCACGGGAAGGGCACCTGTGCCGGAGCAGAGGTTGACTGTTTCCGCATTCTGGAGAATAATGCTGCAGTCTTTCCCTCCCGCACGTGCCTGCACAAGCAGCAGTGGCCTTCTTTCTATCTTTACCCTCCCCACAGTGACGAGCCTCACTGTTCCGTCATTCCTGACGGCGAGCACCTCGCTTCCTGCCGAGAGTTCTGAAAGGTATCCTGTCCTCCCCTCCGGGAGGGCTATATAGGAATGGACCGGGCCGGCGTTGACCCTGAAGGGCCGTGAGTTCACATACCTTGTCTCGAGCGTCTCCGAGTGAACCAGGAACGAGGCCGAGGACTGGGAACCTACAAGCATCCCTTCTCCGACTTCCAGAAGGGAGCATGTGTCCACACATACACGATCGCCCATGCCCGCCGGAGTAACGGACATGATTTCAGCCTCCTGAAGTGCAAATGCGTGTACGGCCCCAGCTGTAAGCGAGGAGAATTCACCCAGTGCAGAAGGAGAGGACGGTGATATGAGCAGGCCGTTGACACCTTTTTCCAGCGTCTGCATGAAGAGGCGAGCTTCGGATACCGTGCGGACCTCGGCTATCAGTTTCACGTTTCTTGAACCGCACTGGGCTATCAGGTTCTCAAGGGGTATTACCTTCCAATCGCTGGTCTCCACCACGAGATACTCGCAGTCAAGCTCTTCATCGGCCGGCATGTCATCCGCGCTCCTGATTGCGATGAACCTGCCGGATCTCCGGCCGTCAACAACCACGCTGCCGTCTTCGATCAGTATCGGTATGAAGTTGGCAGCAGAGGTCATGCCCGCGTCTTCACTCCTTACAACGATCTCGGAGAAGCCCCTTTGAATGGATTCCAGAATAGTGTGCTGCCTTGCGGCAGCATCCCCTATGTTGTCAGTCCTGACCCAGAGTATGAGACCGGCAGTCAACTGTGCACCAACATTTTCATTGCTTCATCCTGCGTCGTTTCCTGGAATAGCATCGAGCTCACCGCAGCGGTAATTTTCCTGGGTTCCTTGTGCTGCCATATGTTCCTCCCTATCGAGACGCCCTTGGCCCCCGCCTTCATCGAACCGGCAACCATTGCGAGCACTTCCCGATCCGAATCAATCTTGGGACCGCCAGCGATCAGTATCGGGGCAGGACAGCCCCTGACAACTTCCCTGAACGTCTCTTCGTCGCCTGTGTAGTTCACCTTCACGACGTCGGCTCCCATCTCTGCGCCAACTCTTGCGACATGCTTTATCAGGTCAACGTCGTAGGGGTCGCCTATGTCCTTGCCGCGGGCATACATCATTGCCAAAAGCGGCATTCCCCAGTTCCTGCAGTCGGCAACTATCGAACCCATGTCCTGAAGCATCTTCTCATCGTCGTCCGAGCCAACGTTGACATGTATGGAGACGCCGTCCGCTCCGAGCTGTATTGCCTCCTCCACGTCCGTGACTATCACCTTACTGTTCGGCCTTGGAGAGAGGCTTGTGCTTGCCGAAAGGTGAACGATGAGCCCGACATCCCTTCCGTATCCCCGGTGGCCGTGCTCGACCAAACCTTTATGTATGACAATCGCAGTCGCGCCACCAAGTGACACGCTATTAATTGTCTCCTGAATGTCGACGATGCCTGGAATAGGCCCGTCGGAAATTCCGTGGTCCATGGGGACGACAAGTGCGTTTCCTGTATTCCTTTCAAAAATCCTTTCGAGTCTGATATCTTTTCCGATCATGGTAAATCTTGTCAGGTTTCTAGCCACACAACATATTTATACATTATTGTACAGATATATGCGCTGAAGTACATGTGGGAAGATATCGCACGCGAATTCGGCATTTACCCGGGCCAGTCCAAGGTCGCCCGGATGATGATCAAGTTAGGTCTGCGGGTCAGGGATGCGAAGATATTTTGCGGCAACGTAAGGCTGAGTGATGTGGCGCTGGCCAGGTCGGTTGGTGTTGACCGGCGGGTAGTAAGAGCGACAGCCGAAACAATAAGCAGAGACCCTGAGCTGATGAGGTTCTTCGGGAACCTCCAGCCAGTGGCAAACCTGAGTCAGGTGGCCCATGATATGAAGTGGGGAACGGTGGAGATCAGTGTAGACAACGCGGACCAGCCAGGCATACTTGCAGACGTTTCCAGGATCATAGCGGATGCGGGTATCAGCATCAGGCAGGCCATCGTTGAGGATCCGGAGCTCAACGAAGACCCGAAGCTTTATGTCGTGACAGGTTCGGAAGTGCCTGCAGAACTGATACCGCTGCTCAGGAATGCGAAGGGAGTGAGGGAACTCACTTTGAGGTGATGCGCGGGCAGCTCTCAGATCCTGACCAGACCGGGTCTTCCCGATATTCCGAATTCGATTGCCTCGGCCATGAGCCTGGCTCCCCTTATTGTTGTGACAAGCGGTATGCCTGTTTCGACGGCAACACGCCTCATCATCGAGCCGTCACGGACGCTGCCGGAGGCTATTCGGGGTGTGTTTATTACGAGGGACACTTTCCCTGACCTCATTAGTCCGATCGCGTCCGGTTTCAGCTTCTCTGCCAGCTTGTACGCCCTTTCGGCACCTATGCCGTGGTTCTCCAGGAATTCCTGTGTACCTCTTGTTGCATATATCCCGAAGCCGAGCGACCTGAGCTTCTCCGCTATCGGAAGCAGCTGCTCCTTGTCCGTGTCCCTGACTGTCAGGTAAACTGAACCGGCCGTGGGCAGCCTGTACCCTGCGGCGGTGAACCCTTTCCATGCCGCCTCTGCATAGCTGCGCCCTATGCCCATCACCTCGCCTGTGCTCTTCATTTCCGGCCCCAGCACGCTGTCGACTCCCCTGAGTTTGAGGAATGGAAAAACCGAGACCTTCACCGCTATCCTTTCCCCGATCCTGCTTCTCAGGTCAAATTCATCTAGTGAATGGCCCAGGATCGCCTTCGTCGCAATCTTGGAGAGGGGTATGCCCGTTGACTTCGATACGAAGGGCACTGTCCTGCTCCCCCTCGGGTTCGCCTCCAGAACATAAACCTTCCCGTCTTTCACCGCGAACTGGTAGTTGGCCAGCCCCTTGACGTGAAGGGAAGCGGTCAGCAGGTTTGCCTGCCTTTCGATCTCCGCCACTTCATCCGAAGTCAGTGTCTGCGGAGGCATTACCATCGTTGCATCGCCGGAGTGTACGCCTGCGGCCTCAACATGCTCAAGTATGCCGCCTATGAATGCCTTCGTGCCGTCGGAGACAACGTCGACGTCTACCTCCACAGCATTGGAGAGGTAACGCTCTATGAGCAGTCCGTTGCTACTCGATAATCCGGTGTCGGAGAGATAAGACTTCATCTGATCCTCGTCAAAGACTATCTCCATCCCCCTGCCCCCTATGATGTGCGAAGGTCTCAGTATCAGAGGGTAGGAAAGCCTGCTTGCGGATGCAAGCGCCTCACCCACGGAGAACGCCTCCAGCGATGCTGGCTGCTCCAGTCCCAGCCCCCTGACGAAGTCTGAAAACTGCTTCCTGTTTCCTGCAAGGAGGAGAGAGGAAGGCGGTGTTCCGAGGACGGTGACAAGCGGTTCGCCGTTCAGTTCCATTGCTGCATTGAGCGCGGTCTGGCCCCCGAACTGGGTCATTATCCCCAGCGGCTTCTCACGCCTGACAACATCCATTATGTCGTTGCGTGTCAAAGGTTCAAAATACAGCCTAGAGCTCAGGTCGAAGTCAGTGGATACAGTTTCCGGGTTGTTGTTGATGATCACTGCATCGTACCCTTCCTCTCTCGAGGTTATTGCCGCATGGACACAGCAGTAGTCGAACTCAATTCCCTGGCCAATGCGAATCGGGCCGCCGCCGATTATCAGTATTCCTTTCCTGCCGGACTCCCTTACCTCATCGGCTCCCCTGGTTGTTCCGTAATAGTAGGGAGTCTGTGCCTCGAACTCCGCAGCGCACGTATCCACCATCCTGAAGACCCTGCCTCCCGAGTAGTGGGTGCCCGCGAGCTGCGACAGGTAATCGGGGCTGAACCCGAGACGAAGCGCCTCTTCCACAGCCCCCTCCTCCCCCGCTTTCACTGCGGCAGCAGTGTCCACCATTAGCTTCATCTTGTTGAGGAAGAAGGCGTTCCAGCCGCATTCCCTCCTGATCCTTCCCACCGGAAAGGAGCGGCGGAGCGCCTCGATTATCGCATATATGCGCCTGTCTGACGGTCTTCTCAGCTCCTCAACTATCTGCCTGTCCGGCCAGGAGCCGACATCACCGGTATCGAGGTCCATGAGCCCCACCTCAAGTGACCTGAGTGCCTTCAGCATGGCCTCCTCGAACGACCTTCCGATTGCCATTGTCTCACCGGTGCTCTTCATCTGCGTCCCGATATTCCTGTCCGCAAACCTGAACTTGTCAAACGGCCATCTGGGTATCTTGACAACGACGTAGTCAAGCGCAGGTTCGAATGCGGCCATAGTTTTCTTTGTGATCGCATTCTCTATCTCGTCAAGTCGCAGGCCAAGCGCTATCTTCGCGGCAACACGAGCTATCGGGTAGCCCGTGGCTTTCGATGCAAGCGCCGAGCTCCTTGAAACGCGCGGGTTTACCTCCACCACCCTGAAATCGCGCGTGCGAGGGTGGACGGCAAACTGAACATTGCAGGCACCTTCAATTCCCAGGATCTCTACGATCCTCAGGGCGGCGCTTCTGAGCATCTGATGGTCCCTGTCGCTGAGTGTCTGGGCGGGCGCCACGACGATACTGTCGCCCGTATGTATGCCCATAGGATCCAGGTTCTCCATGCTGCATATTATGACACTGTTGCCCGCTGAGTCCCTGACGACCTCATACTCATATTCTTCCCAGTTGAGTATGCTTTCCTCAACTATCACCTGCCCTATCCTCGAACTGGCCAGTCCTGTCCCTACAACATACTCAAGCTCCTCGTCGCTTCTGACTATCCCGCTTCCTGTTCCGCCGAGCGTGTAGGCTGACCTGATCATTACAGGGTACCCTCCAAGTTCCCGGACGTAGTTCTTGGAGTCTGCAATGCTGGTGCAAGTGAAGCTCTTCGCAACAGGAAGACCTCCACGGATCATCGTTTCCCTGAAAAGTTCCCTGTCCTCTGCAGCCGTGATTGCAGACTGGTTGGATCCCAGAAGCCTGACTTGCTTTCCTGAATGCGCCGATTTCTCTGAAAGCTCGGTGCAGAGGTTGAGCGCAGTCTGTCCGCCCATGCCGCTGAAGATGCCGTCTATTCCCTCCTCCTCGACTATCCTGCTTACTGTCTCAACCGTCATCGGTTCAATGTACACTGTGTCGGCAATCTCCCTGTCGCTCTGGATTGTTGCAGGATTTGAGTTGAGCAGCACAACATGCACCCCTTCCTCCCTGGCCGCCTTGCATGCCTGGCTCCCGGAGAAGTCAAACTCTGCCGCCTGACCAATCACTATGGGACCAGAACCTATCACAAGCACTTTCCTCAGAGTAGGATCCACAGGCATTCTCAAACACCTTTTTCCACTATTCTCCTGAATGTGTCATAGATGAAGGAGGTGTCCGAAGGGCCCGGACCTCCTTCAGGATGGTACTGGGTAGTGAATACCCTGCCGTTGTCATGCATCAGCCCTTCCACAGTTCCGTCGTTCAGGCTCCTCTGGTTCACACTGAGGGGCGTATTTTCAAGCGAGCCCTCCCTGACGCCGAAGCCGTGGTTCTGCGATGTGATATACACTCTCTCCCCGAGCCTGACGGGGTGGTTGATGCCCCTGTGCCCGAAGCTGAGTTTGTAGGTGGAGGCGCCCTGCGAGAGAGCGACAAGCTGATGCCCCAGGCAGATGCCCAGGACTGGGAGTGTATCGCAGAGCCTGCCAAGCATGGAGAGCGTGGGTTTCAAGGCAGGATGTGAAGGATCGCCGGGACCGCTTGAGACCACAATGCAGTCCGGTGAAAGTGATACGACATCGTCATAGCTGCTCGAATAGGGGACAACGTACGTCTCGAACCTGGAGGAGATGTCGCGGAGCAGGTTCTTCTTCATGCCGCAGTCCACTATGACAGCCCTTGGTCCGCTGCCGAAGGGGCCTCTGACACGAGAGGTGCTGACTTCCCCTACGAGGTTATCCTCCCACACATCCCCCATTGACGCGAGCTCCCTGAGCCTGGACTCGACTTCGGCACCGGAAGGATGGCACAGGATCATGCCCTTCATTGTTCCACTCGTCCTGACCCTGCGGACAAGGCTTCTCGTGTCAATTCCCCGGATGCCTGGGATCATATGCCTGTCGAGATAGCTGTCCAGGCGTGAACCACTGCCAGAGGGCATTGAGGCATTCTCGGAAACAACAATGCCGCGCACGTGGGGGGAAACAGATTGGAGTGTTGAGGAGCTGAACCTGTAGTTGCCTATGAGCGGATAGCTGAAGACAAGTATCTGTCCCCTGTAGGAAGGGTCTGTGATCGATTCTTCAAAGCCTGTCATTGAGGTGGAGAAAACGACTTCGCCGTACGTGTCGGCAGGATGACCGAAAATGCCGCCCTCATAAAAAGTTCCGTCCTCGAGCAGCAGCAAACCTGCATCTTTCAATTAAGATACCTTTGATGCATTATCATCTGGTACTTATTAGTTTTTGGAAACGGAGGGCAGTGAAATGCAGCAGACCAAACCAACTGCACGTCCTCTGCCTTCATTTCAGAGGAAATTGCCGCGCCTGATGACGACTGCGAGCCCCGCCGCTGAAAGGATGGCAACGACCACGCCGACTGCAGAGAAGACAAGCTGATTGATAGCGTTCGGAGCAGTCGTGTTTGCACCCTGGGACAGGTCGTCGTGCTGGTAGGCCACAGGGGATACTGAAGTGGAGTGGAATGAGACAGGGTGAGCTGCCTGTATCAGGAGCAGGAACAGCAGCATGACGGCCGCCGCAGTCAAAGCAGTTGTGCCTGTTAAGTTCATGAATAGCCCCACGAGATCTAGGGTTATTTATTTGTTGTCCAAAGATCCTCAGCATTGACCCTGGAAAGAGTGCTCAGGCTTCGAGCCGAGGGCTTTTCTTTCTCTTTCTTGCGTCAACGCGGATAGACTTCATCTCCTTGACCATGCGCTCCAGCCTGTACAGCAGATCCTGGACTGTCTTGAGAGGCTCCCACTCGAACGCCTTGGCTACAAAAAGCCTGTCGACGGTCAGCAGTTTTGCGCTCAGCGAATACTTGACCTTGCCGAATTCACTGCTGTATGTGTGTATGTGCAGGTACAGGGAAACGGGCCTCGATATCTTCTCTATCCTGTTCATGCTCTTCTGTATCTCGTTGTACATCTCCTCCAGTATCCCCTCGTCAGTCAAACCTGTGATCTGGACATAGACCGATTCCCTCACCTGGAGAGAGACTATCATCTGGGCTATGTCATACTTCGTCAAAATGCCAGCAGGTACACCCTCTAAGAGAACGGGCAGGGAGCGCACGTGATCATCAAGCATCAAGTTCATCGCCCTCTCCATGCTGTCGGCCGGTGAGATGCTCATATAATCCTTTTTCGCCAGGCTGCCTACGGTGACCTCCACAGGATTGGCATTTCCGACAAGTTCGCCGAACGTCTGGCTCGATTTTGTCCTCACGCCCAGTGAAATCAGGTCTGAAATGGAGAGCACCGAAGTCATTTTGCCGAGGTCGTCAACAACAGGAATTGTCCTTATGCCCGTAGACCTCATTGTCTCGTACGCCCTGTCAACATATTCCTTCTCCGAGAGGGTGACCACAGAGGATGTCATTACATCGGAGACATCTACCCTTCCCAGCTCCCTGACAGAAAGCGCAAGCCTGACAAGCAGCGTCCTGTCCGCGATGCCGACTAGCTTTCCGTCTTCTGTAACGGGAAGCTGTCTGAACCCTGTGTCTATGATTGCCTGAGCGAGGTCGAAAACGTTACTCCAGGGATGAAGTTCCGGAGGGTTTGACATGAGAGTCCTTACCTTCGTGGTGGGAGGGAGGTTCTTTCTTCTTACTATTGACTTCATGGAGAGCACGCCAACCACCTTCTTCCTCTCCATCACAGGTATTTCATCGAGGTCCCTTTCAACCATTTTGCTTGCCGTGTTTCTTATCTCGTCTTCAGGTGCAGCGTACACCAGCTGCCCCCTGACCTCCGGTCTGCCTATCGATACCTTTGCCATCCTGGCAGCTATTATGCTAACATCCGACATCGAGCCGAAAATAGTGCTGTCCAATCAATATCCCTCCCTATCAATCAAACTCTCTTCCTTCGCTTCAAGCACAGGGCCCAAGCTCTCGATTCTCTCTCCTGAAAGCAGCCTTGCCATGACGCCGGAGAGCGACCCAAGTCCCGCCCGGACCTGCTTTCTTGTATCCCTTTCGCGGACTGTAACAGTCCCGTCCCTCATTGTCACGTCGTCCACCGTTATACAGTACGGCGTGCCCACTTCATCCATTCTTGCATACCTTCTTCCTATCGAGCCTGACTCGTCGAAGTATGGCTCCACCCCTGCAGCTAGGAGCTCGCTCTGTATCGCGAGTGCCTTGTCGACCATCCCGGCATCGGAGAGAAGAGGGAACACACCTGCCTTGATTGGTGCGACAGCGGGGGGCAGCCGGAGCAGGGCATAATCTTCCATCTCGGAGAAGTTGTGCTCGAGAACTGTGAAGAATATCCTGTCCAGCCCCATGGAAGGTTCAATGACATGAGGAACAAACTTCTCACCGCGAACTCTTTCCTCCACCTCAGACACCGCAAAGAAATCGGCCGGAACTTCGATGCTCTTGCCACCAATGGTAACCGACACACTCCCCTTCCCGCTGACATCGGACGGGTGCATTTGCTCGATGAGTGCCGCAATCTCCTTCGCCTTCTCCTTGTAAACGGGGCCAAGCCTCGACCTGTTCGCCCTGACGACAGTCCTCTTTTCAATCCTTTCAGTATCGCTCTTCCTGAAAAATGTGAGGTCGGCAGAGGCGCCGCGGATGTGAGCACTGAGGTCGTAATCGCCCCTGTCTGCCACGCCTGCCAGCTCGGTCCAGCCATAGCTCAGCTCTGCCTCAAAGTCCCACGTGTCTGTTGAATAATGGGCCATCTCATCCGTTGCGTGCTGCCTGAACCTGCTCCTTCCCGGATCTACCCCGACTGTGACCATGAACCTGTGAGTAAGGTACATGAAATATGCAAGAACCTCGCTCCCTATTGTACCGTTTTCGACGGCTGTTCCGATCTTCACAATCCCCTGCTTGCCGTCCCTTGGAAGAAGCGTCAGTTTTTGATCCTTTATTCGTTCGAAACCCTTCCACTGCTTCCCTGCGGGGTCGACGAAAAGCTCTGCCTCCAGCATGTTCAGCTCCCTCAGCCGCAGCAGCCCTTGCCTTGGCGATATTTCATTCCTGTAGCCCCTCCCGGTCTGTATTATGCCGAAGGGCAGTTTTTCCCTGAAGAACCTGTTCACCTGCTGAAAGTTCATGAATATGCCCTGTGCTGTTTCGGGTCTGAGATACCCTGTCTTGCTGCCTGCGGGGCCTATCTGCGTCTCGAACATGAGATTGAACGGGCGGGGGGATGAGAAACTGCGCGCCCCGCATCTCGGGCACCTTGTTTTTTCTTCTGCGAGCTTTCTTGAAAGGGTCTCCTTCGTGGACGGTTCCCCCGCCAGGTCGACAAGATGGTCTGCCCTGAAGGATTCATGGCACTTGCTGCAGTCGACAAGAAAGTCGGAAAAGAACTCCAGATGCCCGGATGACCTGAACACGTTTTCCGGGTTTACTGTGGGGGTGTCAATTTCGTAAAAGTTCTCTGCCCTGTAAATAGCTCTCCAGATGGCGGTGACATTGTTGCGCATCATCACGCCGAGAGGGCCATAATCATAGAAGCCCGCGATGCCACCGTATATCTCGAAAGATGGCCAGAAGAAACCGCGCCGTTTGCACATAGAGAACAGTTTCTCTGTTATTTCTTCCCGGGATGCGGCTTTGGTGGGCACCATAAGTGGCACTAGCGTGACTTGAATAATCAATGTTTCCATTGCACCGAGGGCCACCCTGGAAAACACGGACATCGGCTTGGCAAAGGCTCCTGGCAGCACGTGATTTTTAAATGCGCTGGAACAGGGGCTAACATGAGTTGATGGGGGCGATCTGGAAAGTATGTGAAGTGTTATCTCCCACGCCGCAATACATCCCCCGATGCCTCTCAAGAGGTTGGTTCTTGAACTTGACCTTGGCGCCATCGCTCCGCTGGGCGAGTTGCTTGCAAAGTTCTACAGGAGTAACAGCAGCATGGAGCTGCTTCAAACACTTTTCATCTCGGAAGATATTGCTGCGGAGCTTGTCCGCATCAGGAGAGAGACCGGTTTTTACACTCTTGATGAAATCGCACTAAGGAGGCAGGACCTTCTGGAAAAGTACGGCCTGTTGGATTTCGAGGTGATTGAGGCGGAGTCGTCCACAGGTCACTACACTGCGATCATAAAACACGCCATGCCGGCCAAGCTCTCCCCTGTCTTGAGGGAGCTTGGAGGCTCTATCTACCTGGCTTCGCCTCTGGGAATAAGAAAGGGGAGTGTAGCTCTCACGCTCTTTGTGGAGAAGGACAAGGCAAGAGCCCTTTCGGACCTGCTTCAGAAGCAGGGAATCTCGTTCAGGATTCATTCGGTCACGGAACCCTTCTCCGACAGCAGGCAAGAAACAGGGCTGAGCGCGTCGCAACTGTCTCTTGTGAAACTGGCAAGCGCAATGGGTTACTTTGATGTTCCAAGAAGAGTGACGACCGATGACGTTGCCAGAATAGCCGGCGTCACAGCACCGGCGGTGAGCAAGTCTATCAGAAAGGTGGAGAAGCTTCTTGTCGAAAAACTGCTGAAGGATACAAGCGGTCTATGATCTCATGAACTGGAGGAATTCCTCCTTTGACCTGGGCTGCAGTGTGTAGTTGCTCTTCTTCTCCTCCCCAAGAGTCGAGATTGGTGTTTTTCCGTAGTCATGACCAGGGTACACAGTTGTCTCGTCAGGCAGTGACGGTATCTTCACGAGCAGGCTCTCATACATGCATTCAGCGCTGCTGTCTTCCAAGTCGACCCTTCCGCACTCGCCGATGAAAAGCGTGTCTCCCGTGAACAGCTTGCTGCCGGCAAGATAGCAGGAGCTGTCGACTGTGTGGCCGGGAGTATGCAGAAGCTTCACCTCTTCGCTTCCCAGGCGAACGGTCTCCCCGTCCTCGAGGCCTATGTCATGTTCGGCCGTCGATGTGGAGTGTGCCGCAATCCTGGCCCCGCTCCTTGTCCTCAGGTTTGTCGCCTCCTGCACATGGTCATTATGATGGTGGGTCAACAGTATGTACCTGAGCTTCAATCCTCTCGAGGAAATCTCGGCCTCTGCTTCCTTTGTGTCGAATGAGGGGTCAATAACGGCTGCCTCTCCCGACTCTGTATCCCACAGGAGATAAGAGAAATTAAGCGCTTTGCCTACCCTGAACTGAAGGCTTTCAAACACTGTAGCTGACATAGTTTTCTAGTGTATAGGTCTTGTGACTAGCACTGCTTTGTGCCTGTCCTTCTTCAGCTGAAAGGCACTGCTCAGCATCACACTCAATCACATTTGTGCACCTATGAGCTT
>JBJKPR010000057.1:0-24681 GCA_046706185.1 Candidatus Sysuiplasmataceae archaeon
TCGCCGCTGTGAACATTGCGGCGAGGGCCGGTGTCGACCGGCCTATCGTAGCGGGGAATGAAGAGAGATGGACACATTTTTCCGACCCCAGTTACAAGCCACCGATTTCAATCGGTGGTAGTTGACTTTGTCTGCACCAGGAAGGCAAGCGGTGACTTGACCCTGTGAACAATTCATTGCCCTCGACTTTGCAGGGCGAAATTCGGACTTCCGGCGATGTTCGCTGCCTCAACTCGTGCCAAGTGGATTACGCACCGACACTTCCGGCCGTCGTTTCAAGTCACCTGTCCCAGAAGAAGAGCGCAGTGATGCGGTTCCAATCATGTCGCAGCGACACTTCTGGTGTCTTGCGTTATTTTAAAGTATTCTTTTCACATTCACTTCCCAGAATTGGGGGGTCTAGTTGCTAAACCCGAAGGTTACGATCATCGTTCTGAACTACAATGGCGCAAGATTTCTTCCGGACTGCATGGACAGCATCCGCAAGGTAACCTACCCGGACTTTGAAGTGATACTCGCGGACAACAATTCAGGCGATGGTTCCGCTGACTGGTTCAGGTCCCATAACCAGGATGAGAGGTTCAGAATCCTGGAACTTTCAACCAATCTCCATTTTGCAGGCGGCAACAACGCAGCCGCCAAACTTGCCACCGGGGAGTATCTGTTTTTCCTGAACAACGATGTGAGAGTTAAACAAGACTTTATCCAGAACGCATTGAAAGAAATGCTCGCAGACAACAGCATCGGTATCTGCCAGAGCAACCTCGTAGACTATTCGCTGCCGGATGGTTACGAAGAGCAAGGTGAGCCGCGCGAAGTACTGTACGCCCAGGGAGCAGCATTGCTGATAAGTAAGCGTGTTTTTGACCTCGTCGGGGGGTTTGATGAATCGTTCAACACCTATGTTGAAGATGTCGACCTTGCGGTCAGAACCAGGCTCATGGGTTACAAGGTCATGCTGGTTCCGGGGTCAGTTGTATTTCATATAGGCAACGCAACCGGTGAGAAGCTTAACGGCTATGGAGTCAAGAACCAGGCACGCAACTTCCCCATGCTCATGATAAAGAACCTGCAGCTTCGAAACCTGATCGTTGCGATGCCGCTGGTCACGCTTGGCGCAACGCACCGCATGTTCAAATGTATAATCGAAGGGAAGCACGAAGTTGCAAAATACCGAATTGCAGGAATGGGCGAATTCATGAAGCAGC
The DNA here is from genome assembly GCA_046706185.1 of Candidatus Sysuiplasmataceae archaeon. Taxonomy (GTDB): domain Archaea; phylum Thermoplasmatota; class Thermoplasmata; order Sysuiplasmatales; family Sysuiplasmataceae; genus JAJZXY01. The sequence goes on from JBJKPR010000057.1 coordinate 1,209, forward strand.
TCTCATCGACTTTTGACAAGCGAAGGACTGTGCAGAAGGGGAGGACACGGGATGATTCAGCAATACTGCAGTTCACTTCACTCATCGACCTTGCAGTCAAGTTCAGACTGTGAAACTGAGCAACTGACTCCATCTCCTGCAATACGGTTTCTTTCCACTTTTCGACAAATACTTCACACTGAGTTGAATTGTACGCCTGTCGTCAGCGGTAAAACGTGGGAGTCCGCTCATTCTCCAATTTGTTGATAGAACCGCGATTCTGGAGCAACGTTCCAAGAGTATCCACGGGTCAGAGAGCAAGCATGCAGGAAGGACCCTCCTGCGGCCAAAACGGTAAATGGAACGACATTCAGGTCATCACACAACCTCGAGCGGCATCCGGCTGCCCTCCGGGAGTCGCACACATATTCTGTCGCCCGGCTTGACCTCTCCCCCTGTGACAACAACACCCATTATGCCTGACTTTCTGACAATTCTGCCGTCCCTGTCTCTGGAGAGCACCGCGCCCATCAGACCTGCTTGAAGCTGGTCGAGCTTGTAACACGGATCACGCAGGCCGGTCACCTTCACCACCGCTTTATCGCCCAGTTGCAGAAGCGCCCCCGCAGGCAGGCCAAGCAAGTCAACCCCTGAAGTTGTGATGTTCTCTCCCATCTGCCCCGGTGAAATCTCGTAACCCTCCTTCCTGAGTTCATAAAAGAGCTCTTCATGGATAAGATGAACCTGACGGAGATTCGGCCTATCTGGATCTTTTGCCAAGCGTGAAAGATGCTGGACGGTCTTGCCCATGTGAGCGTCACCTTCGACGCCCAGTCCCTCCAGCAGTTGTATTCTTTCTTCAGCGAGCTTTGTGAAGGTGTGCCCAGAGCTGCGACACACTGCCACTACCGTAGCAGAGACTGATTTCCCTTCCCTGCCTGCACCTATGCCATCCACTCACATCACCTGCTGACTGTTTAGTGCCTGCTAGGCTAAATCGATTCCTCCCGTCGAAGGCGCAGGTGCAATATGGCCAGGGTCGGCAGCGGCCCTCAGTAGGAGGGAGGCGGGGGATGGACAGCCATCCTGTTTCTTATCGAGTCCTTCAGCTTGACATAGCCGATCAGCAGGAAAATGCCTGGCAATACGCCGCCAAACAGGAGCTGCAGGATGGCAAGCACCAGGCACGGCGTCTCAGCTTCGTTGAGCCGCCCTTCGCTCAACTTTGAGTAAACAAACACAAAATCAAGGATTACCCACAGAATACCCACAAAAAAGAAAGGAGAGAAAATACCCAGAACAAGCAATACAACCTGAAGGATCATGCCTATGAGCACCATCGTCTTTGCAGTCTCGCCATCGTGGTCAAGACCAGGCTGATATGGATACGGAGGGGGTGTCTGCGGAGGCTGACTGACCTGTGGCACGTCGCTTGACATTGTAACTGTCATCGACAAGCTGTAATAAATTCATTTGCAATTGTTTTCAGCTTCCGGTGGAGGAAAAGTGCCTGCTGCCTTCAAGGTTCAGCCGGCCCGCACCTGGCACTGATTCAGGGCGAAAATCCCATCCAGGCCTGAAATGGGGCGGGCGCAACGTTATGGCATCCGTGCACTTATGCAGGACTGCGAACACACTCCCGCGAGAACCGGAATAGGATGATTTATGGTCTGTTCACATCGAATTGACCATTTCTTCAAGATTTGCCATCAATCCCTTTTCCACATGCTCCGTCCAGAGCATTTCAGGAATGTCAACCACAAGAAACAGTTCGCTGAGGAGCAATGCTTCAACGGCCATTATACCTATGTTCTTCAGCCATTTTCCTATGCCCACATTGACATGAAGGCCGTCAACCTGGTTCTCGAATGTGAATGTGAGCGCCCTGTCTGCAGTAACGAGGTCCCTCAGAATCCCAGCTTTCTGGGCCTGCACTACAGCACGCTGTGCGTCGTTTGACTGCTGGACTTTCCAGTGTTGTTCCTGAAGGTATCCCGAGAATTTCTGGACAAGGGATGCAACGTCTACCTGCTTGTTGAATGTCTTTTCCTTCCCCTTCATAATAAACATGTATGCCAGTCCTCCCAAACGCTAAATATCTTCCGGATTTGAAGGGATGGTCGTTCAAGAAAGTGAAAGGAGGAATTCCTCGATGTTCTCCCTTCGCGCATTTGCATAGCCGCTGCCCTCGCCGATTATACTGAAGCCGCACTTCTGTAGCACACGGAGTGAAGGTGCGTTGTCTTTTGCAGCTCTCGCGTATATCGGTCTCACTCTTACAATATCCAGAAATTGCCTGAGGGCAGCTGTGGCTACACCTTTTCCCCAGAACTCACGGCCAATCCAGTAAGTCACCTCGGGCCTGTGCTCTTCCTCATACTTGGACACAAGGCCCGCAACCGTCTCTCCAAGCAAAACAGTCCTGACGACGTTGGACGGGTCCGCGAGAATCCCTGCCCAGTGGGCGTCAAACGCGCTGCGGTCGCTTGGATCCTTTGTTGTGAAGGCAGCCATCCGGTTTGCCTCTGTGTCGAGCTGATGCTCAAAGAAAACGTTCAGGTCACTTTCGCGAACTTGACGAAGCGATACGTCAGGAGCCATCTGCACTAACCCGGCCGCAGCCATTGACGGCGCAACATAATAACCGTTGGCATTCCCGCCCCTTCGCTTCGGCCGCATAAAGACATGAGCACTTGTGCATCATGCGGGGGGCTTTGGCTGTGCCTCTTCCTGTTTTTTCTCCTGACCCTCCTGCTGCTCATTGACTGGGGTCTGAACTGTCGCCTCCGCAGGCGACAGGCGCCTGACCCTCATGACAGTAATCAGGAAGCCTGCGACTGTCGCAGCGAGACCCGAAAGGAAAATGAGCTCGATGATCTCGACAGAGTAGAGACTGTAAAGGAATGTATCGAGCGACACAGACACTATGACACCAATTCCCTGCCCGGCGGAGATACCTAGGAGTATCGCGCTGAAGGTCTGGGGAGGTAACCCTTTCTTTTCCTTTGAAAAGAAGTATGATACGAAGCCTGAAACAAGACCAGCAACGAGGCCTCCTGTTACTGCGATAAGCAGTATTGTCATCGAGAAGGATTTCTGGTATCCGACGAGTATCAGCAGGGCAATGAAAAGGAAGAGAAGAATGAAAGAGCCCATGTATCTCCAGAGCCTGCTTAATCGCTCTGTGAGCCTGGAATAGACCCTTTCCCTTGTCACGAAAGGAAGGGCGATCAGAACGGAAAGAAGAAGTGCAACGCTGCTTGCGGCGAACACACCAAAGGGTGTGAGTGTGACCTTGCCTGAAACCGTGTAGAGGCCCACGATACCAAGCGAGTATGCAACAAAGCCCAGCAGCCATGAGAGCCCAGAAACCTGAGTCATGGCAGATGCCTGCTCCACCGATTTGGGGAGATACTTCGAAACAATCTTGCCGAGCCAGGAGGCGCAGAAGCCTCCCACCACTGCAGCCACTATTGAAACAAGCCCCACTACCTCAAGGCTCATGGCGAATGCGGTCCAGGAGGCAAAAGAGCTTGCAAGATACGGCGTCATCCACTCCGGAGTTGTACCAAAGTGGCCCTTGAATGTGAACCTGAACATCGCGCCACCGATGAAAAGCCCGATCAGCCTTGCTGTGAGAACCACTGCGTCGTTGCCTGTCAGCCCGCCAAGGAAACCTGAAATCAGTTCGGCAGCAATTCCTGCTATGGCTGCTGAAACAAGTATGGAGAACCTGCCTGGTATCCACCTCTTGAGCAGAAGTGCAAGCAGGAAACCGGCGACGCCGCCCGCTACTCCAAACATGACGGAGGCAGGACCGGCCGGGATCGCGAGGACTGCCATGTCCGACATGAGGAATATCGCTGAGATATAATCATTGCCCTGAATCTGCCGGACACTGCGATTCTGTGCATCGGGCTCCGGCGGAATGGCATGAATTGCATCTGTCGGTCTCCTCCCCGGCACTGTTTTAAGCTCATACAGGTGTCTTCGGAAAGAAGGAGGAACAAAGGCGGACAGGCTGGCACTGTTCCGCTATTGTCTTCCCTTTGATCAAAACGAGGAATTGGAAATGAAGCCAGAAAGAGAGGAATTGGCCAGGTTTAAGACGTGGGCAGTCGGTTCGGGCAGATATTCTCCGACAACTGCAAGAAGGATGGGGAGGACAGTAGTGTCACTCTACGGAAGGCTGGGGCTGGACAGCCCCGGCGCGGAGGCACTTTGGTCATATGTGGAGGATAAACTCAGGGACGGAAGAAGGGAATCGACAATAAGGAACCAGCTCAGGGATATTGCAGCCTGGCTTGATTTCAGCGGAATCAAGGTTGATCTCCCGGTACTGAAGCAGAGGAAAAGCAGTGAGCCCTGGGTCCCGGCGGATGAAGATGTTTTCAGACTTATCGAGGGCCCGTGGCGGAGGAAGGGGAGCCTGAATGCACTACGCAACAGGGTCATCATAGAGACGCTGGCATTCTGCGGCCTCAGGCTCGGCGAGCTTGTCCAGCTGAACGCTTCGGATGTGAACGGAAAGCTGCTGCACGTCAGAAGCGAGAAGATGGAAGCGGAGAGGACAGTGGGAATGCCAGATTCCCTGGCCGCGGACATTGAACTCTACATGAAGAAAAGGGGCAGTGACGGAGTGGCAGCCCTGTTTGTAGCAGGAGGCAGAAGGTTCTCTTACAACTCAGTTAGGAGAATGGTGAAGATTGAGGGAAAAAAGGCGGGTGTGAGCCAGATGCACCCACACGCACTCAGGCACTGGTGCGCGACCAGGCTGGTGAGAAGCGGCGTGAACCTGAGGGCGGTACAGGTGCATCTAGGCCATTCGTCCATAAGCACAACGCAGCTCTACACACACCTCTCGTCTGAGGACGCTGCCAGGGAGGTCAGGGATGCATTTGACAGAGTGAGCGAATCACGGAAAGCAGCGAACTCACCGAAGCACTGAACCCCGCAGCCCAGCCGGTTCCCCGGGAGCATGTTCACTCCGGGCATGGCACATGGAATGCGAGACAGGCGCTGCTGTTCAGCATCTGAACCGTGCGTGTCAGTACGCCATGTGTTTGACGTCGGTCTTGGTTACCTCGTCAACGCTGTTCCCGCGCACCCGCCAGAATTCGAGGAGGTCTGAGAGAGTCTGCCTCATCTCGTACTGAGGTGAGTATCCGAGAGCCTTTATCTTCGTTATATCGGGGAAAATCTCGACCTCGTCCGATGGCCGTATCCTGCTGCTCTCAACGCTGTACTTTACCTCGGTCTTGGCCATTGACAGAAGCAGATCCAGCAGATCGCCTATCCTGTAGTGTCTTCCTGAACCGATATTGTACGGCTCGCCGGGACTGCCCTTCTGTGAAACAAGAAGGAATGCATTGACAACGTCCCTGACATCCGAAATGTCCCTGATGACATCAAGGCGCCCTACCCTGACCTGGCCCCCGTTGTTTTCTGCAACCGCGACCTGCGATGCAAAGTCGTTGAGAGCGTCTCCCGACTTGCCCGGCCCGGTTGTGCCGAAGAGCCTCAAGCTGAAAAACGGCAGGGAGTAAGACCTGTAGTACTGGTACACAAGCATATCATGCGTCGCCTTGCTCACGCCGTATGGAGAGAGCGGCCTCAGCACGCTCTCCTCCGGGATGGGTGACATCACCCTGTCCCCGTATTCGGCTCCTGAGCACGCATTGGCAACAACAATTTCCCTCCCGGACTTTCTCACAGCCTCAAAGAGATAGACTGTCCCGAGGACATTCACCCTGAACGTACTCGCAGGGTCATTCCAGGAGGGGACAGGATATGCCTGACCGGCGAGGTGGAATACCGCATCCGGTTTCTCTCGCTCCACCAGCGAGAAAACCTCGTCCTTTGATGATATATCGAGCCTTTGGTAGCTGGCTCCTTCAACACGCTCACCCTCAAGCGGGCTGCCACTGTCAAAGTGCGTGGCAACCACTTCGTCGCCACGCCTGACAAGTGCCCTTGTGAGATAATGACCTATGAACCCCGTTCCTCCAGTAACTATAACCTTCATTACACGACACCTGCAATCTACTGAAACAATGAAATCGTTTTAAGCCTTCGTTCATACGGTCAGAAGTTGATGTACATTCCATAGGGCGGGCTTTATTCAACCTGACAGTAAACGGCGCCAGTAAGGTTTGGCCCTGAAGACGGGCACATATCACTGTTTTGGCTGTTTCCTCTGCTTCATGAAGAGGGCTCTGACAATGTCATCATCCTCAAGCTCAGGCCTGAAGTAGTGTACTATTGAAATGAAACGTTCAAGCTGCATATCTATGCCGGTTGAGTAGCTGTCGTTCAGGTCAGGGTCAGATGTCACCGCTTTTGCCATCAGCCTCGCCTGGCATTCTGTAATCTTGGACCTGTGCGAGGCGACGTGCCTGACCACGTTCGACACACCCTGCACAAAGAAGGAAACTGGCCTGCCATGACCGACAGTAATTCTCACTGCACCACACTGCGAGCAGAACGCATGCAGGTCCATGGTGCTGGCCTGACCGTATTCGCGCTCGAGCCAGACATAGCTGTGAGGTTCTGAGATGTGTAGATGCTTTACAGCCTGGCAGTCATCGTGAATCTCACCGAGTGCCAGCTCAGCCTTGAATACATCCACCACTGTACACAGCTCCCAAGTACTCTTGCAAGCCGAATAGTTGCCCGATACATTAATATTTCTTAGATGGACGTCGTGAAAGAGAGCAAGGAACACAGTTGTGCCATGCGCCCTGACATCGTCTGTAACAGGCAGTCGCTTACAGTGATTTGAGGAAATCCCTGAGCTGCTTGCCGTACTTCTCGCTCTTCAGCGACAGTTCAAGGTTGACTTTCATCCAGAGCAGCATGTCGCCCACATCATACCTCCGACCTGAGAAAAGGTAGCCGTAGATCTTCTCTTTCTTTGCAAGAACTTTGAGCGCGTCTGTCAGCTGAATTTCCCCGTTTACCCCCGGCTCTGTATGCTCTATTGCCTCGAAGATACCTGGTGTGAGCACGTACGTCCCGGTAATCCCCAGGTTGCTCGGTGCATTCTTCGGAGACGGTTTTTCAACAAGCCTGTCGACCTCTATCAGATTGTCACCGAGCATATGCCCGCCGACAATACCGTAGTCGCTTATCTTCTCCTGGCTTACCCTCTCAACCGCAATGACTGATGCGCCAAGCGGTTTGTGCGCGTCCATCAGCTGCTTGACAAGCGGTGTTTCGGCTATGTTGATAGTGTCACCGAGCATGACGGCAAAACTCTCGTCCCCTATGTGGTGGCGTGCGCAGTATATGGCGTCAGCAAGCCCCCTCGGAGACTTCTGCCTGACGTAGTGGATGGAAGCCATGTTTGCTATGTGCCTGATCGACTTCAGAACATCGCTGTTGTGCTTGTGCTCAAGCGTCCGCTCCAGCTCCGGCGTATCGTCGAAGTGATCCTCTATTGCCCTTTTCTCCCGTCCGGTGACAATGAGTATGTCATCAATTCCTGAAGCGATTGCCTCCTCCACAACATACTGAATCACTGGCTTATCCACAACAGGAAGCATCTCCTTCGGCTGAGCTTTTGTGAGCGGCAGGAACCTCGTTCCCAACCCGGCTGCAGGTATTACTGCCTTCAGTTTATCACCAGCAGACGCCCTCGTAATCAGCAGTCTTCGCCACTCCCCTTCCGTCGAAGACAGGTTTGTCCCCGTACATCGAGGGGTCTGAAAACTCATTCCATTCGGTAAGCACAAGCACGGCGTCGGAGGAATTGATGACCTCCGCCGAATTCTTCTTGTATGACACCTGCGGATAAATCCTGGAGAAGTTCTCCTCGGCCATCGGGTCGTATGCAGCCACTTTTGCACCGTGCTCAAGCAGAGATCGCACGACAACTATCGAAGGCGCATCCCTTATGTCGTCCGTCTCCGGCTTGAAGGAGAGGCCGAGCACCCCTATGGTTTTTCCGGCAATGGGCATCCTTGACCCCAGCAGTTCCACGATCCTGAGCGGCTGGGAGTCATTCTGAGATATGACAGAATCAAGTATGGGTGTGGCAACTCCAAGATCCTTTCCCTTCCAGGCAAGCGCACTTACGTCCTTCCTGAAGCAGCTTCCACCGAAGCCGATCCCGGCGTGAAGGAAATGGGGCCCGATCCGCCTGTCCATACCTGCTGCGTATGCAACATCCCTCACGTCGATGCCGAGACCCTTGCATATATTCCCGATCTCATCTATCAGCGCCACGCGTGCAGCAAGAAGCGAATTGGATGCGTACTTTATCATTTCAGCTGTCGTGCAATCCTTCTCTATTACAGGAGCGGAGAAAGGTGCATACATCGACCTGAGCATCTCGGCCGCCCTGTCGCCGACGAAGCCAAATACGATCCTGTCCGGCTTCAGGAAGTCATTCAGAGCATCGCCCTCCTTCAGAAACTCAGGGTTCATACCAAGCCCGAACCCTTCGCCTGCCTTCATTCCTGTTGCCTTCTCGAGTATAGGTTTCACAACCCCCAGAGTTGTTCCAGGCGCCACAGTGCTCTTGACAACAACTGTGTGGAAGCTGCCTTTTTCAGCTATCGCCCTGCCTATCTCCTCGGCTACCGCCTGCACATAGCCAAGGTTCTGGCTCCCGTCCGGGAGCGCAGGCGTTCCGACGCAGATGAAAGTAATATCTGTGAAGAGTACTGCCTCCCTCAGGTTTGTGGTTCCCTTCAGCCTTCCTCGCCTTACCTCTTCGCCGATCATCTCCGTCAGGCCCTTCTCATATATGGGCGACTTCCCTGCGTTTATAGCGTCAACCTTCTCCTGTATGTTGTCCACCATGATCACGTCATGACCTGCGTGTGCAAAACAGGCGCCCGTTACAATGCCAACGTAGCCGGTGCCGACAAGGGATGCTTTCATAACTCACACCATGTGTAGAGATTTTGCTTGGGATATTAATATTCACTATGGAACCTTAATAGAGTGAAATCAGAAGACTTTGGGGGAAGAGCGGGACGGGGAGAATGCATCGGAGGGCTCGCTTCGAGGCACTGCCTATCTGCAACCATGCATCAGAAGAGGCCGTTCAGCGCTTCCTCGTCTACAATGAAAGTGGCATTGCCACGGATGCGGGGACCTCTTCGGTAACGGGGCCCATCAGGGCGGACGACACGGCGGCGGATTTTGACTTTCCACAGGCAATCATCACTATTCTACGTGAAGACATGATTGTGGCAATGCCCATTGTGATTGCACTGGCAGGTATTGATGACATGGAAGAAGAAAAAGGTCGCCTGTTTGAAACAAGCGTACATGCACTGATTCTGTTCCAAGGAAATGACTTACTTTTGCTTTCAACCGACGAACTCAGAAGGTTCATCCAGTACGAAGAATCAAAGAATTTCCAGGGTGCGATGAACGGCTTAAACCATGTCAGGGCACCTGGAAACCGGCTCGCTGCTCATATCAGTAATTGTCAGGGTCGTATGGAGGGACAGGACGGTCGTGGTCGTAGAGCCCTATCCAGTTTCCGTCAGGGTCTTTTACAAAACCGATGTGCAGAGTAAACGAGCTGCTGAGCTTCTGCGTGGAAAGGGTGTCAGGTACGGGAACCACCTCAACACCCCCGGCTGCAAGTTTCTTCTGCATCTCAGCGACGCTGTCAACCTTCACACCTATGTGGTCCAGCGCCTCGCCGGGCTCATAATTGACAGCATACCTTGAGCCTTCGGCGTACCAGTTCAGCTCTATCCTCTGGCCTGATGTCTTGTCCTTCAGCAGGGCGAATTTCCCGCCTCCGCGGTCTGAAAAGTCACCGCTGCGGACGAGCTCCATGCCAAAGACTTCACGGTAGAACCGAATCGACCTCTCCAAATCCCTCACCCTGATGCCCACGTAGCTGACGAACACGGCAGCGTATTGCGTCGTGCAGAATTAAAGCTGCTTCCTGCAGAATCGGGCAACCGCGCGGAAGAGGCATGCGCAACAGCCGGACACTTCCGTGCCTACCTCTTGACGAACCTGTGCCTTTCGAAGAGCAATTCGGTCGCACCGTCCGCTGTTCTGCGGTAATGCACGGGGGAGCGCCTGTAGCTTGCCACAGTGTAGAGCTGCGTCCCATCGACTATCAGAGGCATTGAAAAGCTCATCTCGTTGCTCTTGAACTCCGCCTTGAGATAACCCTCCCCCCATTCTGAGACAGTCAGGGTGGTGTAGCTGCGGAAGTCTGAGTATTCCCCCTTGATGCTCTCGGCAAGCTGCTCGGCCATGACAGTGACGACATCCCTCTCCGGCTCCTTGCCCGCCAGGCATGCAAGTGCATACACACCAACGCTTGACATCGGCCCGGCACCTATGTTGGATGCGACGGCGACCCCTATCCCCAGGTCTGGCACATAGCCCACATAGGAGGACGACACACCCACATCACCTGAGTGTGAAACAAGCCTGTGGCCAAAGAAGCTGTCCACCACAGACCATCCGAAGCCGTAGCGTGCATCGCCGAACTGCGAAGGCTGTTCTTCATCAATGCCGCCAGTGGTCGCCTCCTTCAGCGCACTGGCCGAGACAATCCTCCTGCCGCCGAACGTGCCTCCCTCGATCATCAACCGCAGATAGTTGCAGAGTTCGTTCGGGCTGCTTATCAGTCCTCCTGCAGCAACATCGAACTCCTGCGACCTGAGAGGGGTCGGCTTGTGCTTCCCGTCAGGAGACGGATTGTAGAAGGTGGCTGTATTGATGTCATCCGCCGTCTTCCCCTGGCCGAAGCCGGACCGTTCCATGCGGAGCGGTTCCAGTATGTGCCTATGCACGTAATCGGTATAGCTTTCGCGGGAGACTTTCTCGATTATCCTGCCGAGAAGCGTGTACCCCTCATTCCAGTACATGAATTTCTTACCCGGCGGAGCGACCTTCTCGCCGGCTGAGGAATTGACGAGGTCCACGAAATCCTCGTAGCCCGCCATCGGTATGAATGACGTGTCCATGCCGAACTGTCTCATGAGTGTTATTTCTGCGACATTGAGCGACGGAAAACCAGAGCTGTGGTTGAGTAGATTGACAATCTCCACATTCGAGAGGGGGCTGCCTGTGCCGAATTCCTGAAGATGTTTACCCACCCTGTCATGGACATTCAGAAGCCCCCTGTCCTGGAGCTGCAGAATTGCCAGAGCAGTAAACGATTTGGTGACCGAGCCAATGCCATAAAGGGTGTCACCGTCCGCAGGCAGCAGCTTCTCCACGTCCCTAAACCCGAAGCCGCGGCTGTATGCAATCCTGCCACCTTCCAGCATTGCTATTGACAGCGCAGGTGTCTTTGTCTTCTGCATCCTTCCAGAGATGTAACCCCTGAGCATCTTCCTCCACGGTTGCGGGCCAATACTCCGTCTTTCAGAGGGCTTTCCTCGCTTTGCGGACATAGTACGTGTTATGCATCTTCCAGACATCAAGTTTTCATCCGGCAGCAGGTCTTATCTTTCAATACCGTGTTCCTGTCACTGTGGTCTATTGGACGGGAGCACGGCTTACCCTGTCGAGGTTCTCACTCTGCAACGGGTAGAAAGGAAGAAAGCTGCCTGGATACTTGACGAGGGCTTTACAGGAATATACAGGATTCATGCGCGATACAAGCTTGGAAGAGTGGACGTTGTGAGGGTTGCCAGGCTTGGTGGCGAGGATGCCGGAATAATACTGCTGCAGAGGCTCACGCCTCAGATAGGATATGTCTATTACATCGCGGTTGCTCGCAGGTTCAGGCACATGGGGGTGGGAGGTGCGCTCCTCGACACATCGATTGAGTCTATGAAGGGTGAGGGGATAAACGAGGTGTTTGCAGTCAGGGACGAGGAGAACATTGCATCCAGGGAACTCTTCCGATCAAGGCAGTTCGCGGAGGTCGATATGAAGGAGTTCAGGCGCAGGTTCGGGTGGAGACGTTCCATGCGGCTGATGAGGGAAATGACCCTGGTCTCGGGTGAGGTTCTGCTCAGAAGGGAATTGAGCTGAATCATGTGCCTACCTCAGATTTCAGCAGCGAAGCGACTGAGGCAAGAACGCTCCTTGCTGACCGTGAGAACATGAAGTTGAAGAAACCGTGAACCATCCCGCTGTATCTTGCAGCCACGACTGAGACGCCTGCCTCCCTCAGCCTCTCTGCGTACATCTCCCCCTGGTCACGGAGCGGGTCCATTTCTGCAGTCACGATCATTGCAGGTGCCAGTCCGGTGAGGTCGGCCTCGAGCAACGGGGAGGCAAGCGGGTTCACACTGTCGGATGCGCTGCGCAGCTACTGACCTGCAAACCATTTAGTGTCCTTCTCACCGAGGCCGGCTGCATTCCTGTTTTCAATCAGGGACGGCTCTATGCTCCCCAGGAGAAGAGCAGGATATATCAGCACCTGATAGCTGACCTTCCTTTGTCCGGACCTGTACTGCTGCGAGACTGCTGCTGCAAGGTTGCCGCCTGCGCTGTCTCCCATAACAGCGTATTTCTCCGAAGGGATGTTTGAGCAAACCCACCCGAATGCATCGCAGGCGTCTTCCACACCTGCAGGAAACTTGTTCTCAGGTGCAAGCCTGTATTCCACGGCAACGACCCTGCAGCCCGAGGCATTGGCTATCATCCTGCAAATGCCATCATATGACTCAATGCTGCCGAGGACAAAGCCGCCGCCATGGTAGAACACAACTGTACCTCTGCCATTCCAGCCAGCTGGGGTGTAGACGCGAACTGGTATGTCCGTTGAATTTCGACCCTTTGCCAGAACGTCTTCCACGCTTCCAACATCCTCCCTCACTATACCCATCAGTCTGTCGTATTCCGGCATATACTTACGCATTGCCTCTAGCGGTAATTCCCACACGTGTGGAAAACCTTCCAGCTGCTTGAGAAGCGCATTCAATTCGGGGTCGACCGTCATGCTGCATGCTATGGAGATTCATGGTAAGTTACTTTTCTCTTGCCGGCGGTGAAAAAACGATGCAGGGCACGCCGTCCCTGCCTGCCCTCAGCATGGCTGATCAGCCCTCTGTGTCGAACAGGCGTGGAAGGCATGTTAGATAAACGCTGTTGCCGCCCGGCAGGCCCCTTGCCTCCGGCCGCCTGTCCTCTTCATCCACCACCTTCTCAAGTATCTTCCTGAACATTGGAAGCACCATGTCGTAGATGCTGTCGGAGACCGACCAGATTGAAATCATCAGCCTCTGCTTTTCAAACTGCGCCGCAGCGCGCTGGACCTCCGCGTCGCTCGCGTTTGAGAACTCGTCTGCGTACATTCTGAACTGGAGGCTGAGGGAGAGGAAGGTGGACTGAAGCAGCTTTCTCCCTTCTTCAGGGGTAAGCTTCTCGTTCAGGTACCTGTCCTGCTCGAATGGGTCCATTGCCTTCCAGAAGGCCGGGTTCTGGCTATAGTATTTCTCAATATGGTTCTTCCTGACGACCACTTCCGGCTCAGCCAGAAGACCGTCCCTGACCATCTCGCCCACGAAGTGATACAGGTTGGACCTTGTCACGTTGATGAATCTAGACATCTGGGTGACAGTGAGTTTCTTCTTTCTTGACAGCAGAAGCAGTATGCTCGTCTTGGTCGTGTTCCCCAGTGCATCAAGCAGTAGGTCGTATTCGCTTGCAGACTTCCCGTCCTGCATTTCCATTGTAGCCGCTCCCTCTGACCAGTAATGCTACATGTAAATTATATCATTATGTATAAACAAGATTTATATGTATGAATGACATTGCAGCATAAGAAGACAATGAAATCCTTCAGGTGATGAATGCGGAAAACAGCACTGCAGGCATTTCGCCGGAAATGACGGCGAGGCGGGCGACTGGTCTGTCGGCCAATTTCAGGTTCCTGCTGCTTAACGCAGGCATCTCCAGGGGCGGGACCTCGGCCTACGGCGTGATAATACTCTGGGTTGTCCTTGCACTCACTCATTCGACGGTAATCACAGGCCTGGCCGACGGAATGGTTTCGGTGCCTTTGTTCATCAGTTTCCTGGTCGGCGCACTGGTGGACAGAAGCAGCAGGAAGAAGACACTGGGACTGATTGCCTCAATTGCCAGACCTGCCGTCATTGGCCTCATGTTCGTGGCGCTCGTAGAACACAGCATCTACCTGCTTGCTGCCCTGTTCTTCAGCACCTCCATTCTGATCGGCTTCACTTCAGACGTCATGAACTCAATCAGGTCTGTCTGGTCGAAGCAGTTTCTGGACGAGGCGACGTACAAGAAGGGGACCTCGCTGCTTCAGGCTTCGACCGCCATAGCTGAAACGGCTGGCTACGGCATTGCAGGCGCAGTGCTGGTTGCAGGATTTGACAGCGCATTCCTGATGCTTGCTGTAATCTTTGCGGCCGCATTCCTGGCCATCATTCCGATAAAGACGGAAGCGGAGGTAAGTCAGGAACAGGGATCCATCAGGGCATCGCTCAGCGAGGGACTGCAGTTCGTCTGGAAAACGAAGTTCATACCGCAGATAATGCTTGTATCCCTTCTGGCCAACTTCCTGCTCGGAACGGTGGGCATAGGCCTCACAGCCCTCATCCAGAATGTCTTCAAACTGCCCGCATCGTACTTCGGCACACTTCTTCTAGTCTTTTCAATTGCGGTGATATTCGGCTCTGTGTTCGCTGTTAGGGTGAGCGGCAGTGTTGGGAAGCTTGTGACTTTGACGATGCTTCTCATCGGCGTGTTCATCGGTCTTGTGGGCATCTCACCTGCAATCTACTACGATTTTGTCCTCATGCTGGGGATCGGCCTGCTCATTGGCATTGTCAATGTGGTCGGATCTACAATCCTGATAAAGAGAGTGCCGCAGGAGATGATGGCAAGGGTACAGGGGACGATTACAACATTCGGTCTGGGAATGACATTCATCTCCGGCACTGTTGGAGGGATTATCATAGCATTCACCTCGGTCAGGATCATGCTTGAGATCATAGGAATTGCAACGGTTGCGCTGGCAGCAGTTTCTGTGACATTCAGGGAACTGTACAGGAGCACCGTCTGAAACGGAACAGGGGCAATGACAGCCGCTCTCCCCTGTTATTATATGTGAACGGGATCAGTGGTGCATGAGAACAGTCGGACTGGATGGCTCAAAAAGAAGGTTCACTTCCACCGTCGCACTGGTCACCTCGGCCTACCAGGGAGCAAGCAACGTCATGTCTGCCGAGTGGTCACTGCGTGTTTCCATAGACCCGTACCTTGTCGCGGTCTTTGTCGGTCACGAAAGAGGAAGTTACGGCCTTATCAGCGGCTCTGGAGAATTCGGCCTCAACTACTGTTCCGAAGGGCAGGTGGCCCTTGCCCATACGGCAGGCAGGCATTCTATTTCAAACGGGGAGGACAAGTGGAAGATGGCAGACTTCAGGACATTCGAGGGCATGGCCATCAAAGCACCGCTGATTGAGGGCTGCATAACTAACCTGGAATGCAAGGTAGTGGATGAGTTCCCAACAGGTGACCATGCGTCATTCATCGGCGAGGTTCTGAACGCATACTACGACGATGAGAAGAAACCGCTTGTCTATCACGGCGGGGAGTACTACCGGCTGGGAGAGCATCTCAGTGAACCGGACAGCTGAACAGTAGCCACCCCCTGTCATATTCCGAGGGAGTATGATATGATTGCAACGCCCACTATGATCAGTATCGCTCCGACGACGAGACGCATCGTCAGCGACTCCTTCCCGCGCATTGTAATGAACGACAGAAGCATTGTGAAGAGCGGATTGGCAGTGGTGACGGGTGCAACAAGAACCACAGGTGCCACAAGCAGTGCAATGAACCGTGCACTCTGCGCGAGTCCGGAGGACGAACCGGCGGCGGCGAGATAAGGTATTCTGCCTCCTACAATCCTGCTCAGCTTTTTTGTCCTCACCAGGTTGAGGACGAAGTAGAAGCAGGAAGCTGTCAGGTATGATATCAGTGCACCGTCAATAGGCAGCGGAGTGATCAGGTTCGCCGCCCTTATCACAACCACTGACAGGCCCACGAATATGGCCGCAACGAGCGCAAACACCAGCCCGCGGCTGTCAAGCTTCCTTCCCCTGTCATTTCCAGTGGTGACAAGAACCGTTCCGAAGAATGCAAGAACGACTCCTACGGCGGCGACAAGCGTGAGCGGTTCCTGTATCAGAAGTATGCCGAACAGGACGGCAAACAGGCTCTGGGATGATGTGATGGAGCTGCCCCTCGAAGGGCCAAGTATCACCATTGCCGTGTAGTTGAGCATCCTGCCGAGAATGAAATTGAGTATCCCTGCGCCTGCAAAGAGAAACGCCGAGTAAACGGGCATCGAGCCGATGTGCATGAATTCGCCCGTCAGGACAGCCGATACGAATATCATCAGCGTCGAAAAAAGGACTGTCGTGAAAACACTTGATGAGATGTCCTTTGTAGTCATTCCTCTCGAGACGAACATGTTTGAGACAGCAAACATGAACCCAGAAAAAACAGAGAGAACGAGCCCGAGAAGTATGTTAACCATGACAATCATCAGTCCCCGCAGCTGCTGTTAAGGGCATCAGTCTTCATACCTGGCAGCAGTGTGAAACAGCGGGCACTGAAGGTTGCAGAGCGGGGAACGGGAGGCATGTACAACTGTCCCTTCTCATTCACTCTTCTGCTGAACAGTCGCGTTGCCGTTCTCACCGGTGGCAGTGCCCTTCTGCGGCGGTTCAGCCTTCCTGACAACAGGATCAAGCTTCTTCTCTCCCTTCGACGCGTCCTGAGATGGAGGCTGTTTTGCCAACGATGTGACCTTCTCCTCGAACTCGTCGATGCCTGCATCTGCGATCCAGTCGATCATGTCCCCGACAAGCCCCTTCGCCCCCCTGATGACCCTTATGCCGGAAGACTGCATGGATGCCACTGTCCCCTGCTTTATGCCGCGGGCAACGACAACCTCAATCTTCAGCTTGCCCAGGAGCCTCCCCCATTCTCCCTCCGGCGGAGGGGAGGGAAAGCCCTGTTTTATCTTTGTGTCAGCGAGGGTATCCTCAATGATGCTTGCTATCGTGTAATATCTTGCTGTTTCAAAGTCTGAAGCAAGGTTGCTCAGCGTACCTGTCTCATTGTCGGAGGGGAAGATTATAAACATGGGATAAGCCACGCTCTCTGGTGATTATGCATCGCAATAGACCACCCCTCGATAAAAATATTATGCAAAACTGGGGTATGTCCCTGCAAGATCATCGGTCAGCTCTGCCGCACGGCACGGCCGGAGGCGTCCTGCTTGTGCTCCAGGCACTCTTTTTTCGATTTGCACAGGCCCCCAAATCAAGTATTATTAGTTCGGGGCAGGATATGTAGTGATAGAGGACTTCGGAGGCACAGGTCCCCTGTGATCGCCATGTTCAGGAACAGGGAAGAAGCGGGGAGACTGCTCGGAAGAGCGCTTTCCGCGTTCCAGGGAAAGGAAACGGTCGTCCTTGCCATACCGGGAGGGGGGGTCCCGGTGGGTAAGCAGATTGCGCTACTGCTTGGCTCGGAGCTTGACGTTATAGTCACCAGGAAGATCGGTGCGCCAGGCAATCCTGAATTTGCCATAGGTTCAGTCACGCAGGACGGACAGACCATAGCAGACATGAAGCTGCTCGATGAACTGCAGGTAAGCTACGACTACCTCGAGTCGGAGGCGTCAAGGCAGCTTGGGAGGATAAAGAAAAGCCTGGAGAGCTACAGGGGTGAGAGGCCCTACCCGAAGCTTGAGGGAATGACTGCAATCATCTGTGACGACGGCATTGCGACAGGCTCAACCATGAGGGCTGCCATTCAATCGGCAAGGAAAATGAATGCTTCGAAGGTGGTTGTTGCAGTTCCGGTCGGCCCCTACGATGCAATAGCCTCACTCTCTAAGATTGTAGACAAGGTTGTATGCCTTATGACACCTGTGCATTTCTTCGCCGTTGGAGACTACTACGGCGAATTTGAACATGTGGGGGAGGCGGAGGTAAGAAGCATACTCGATAGCATGAGGTCGCAGGTAAGTGCGAGATAGCGTCTTCAATTGAGCGGATAAGGCAAACGCCGGCACAGAGGCAGCCCTTGATTCATGCCCCTTCATCTGCCCGTGCCGCAGCCCCCGGGGGGCCGCCCAAACCTGAAACCGCAGCCTGGAATTTCAGAGAAGTATGCCCTTCCTTATCTCATCTGAAAGCTGCTGAACCTCCTCCGCTGACATCCTTGCCTCGCTTACCACCGCCCCTTCCCTGACAAAGTCGTCGAAGAACACGTCACCGCCGGTATGTGGCGCCAGATGAACGTGCAGATGGGGGATGTGGCCCCCGTATATGTAGACATAGACGAGTTCGGCCCCCGCGGCAGACTTGAGGCTCCTGCACACGGAAGCAAGCACGGTTCCAAACTCTGCTGCCTCCGCTCCGTCCAGTTCGGTTATGTAGCTCACGTGCCTCTTCGGCTCCAGATAGCAGAGACCCCTTACTCCACTGTATGTGGTGGTTGTCAGCCTCCATCTGTTGTTCGCCCAGACCTGAACTCTTTTGAACTGGCTGTCTGCCTCACCGGTGCATATGCTGCACGAATTGGACATGCTTCCGAATCTACGCTGCATAATTATAAGTTGCAACGGCCTGCACGTGAGACGGTCCGGAGCAAAGCAGCGGATCTGCCCATTATTATCACAGTGTCTGAACTCCGCTACCAATGATTTTTAATCATATGCCCGTATGGTGTTTTCGTGATTGAATGAAGGTAGCCGTGCTTGTAAAGGCAGTACCGGACGTAAAGAACGTCAGGCTCACGATCAAGGACAATGACATAGACACTGCAGAATTGAACTTCGTTATCAATGAACAGGACAGCTATGCACTTGAAGAGGCGCTCAAGCTGAAGGAGAGGTCCGGCGGAGAGGTGATTGTGCTGAGTGCAGGGAACGAGGGAAGGAAGAAAGGCATGACACAGGCGATCAGGGAGTGCTATGCCAAGGGAGCCGACAGGGGAATAATGATCGTGGATGAAGGCTACCAGGGCTGGGACGACCTTGCAAAAGCAAAGGTGTTCGCCTCTGTTCTCCAGCAGGAAAAGCCCGATGTCGTACTGTGCGGGTCGCAGTCATTCGATACCGCAACAAGCAGGATAGGCCCGATGGTGGCAGAGTTCCTTGGAATGCCTCACGTGTCGCTGATAACAAAGCTCGAGCCTGCGGCCGATGGCACGGGATTCAGCGTTTCAAGGGATCTCGAACAGGGTGTCCAGGAGCTTGTGGAGATACAGTCGCCGTGTGTGCTCACGGCCCAGACTGGCATCAACACACCGCGGTATGCCGCGCTGAGCAAGATCATAATGGCAACAAGGAAGGAGATAAAGAGCATCCAGCTCAAGGAAACAGGTGTCACGCAGGAGGAGATGGAGAAGCTGAACAGAGTGAAGGTTGAGAGCGCGGGCTTTCCGGAGGAGAAGGAAAGCAATGTGCAGATTATCAACGGTACGCCTGAAGAGGAGGCGGCACAGCTTGTCAGGGCACTCAGGGAGAAAGGACTCCTGCAGGGGTGAACAGGATGACAATACTTGTGGTGTGTGAACAGAGGCAGGGAGAGCTGAAGGACGTTTCGCTCGAGCTAGTTGCTGCAGCAAAGGGCGCGGCGAAGGACGGGGAGAGGGTCGTGGCAGCTGTTCTAGGTTCGGGCATTGAAGCGGTTGCCCAGGCAGTGGCCGTGCACGGAGCCGACGAGGTGCTTGCAGTAGACAACGGGCAGCTTCTCAACTACACCTACGATGCGTACAAGCATGCGCTCCTGAAGGTCATCGAGGAATTGAAGCCTGACATAGTGCTGTCAGCCTACACATCGCAGGGAATGGACCTGTTTCCAGGAATTGCGGCAGCAACAGGCACGCCGATGCTCTCCGACTGCATCAGCCTGTCGAGGGACGGGGACAGGGTGCGTGCCAGAAGGCAGCTGTACGGCGGAAAGATCGAGGCGGGTTATTCCCTCCCCGTTCCATGTATAATCACAATCAGGCAGGCTTCCTTTGCCGCACTGCCGGAACAGAAGCCTGCTCATGTCACGAAGAAGGAGATAGACTTTGCAGGTGTGAGCCTGAGGACAGCTGTAAAGGGGTATGAAACACCTCCCAAGGAGGATGTTGACATAGAGAAGGCGAAGATTGTCATTTCAGTCGGGAGGGGGATAGAGAAGAAGGAAAACCTGCCAGTCTTCGAGGAACTCGTCAAGAGCATTGACGGCGCTGTCCTGGCAGGGTCCAGGCCGATAATCGACAACGGCTGGCTGCCGAAGGGAAGGCAGGTGGGAGTTTCTGGAAAGACGGTCAAGCCGAAGCTGTACGTCGCGCTTGGCATAAGCGGCGCAATACAGCACCTGTCGGGCATGTCAGGAAGCGAGGTGATTGTTGCCGTAAACAGGGACAAGGATGCGCCAATATTCAAGGCTGCAAACATAGGCATTGTGGACGACATATTCAAGCTCGTGCCGGCTCTTGTCAACGAGCTAAGGAAGAAGTAAACCGGCACTGATTAAATCACGGGCTTGAACCTGCAGTGTTCGTCAGGCGGTTGACCGCCCATAAGGGAGCATTTGACAATATTACATTTATGATTTTGTTGGGGGTTATGGGGAAGCAGTAATACCGTCGTTTTCAAACAGCGGATACACGGACTTCCCCCCGGCAGGCACTGAATAACATATCCGGCAAAGACGACAGCTGGGATCGCACTATCAAGATTTCCATAGGTGATCCTTGAACCTGTGCAGTAGTCCGCACATATACTCACCTTCTGCTACAAATAGAACTGGGATTACTTGACTCGAAACATCTCTTGGAGTTGCTTAATAACTGGTGTGACGGTTTTAACCGTCATAACCGAAATTACTAATATCTCAAGCGATGATTGTCATATTAGGGTGAAAAGAAACGACTGAAACACAAGTTTCCCGTAAGGTTGTGCATGAAGCAGGGAGGTATGGACTGGGAACAGCAATACTCGGTCTTCTCCTGATATTGATCGACGGCGTAACCGTCCTTGGTCTGAACGGCGTCCTGGCGCCATCGATAGGAGGGGTTGTGGCAGTTGGTTGGACCGAGATTGGTCTTTCGCTTCTCGCGTTCATATCGCTGGCCTTCTACAGGAGAAGTCTGACTGCCGTTGCTTGGGCCGTTATAGTGCTTGCACTTATTGCGTATGTATTTGACGGTGGCTTCTACTATGTTGGCTCAACTGTGGCAATCATCGGCGCCGTGCTCATGTACTACAAGAGATGACATGGTAAATGCGAAGAACAAACAAACGCAAACGGGGGAACACCTGTTTCCCCTCTTTTTTCAGACTTCTGCTTATTCCGGATAGGAAACAAGGAGTTGTCGCTCGAGGTGTGAGGTGGTAAATTGATAAGTCGAAAGACCATCTCAAATGATACGATGAACATGATCAAATCTGAAGACAGAGACACCAAAGAGGCCATCACGATCATGAAGCGACTCTGTGGGCGATTCGGCTTTGACGAATCATCTACACGCGTCATTCCGTTCATGATGCTCAATCAAGAACCGATGAGTATAGAAGAGATAGCTGAAACCACGAGGTTGAGCAGGACCAGCGTGTCAACCGTCCTCAACAGGCTTGAATCACGCTACCTGGTGACAAAGGAGAAAGTCGGCAGAGTCGGCTATTATCTGCTTAACATCGACTTTGGAAGGCTGATAGCCCAGCAACCACAGCTCGTCCTGGAGAATGATCTAAAGCCTTTGATACATATTCTGGGAGCCCTGCAGAAAGTATCGAACAATAAGAAGGAAACCATGAGGTATAAGGTCCTGCAAGAGAGAATTGCTGAAAGTTCGAGAATACTCGAGACAGTAATAAGGTGCTTTGAGAAGGAGGCAAACAAATGAAAGAAGCCATGGACAAGCTAGACAAGCAGGGTGAACATCATAAGGGCTGTATCCATGCTCTTTCTGAACACTTCAGGAGGTACCTGATAGCCTATACGGTTCTTTCACTTGCCATAGCCTTGCCTGTTGGCTACTACTCAAAGGGCTTTACAGCTGCAAACAAGAATCTGTTTTCAAATCTTGTAATGCTCTTCGCGATACTGACCATATATCCCTCAATGGTCCAGTTGAAAACAGAGGGATTCGGCAAGTCGTTCAGGTCTTGGAAGCCAGTGACTGTTTCTATGATTTATGTATTCGTATTGTCGCCGATAATCGCGTTTGCACTGGCACCGACCCTTGGTAACGGTCAGATAGGCCTGGGATTTGTGACTGCAAACATCGTGCCTGCATCAAGCGCATCACTTGGTTATGTGCTGATAGCTGGCGGAAGCATAGAGCTCGCAACCGTTCTTGCCATCTTCAGCCTGGTAGTGGCAATACCGGCTATACCTTTGTTTCTTGACATCTACAGCAGTCATTTATCTGCAACAGTTCCAATTTTGCCGATCATGACTTCGGTGCTCTTCATACTGGTTCTGCCATTCGTCGCTGGGCAGATAACCAGATATGTGCTGATCAAGGCCAAGGGAGAAAAGTTGGTCAACAAGACAATCAAACCACACCTTTCGCTTGCAACCATGCTTTCGATGTTTGCGCTCGTATTCGTTCTCGTTGACAAGGAAGCTTCAGTGATAATATCCAAGCCGCAGATTGTCGGCTACATCATAGGATATCAGGCAGCCATAATAGCTGGACTTCTTTTGATTTCACTGTTTGTCAGCAGGGCAATGAAACTCACCTACGAAGACCATCAGTCTGTCGCATTCATATCCGTCACGAAGAATCAGAGTGTCGCTGCGGCTATAGCTGTGTCTGCCCTCAGTCCGTCCGCCGCCCTTGCCCCTGCCATAATACCGATGGTTCAGCCGATCCTGGCCATAATATACATACATCTTGAGAGGTCAGTAAGGGACTTTTTCGCTGTAAAGACGAAGGTGTCGACTGCATTGACACACTGAACTATTTAGGAAAGAGTCTGACTTACGACCCGAATACATTTCGGAGGGAACAAGGTGCATAAACAAACAGACCCGATTGAGGGCATTCTAACAATGCTCCAATAATGCATCCATCAGATGCTTGACCTGAAACAAGTGATTGAGCATGTCGAGTAGATATTTTGCCTGCTGAAGCGCAGGAGTTCAGGCAACGCCCCTAGTGATGCATCGCCCCGATGCGCCATATCCTGCACACCGCTCTGGCCGCTTGAAAGTGTTGATATCGACTCCGGGGACTGACGATGAAAAACGTTTGAATTTGGAGATATGGTTCCCGCGAAGTGTTCTCAGGTCGTGAGCTCAGGCAGATGCCTGTACCGACTGCCTGAGCGACTTCGCAGTGCCGACAAGGTTCTTGAGAAGCTGTGCTATGAGCTGCTTTGCCATATCATCCTTCAGGTTCATGTCGCTGTCAAATTTCTGCTGTGCGAATGTGACAAACACCTCCGGCATATTCACCGGAACAATGTTCAGAAACACAAAACACTGCCTGAGATGGTACTGGCCCCTTGCGCCTCCAAGCATGCCCACAGACGCGCTTACCATCGCGGCTGGCT
>JBJKPR010000058.1:0-41243 GCA_046706185.1 Candidatus Sysuiplasmataceae archaeon
TTAATCAAATACGATTATCTTACTATCATATTTATATGTTTTTCGTACTCAAAATTCAATCTGATTTTGAAGCCCTGATTCAACAATAAATCATCTTGTGTCAGTGGAATAGGCATGTAATGCAGGAGTTACAGCCGGACGAAGCGGGCGTGGAGGGATTCGAACCCTCGACCACTTGCTTAGGAGGCAAGTGCCATATCCTGACTAGGCCACACGCCCCAAGTAAACAGAACAGAGTAAGGTGTCCGGATTATTAACTACGCTACTTGTTTTCCTGCCCGCCTTCCTTTATCTCCTCCGGGGAGGGCTGCTCCGGGGGAGGTGCCTCCTCCTTCGCTGCAGCCGGCGCGGCCTTGATATACCTCTCCAGAAATTCCACCTGATCCATTTCAGCAGTTTCGTATGAGTCCGCAACGACCCTGAGCTTTGCTGCAATCCATTTCTGGTCGAGCTTGACTGTGTCTGGAAGCACTATTGTTGCCTTCTTTCCGTCGATGCTGACGTCGAAGCCGACGTTGCTTCCGTAATACATGTCAATCAGTGCCTTGATTTTCTCCAGCGGATCGACTACTCTCCTTACCACCTTGTACTTGTACCTCAGGACATGCCCTGCCAGCGGGTTGTTAAAATCAATCCTCACCCTTCCCACTGTTGCCTGTGTGATCCTGCCCACCCTGTCGCCTATGCGTACATCTGTTCCGACTCTGGGCTCAACTTCCATTCTCTCAAACTCACGGGCCGAGTAGAGCCTCACCTGAGCCGGATCCCTGGGTCCGGCAGCATCCTCCGGCTTTATTTCCACTTCAACTTCCTCGCCTACCTTCGCCGAGAGAATTGAGTTCTCAAGTCCCTTGAAGAACCTGTTCTTCCCGACAATTTCGTAGATCGGAGCATATACGGTCTTCTCATCATAGATGTCGGCCTTTTCGGCATTTTCCTTGCTTGTTGTCTGGAAGAGCTTGCCTGTTTCCTTTATCCATGCGTCGAGTTCAATCTGAATCAGGTCGCCCGAGCTTATTTTCGTATCATCCCTTTTCTCTTCTGTGCCAGTCTGGGCGTCATTTGCCATTATCAATCACCGGTGTAATAGTGATGGGATTACAGTGTTATTTTTAAAGCTTGGCATCGAAAACACCTCCCGCAGCAGGGCCTTTTCACCGGCAGGATGCGAGCCTGCCGTATCTTGACACGTGCTGAAAACAAGGCAAGGAAGTGCCGGCCTGAGCACGGCATGTAAACATTTGTCAGGGTACCTTCCCCTCCCCTCATAAGGGCGTTCTGCAAAAAGTGTTCGATGTCTGTCAAATAATCTATTTAAGAAGTGCACTCAACTAAGCAGGGCGAGGTGAAACATGAAGGGATTACACAGAACGCTAGCGGTCTCCTTGGCTGCGCTCGTGATGCTCTCGGCAACATCGTTTGCGCTTGCAGACGGCAACCAGAGCAATCAGACGCAGAACGGGACAGTTGCCCCCATAACTGTCCAGTCAGACTCTAGCAAACTGGTAGTGCACAATAGCAAGATAACAATATGGTTCCAGGGCTACAAGCCGGTCCTGCACATATTTGAACGCAATGCAAGCGGCAACAGTACCGGTTTCACAGTTGCCATCAAGGGCGTTTATGAGCTTAACTCCACAAACGCTCCGGTCGCAGTGCTTCCGATGACAAGGGCATTCCCCGAAATCGAGGATGCAGGCAACGGTCCACTGAACTACAGCAGCGGTGTCTCGGTACAGTACAACAACACGACAAGTATCATGAACATAACTTTCAGCCTCACCGCCAACGAGCTGAGGGTAATGCCACTGCTGATGAACCAGAACACGGCCCAGTCCAGCGACATGGTGAACTGGTCAAACCTTGTCGTCGGTCAGGCATCTGTTCAGGTCATCTTCCACATCAACGCTACGACCGCACATGTCAAGTTCGACTTCCTGGTAAACCAGTGGACATGGTTGAACAACACATCTGACAAACTTGCGCTGAATGCGGTGGTCGCCGGCCATCAGACGGTCCGTGACAGCCAGGGTCAGGAGCCAACAGACCAGGGCGTCACAGTCGGACAGTCTGATTCCAGCAACCAGACAGAAAGCAGTGTTGCCACAACTGCTTCTCCTGCAAGCAGCGTGCAGCGACAGGACGACAGCGTCTCCATAGTCGGACAGAACTTCCTGCAGCTCGGATATGTCAGCTGGGGCAGTGAAGCGAATGCAACCTACGCCAACGGGACAACAACACCAGTCAACGTGACTATGACAATGTTCAGTCACGGCATGACCGAAGACGACTACAACTACACAAGCATGCTCTTCGTCTTCAACACACCCTCCGGATGGAACACAAACTACACGAAGCTCGTCTACGACCCGACAATAGGCATTACACTGTCCTCATCATCGGGCCTGTCATCTGAGGTTGTGGCGCTTGGTGCAATAGCCGGCGTTGTTGCTGCCGTAGCGGCGATTGGCGCTGTCATTGTTCTGAGAAGAAGGAAATAAGCGTTCCGAAAACGAATTCCACAAACACTTTACCCATGTTTTTCCCCGCCGCCTGTTGCATTGCACAAAGGTTAAATCAGTAAGGCGGAAGTTAAGTCATGGTTGAAACGCGATGCAGAGCAGCAGGGCAGTGACACTGGATGAAAGGATAAGCACAGATCCTGTAATGCAAACTGAATTTGTAGTCTATGTTTACTTTCAGTATAATGAAGACCTGAAGGACGAGGATGTTATTGCCTCTGTAGACTCCGTGGTCGAGGGCAAGGCTAACGAGTCGCCGGAAGGGAGTCTCGATAGGGCAATAGCCTCATCCCTGCTAGGGCAGGGTCAGTCGAAAAACAGGTTTTCAGAGGAAGATGCGATAACAGCTCTCAGGAAGATGAAGCTCGAGATAGAAGGGGCAAGGAAGGAGGGGCATGACTTTCTTTCTGACCTTGTCATAAGGGATTACCACATCTTCGAGCAGTACCTCATCGGCGCATACACTGAATTCATGAACAGGACAAGCTCTCTCGCGTCGGTCCATAATTACCTTGATGCGGAGATGGAGATATACAGGGCCGCTTGCTTCTGCTTCCCTGGCGTGAGAAAGCATGCGGACGAGGTTTTCTCACATGTTTATACAGGGGCACAGGGAGGGGGCGGGGAGCCTGATGAGAGCGTCAGAAGGGTCGAGTTTCTTCAGTGGTTTGTCAGCCAGTACGTGATACCTGCCATCGACACGGTGGCATCGGAGTGGTACTTCACAAGGTTCAGAAGGCATCTCAACCAGCGGGTGCTCCCCATATTCAGGGATGTACTTCAGCAGAGAAGGTCAGTCTTTGTTGTGAAGAGCAGATCGAAGAACAGTGTGGTGCTGGACGACCTGCTGTACGCAGAAAGTTTCGGCGTAAAGATGTCAGATGCAAATGCGCTCGAAAAGGGGAATGTGATCGAGTGCACGCTCGTGCGTTATGCCTCGTCCAACAGGATAAACAGCATTGTCAGGCTCATTTCACCCGAAGAGGCAGAGAGGGTGATATCCGAGATCAATTCCAAGAGGCAGCTGATGGTTGAAATGCACGACAGCTTTGTCGGTGCCTACGGTTCGGAAACGCTTCTACTCGGAAGCGTCCAGGATGCGATAGCGAAGTACACTGAATTCATGGGCCGTTTTTCGGAGGAGCACGGAATAAAGGATGCAGGCCTGCCGAGGCTTGTGAATGCAGAAGCCTTCAATTCATATCCGGACTTCAGGGCCGCACTGCTCTGTGAGGTGAACAATTTCTACCTTTCAATCTACTATCCGCTTCTTATGGACGCGGTGGACGGGAAAATGAACAGCAGCTCCGCGGCGCAGGTTACAGACATATGCCTCACAAACGCAGTCGCAATGCCTTTCACATCACTGAAGCGGATAGTTGCACGGTATGGTGCAAGGCTTCTTGAACTCGAGGCTGCTCTGCGCCCCGAGATAGGGAACATATCAGCACTGAAGTCGCTGATCCTGAAAGAACGGGGGCACTCCTGGGACTATATGCCGCTCCCTGTGGTCTCTGACGGCATGCAGTCTACCGGCGGAGAGACTGTGGCAAAGAGCTGAAATCCTCAGGCCAGTGACTGCCTGTAGAAGCTGCTGCTGCGCAGGTTGGCGAAGGCCCTCTTTGTCATGTCTACCGCCTCCGAGTATCCTGAGAGGATGTGCTTCACAGAACCGTCAGTGTATTCGAAGAAGACCTGGGGTATTATGTAGTCCTCACACCAGTCGCCATGTTCTTTCACAACCTCATCTGCCCGTTCGCCTGCAGTGTCTATGTCGAGCAGTTCAAGTTCAGCACCCAGTTCCTTCGCCACTTCCTTCATCGGCTCAACCGCTGTAGGAACGCAGTGCGGGCACCAGTTAGCATACACTACCTTCACTTTCTTCACTTTGCTCATTTGCTTCCTCCCACAGAATGCACTGAATGGCTGCGCAAACCCTCGTTTACAGGGGATACAAGAAGCTTGCCGCACTCCCTGCAGAGAAAGAGCCCCTTTCTCGAAGGGTCGTCGGATTTTGTCCTCCTGTAGTTCTGCGTCCAGTAAGCCTCACGCAGCACAATATCCTCCTGCACCTTGCCTTCCAAGCCAAGATCCCACGGATGTCTTGTTGCAATCCTTATGTCCTGGTCAGCGACAGCGCCAAGTCCGGCCGTGTTTGCGCTCAGGAATTTCTTGAAGCCTGGCACATCGATATCCCTTCCGTACATTACGATCCTTGAAACATAGCCGCCTGGGCACGTCATGCATGAAATCAGGTTTTCTCCGTCTTCCATGAAATACATGTCCGTCTTCTGATCACAGTGACCATAGCATTTACCGTCGGCTTTCAGGTAACCATCTATTATGCGCCTGTAATCCATCATCTTTCCTGAAAAAGAATGGCCAACTGAAACATAAATATTGGCAATTCAGGCGGGTGTCCTTATCGCCTTCTCAAGGCCATCCATTGCCTTTTCCATCACTTCAACAGGCGGAAGAAAGACGGAGCGGAAATGCATCTTCCCGAACTCGCTGTCAAAGCCTGAGCCGTTGACGAAAAGGACATGCCCGTGCTTCAGCACATGAAGGACGAAATCCCTGTCGTTATTCCATCCATCCGCGTCTATCCTCGGAAAGACATAGAATGCGCCCTCTGGGGCTGTCACTGATACGCCTTCCATTTCGTTGAGTCGCCTGACAGTGTAGTCCCTCCTCTCCCTCAGTGTCTTCACCATTTTCGCAACATGCGTCTGCGGTCCCTTCAGGGCGGCAACCATTGCCCTCTGGGCAGGATTGCTCGCGCAGAGCCTTGCCCTTGCCTCCTTCAGGAAAGCATCCTTGAGCTCGTCGAGATAGCCTTCTGCGTCTCTGAACATGGTGTATCCTATCCTCCATCCTGTCACAAGATAACTCTTTGAAAAACCGTTGAGTATGACCATGGGAACATCCCTAGACACGCTCGACGGGGAAACATGTTTCCTGCCGTAAGTGAGCATGTCGTATATTTCATCAGATATTACAGGCAGATTGTGTTCGCCTGCAATGTTGCATATCTCGCGCAGGTCCTTCTCGCTGTAGACGGCGCCTGTCGGATTGTTCGGGCTGACCACCAGTATTGCTCTCGTTTTGTCAGTGATCCTGGAACGCATCTGTTCCAGGTCGGGCCTCCAGTTATCCTCCTCCGCCGTCCTGTACGGGACGGGCTTTCCGCCGTAGTACCTCGTCACGGCAGAATAAGGAGGGTACGTGGGTCCCGGGACAAGCAGCTCGTCACCCTGTTCGATCATTGCGCCGAGGAGCATCTGTATCCCCTCCGTGATGCCGGTGGTCACGACAATGCTTCCGGTGTCAATATCGTTCGAGTTCTTTCTCTTCTCCCTTTCGGCTATTGCCTCCCTCAGCTCGATATAGCCTTCCGAATCACCGTAGTTGTTGTGCCCCTCGAGCACTGCATCAAACATCGCCCTCTTGATGTGCTCGGGCGTGTCGAAGTCGAAAGCACCGGGGTCTCCTATGTTCAGCCAGATTACCTTCGTCCCCTTCCGCTCCAGCTCCCTTGCTGGAAGAACCAGGTCCCTGATGGCATACTCCATCCCGACTGCCCTCACGGCGGGTCTGAACTGCATGAATCATTGAGTTTCTGTGAGGATAAAAAGCTGATTGTGCGACTCCTTTCAGGCTGCGCCTGTTCTCCTCATCAGCTTTTTCAGGTTACGGCGTGCAACGGCACACGGCGGCCGGGCGGCGAGAGCTGCTTCAAACTCCCTCCTCGCACCGTCGTAGTCATGAAGCTCCGCCAGAGCAATTCCCATGCTGTTCCTCGCAACCCCCGAGTCATGCTTTGCGATGGATTTCCTGAGCATCTCTGCAGCCTCGACGTATGAGCCTGACTCAAGCAGCGCTGCTCCCAGGTTGAAGAGCGGCTGCCATCTTCCCGATGACGCGCTCTTCCTCAGCACCTCCAGGCTCCTCTTTGTATCCCCTTCCAGAAGGAGGCAGACGCCCTCGTTATTCTCTACTGAAGCATTCCTTGATGCCGTCGCGCTGAAGTAGTCCAGTGCGCTCGCCGGTCCCCTCTTCTCCATCTGCACCATTCCCCTGTTGGCGGAAAAGAGGAGTTCGGCATGCTCCTGCCTTCCTATTATCTTAAGGGCCTTTCCAGGTTTCCATTCCATGAGCAGCAGGGAGCACTTAGCGGCCGAGTTCAGCTGTCCGTCCCTGTCACCCAGTGCAGTAATCGCCTCCTCGTATCTTCCAAGGAATGCGAGGTCTGCCGCAAGCCTGGTGCTGCCTGCATGTGATGGCGACAGGGCAGAGAGCCTTCTTGCCATCTTCTCCGCCCTGTCGTAATCGCCCTCATCGAAGGAGCTCTGCTCCGCAAGCGACAGCACTTCGTGTGATACAAGTTCTCCTCTGGCCATCCCCGAGAGCCGTGTGAGAATCACAGATGCAGCTGCCCTCGTTTCAGGTGTGCCAAGGTTTCTGAGCAGGCAGATGGCATCCAGCATTCCCCTTTCCCCTGAGAGCATGCCCGCTTTCTCCATCCTTTCTGTCACAACCTCCGCACCTGGCAGTTCCCTGTTTTCTGCAATCACAGCTGGCACTGGAACATGCTCTTCGACCAGATACGTGGCAGGCGCATCGACTACAGCCACCGCTGCAGGTTCATGTTCGTCCGGTTCCTGCACCTGAACAGCCTGCACGGCGCTCCTGCTTCCACTGTTTTTCCTCAGCGCATTGATAACCGCAATGACATTCTCGTCCTTTTCACTCGACGAATACTTGATAAGGTAATCGAGCGCCTCCTCATTCCCCTGCTCGGCCAGTATCAGCCCCTTCATCCTCAGCGCTCTCGGCTCATCTTTTTCAAGGGAGAGAATGGAATCTATGATCCTGAGCGCTCCTTCGGTATCGCCCAGTGTGTACTTCGCAATCGCAAGGTTCTTCATTACGCCCTTGTCGTTCTTCTTGAGCTTCAGCACCCGCTCGTAGGCTGCCATTGCCTCCTTCAGTCTTCCCAGGTGCTGCAGCGTCGCGCCCTTGTTCTGAAGAGCGCCCCTGTGTCCTGGCTTCAGCCGCAGTATTGCATCGTAGCAACGCAGCTCCTCCTCGTACCGTCCCAGCATGTAGAGTGCATTCGCCTTGCCGAACCAGTTGTCCACGCTGTCAGGCTTGAGCCTTATTGCCGAGTCGAACGACAGGAGTGCCTGGTCGTACTGCTCCTTCTTCAGCTTTATGTTCCCCTCCAGCCTGAACGCCTCATCCGAGAGAGGTTCGACCCCAAGCACGGCTGTCACTGTCGAAAGTGCTTCCTCCAGGTCTCCGGCATCGTACCTTTCCCGCGCGTATTTCATCAGGTCGTGGTACTTTCTTTCATCCCTTCCCCTGGTGCCCTCTTCTCCCTTTTCCATCCTGTTCCTTATGCGCCTGAACGCAGCTGTTCTCCTGGCTGCATTCAGGAATTCGCCGCCTGTCTTGCATGTCACAGCACTTCCGCTCTTGAGCGCAGGGGGCCCGTCGTTGAAGACAGAAAGCAGAATTACCCTGCCCCCTCCCCTTGCTGCTGACCTCATAACAGAGTTGAGTGTTGCCGCAGGCACCCTGAGGGAAGGAACCGGTGAAACAACAGTGCATCTCTTCCCCCCCAGTTTGCCCTTCAGTATGACCATTTTTTTCGAAATCTCATGTTCCTCGGCCCTGAACCCGATCGATTGGGCTACAGCTGCGCAGACTGCAACGTATTCATCCAGTGTACTGTCCATGAGGTATGCTGACACGTCTCCATGCTCTGTCAGCGACTGTTCACTCCTTGCCGCCATGGACCTCCTTCCTGTGAACGTATATCCTGAATGCCCTCTCTCTGTCTCCATCTCCCAGTTCCCTGCTCAGCCTGAGGCCGAGCGAGGCTGCCTCCATGTCGTCCGCGTCCTGCTCAAGCAGTCTTCTCAGCAGTTCAAGCGCCTCCTCCTTTCTTCCCAGTTCCACCAGCTCTGCAGCCTGCAGCCTGAATACTGCCGGTTCCAGCTGGCCAGCCCTGCCCAGAACCTCAAGCGCCGAGTTGTGCTTGCCCTTCTTGCACTGCAGCAGCGCATGCCTGACGATGGCTGGAAGCAGCAGCCCGTTCATGCCGAGCGCCTTCTCGTAGGCATCATTTGCGCCGTTCACATCCCCCTTCTCCTCAAGCGCCATTCCCATGTTTGTCCATGTTTCCGCCGACCACTCTGCGCGGTCGAGGTTGCCCATGACCTGCAGAGCGGCTCCCCATGTCCCTATTGACAGGTAAATGCTCGAAAGGAGGTCTGTCCCTGCCCGAAGGTCGTGGATCTTCTTCCCCTCCTCCGAAAGCTCGTCGTATTTCTCTCGCAGGTTATACTGTTCACAGATGCTTCTCTTCAGAAGGAAGCCAGCGGCGTAGTTGCCGCTCTTCATCTCCTTCTGTGCAAGCTGGAGAGCCCTTCCCCACATTCCCACTTTCCAGTCAACGACTGCTTTCAGCAGTGCGTTGTCCAGCCTTACAGATGCCAGCTTCGCTTTTTCAGAGAGTTCATCAATTGCCTGGTATTTCCCTGTGCGGAGAGCCAGCAGAGAGGCAAGTGCGAAATCGTGTTCCATCCCTGCACCCTCATCTATGATTTCATTCAGCTCCGACATCGCTTTATCGAAGCTGAATGCAAGATAATGCAAATACGCCCTTTTTCTCCTGTTCCTCGCCGCGGGGGTCTGCTCAACGTGCTCCTTTTCGCTTCGTTGGATGGCGGACACGCTTCCTGTTCCTGCAGACTTCAGCCCCTGCTCTATCTCAGATATCCTCTTCTTTAGCATTTCCACCTTTGGCTCAAAAGGGTTCTCATGGACCATCTGCCTTTCAGAAACTTCTTCCACGATTGATCCGGAAGATGGCGCTGTATTCTCCCCCGCAGTGACGTCGTCGTCCGCTTTTTCCGCATCATGGCTGCTGTTCCCTGCAGCCACCGCAGGTTGTTCTACCGCGGTTTCGCGCGATCCGTTACTGGCACGCCCTGCCTTTTCGCGCCAGAACCTGGCCCTGTCAAGCAGTTCCTCCTTTCTTGTCCTGGTGAAGTAATCGGAGACATAAGGCAGCCTGAAATGCCGTGCTGCAGCCTCGTAGAGCAGGGCCAGCCTTGTGTATGTTTCGACACTTCCCCCGTAGCTGATATCGGCCTCGAACAATTCTATTCGCTTTATCGCTTCTCCGAGAAAGCCATAAGGTGGCGGGATGAAATCACCGTCGTCCATCTTCTGGCCGAGCTCCTTCATCAGCTCATTGAAGAGAAAACATGCGTAAGTATAGCCTGCAACGCCTGGCTGCATGGCAGCAAAACGAGAACCCGCATCTTCCCCGTCAAGCGACACGGTATAGCCGTTCCCGTCGAGGACAGCCACCACATCGGTCATCCTCATCAGCCGCCTGGCACCTTCTGAAATATCCCCGGAGACGTACCAGCCGTCCTTCAGGTGTGCCAGCGCGCATTCGTCACAGACAGCTGCAGACGGGATCTCCCTGTTGCACAGTATGCACTCCATATCAATCCCCCTGCCCTCTGGAGAATCGGTGTCTTCCGCATGGTCCGTGATGACCAGCAGTCAGTTTATCCGTGTCAGAGAATGCCATCGGGCACATCCTTTGTTGTTAGTAACTGTGCACCGTTTAAGAAACATTCTAGCTTATTTTCACAAACTGCATTCATGAGGGCCAGATCATAGTTTCTTTCCCATATAGCTCAGGTCACGCGCATAGCCCAATTTCCTGTAATATTCCCTTGCACCTACCCCGCTTGTCACCCTTATCCTGCCGAAGCCCTCCTGCCTGGCTATCTCTTCGGCACGTGAAACAAGCCTGGACCCGTAGCCGCGGTGCTGCCACTCGGCGTGCGACTCCTCACCGACGGGGACCACTCTGCCGAACACTTTCAGCTCCCTTATGTACGCATGCTCCCCCTTTCCAAGCCTTAGCCTCAGGTAACCCACGATCGCATCGTTCATGTCGAACGAAAGGAACCTCTCCCGGCCCCCTCCTGCGCCGTACTCAAGCTCATTGAGAACAACATCGGCCGATGAAATGGCATGCTCGCTTATTCCGAGATGACCGACTTCCCTGCATCTTATGCAGTTGCATCGCCATCCCCTCCGCTCCATCTCCTCCCTGACGAGCTCCCTCAGATTGCTCTTCTTCACTCCGGCATTGATCAGGGGGGCGGGAATGTCCCTCTGGATTCTCTGTATCCTGACATACCGCGGTACCTCCCTCTTGACCTCTGCAAGCAGCTTAACCGCCTTTTCGAGCGTAAACTCCTGGTAGAGTCCTTTCCTGTGCATATCATAGAGCGGCGTTCCCTCTATGATCAACGTCGGGTATATCTTGAGCATGTCCGGCCTGAAACGCTCGTCCTCGAAGAGCATTCTGAAGTTGTCCCTCTCCATCTCTTCAGTCATGCCTGGCAGGCCAGGCATCATGTGATACCCAACCTTCAGTCCCCTGTCCCTTATCATCCTCGTCGAGTCCATCACGCACTGGACGTCATGAGCCCTGTTTGCCCTCTTCAGCACCTCGTCGAAGACTGCCTGGACTCCCATTTCCACCCTTGTGGCTCCCATTTCGAGTATTCTGTTCACCTGTTCGGCGCTGAGCTGATCCGGCCTTGTCTCTATTGTCATGCCTATGCACCTGTTCGCAGCTGTTTCGTTCAGTGCATGTGCCTCCTCAATGGTCCCTGAGTCACTGCCGTTCATTGCGTCGTACGTCCTTCTTATGAACCACTCCTGGTATTCCTTCGTCCTGGATGTGAATGTCCCGCCCATTATTATCAGGTCAATCTTGTTTGTTGAATGCCCTATTGCATTGAACTGCTCGATCCTCGACTTAGCCTGCCTGTACGGGTCAAAGTCGTTCATGGCGGCTCTTCTGGCAGCTGGTTCCTTCCCCGTGTACGCCTGGGCCGAGTTGTTTGCAACACCTCCCGGGCAGTAGATGCATGTGCCGTGAGGGCAGTTGTAGGGAGAGGTCATTACAGCAAGCGCAGCAATGCCGCTTATCGTCCTGGACGGTTTTAGCCTCACAATCGGAAGCACCTTGTCCATGAGTGTGCCTGGTGTTCTTGCGAGGACCTCTGAATTTGCGGGAATTGACGGGAGCCTGTATTTTCTGCAGAGCTGGATTTTCCTCCTCTCGAATTCGCCCGCGTCCTTTATTCTGTCGTTTCTTATCTCATCGATAAGCTGTCCGAAGTAGTCCACATTGACAATCAACGGCTCAACTTTCTTAAACTATGCGTTTCAGACGCTCAGGCTCTTTCTACTGTCGAGGTATGTAGCCGCTGATCTTCCGCTCCACCGCATTCGCGCCCAGATAGACGAGAATGGGTGCCACTATTGCCGCGATCGGTATTATGTAGAGAATGGCAGCAGCCCTGAAGAGCCCCTCGTCATACCTTGAGCCGAACCTCCAGACACCAATCAGAAGCCCCACTTCTCCTATTATAAGCGCGATAACGGCTCCAAGCAGAAGGAACCCGGTCAATGCAAGAAGTCCAAGAGCAACAGCCCCGCTGGTTCCTGAGCTGCCTGCGGGCAGAAGTGAGCCCATGGCTGCCACCAGCCCAGCGCACAGCAGTATGAAGCCGACATACAGTCCGAAAGAAAGGGAGAGAGGGGTGGAGAAGTTGCCATCTACCCTGGAGAGTGACCTGAAGGCAGCCCTTCCGAACACTATCGATATCAGCTCAAGCGCTATCGCCGAAAACGTGATCACAAGAGCGATCGCTATCGACATTATGCCGGACGCAGATGGGGTTGCTGGGGGGTAGAGTATCATGCTCAGAAAGCTCAACCCGGAAAATCCGAGTATGTAGACAAAGCTGATCACAGTGCTTATTATTCCGACAAGCCCGAACGTCCTGATCTTTGCAAGTGCTTCCCCGTCGTTGGACGTCCACTGGTACCGGGGACCGGCCGGGGGAGCCTGAGCCTGCGCGTACGCAGGCGCCTGGACCACAGACGAACTTGGCATCGCATAGGCTGTCAGGAAACCGCCGCAGGACGGGCATGTTGCAGCATACTGTGAGTCGAGCTGTCTGCCGCAATGCGGGCAGTACTTCGGTAACGGCTGGCCCGGCTGGACCGCGGTTTCGAGCTTGGACCCGCACCACCTGCAGTATGTGGCATCGGCATCATTCAGCGTACCGCATTTGCGGCAGGTGATGGCCTGGTTGGATTGCACGTTGTCTTGAGTCATGCCAATGGTTATAAGCCTGCCTAGCCGGAGTTCTGCGATTGCGACGCAGGTTACAATTAAGTAGAGTGAGCAGAATTGGAAACGGCTATGACCGAGCTCAAGGTCAGGAGAAGACACAGGTTAAGACAGAAGGAGGTTGAGGAGATAGCCGCGGACCTCAACAAGAGCCTTGGCACTGACACCTTTTCCCCTGGCGATCCGCTCCAGGTGGCGGAAGTGTACGGCATGGAGCAGAAGGTATACATACTTGGCACGGAAATCGTTGCACTGGAGATAGGCGGTAAACCGTTTCTGTCAATATCAGGCATCCTGAAGTACGGTGCAACAAAATCGTATGTTACCGTGGATATGGGTGCTGTGAAGTATGTCGCGAACGGCGCTGATATCATGGGTCCAGGCATAATCGACGGAGACAGGGAAGTCGTCCCTGGTCAGCCTGTGTGGGTGAGGGAGGAGAAATTCCTCAAACCGCTTGCAATAGGGAAAAGCCTCGTGGATGGAAAGGCCTTCGGGCAGAAGTCTCCGGGGAAGCAGGTGCAGTCCCTGTTCTACGTCGGCGACAGACTCTGGAAATTGCAGGAGGAGCTTTCAAGTGAATGAGGGTGTGAATTTGAACTTCGGTCTGTTGTTCCGGGAGTGATTCTGTGGCATCCGTTTTCAGGGCATCTTACAGCGTTGCAGGTGTCGGCCTTATGTTTGTCGGCTTTGGTTTCATACTTGCAGGCATCGCATCGCTTTTTCCTTCTCTGGGCATGGCGCTCCTTGGCCTTGTGCTTGATGCAGTTGGCCTCGTTCTCATCTTCCTGGAGTGGCCCCATTTTACACCGAAGGAAAGGCGGCTGTCTGCCTATGGGGCAGGTCTCTACATCGTTGCGCTTATAGTCAGTCTCTTCACTGGCGCGTTTGTAAGCACGCTGAATTTCACCGCCCACACTGTTTTCCACACAACATCGAGCCCGCTCAATGCGGCACTCCAGGCGCTTGGTGAGGCGTTCTTCGGCATATTGCTCTATCTTGCATTCTTCCTGTTCCCGTACGGGTTCGCAAGGGTGGAAGAAAAGACAATGCTGCTCGTGGGGCTTGTCGGCGGGCTCCTTGTGAGCCTGATCCTTAACCCGCTCGCTATCGGCGGGGGGCTTTACAACATAACAAACATCTCTGCCCTTGAGGGACTTGTAACGGATATCGTTTCGCTGATATTCGGTGTTTCGTACCTGGTGATTGGCAACAATGTCCGCATCAGGCATTAGCCGTCCGCTTTTCAGTCCAGTCAGCCGCATTGCGGTGCTTTCGGGGCAGCCGCCAACACTTTTATAGGAAACTGACATTCATCTACCGATAGTCAGACGGCTTCATCCAAATCTGTTCAACTGGGAAGTTGCGTTGAGGGGATTCTGAAAATGGCAACAGAAACAGCTGAAAAGGGAATTTACATAAGGAAGTCGAGCGGGCTGACGAAGGAACTGGGATCCTTCGACTCTTTTTCCATGGCACTCATATCGCTCGGGCCAGGTCCTGCCTTTGCTCTTTACCTTGCAGTACTGTTCCTTCTGCCTGGTACGAACCTGCTTTATGCAGTGCTCATTGGCGCTGTAATCGGTGTGCCTGTGACAGCTGCTTACATATACATGTCAACCAAGATGCCGAGGTCCGGCGGAGAGTATGTCTTCGCGTCCAGAAACCTCGGAACATTCTGGGGAATAGTCTCCTCTGTTTCCAGGCTCGTCAACGCATCAGTCTACGGCGGCGTCCTTGCTGTCTGGTTCGTCACACTCAGCCTTGTGCCTGCTCTTTCCGCGACTGGTTTTATACTCAACAACAGCTCGCTCGTCGACCTTGCAAACACACTCAGCGCTCAGAACAACGTGATTATAGTTGCTGAATTACTCGTCATAGTTCTTGCAGTCCTTTATATATTCGTCAAGCCGAAGACTGCCTTCAGGATATTCGAGGGTTTCCTGATACTCGAGCTGCTTGGACTGGCGGTAACGATAATCCTGCTCTTTGCCGCCGGGCCAGGAGGGTTCAAGAGCGCCTTCAACTCGCTCGCAATGCAGAACGGCTTCGGAGCAAACTACTATCAGACTGTGCTGAATGCAGGCTCAAGCTATACCTCTCCCTTCAGTGCAAACCAGACGCTGCTCTTTGTGCCCTTCATATTCGCATTCTACTTCATGTTCATCACTGCGCCAAGCTACATTGCGGGGGAGTTTACACGTTCCACAAGGACAATCAGGTCGGGAACCTGGATAGCTTACCTGCTTGCCTTCATCTTCGCCATTCTTATCGTTCTTGCGTTCGCATACACTGTGGGAATGAATTTCCTGAACGCGTCGGTGGGCCTTGCTTCCGACGGATCGCCTGTCTGGCAGTTTTCCGCCCTCTTCCCCGGTTTGACAACATACCCCCTTGTCGTCGCACACGGCAATATCCTGCTCATAGCACTGGTTGACCTCGGCTCGATTGCCTGGTATATCGCATGGCTCATCCTGGGCCTTTACATTTTCTCGAGATATACCCTTGCAATGTCAATAGACCGTCTCCTGCCGCTGGGGATGTCAAACGTGACGAGAAAATCACATTCCCCGTATCCGGGGATACTCGCTGTCACTGTCATAAGCATGGTTCTCATACCAATCTACGAGATATACGAGGGCGGTTTCTTCGGGCCGCTTACCTACCTGCTCTTCATACTGCCGATGATATCTGTCGCCCTTTCCTCCATTTCCGCAGTCGCTCTTGGATTGCGGGACAAGGAGGGAAGGGGAGTGGTGATAGGCATCGCCGGCGCCGTCGTGACGGTGTTCTCCGCTATAGTACTGTCCTTCCTGCCAAGCATCGGCCTTGTGGCAGGGACAACCCCTTCGTACATATCGGACGCGATAATAGCGGCGATATTCGTCGGCTCCCTGATCTGGTACTTTGTGCTGAAAACGTACTTCAAGCGCAAGCACGGGATGGACATAAGGACGATATTCCAGCCTCTTCCCCCTGATTGACTGAGCGCTGTTTTCTGCTGCACCGGCGAAACAGCCAAGGCAGAGCGGTTTTACGAATTTTGCCTGAAGAAAGGCAAAACGTTTTAATCGCTCCCCTCCGTACCTTTCATTTGTCCGCCCTTTCCGCTCAGGTTACGGTTCGGGCCGGTATCTATCATGTCAGTTGAGAAAACAGTGAAGCTGT
This sequence comes from Candidatus Sysuiplasmataceae archaeon, assembly GCA_046706185.1. Taxonomy (GTDB): domain Archaea; phylum Thermoplasmatota; class Thermoplasmata; order Sysuiplasmatales; family Sysuiplasmataceae; genus JAJZXY01. The sequence continues at coordinate 15,937 of JBJKPR010000058.1, forward strand.
CAAATGACGAGCTTTCAGGCATCGCCACAGATCTTGTCAGGAGGGCGCAGGCAGAGAACCTTACTCTGAAGGTCATAGGGGGCCTGGCTACTTACATCAGGTGCTCCGGCAGGGAGGATGTAGTTTCCCTGTATGACAGGGTCAACAGGCTCGGCAGGGACAAGCCAACATTTGCCGACGTTGACTTCGTCGGCAGTTCCAAGCAGGAGAAGGATGTACAGAATTTCCTGCAGCGGATGGGATATGAACCAGACAGGTATGTCAACGCCCTCTTTTCCGGGACACGCAACGTCTTCACCAACAAGCGCCACAACTTCTATGTCGACATATTCTACGACATGCTGAACTTCAGCCACGACGTCGTTCTCGTAAGCAGGGAAATGGACAGGCTCAACACGGACGCCCTGACAATACTTCCGACGGACCTGCTCCTGAGCAAGCTGCAGGTCCATGAAGTGACGAGGAAGGACCTTGTGGATATTGTGCTTCTTCTCCTGGGGCACGACGTTCTGGAGGAGGAAGCAGGCGGCACGATCGGGTCAAAGTACGTCGCATCAACCCTTGGTGATGACTGGGGATTTTACTTCGACGCGGTGAACAATCTTGAAAAGGCAATGGCAGAGTCGCAGGCAATGGTGAACGAGGGCATCATAGACATGGCGATGCAGAAGGAAGTCTCAGACAAGATGTCTCTTCTCCTGAACTCAATCGAGAATTATCCCAAGACAAGAAACTGGGAAAAGAGGGCAAGAAAGGGCACAAAGAAGATCTGGTACAGGGAAGTCGACGAAATATAGGACGGCGCCTGCATGAAGAAAGAGATGACCATATTCTATGTCACAGACATACATGGTTCAGACGTCTGTTTCAGGAAATTCCTCAACGCAGGCAAAGTATACGGGGCGGACATGCTCATCCTGGGAGAGGATATTGGCGGAAAGTCGATCATTCCAATATTCGAAGCGCCTGACGGCTATTCGTATTTCAACGGGGACAGCACCGTAAGGGTGGGCGCCGGGCAGGAGCTCGACAGGCTCAGCAAAGAAATTTCAGACAGGGGCAGCTACCCGTATGTCACAACTGAATCAGAGTGGTCGGAGCTGAGCAGCAAACCAGATGAGATGAACACAATATTCAACAGGCTCATGGTGGAAAGGCTCGAGCGCTGGCTGGACCTCCTGAACGAGAGGGAGAAGGAAAGACCCGTTGTCGCAAACATCGGGAATGACGACCCGCAGGATCTCCTTGCGACACTTCGCTCGCGCGAAGGAGGCAACCTGTACGTACCGGAGGAAAAGGTCGTGGAAATAGACGGGTATCAGATCGCCGGGCTCAGCTATGCCAACATGACTCCCTGGCACTGCCCGGGGGATCTGCCAGAGGAGGAGCTCGCAAAGAAGGTGGATTCTGTAATGGCCAGCATAACAGACTTCAGCCGTGCCATACTAAACTTCCATGCACCCCCCTACGGAACATCCCTCGACATAGCTCCGAAGCTGGACAGCAACCTCAGGCCCGTCACTGTGTCGGGAAACATTCTGACTGAGCATGTCGGTTCAACTTCAATAAGGAGCGCGATAGAGCACCACCAGCCGCTGATCGGCCTTCACGGTCATGTCCACGAGTCGAAGGGGGCGGAAAGGATAGGAAAGACGTGGATATTCAATCCGGGCAGCGTCTACTATTCCGGAACGCTGCAGGGGCTGCTGCTCAAACTGTCTGGAGACAGGATGAAATCATTCTTCTTCACGAGCGGATGAACGGTGCCGTGACGCAAGGAAGAGGGCACGGGAGGGCAGCTCATCCTGCTCCTTCTTGAGAATTGTTTAATAGACGCTTCTTGGTTTCGCTATCCATGAGGCAGCTGGACGCACTCAAATCGCCCAGGTTTACGCAGATATCGACATTCGGGAGATTGCCCGTCACGAGGGAACTCAAGGATGTGAAGGCGCTTTTTGTCGGCATACCGTTTGACGACGGAACCACCTACAGGACAGGCGCCAGGTTCGGTCCCTCGGCCATACGGCAGGGCTCGAGGCTGCTGAGGCCGTTCAACCCTTTCGTCGGCTCGTTTCCCTTCGACGCGCTGAATGCAGCCGACTATGGGGATATAGACATACTGCCCGGTTACATGGAAGACACGATGGCAGTCATACAGAAAGAGATGTCTGCCATCATATCTGGCGGGAAGACTGTCCCGTACATAGGAGGGGGTGACCATTCGATAACACTCCCTGTGCTGAGGGCCATGAACAGCGAGTACGGGAGGGTTAACCTGATTCACTTCGATTCTCACTACGACTTCTGGGATTCATACTGGGGAAAGAAGTACACCCACGGCACCTGGCTGAAGAGGGCCGCGGAGGAGAAACTCCTTGAAGGGATTGTGCAGGTGGGCATCCGCGGCTCCCTTTTCTCCGACGACGATCTCAGGCAGCCTGAAAAGCTTGGCATTGCAAGCTTCAACATAAGGGATGTGAAATACAACACTGAAAAGGTGCTTGACCACATCAACGCACTCAGGGGGAAGACTTATGTCTCCTTCGACATCGACGTCGTCGACCCTGGCAGTGCTCCCGGAACTGGTACCCCTGAAATAGGCGGAATGGGAGGGTTCGAAACGCTTGAATTCATCAGGAGGATGGATATTGAACTTGTCGGGTTCGATGTTGTGGAAGTGTCACCCCCATACGACGTGAGTGAACTTACCTCCATGACTGCTGCGAACCTGATTTACGAGGCGATGAGCGTCCAGGCGGCAAGGCTGAAGGGAAGGGCCTGAACGCCTCCTTGCCCCTGAGAGCAAGAGCGGAGGAGACGGCAGCAGACTGCTGCGGGCGGAGGCCCGAGAATGGATGGCATGTCAAGAGAAATGGCACTGGTCAGGAAAGCTGTGATGGAGGCGAAGGAACAGGCTTACTTCTATCCGAGAGGAGAGGGGGAGCTCAAGTTCAACGACAATACAAGCCCCTTCGGTCCCTCCCCCTCTGTCCGCAAAGTGATGGAGAGGAGCGTCGTCGACATAATAGGCGGGTTCGGCGAGTCCTCATTCTACCCTGACCAGAACGCGGACGACCTTAGAGCTGCGATATCGTCCGTGGAGAATGTTGAACCCGACTCTGTGGTTGTCGGCACCGGGGCGGATGAACTCCTCGACATGATATTCAGGGTGTTTGTGAACGACGGTGACATTGTCACGATACCGGTGCCCGCATATTTCATGTACGAGCACTTTGCATCGCTCAACTCCGCGACCATACACAGGCCGTACCTGGGGCGCCCCCCGTCTCTTCCCCGGAAGAGCGATGACCGGTCACGTGTCTATATCCTCTCCAACCCTCACAACCCCACGGGAACGCTCTTCCCTGAAGAGGATATTGTGGATATACTGAACACGCATGGCGGCATCGTCGTTGTGGATGAAGCGTACGCCGAGTACTCTGCCTCGACCCTAGTGCCTCTTATCAGCAGTTTCCCAAACCTCGTTGTCGTACGTACTTTCTCGAAAATTCACGGCCTGCCGAACTTCAGGGTGGGGTACAGCATATCAAGCACCGAGGTGGCAGCGCAGCTGCGCAAGGTGAAGAACCCCTTCAATGTTCCAACCGTTTCGCAGAAGCTCGCAACTGCTGCAGTCAGCGACAGGAGGTTCGTGGAGACGGTCAGGGAGAAAGTGGCATCCGAAAGGTCGAGAGTTTCACTTGCGCTGAAATCACTTGGGTTTCATGTGTTCGAAAGCAGAGCGAACTTCCTGCTTGCTGATGCTGGTGACAGCTGCGACGGTCTCTTCAGTGCATTGACTCAAAGGGGTGTTTACATGAAGCGTGTCACAGACAGCGGCTACGAGAACTGCCTGAGGCTCACAGTCCGAAGCACCGAGGAGAATACAGAGATGCTACGAAGGCTGTCAGAAGCAGTCAGCCATATGCACTGACCGGGCGCATAGGCGAATCAGAGTGTCACATTGAGCCTTCTGTCCCTCTCGAGCTCGTTGTAGGGGCTTGGGTTCCTCGCTGCCTTCACATCGGACAGGTCCACTTCCAGTGAAAATGTCCCCTCACCCCTGGCGAGCCCTTCGAAGTTGCCAAACGGGTCTGCTATCCCGCTGTGTCCTTCAAAGACAGCTCCCCTCTCAGTCCCCACCCTGTTTGCGATTGCAGTGAAGACGCCGTTGGAGAATGACTGTGCAATCGCAAGGTGGACGAACGGCGGCACTGACTTGTCCTTGTAGGTAGGCTCCTCGGCCCATGCCATCGGGCAAAGCATTATGTCCGCACCCTGGGCATACATAAGCCTTCCCAGCTCGGGGAACTGCAGGTCATAGCATATCTCGATGCCGACCTTTGCACCCCTGTAGTCGACGACTAGACTGCTTCCGCCCGGCGAGAATATCTGCGTCTCTTTTGCCCAGAGGTGTATTTTCCTGTATATGCTCGCCCTCCCGGCCGATATCGCAAAGGCAGCATCGTACAAATCGCCGCCGTCTATTTCAGGGAAGCCGCCCACTATGAGCTTCCCCCTGCTTGCGGATATGGACTTCAGGACGGAGAGCCTTTCGGCCGTGTCCGAATGCACCAGTATCTCCTCCCTGCCGCCGTAGTTGTATCCCGAGGAAAATAGCTCGGGGAACACGATTATGTCAGAGCCAGAACTCTCCGAGAACTCTTCCATCCTTTTCCAGTTGCTCTCCTTTTCCCCGAATGAAGGGCACCACTGAACGACCGTTATCTCCATCGTTCCTCGAATAAAGCAAATGCATGCGCTGCAATTAAAGCATCCGCTTGCGTTTTCCGCACCGGGCCCCGCGCCTGGCAGGTGCCGTAAAAAGTCATAAATAACGCATTCCGATATTCATCTGAAGGGATAGGATGGCCATTCTAAAGAGAAAAGACTACGGAAGGGGCGACTCGTCGCCGGTGGAAACAAGCGAGTTCATCGACCTCACGCAGATGAACTTCGATGCAGATTCGTCTGTAGGTGCGAAGACGCTTGTGAAGGTTGCAGAAATATACAGGTACGAGGATCTCGGGAAGCTCACAGCCCACGTGTTCAACGGCCATGTGCTCATACTCGACTACACAGCCCTTTCCGGCGACCAGCTTTCGATGAAGAGGATAACAAATGAACTCAAACTCGTCGCAAGGGATGTGGGCGGCGATGTCGCAGGCCTGGGCAAGAGCTATTTCATCGTGACACCGGGCGGCGTCAAGGTGGACAGGAACAAGATAAAAGGCGGCTTCTGAACTATTCCGATATCGGCGGTGTTGCCGAGAACACACCATCCTTGAATATGAGTGTCAGGTAACCGTGTTCGACCTTTGAGTGGCGCATCTTCAGGCATCTTATCCTGAGCTGGTAATCCGCTTCCCCGACTTGATGGAACTTAAGCGCTATCGTGCCGTCTGCAAGGAAATCCTCGCCGTAGGCAGATATCTCCTCGCTTCCCGGCCTGAGCTCAGAGATAATGAGTGCCGTAATGCCGAGCTTCCTTATGAACCCGAAGAAATGGAACAGCTCCTGCCTCGGGTTCTGCACCCTTGCAAGTGAAAAAATTGCGTTGAGCGAGTCTATGACAAGCAGGTCAACACCGTGACTGTCGTATCTTTTCTTCACATACTCTTCCAGTATCTTGAACCAGTCCCTGCCGCTGTCTGCCTCGGCGTGTTCCAGCCTGAGGCTCCCTATGTCGGATATTGTGAACTTCTCCTCGTCGAACGGCCAGAAACCGAGGTTCTGCATTGATTCAAGAAGGCTCTGCTTGTTTTCCTCAAGGGATACGTAGAGGCAGTTCCTGTTCTCCTTCCTGGCGTTGTTCCAGAGGACGTTCATCGAAATGGATGACTTCATCGTTCCAGGAGAGCCGAACAGAAGCACTATATGCCCCTTCCTCACACCACCGTTTATCTTGTCGTCGAAGCCCTCGATGTATGTCCTTACCCTGTTGGCCTGGATCGTCTTTGACTCCACTGTATCACTCCAAACTCGGTTTATCACAATTTAAACGTGATGCCCCAATTTTCGATTTGACGATTCACGCTGTGGACGGCAACCAATGAAATAGTGATGCGCCAATTCACCACCAATGCGTGAGAGCGACAAGGTTATACACGATTCGGTCCACGGGAGCATTCTCCTGCCGCAGAGCTACGAGCGCCTGCTGAGCACGCCAGAGATGCAGCGCATGGGGCAGATCCACCAGACAGGCCTCGCAAACCTCGTCTTCCCCGGCGCCAACCATACCAGGCTCGAACACATGCTCGGCACTTTTCACCTTGCCTCACGGTTCAGCGATGCGCTCAGGATTGAAGGCAGTGAGAGGGACCTTCTGCTTGTTTCGGCGCTCGTTCATGATGTTGGCCATCCGCCCTTCTCACACACGTTCGAGGATGTGCTGAAGAGGAGGCTCAGGGTGGACCACATGGAGCTGACAGCGAAGATAATCAGGGGGGAAGTCGACATTGTTCCTGCGGCGGAGCAGTACGTGGTGAAACGCGTTCCTAGGATCGTGGACTGCATAGAGAGAATGTCGCTGGACCCTGCGGAGGTGGCTCTTTCTGTCATGAAGGAAAAGGGGGCGCGAGGCATACCACCATACGTCACATCCCTCATCCATGGTCCGGTGGACGTGGACCAGATGGATTACCTGATGCGCGATTCATATTTCACAGGAGTGGCCTCCGGCAGGGTGGATGCTGACAGGATAATACGCACTTCGCAGATAGTGGGGAACAGGATGGTTGTCAGGAGCAGCGGCGTACCGGCAGTCGAGGGGCTCATCGTCTCAAGAACGCTCATGAACAGCGCGGTCTATTTCCACAAGACTGTCCGAATTGCTGAAATGATGCTCACCAAGGCTGTCTCGATGCTCGACAAGTCTGCATTCGAGGATGTCTACAAGGATACGGACGCGTCCCTTTCGGAAAGGCTCGTCAGGCAGGGCGGTTTCCAGAGGGAGATTGCGCTCAGGCTGAAGTACCGGCGCCTCTACAAGTCCGCTCTCCTCATGAGCCTTGGCGACATGACGGCCGGAGAAAAGGAAAGGGTCGTCTCAATAGTCCGCCACGGGCGTGTATCGTCGATAGAGGATGAGGTGTGCGATGAGATTGGCCAGGAGCACGGGTCTGTGATCATGGACACGGCTCAGCAGGAATACCTCACTGGCGCAGGAATCAAGGGGAAGACAGAGGTGCCAATAATGGATGAGGGCGGCGTCGTAAGGCCTCTCACGAGGCTCAGCTCAATCGCAAGAGCTGTGCAGCTCCACTCAAGGCAGGAATGGGGTGTACTCGTCGCGTGCGACGGCCGTCTCAAGTCGAAGGCTGCCGAGGCAGCAAGGTGTGTCATTTTCGGCTGAACCACGGGCACCGGTCTTTACGGTGCCTGGACGTTTTCCCTTCCGTGGACAACCTTGTCCAGTAGCCTCTGCAGGGAACGCTTCTCGTCGCTGCTCAATGAATCCAGCAGGGAGGCAAGAACGTCTGTCCTCTCATGCCTCCATCTTTCAAACTGCCTCCTTCCGCTGAGAGTGAGTGCAACTGTCACCACTCTGGCATCACTCTCCCCTCTTGTCCTCCTGACGAGGTTCTCGGACTCAAGCTTCTTCACAGAAATCGTGACAGGGCTGGACGTTGTCCCTATCTTCTCGGCAATGTCCTTGACCCTCTGCTCTCCTGAATTGTATAGGAGACGCAGTATCCAGTATTTTTCGGGCGTGATCTTGCCCGACTTCACCGGATGCGCAATGCTCCTCGTCGTCTTCCAGAGTTCCCACATATCGTCGGCTATTTTCTCAGCCAGAATACGCTCTCCTCTGAGTGTGACGCTGCTGTTCATTTGACCAACAATTGGGGGACGGTTGCCCTTTTTACCTTGGGGGGCTTGTGTGGCATCCGTCCTCTATGTAGTATTAGAGAAAGGTTGTACTTAAAATTATTTTAGCCAAAAACGATTTTGATATCGTGACATGCTAATTAGTCTACGCGGGCATATTTCACGGATGCGTGTACTCTGCATGCGTGTTCGTGTCCTGATTACGAACGCAGATGCAACGCAGCCGCCTTCTACCCCTTCATCACGCCCACCGGCACCACCCTGGCCACCATCTTCGAAAGGCCGGCCATGTGTGTTATCCTCACCACATCGTCTATGTTCTTGTACGCCCCGGGCGCTTCCTCCAGTATGCCCTCCTTTGTTGCAGATTTGAGGTAAATGCCGCTCTGTGTCATCTTCTGCCTGACATCGTTCACATTGTACTTGCGCATGGCAGCACTCCGTGACATAAGCCTTCCCGCGCCGTGGCAGGTGGAGCCAAAACTCTCTTTCACTGAGCCCGGTGCCCCCACAAGGAGATAGCTGGCGGTTCCCATGTCGCCAGGTATGATGACCGGCTGCCCAGCATCCATGTACTTCCTCGGGACAAGCGAATGCCCCGGCGGAAGTGCCCTTGTAGCGCCCTTTCTGTGTATATAGGCCCTTCTCCTCCTTCCATCAATGTCATACTCCTCCACCTTGGCTATGTTGTGTGCAACATCGTATACCATGTGCATCTCCATTTCCTCGGGCGTCCTTTTCATGACAGTCTTGAACGATTCCCTTATTCCGTTCAGTATCAGCTGCCTGTTTGCCCAGCCGAAGTTTGCCGCCGCGGCCATGGCTGCGAAATAATCCTGCCCTTCCCTGGAGTGTATTGGTGCACATGCAAGCTGCCTGTCAGGAAGAGTGAAGTCGTAGCCGCCCATTCTTGCCTCCATCTCCTTGAGGTAGTCAGTGGCAACCTGGTGGCCAAGCCCCCTTGATCCGCAGTGTACTGTGACGACTATCTGGTTCTCCGCTTCGATGCCGAACTTCTTTGCTGTATCCTTGTCGAATATCTTTTCGACCCTGTCAATCTCAAGGAAGTGGTTTCCTGCCCCGAGCGTACCTATCTGCGTCCTGCCCCTCTGCTTCGCCTTGGTGCTTACCTTCGAGGCATCCGCCTGCCTGTATGTGCCGTTCTCCTCTGTGACATCAATGTCCTCTTCCCATCCGTATCCCCTGTCTATTGCCCATCTTGCTCCCTCATTAAGCACCCTGTCGATCTCGCTTCCCTTTGCACTTATATCGCTTTCTGAACCGACACCGCACGGGACCCTCTTGAACAGTTCATCGACAAGGCTTTTGACGTTGTCCTTCACATCCTCATAGGTAAGGTTCGTCCTGACCATTCTGACACCGCAGTTGATGTCAAAACCAAGACCGCCTGGAGAGATCACCCCGTCCTCCTCCGATTCGGCAATCACGCCCCCTATCGGAAAACCGTATCCCCAGTGGATGTCGGGCATTGCAAGTGCCTTTCCGAGTATGCCCGGCATGAACGCTATGTTTGCGGCCTGCTCAAGTGCATTGTCCTGCTTTATTGTTTCGAGCATCTTCTCGTCCGAGTAGATGACGGAAGAGGTGCGCATGCCCTGTTTGTATGTGCGCGGTATCTCCCATCTGAAGTCGTCTATCCTGTTGAGAGGGCCGTTCCAAGTCACTGGCTCACCATGATCCCTGTCTGTCGTGCATCTTATAAAACTTTGTCTCTGCAGGCGGCAGTAGACCGTCAGCGGGGGAGTTTCTTTGGAATGATGGAGAACCCGCCCTCTTTCCTGCTCAATTCCACGAGCGGAGATCCGAACTTGTCAGCGAGCTTCAAAGGGGCCGGAGTCCAGAGGTAGTTGTCTATGAGTATGGCACCCCTGTCCATATGCCTCCACGCGCTTTCTATCTCAAAACGCACATGTTCCTCCGAGTGGGTGCTGTCATGGTAGAACATCTCTATTGTGCCCAGTTCGTCGAGAAGAGGGTTCAGAAGCTTCGCCGAGTCACCCAGGTGCAGGTGCCACTTGCTCCTGAGCCTATCGGGCACAATAAAGCCCACCGGATACGTTTCGTCCTCATTTCCGTATTTTACTCCCAGGTCTATCGAGTGGAGGGTGCCGGTGCCTATTGCAGTCAGTATGACTGTTGTCGATGAGCCGGGACCGACGCCTGTTTCCACCGCATTGGCCGGCTTGAGGAGCTTCACTATGACGTACATCGCCCTTCGCTTCTCCGGCGTGAGCGCCCACAGGTCCATTCCGCGCAGCTTCGACTCAATATACCTCTCCACCCGCTCGCTCTGCTCGTAAAGCCTTGCGACTTTATCCTCGCCTACATCGAAGATACCTGCAATCCTGGAAACTGCGGACATTCCTTAATTCCCCCTGGGGGAGCCTGGTGTGCAGCTGGAGATAACTGTGCAATGGTGCTTCACCTTTTCGATTCACGGAGGAGGGAGAGTATGCACCATGGCGTCAACCGGAAACTCGTGTTCCATTCCTTTCTCGAAAACACTCAGTTCGCGGCAGAATTCCCTTCAGTCAAATCGCTTTGACAAAATATAGGTAATAATGACAGGAACCACCATCCATGCGATACCTATGACGCCAAGGGAAACAAGCGTGATGCCGTAGCTTGCTGGATCTATTTTGTTTCCTGACGGTCCGATAATCCCGGAAATTGCACTGCTGTTGGTGATATACATCACCAGGTTCCTGGTGTAGCCGGACGGGCTGCCGAAGTTGAAGTTGATCATTCCCTGGAGCGAAGAAAGTGAACCCAGGTTGGCATGGAACACCTCAACCAACACAATTGTTTCCACCAGGTTCCAGAGAAGCGCGAAGATGAGGTAAATGCCTATGGATATGCCAAGAACAGCAGACTGCGACTTTAGCAGGTGTGAAAACAGGTACACGAGACCGAGGAAACCAGCCCCCTCGACGAGATATGTCCATATCAGTGCCTCGATCATGTTGGCGGGTATGAACTTGTAGTAATAGCTGTACTGTCCCACGTCTATGATGAATGTTGCAATGACGAGCGCTATCAGGATCGCAATGACGCTGGCGATGAACCTTGTTAGGACCAGTTCCCCCTTTGTCACCGGCCTGGTGACGACAGATTCCAGCACCCCGCTCGTCCTGTCCTTTCCATAAGTAAGGTAACCCATGAAGACAGCGAGTATGGGTATCAGCACTCCGAATATTGCGTCAACAAGTGTGAAAACTCCAATGTCCGAAAGGTTCCCCCTTTCCGCCCTGGGTACAGAGGGAGAGCCGCTGCTGTAAATCGCGTACGCGAGCAGCGCGCCTATGAGTACGATTATGCCCATCATAACTAGGACGAATTTGCTCCTGAGTGTCCTCTCAAGCTCATACAGGATGCTGTTCATTCAACCACCAATCACTTTGAAAAAGTAATCTTCCAACTTTCCATCGGTCTTGATGACATCATCTATCTTCTTCCTGTCCATAAGCTCGATAATCTTGCCCTTGTGTATGATTGCAATCCTGTCGGCAACATTCTCAAGCTCATTCAGTATGTGAGATGAGAGCAGGACAGCTTTTCCCTTCGCCTTGAGATCCACCATAAGCTTGCGCATGAACCTTATCCCTTCGGGGTCAAGGCCGTTGAGCGTTTCATCGAAGAAGTAATTCTGCGGATCGTTCAGCATGGCAGATGCAAGCGAAAACCGCTTCTTCATTCCCTGTGAGTAGTTCCTAAGCTTCTCATTGATGCTTTCATCAAGGCTAACCTGCTCGAGCAGCTCCCTTCCCTTGCTTGTAGCCTCATCAGCCTTCATTCCGTAAAAACCGCCGTAGTAGCGCATCAGCGTCAGAGGCCTGGCATTGGGCTCAAAGTTCGGCAGCTCTGGAACCCAGCCGACATTGGCCGAGGCCTTCACTTTTTCGTGGACAATATCGTGGCCGTCTATCAGCACTGTGCCTGATGTCGGATAGATTATACCTGTCGACGCCCTGATGGTTGTCGATTTCCCTGCGCCGTTAAGACCGGCGAACCCCATTATCTCTCCATTGTTTATAGTCAGTGAAACAGAATTTACCGCTGGTCTGCCGTTCCTTGTGAAGATCTTTGTGAGATCCTTTATCTCTATCACGGCTTTTTGCTAAGCTCTCCCTGTATTAATACAAGACACTCCAGAAACCCTGGATCAGGCAGACGGTCTGTCCATTATGTAACTTTTTATCAACCTGTCCAGTCCAGTGCGCCGCATCACAGTATCTGCATGTACTCGGTGTAGCGTGTGGGGTCCTTCACCTTTTCATAGTCAAGCCCGTCCTTCCACTTTGCATATGACCAGACCTCGTACGTCCTCTTCTCGGCCGGCGTTGCCTTCTCCCTCTGCTTCACCGTCAGTTTTGACGGCCTGTTTCCCGTCTTCACTGATACCTCCTTCATCAGCCCTTCCCTTGAAACAAGGACAACCGCAGTCTCCCCCGGCTTCAGCTCAGATATCCTTGCTTTGAGTTCGTCACCTTTTGCCCTGAGGCCGTTTATGGCGAGGATCTCATCCCTGGGGAAAAGGCCCGCCTGCGCACCAGCGCCACCCTCTATGACGGAGGATACCACACTCTTGTTGTCGCGTGACATCATGATGTGAAAGCAGCCTTTGCCGCTCTCGTCCTCCTTCTCGAACCTCAGTCCTGCGAGGGCGAGGTGCTTCTCAAACGGAAGGTCGCCCCTTCCTGCGATGTTTCTGCCGTAGAACTCCCCGATGTCCCTTCCGCTCACTGTCCTGCACGCCTCCCTGAAGTCTTCTTCCGTGAACCCTTTGCCCTTGCTGTAAGTTGTCCTGTACAGCAGGCGCATCACGTCGTCAAGCCTCTTCCTTCCTCCTGTCTCCGAGATTATGAACAGGTCGAGAAGCATGCCTATGAGCGATCCCTTGTTGTAATATGAGACAACAGAGTTGATGGTGTTCTCGTTCCGCCTGTAGAATTTTATCCATGTGTCAAAACTCGACTCTTCAGCGCTCTGGTAATTCCTGCCAGGAGTGTTTCTGAACACCTCCATCTCCCTGGCAAGAGCCCTCAGAAACTCTGCTGGCGAAGATATCTTCGCCTTTCTTATCGCTGTCAGCTCGAAGTACGATGTGAACCCCTCCGACACCCAGAGAAGCTTCGTATAGTTCTCCTTGGAGTAGTCGAACGGCCCAAGGGGGGTGGGCCTGAGCCTCTTCACATTCCACAGGTGGAAGAATTCGTGCGAAAAGAGCTCTAGGTTCGCCAGGTAATCAGCCCGTTCAGAGAAGACGAACGGGTCTGATATGCAGTGGGTGGAGTTGAGGTGCTCCAGCCCACCTCCAGCCTTCGGTATCATCTGGTAGATGAAGACGTAGCGCGAGTATGGCACATCCTTCATTATGGATATTTCAGAAGCAACTATCTTTTTCAGGTCCGAGAGGAATTTCTCCCTCTCTATGTTTCCCTTGCCGTAAAGCGCAACTTCATGCTCCTTTCCTGCAACCTCAAACCTGTGCACCTCATGGTTGCCCACCTCTATCGGGGAGTCTATGAGTATATCGTAGTTGTCTGCCCTGAACGTCCACTTCCCTGTCTGCTGCAGGCCGGTGGACACCCTCTCCCAGCCATCGCGAGGGACTATCTCCACAGACGATGGAAGCCCTTCCTTTCCCCTGATGTAGAGGAACGCACCTGCCCCGTTTATTGTCATTCTCTCAGAATCTATGAAGCATGCGTGTACATTGACCGAGTGCGCATGCACCCTGTACTTGACGGTTGCCTTCCCGCCGTCGCCGCGCAGCAGCCATGTGCTCTTGTCCTTCTTCTGCACCTTCCTTGTCCTTCCGCCGGGGCCGTATGCGCTCAGGTCAACAACACTGCCCGGATAGTCTACAATGTCGTAGGAACCGGGTGTCCACACAGGCATGCACAGCTCCACTTCACCTTTGCCTGCTTCGAACGTCATCTCAACGTCGAGGCAGTTCAGCGTCGCATCTCGTGCATCAATCCTGTACATGATTTCCTCTGTCATCGATAACACTGCCTGTCAGTCAGTTGTTGAGGGAGGCGGAATGCTTCTTTCCTTATCTCTTTGTCGGATGGGATGCAATTGTGACTGCCAGCTCTCCCCTCGTCCTGTCCAGCAGAGAGCGTGCTATATCCTGCTTCCTCCTGATCTCCACCACCTTGCTCGGAAAATGCAGCTTGGAGATGGCCAGATACAGTCTTTCCATCTCGGAGACCCACTTCGATGCCTCACGCACTTTGCCCTTTATCATTCCATCAAGAGCCATCCTCCTGAGCTCGCCGATCAGGTCCGCGAGTCCAAGCACGTATGTTGACGAATCAACCTTGAGCTGGTGCGGCATCGGCATGCTTCCTCCTTCTACCGCGGCCCTGAGGAGTGTGGCTTCCACATACTCCTGCATTGCGTCCTCGACAAAGCCGCTGTAGTACACTTCATGGTGCTCGTTCAAGAGTGTGTTGACTTCTGTTACCCTGGCCTTCAGCTCCCTGAACCCCTCCACTATCGCTTTCCTGCCCCTGTGCTGGTGGAGAGAGTAAATCATGTCAGACGAAAGCCTCACTATCTGCCTGCATGTCTTCATTGCAATCTCCCTGAGTTCGTCCTTCTCCTCCAGGTCCTTTTCCACTTCCTCGACAACCCTGTCCAGATTTTCGAACACTGTCATTGTGCGGCACCTCTGCTCCTGTGGAGCGAAACACCCGCGGCCTTCTTCCGCTCCATTTCCTCCCTCGTCCCGATATCTTTCCTTGTATAGACAAGGCCGCTGATAAACTGTCCGGCACGCTCTATCATGGCGGAGGCTTCCCACGGTTCCTCATGCTTCGCAAGGAGTGCAAATGATCTCGATGTGGTTGTCGTAAGCAGCCCTCCCTGAGCATTTACGGAACCGTAGTAGAGCCTGACGCCCTCCTGTGTTATTTTTTTCTCATCCAGGGCCAGCTCCGAGCCCTTGATCGGCTTATCGCCGTACCCGTGCGGCACATAGTAGCGGCATACGGTGCTCACCTTCTCGAACGACAGCCCGCCTTTCAGCTCCCCCTCAGATGCCGAATACAGTGCAGATGTAAGGTCTCCCTGCGTTACGGCCAGTACGTTCATGGACTCAGGGTCTGCAAACCTCGCGTTAAACTCTATCAGCCTGACACCGTCGGCTGTGAGCATGAACCCACCGTACAGGACTCCCCTGAACTCCCTTCCCTCCTGTTTCATGGCAGCTATGGTCCTCTGCATTATGTACAGCGCCTGCTCCCTGTCACTCTCGTTTACAAACGGCAGAAGACCGTCCCGGAGGGAATATGAGCCCATGCCGCCGGTGTTTGGTCCCGTATCGCCTTCAAATGCCCTCTTGTGGTCCTGCGCCAGGGGGAATGCCAGAAGCCTCCTGCCGTCGGAAACCGCCTGAAGGCTGAACTCCTCCCCCCTGAGCCTCTCCTCGATAACAACCGTACGCCCCCCGCCGATGCCGTGTCTGAACACATCCTCCACATAGGCTTTTGCTTCACCGTTAGTCTTCAGCTGTTCGCCTACAACCTTCACTCCCTTTCCGCCTGTCAGGCCGCTTGGTTTCACAACAACATCGTAGTCGCACCTGTCGATGTGGGCCTTGGCACCGGCTGCATTGTCGAACGAAGCGTATCTCGGGTTTGCTTCTATGCCGTACTTTTCCATCAGCTGCCTTGAGAATGATTTGGACGATTCTATCTCCGCCGCCTTTCTCGTTGGTCCGAAGCAGGCTATTCCGCTCTTTGCCATCTCGTCGCATATTCCGGCTTCAAGAGGGTCTTCCGGTCCTATGACTGCAAATTCAGCTCCTGCCTGCTTTGCGAACGCAACAACCTTGTCGACTTCCGTCTCAGGCGAAATCAGCGTTCCTTCAGACAGTCGCTCTATTCCCGGGTTCCTGTTCTTCATGACGCTGAAGATCCTGTTCCCTTCAGAGCCTAGCCTCTCCGCCAGTATGTGCTCTCTGCAGCCGCCTCCAACTACGAGTATTTTCATCGACACACCATGCCCCGATGCTTACAGTCGGGAATTTCAAAGCTCTGGAACGAATATGCAGCTGCCTTATATCTAAAGGCACTCGCCCGCTCCGTCCGCCATCCTGCAGACCTGCCCCGAGTGCATTTTCTGGAAGGGTCGCAGGTGCCACCCGGTCTCTCCCGCTCGCGGACAAATATTTATTGACGAATGCAGAACACGTCAGGAGATGGACAGAGATAGAGCAAGGGCTGTCGCCCTGACACTTGCTGCCGCTTCCCTCTGGGGCACATCCTTTCCCGTGATCAAGGTAGGACTGAGCGAGGCAAATCCAGCTGTGTTCCTCTTCTTCAGGTTCCTGATCGCGACAGCTGTCCTCCTCTTCATGTTTCTTTCATCTCATCTTGACAGGAAGCTGTTCTTTGACAGAAAACTTGTCCTGCTGGGCTTCCTTTTCTCTCTTTCCTTCTTCTTCCAGTACGTGGGACAGACAGGCACGGAGGCAGGGCAGGCAGCCGTCCTGCTCAATACGACACCCATAATCGTTCCGCTGATGTCCTACTTCTTCATCAGCGAAAGGCTGGGCACGAGGCGTTATTCGGCGGCTGGCTTAGGTATGGTCGGTGTCGTTTTCATGTCAGGCATACTCTCACCTTCAGGGGGAGGGTCAACAACTGTTGGAGTTGTCGAAATGCTGATTTCGGCGCTTGCCACATCCGCGTATATCATAGGGACAAAGAAGCTCTCAACCAAGATCCGTCCCATGGAGTTCTACCCTCCTGTGTTCCTGTACGGGACCGCGTTCATGTTCCTGTATACGCTACCTTTCGGAAACGGTTATGTGTCGATATGGGGGAACCCCCTTTCAGTGAGCTCAATACTCTACCTTTCAATTGCCTGCTCCATCCTTCCTTTCTTTCTATGGTACTGGGGGCTGCAGCACCTCAGCGCAACTGCCTCCTCTGTCGTCACACTGTTCGAACCGGTAGTCGCAATCATCGTATCTGTCATTTTCATAAGCGAACCGTTCGGGCTGATGCAGCTTGTCGGCACAGCTCTCATATTCGCAGCCATAGTAGTCATAAGCGGATGATCAGCCGAAACTGTAGTACCTGGCGAGTTTCCTGAGCTCGGCCCTTGCTCCCTTCACATCCCCGACGTAGCGGCCTACGAGCCTCCAGAAACGCTCGGTGTGATTTCTGTACCTCAGGTGGCAGAGCTCGTGCACAGCCACGTAGTCTATCACCGGCGTCGGAAAGGCCGCGAGTTTCAGATTGAAGCTTATTACGCCCTCCGGTGAACAGCTTCCCCATCTGCTCTTGTATGCCCTGACCCTGTACGACGTGCAGCTGAGGTGTGCCAGCTTCTCAAGCTCGGCCAACCTGACCGCGAGGTAGTTTTCCAGTTGCACGCGATAGAAGTCGAACAGTATTTCGCTGGACCTTTCGCAGCTACCGGTTGCAGGGAAATGAAGGGTGTTACCGTCATTCGAAACCACTTTTCCCTGGCCCTTGTCCAGGATGACTTCACGATCCCTTCCAAACA
The DNA here is from genome assembly GCA_046706185.1 of Candidatus Sysuiplasmataceae archaeon. Lineage (GTDB taxonomy): Archaea > Thermoplasmatota > Thermoplasmata > Sysuiplasmatales > Sysuiplasmataceae > JAJZXY01. The sequence continues at coordinate 33,313 of JBJKPR010000058.1, forward strand.
GGGGTATGGTTGCGTTGCTGCCGAGAGCTATACGCCTTACCGGCTCTCTCCTCATCCTGGTCACGTTCTTCCTGATCCACTCCTCGTTGTCCAGGACAAACCTGTCAATCGTTCTCCCGCTCATCCCAGGCGGGCAGCGCACAACAACTCTGGCATCAGGGTACACCGCAATCCTTATCCGTCTTGAGCGTGCGCTCCTCGCTATCCTGTATTCTATTCTCTCCAGCCCTGCTGTCTCAAGGCAACCAGACTCTGCTTCCATCTGACGGCTCGGATTGCATGAACCTCAGCCGGCGATAAAAAGGCTGTGCCTTCAGGAAGGCGCTCACTGAAAAGTGTTTTAACACAGACGCCTTTCCAATGATCATGGTCCTTGATTCCGCGCTCCAGAAGCGGTTGGCCACGCTCGGTATTGAGCCGGGCGATGAGATAACAGTCGCTTCGAAGGACAGAGAGCTGACCGGCGTGCTCATACCTCATCATGAGTTCAGCGAGCCCGATGTGCTCACGCTCAAGCTCGGGTCTGGATACAATGTTGGAATCAGGCTGACCGGGACCCCGAAGATATCCCTTGTAAGGAAGGCCGGCTCTGCACCCTTCGGCAGAAGACATTCGGCCCGCGGGGCTGCCGACAGAAAATTGAAAAAGGTTGCATTTGTCGGGACTGGCGGAACAATAGCCAGCTTCGTCGATTACCGTACCGGGGGCGTGTTCCCTGCGATGGACGCCGAAGGCATCGTGTCGCTCGTGCCCGAAATTTCAGGGATCTGCCGCCTCGAGGGGAAGAACCTGTTCTCCGTCTTCAGTGAAAACATGGGCGCGGAACACTGGGCTGCACTCGCGAATGAAGTCGCGGACAGGCTGAACGAAGGCTACACCGGTGTTCTTGTATCGCACGGTACCGACACCATGTCTTTCACTGCGGCAGCCCTCTCATTCATGCTGCCTGTGCTGAGCGGTCCCGTCGCGATTGTGGGTGCGCAGCGCTCCCCCGACAGACCATCCTTCGACGGCTACCAGAACCTTGTCTCAGCCGCACGTGTTGCCTCATCCAGCGATATTGGCGAGGTGGTTGTCGTGATGCACGCTTCCTCCTCTGACAGGGGATGCCATGTGCATCGGGGCACGAAGGTAAGGAAAATGCATTCGAGCAGAAGGGATGCATTCAGAAGCATCAACAGCGACCCGATTGCAATCGTGGACGAGGAGATACACTTCCTTTCAGACTACAGGAGAAGCACGAAAGGCAGGGTGCGTGCAGACACGAAGATGGAGGATGATGTGCTGCTGCTCCAGTTCTACCCGGACATGAAGGCTGATGACTTCAGGTCATGGGCTGAAGGGAAGAAAGGCATTGTCGTTGCAGGGACAGGGCTCGGCCATGTCAGCTCCGGCATGGTGGACGCAATAGCAGCTTTGACCGGTAAGGGCATTCCGGTCGTAGTCACTACGCAGTGCCTGTACGGCTCTGTCGATTTCAATGTTTACGCTACCGGAAGAGATCTGATAAAGGCAGGTGCAATAGACGGAGGGGACATGTTGCCTGAAGTTGCCTACGTGAAGCTCAGGCACGTCCTTGCCCATCACCACGGACTGGTGAAAATAGGGAAGGCGATGGCCGAGAACATGTCGGGCGAATTCAACGAAAGGAGAACGGGGAAGGATGAATTCTGAAAAAGCCTCCGTGATAAAGGCGGGGCTCGAAATACATCAGCAGCTCGAGACAGGGAAGCTGTTCTGCAGCTGCCCCTCTGTGCTGAGTGAGGAAGTAACAGGCAGGGTCTCGAGGAAACTGCGTGTGTCGAGGTCTGAGATGGGGGAGGTTGACGAGGCAGCCAGGCTCCAGACGGCAAAGAATGAATCTTTCGAGTACGAGATAACACCGAACAGCTGCCTTGTCGAGCTTGACGAAGAACCGCCTCACGGCGCAAACATGGACGCAATAAAGGCGGGGCTGGAGATGGCTCTCCTTCTTCATTCCACGCCGATGGACGAAGTACATTTCATGAGAAAGATCGTTGTCGACGGCTCAAACACGACTGGCTTCCAGAGGACTGCCCTCATATCGCTCGGTGGCTGGGTCGATGTAGGGGGCAGGCGCGTTGGCATACAGAGCATATGCTGCGAGGAGGACGCATGCAGGAAGATGGAAAGGAAGGGCGATACCGTCGTCTACAGGCTTGACAGGCTCGGCGTGCCGCTTCTGGAGATATCGACAGACCCTGATATCGACTCACCTGAAATGCTCAAGGCAGCCGCAAGGAAGATAGGCATGCTTCTCAGGGCCACCGGGAAGGTGAAGAGGGGAATAGGCACAATAAGGGAGGACCTCAACATTTCAATCAGGGGCGGTTCGAGGGTCGAAATCAAGGGCGTTCAGGAGCTTGATATGCTCCCCTCGATTGCAGAGAACGAGGCGGCGAGGCAGAGAAGGCTTCTTGATGCCGCATCTGCCCTTTCGGGGGCATCGCACGATGTCAGGCAGGGATGGAAGGATGTTACCGGTCTGTTTTCAGCCTCGTCTTCCCCGGTCATAAGCAGGTCGCTGAAATCTGGAAGCGTCATTGGCGGGGTCGTCCTGCCGGGTTACGCCGGTTTTCTCTCCGCCGGAGGACAGAGCGTCATAGGGACCGAGATAGCGCAGAGGCTCAGGGCCATGGGTATTCATGGAATACTCCATTCAGACGAGCTGCCCGCCTACGGCATCACTGCGGATGAGAAAGAGCGGGTCGCTTCGGAGCTGGGGGCAGGTAGGAAGGATGCGTTTGTTCTCTGCGCCGCACCCGCCGGGAAAATGGACGAGGCTGTCGCTGTCATAATTGCGAGGGCACTCGAGGGCGCTGCCGGGGTGCCCGAGGAAACAAGGGATGCAAGGGAGGACGGAAGCACGGCGTACAGCAGGCCGCTGCCCGGAAGGGCAAGGATGTACCCCGAGACGGACGTCATGCCGATCAGGGTCACGGCGGAAATGCTGGAAAGGATATCTTCGGAGCTGCCAGAGCCTTTCGAGGAACAGGCGCTCAGGATCGAGAGGAATTACGGAATACACAGGCAGCAGGCGGTGCAGATCGCCGAGGAGGGGTACGGCAGCATATTCATGTCAATCAGCGGAAGGCACGGGAACGCACCAGTGCTTGCAAGAATACTGCTCAACAACATACCTGAGGCGGAAAGGGAGACCGGGGCATCATTCGGCGACCTTTCCTTTCTTGACAGCGTGATGGAAAGGCTCAAGAGCGGTGCATTCGCAAAGGAGGCCATTCCGCAACTGCTCTCTTGCCTGCTTGGCGGAAAGGGCGTGGATGAATGCGTTTCCGCCATGGGCATGGGGCGGATGCCCAGGGAGGAGGCGGCAGAGGTGATAAGAAGGATAGTAAGCGAGCGGAGGCAGCTCGTGATTGAGAGGGGGGAAGCGGCAGTGAGCCCGCTCATGGGTGTTGCGATGAAGGAACTGCGCGGAAAGGTGGATGGAAAGGAAATCAGCGAGCTCCTTTCGACGGAGGTCAGGAAACTCATTCAGGCGAAAGGCGTCTGAGCCTGGCGCTGAAGAGCATCAGTGTCTCAAACTCAAGCCTCACGCTGGAACCGAGCTCGATCGACCATTGCTCCGAGACTTTACTTCTGAACCAGTCCGTGTCTCCGAGCGAGCTCAGGACGACGAGAACCTCACCCTCTGGGGAAAGCAGTTCAGCTGCCTGCTTCAGGAATTCAACTGCCAGCTCGACCCCCCTCGGACCGCCTGCCAGCTGCCTGTCGGGGACTCCATCCTCCATCAGGTAGGGAGGGTTGAACGCAATGATGTCAAACATGCAGCTGAAGCAGCTCAGCAGGTCGCACTGCACGAACGATATTTCTGCGCTGTTCTCCTCTGCGTTCATCGACGCTTCGGCTAGCGCGTTGCCATCCACGTCAGTGGATACGACATCGTAGCCGAGCGAGCAGGCTTTTATGCCAATGATCCCTGTTCCAGTGCCGACGTCCAGAAATCGTCCTTTTCCGCCGGTGACAGAACGCAGGAGCAGAAGCGTATCCTCGGCCGGAGCATAGACGCCCCCCGCCCAGTGGTCAATGCGTATTCCCTCGACATTCATCATTCACCACATCATCAGTGCGCTGAGTCCTTCGTGAACTCCCCCAGGTGCCCGCTTAGATCCTGCTCAAACTCCCTCCTTATGCGACCACCGACGAACGGAAGCGCGAACGCTATCTTCCAAATGCCCTGCGGGATAAGCTCTACATCCACAGACACATCGATTTTATCGTCCTTCTGGATGAAGCGGTACTCCCCGTCCGCGTTCCATACCCTGCTTCTTGAATGAAATTCTATCCTGTCCGGCGGCTTCAGTACAACGCTGACCGTGTCAACAAACCTGAAGGGCCTGGAGAAGACATCCTCCATCAGGAGGGAATCGCTGTTCCTTGAGACTATCCTCCTCGTCACCTTTGTGAACCTGCTGTCGTCTATGACTCCTTCTGTGTAATCAGACCACCACGAGTAAAGAAGGTCAGCCCTTCCATCCAGCGTCCTCGATGCACTTATGTGCATACTGTACCCTGCCCGTGCGCCTGCACCGGTTCATCCCTGGTTCCAGAGCGCCCTGCTCTTCCTGTCAAAGCTTTCGCGCATCATCTTTGCGTATACACGCACTATGTCCTTTGCCTCTGCCCCTCCCCTTTCAACCATCCTGCCTGATGTCTTGATCTTTGTAATGACGGCATCGCCCATGTCTGTGCCGATAATGTCGCCTATCGAGAATTCCTCCTCCGGCTCTGCCTCTACCTTGACGGAGAGTGTTTTTGAGCCCCTGTTCACAGAAACCCTGACAAGCTTCCTGCCAAGCGATTTTGCCCATATTGTGACAACGTCGTCTGCCCTCGCGGAGCTTCGCCTGCCTTCCTTTGTGTCGACCGCTGTGACAATACCCCTCTTGTCCCCAAGGTATATTTCCTCCCCTGTGGAGACTATCTCGTCTGAAAACAGTTTTGTCCTTCCCTTTGACGATATACCCTCATCGCTCAGGACGTATGCAGCTTCGATCAGCTTTTCCTCCTCCATCATCTTCTTCTGCACATGCCCGCACTCGTTGCACCTCAGCGTATACTCAAGCCCTTCCCTTCCGATGCCCTTCTGTATGTGGACGATCGAATGTTCGGTCACTTCTTCGCAGACAGCACACTCCGCATCAAGGTCTTCCCGTGAACTCATTTCCGTGCACTCTCCATAAGGTAATCAAGTATTCCTGTGAGGTCCTTGCCGTGAACCGTATAATCCGCTTCCTCCTCGACTGCCCTCTCCGAAGGGTTGAACGCAATGCCAATCCCTGTGCTTCTGAAAAGAGGTATGTCTGTCCTTGTGTCTCCAACAGAAGCGCATTCGTCCATTCCCACATTCAGCGATGACATTACCCTCCTTGCGCACTCACCCTTGTCACTTATCCTGACCCTGAGTATACCTTCCCCGGTCAGCATCCCTTTTTCGTCGCAACCAAGGCCGTTAGCCATCGAGACGTCTATCCCTGTTTCCTCTCTTACCCTGTTGGCCAGTATGTCAATACCGCCACTTATTATTGCCGTTTTGACGCCGTTTCCCCTCAGCATCCGTACCGTCTCCTTTGCGCCCTTCATCAGCGGGACGGTTGAGAGTATGCTCTCCAGGTCTCCAAGAGAGACGTCGTCCTTCCTCGACTTCCAGAGACCAACGTCGCTCCTGATGAACTCAAGCTCGTCGATCTCTCCATTGAAGAAACGCCTTGTGTTCTCTTCGTTGCTTACCTGGAAGTACTTGTGAACGGCGACCCACGAGCTGATTGTGTCAACCAGCACTCCGTCCATGTCAAACAGAACAAGTTTCAGGCTCATACGACCAACTCCGCCGGCTTTTCCTCAGTCCTTCTTTTCCTGGCCCTTGTCTTCTCCCTGACCCTTCTCAGTCGTGTTCCTTTCATCCTTCCAGTTGTAGCTCTTGTTGAGAAGGACCATGGAACCTGTCACCGCTACCATCACTATGATGAGGGCGACTATAACAAGCGAATGGTCCAGGTCAAGGTTCCCAATGAACCCTGGTATCGTGAAAGGTGTGTTCCTTGTCAGCGGTACTAGAGTGAAGTTCATGTACGATGTTTTTGCAAGGGATACAATCGCAGTGGTCTGGCCCGGACTGTAGCCGTTGATCTGGACACTGATTGTATATGTTCCCTGCGTCAGGTTTGTGAAGTAATAGGCACCCTCCGCGTTTGTTGTCGTATGCAGCGTTCCGACAGGTCCCTGCAGAGTGACGTTGACGCCCGCGAGCGGCTTGTTTGTCCCGCTCTGCGTTGTTGAATTGACAGTGCCCGTTACAATGCCGAGCGTGGGTTTTACGGTCAGGTTGTACCAGTCGCTGCCGCCGGCAGTGATGGATACATTTGTCTTCTGAGTGCTGACATAGCCCACCTTCGAGGCTGAGAGGGTGTAGGTGCCGTTCGGTATTCCTGCCAGGCTGTAAAAGCCAAGTGGCGCGGTGGAGTTTGTCCTGAACGATACGAGCGAATTGTTGAGGACAACCGTTGCACCTGAAACTGGAATGCTTCCAGTGGTGACAAATCCCGTCAGATTGCCCTTGAGCTGTGTCATTGTGAAGTTGACCGTCAGGTTGGTGGTGCTCAATGTCACAAGCCTGGTGCCGTCCGAGGTGTACCCCTGGTAGGAGGCGGTGACGGTATACCCGCCTGATGCCAGCGGCTGGGACACATACTTCCCGCTGCTGTTCGTGTACCCGTAGTAAGTTGTGATCACCCCGCTTGTTGTATTGCTTATCTCGATCTTCACATTCGAAAGGGCTACACCTGTGTTGTCAACTACAACAGCCGTTATCGTATGGTTCTGGGCGGGGGCTGCTGCAGCGCCTGTCGTGAGCCATGGCAGGGAAGACGCCATGAGAAGCAGCAGAGCAAGTGCGACGGCTGTCCTGACCTTCATGTTGCCACTCACAATTCATCGGGCGCTATATTAACAATTTCAGTACAGCGGCCCATGATGGACCTGGCGAACAGTTATAATCGTAGTTTTACCTTGTCAGGTGCGGTGAAAGCGTGATTACTACAATTGGGGACGTTGCCGTGGTCGTTTCAGACGCCAAGAAGTCTGCAGAATGGTACAGGGAGAAGCTGGGTTTCAAGGTATTCTCCTCCGAAGGGCACTGGGTAACAGTCGGACCGGCCAACGCCACAACTATTATACACCTGTGCGAGGACAAGCTCGAACCTGGCAACACAGGAATAGGGCTCGTGTGTGACGACCTGCAGAAGACGTACGCGGAACTTTCTTCGAAAGGGGTGGACTTCACAAAGAAGCCAGCGGATGACGGCTTCGGCATGTACGCCATGTTCAAGGACCCGGACGGCAATGAATTCTGGCTGACTGGTCATGAGTGACCCCTTTTTTCAAACAATTTCCCAAAACCGCTTCGCTGCACATATTTCCTTTCAGGCACAAGATTCTGTACCATGAAATCCCTGAAGCGCCTTTGTCCTGGCTGCAGACCTGTACGGTATGCGGTCAAGCATGAACGGGAAACACGGTACGTAACTGTAGGCAGTAAGCGTCGTGGATGTCCCCGGAGGGCATAGTGTGGTGCCTTCGTTAACAGCGATGAGTTCTGAAAAGCCCGGTTCCGGTATATTGTCGCAGAGGTATGACTTCGTCTCTCCCTTCTTCAGGCGTTCAATCCTTTTCCCGTAGAATGTCAAAATCCCTTTCCTGCATGTCCCTACCAGCACCGGGACTGCAAGACGGAAGACATGGCCCAGAGTACGGCTGCGGGCCGAGTCAACTACCACCGATTGAAATCGGTGGCTTGTAACTGGGGTCGGAAAAATGTGTCCATCTCTCTTCATTCCCCGCTACGATAGGCCGGTCGACACCGGCCCTCGCCGCAATGTTCACAGCGGCGA
>JBJKPR010000059.1:0-41114 GCA_046706185.1 Candidatus Sysuiplasmataceae archaeon
TTCCTCAGGCGAAGGAACTTGAGGATCGCACTCATTTCGGGCGCTTTTCTGCTTTTCTTCTGCGAGGGCGTTCTGTTCACTGCCCAGCTGTTTTACACTTTCTTCAGCGCAGAGATGTTCTATACCGTCATCGGCCTGATTAGCGTTGCAATTCTGATTCTCATATTTGCCGCCACATTCAAGAGGTAGGACGGGGGACTGCGCCCTTGGGGGATGAAGCTCTCGAACTGGAGACCAGGAAGAAGATATACGAAACAGTCAAGAAATTCCCCGGCCTCCACCTGAGGGAGCTGGCTAGGCAACTTGGACTGAGCGTACCTCTTGTCGACTACCATCTCAACTTCCTTGAGAAATACGGCATAGTCACAGGGATATCTGACGAGCAGTACAGGCGTTTCTATCCGAAGGACCCGATCGGCGCCGTAGAGAAAACAGATGTGCTTTCATCAGACGAGAAAAGGATTGTCGCCCTGCTGAGACAGAGGATACCGCTCCAGATCGTTCTCTTCATAATGAAGAAAGGTAGCGCACAGCACAAGGAGATGGTGCCTGTAATGGGTATATCCCCTTCGACGCTGTCGCACCACCTCAACAAACTGCAGCGTCGTGGCGTGCTTCTGAAGACGTCGGCGGGGGAGGACAAGGGTTACAGGCTTGCAAATGAAGGGCAAATGGCAAGGCTGATGCTTCACTATGAACCGCCGCCGGGTACACTGGTGGACAGCTTCGTCGAGTTATGGGAGGAGTTCCACCAGTAGGCAGCTGCTGGAAACTTAATATAATACCAGTATGTGAATTCAACCTGACTGCTGCGGTGCAACGATGAAAATAAGGCTCAACGGCTGGGAAACAGGCATAAGGTTTGTTGCGGGTCACTTCCTTCCTTCGATTGAAAAGTGCAGCCGCCTTCATGGCCACAACTATGCGATACTCGTGGAAATAGAAGGGGAGCCGACCGCGGATGGCATCATTATAGATTTCATAAGGGTCAAAGACGCAGCACACTCAATTGTGGAAAGGATAGACCACAGGATGCTGTTGCCCGCAGGTGGCTCATCAATGAGGGTCAGGCATTCGGGCGACGAGTTCACGGTCGAATTCAACGACAAGAGATATGTTTTCCCTTCGTCTGACGTCACTGTTCTGCCCGTTGAGAATGTGAGTGCCGAAAACCTCGCCTCGTACTTCGCCGAAGAGCTCGTGAAGAGCGGCATATTCGGAAAGAATGTCCGTGCCCTGAGTGTAGGCGTTGCTGAAGGGAGGGGGCAGGAGGCGTGGGCCACGAGGGTGATGGAGTGAGCGGTTCAGTCGTTCTGCTTTCAGGCGGGCTCGATTCCACTACGGTTGCCTCACTGCTCAGGAGCAGAGCGGAACCGTTCAGGGCAATCACGGTCGACTACAGCCAGAGGCATTCAAAGGAAGTTGTGGCGTCAGAGAAGATTGCATCCAGGCTGGGGGCAATCGAGCACGTGGTGCTTTCTATAGACTTTTCACGAATTGGCGGCAGCGCTCTGACGGACCGGAGCATTGAAGTCCCTGACGCGGGAGGGGCTGGAATACCTGTTACATACGTTCCTGCAAGGAATACCATATTCCTCTCGCTGGCGCTTGCCTTCGCAGAGGCACGTGACTGCGATAAGGTGTACATAGGAGCAAATGCGGTGGATTACAGCGGATATCCCGATTGCAGGCCGGAGTACATAGATGCGTTCAACAGGATGGCTTCGCTGGCGCTGAAGAGGGGTGTTGAAGGGAGACCCATAGCTGTCGAAGCACCTCTGATGAGTATGAGCAAGGCTGACATCATCAGGCTTGGAACCGGGCTGGAAGCTCCCTACGAGCTTAGCTGGAGTTGCTATCGCGGCGGTTCGAAGGCATGCGGAAGATGTGACTCCTGCAAGCTCAGGCTCAAGGGGTTCAGCGAAGCTGGGATAGAGGATCCGGTGGAGTATGAAGATTAACGAGATTTTCAAGTCGATTCAGGGAGAGGGAGTATTCATCGGTCTTCCGACTGTGTTCGTGAGGACGGCAGGCTGCGACCTCAGGTGCAGGTGGTGTGACACCCCTTACGCCCTGCTAGAATCCCAGGGCAGCGACTGGTCGCTCGATGAAATAATGAAGGAGGTCGAGAGGACGGGCGCGAGGAATGTCTGTCTTACCGGGGGGGACCCGCTCAGGCAGATGAATGAATCGGTCCTTCTTTTAGGAATGCTTTCAGACGCGGGTTACTCTGTAGTCGTCGAGACAAGCGGTGCCTATGACATAAGCAATCTACCGCGCGGCGACAGGATCGCCATAAGTATGGACATAAAGACGCCTGGTTCGGGAATGTCAGATCGCAACCTGATCGGAAACATGAAGTTCCTGAGGGCAACAGACCAGCTGAAGTTCATACTCACTGGCAGGGAGGACTATGAGTTTGCAAGGGAATTCCTCAAGGAGCACGTCGTGACCTGCGAGGTCATAATGACGCCCGCCGGAGGAAGGGAACTGGGCTGGCTTGCTGAAAAAATACTCTCCGATGGCCTGAATGTCCGTGTCCTTCCACAGCTCCACAAATACATCTGGGGAGACGAAAGGGGAAGGTAGGTATTCACTGCTCTGCAAGTATCTGGTCGAACCTGAACGAAGAGAAAGGTTTCAGACCGATGGCAATTTCCGCCTCAATAGGGGTCAGAAGCGGCTTCGGATATCTGTGATAGTCGTCAATTGCAATCCTTGGACATGCGGTGGAGACAAAGGCATCGAAGGTGTAGTGGGAGATGAGCTCCGGTGAAACAACGTTGGTGTGCACCAGCGTTGCCCTCCTGTTCGCCCTGACTATCTCCTTCACAATTGTGTCCGCCAGCGACTTTCTTCTCTGCCCGAGCTTCGAATTGAGAAGCACTCCAAAGGAGGTTGCGTCCATAGCCCTTTCTATGGCCGCGAGACGCTGTTTCATTATCCTGTCCCTCAGCGAATCAAGCGACCTCACGGTCATTTCAGACGGATTTGCTGCAACAAGCTTCTTTCCGCTGAGCATCGCAAGGCCAATTGGATGGAAATCCCCCTCGCCTATGTACAGGAAGGCGTCAACGTCCTTTTCTATCCACAGGGCTGATGTGTAGTCACAGCCGAGAAGCTGTGCATAATTGCCGAGCCTTCTGTCGCCACGGGAGGTCAGTGCATCGATCCCCTTTTCTTTGAGGAAGGATACGACGCTTTCAAGAAAATGGACATGCTGTGCGGTTGTCACGACACCAATACGCCCCTCCAGGAGCGGAAGTGCCTTCTCCACCACAGGTAACGGATCTATGTCCAGGTAGAGATTGGCAAAATGCATTTTCGGTATGGCGCCAATGCTGGGCATTTCCGTGTGACCAAACTGGACTACGAGATCCGAATGGGCGAAAAGGTGTGTCGGAATGTCGCATGCACCGAAGCACGGCTCCGAATCTATGATTACCTCAGCACCTGTGAGCTGTGCAACTCTTCCGGCTATTTCCGGGGCGAAGATCCTTAGGCCCTCCGGTAGCTGTATAGCAACCTTTCTTGCATTTCTCCTCTTGGCCGAAAAAGCGATGGACTCATAGTCGACCATGAACTTTGAGCCCTCCACGACGGGCTGAAGAAACATCTGCTACCAGTTGTTTTCAAACTAACCGTGTAATTAAGTCTTTGCAGCACGGCTGGAAGGGAGTGGAGCTGGCGCGTCCTGCCAGATTCACCCCAAGCGGATCATTCCTCCTGGCTTTTCTTCCTAGCGACTATCAGTGAGAAATCACCTAGAAGTCTGAAAAGCGCCAGCTCACCCAGCCTTTTGTCGGCACGGAGAAGCAAGCCGAGTGGAAGATTGAGTTTCTTGAGTTTGTTTGCAAAATCTGGTGGAGGGGCAATAACGGATAAACCCTGAACCCACAAAGTTGTGAACCTGTTCCCGAGCAGATGCTTAAAGTCACCTACAGAATAGGACATTGTGTCAATGAAGAACCTGCTGTCACCCTTTTTGCTCAGCCCCCTCAACCTACCGGAAAGCCTTCTCCATCTGAACGTCGCACCGTACAGCAGGATCTCGAACAGACAGAAACGGTTCCAGACACCCGCAACAAAATGACCGCCAGGCCTGAGGACCCTGTCGACTCCGTTGATGAACATCTCTATGTCTGGTTCTGAGTTGATGGCACCGAACGTAGAGAACACACCGTCAAACAAGTCATGGCCACCGACAAGGCTTGGCAGGTCAGAAGCCCGCCCTATGGATGTGCTAAGCAGACCTGCAACATTCTGTTCATCGGCCTTCCTCTTCAGCACATCAATCATCCCTGAGGAAATGTCGATAACATGGAGCCGAATTCCTTTCCCCAACAGCCTTATGCTTTCCTGCCCTGTCCCGCAGCCAACTTCAAGGACGCTGTCTCCATTACCAAAAAGAGAAAGAAGAGTATTGCAGGACGCGTTGCGTATATAACACTCAATGTCGTTGTGTGCAATCATCTCGTCGTATTTGGCGGAGTACCAGTCGAAGTTTGCGCGCAGCCTGTTGTAGTATGCCTCGTTTCCCTTCATTTCCCGTCCCCGCGCGCCCCCCTCAATCCTTCTATGAGCCCCCCAACAACACCGAGTAGAAGTTTTCGCCTTTTAGATCCTCCATTTGTAACATATGCCGCAGTATTCGGAAGAATAAATTTCAGCGAATGGAGGACTGCCTTGGTACGGAAGAAAGTCAAAGCGGGATGGAGGAGCCGCATCAGTATAAACCAGTCGCGCACCTCGTACAACACCCTCTCAGGATCCTCGATAGCATGCTTTGCCCAGAAGGTCCTGGTCGCTGGCAAATCGACATCATGATAAATGAATGACCCGGTGTCAGCGAGCACCTTCCAGCCCGATAGTTTGAGCTTCACGCAGAGATGGCAACTGCTGTTGACGCTCAATGATTCTTCGAAGCCGCCAACTGCTTCAAGTGCGCGCTTCCTCACGAGGGATGCATTCGGTAGAGCGTCGGTCGCTTCCAGCTTCCCTTCAAGTACTGGGTTCCTTGGCCTGTTTCGCCCCACAAGCACATGAGACCACCTTCCACTGGCGAATGGAGTGCAGTAGACCCACACTCTGCCCCTGTCCCTCTCGTACAGCACGGAGGGCATCAGGGCAGCTATGCATTGGGACGAAAACATGTGGGAGCAAAGGGGCTCGAACGTTCTCCCGTCGACAACATTGTCATCATCGATGAAGAAAACATACTCTGTTGAAGCTGCACGCCATCCAATATTCTTCGATGCTGAAATTAGCGCTCTTGACGCAAGAACATGGTGCCTGACTGGTATTGGGCCAATGCTTGAAGGTATTTCCTGCCACCTCGGAGAATCGTCCACAACAACAACCTCCTTCAGGTATGGTGGCGCGGAACGTTCGATACTGGCAAGAAGAGCCTTGAGCCTGTCATACCTGTTGTGGGTCGGTATGACCACCGTGACTGCCCCCTCTTCAGGTTCCATCTATCCCTCTGAATGCGATATAGGTAGATAAACGGCTGTAGCCCCGACAGCCTGAGTTCAGAGGGAGCCGTATGGATCCATTGTTGTTGCAGGATGGCCGTTTCTGAACCTGAACAGTGAGAGGAACGCGATTACTGACTGGGGGTCAGACTTCCAGTCATATGATTCCGTAAGTCCTCTGACGGTAGCAGGACTGTCAAGGCCCAGATACCTGACGAGGCCCCCGCTTTCCCTTACCTGGGCTGCAATGCTGTTCCTGAGTGTCGCTTCCTCGGGCGGGAGGTCAGCCATGTAACGCAGCTTCTCGACCCCATATTTCAACCTGAATATTGCCCATGAAGGGCTCCCTCCCATCATCAACTCAGATAGTGATTCAACAAAGAGGGAGAGCAGGATGGCTGGATCACTGAGCTGTTTATCACCGCCTCCTATCAGCTTGGAGGCAAGAGGGGGCCTGATCCGAATTCTGCCGAGCCTCAGAGCAAGTGAGTCAACAAGGTACTGACGAGTGAACGGCCTCTCAAGCGATTCGACCATGAAGTGCCTCTCCCGCCTTGACCTGCTTTCCAGGTAGTCCACGAATGAAGTATTATGGATTATGCAGAACCTTTTGTCGGGGAACCCCACCTGGCCCTCAACTGATGGAAATGAGAAGCTAGGGCCCGTGAACTTGATCCTGCCCGGATCGTAAAGCCTGAGCAGACGCTTGTAAGTATTGAGCTCTCTTTCGAGTCTTGCAATCGAGCAGGCAGCGTATATGTCCAGATCATGCATGTGCTCGAGCAGGTAATCAGAAATAGATTCGTCTGTGTCGAGCTCCAATACCCTTTCGGTGCGGATGACAGATGCCGCGAAAGGGCGAAGTAGGTCCGGCCCGCCAAGCGGAATGGCCCTATGGAGAGATGCACCACTCCCCGCTATTGCGCAAGAATGGCTGCTTGCATGTTCAGGGTCGGAGCTATCCACAACCACCACGCTGTCGAAGCAGCTAGCGTAGTCGTGAATCTTCGAGACAGCTGCATCAAGGTCGTTCCTGGTGAAAATCAGGAGTGTTATACGTGGGTGCGTCTCCGTCATTCAGACACCGATGTCGAGTAGTAGCCTGCCTAGGCGAACGGTGTATGCATCAGTAAGCTTTTCGGTATGCCGCTACACGGCACTTAGAATAGAGGATCCTGGGCTCAGGAACAGCCTAAAGGGAGGCATCATGACCACGGGCTGAGTCAACACTGTAGTGCTTTTACTTGGAGACCTTTCGCCTTCGCTGATGCGCGTGTAGTATGGCCCGCCCTTTGGCGCAGAATCCTGCGGGGGGTTCTCCTGCAGCTTTATTGAGCGCTTGTTTCATCACAATGCGCCGCATCACTTCCTGCATCAGCACGTCGGAGTTTCAGAGAGAGGAAACATTGCCTCTCCTATACCCAATCTTCATGAAGATCCTTCTTGACTGTGCGGGCATGCCACATTCCCAATAACCAGTGCACTTCTCCACGGGTGAAATGAAGACTATGCGTGGATTCAGGGATGTACGAAGGTATGAACCTTATTATCTGCAGTCGCCATCAGGCAGCTGGAAACGTCGCTGAAGCAGTGGGTACAGGTGGCAATGTATTGAAACTCATTTCCGAAGGGCACACAGTCAAGGTACTGATACATGAGAAGGGGGCAATTGTAGCGCTGACCACAAAGAGGTATTCTTACCTGTTCTTCATCTCAAGGAAATTCGTGGGCATGAAGAAGGTAATTACCGCTGACAGGATTGTGGCCCAGGCGGGGTACGATGTCGACGATACCCTTGACCTTATAAGAAGAAGGTACGGTTGGTAACTGGACTGCCATTTCCGGGAGTGCTGATGATCATATTAAATGCATACTTAGCGCTGACTCTACAGTATTCCAATGGCGGCGAGGGAACTTACGGTACCGCCCGAACTCATGTTTGCCAGGCGGCAATTCGCAAAGTATTACGCAGAAAACAGCATCTACGGAGTCCGGCAGCTTCCGTCAAGGGAGTTCGGGTTCATGTTCTTCGACAGGACATATGTCCACAGGCATGTTGGGTTTCATGATGTCCAAGCGATAATGAAATACATGAGCGAAAAGGCGCCCTCGCATGCCTATTATTCCGCAGCTTATTATGACAGACCCAATGCCGGGACGATGGCCGAGAAAGGCTGGCTCGGTGCGGACCTGATCTTCGACCTCGATGCAGACCACGTCCGTGGCTCAGAGCAACTGCCTTATGAGCAGATGCTTGAGAGGGTAAAGGAAGTGATGATAAAACTTTACGATGAATTTGTCTGTTCTGACTTGGGGTTCAGTGAGGACAGCACCGAGATAGTCTTCTCCGGGGGGCGAGGATATCACATACACGTCTACGGAGAAGAGGTCAGGAGGCTCGGGAGCCACGAGAGGAGGGAAATAGTGGACTACATCACCGCTGGGGAGCTCGACCTTGACATACTGCTTTCGTCTGAGCCGATCGAAGGATCTGGCAGCAGGAAAACACTGCGATCCACCAGACTTCCAGGCATGGGCGAGGGAGGGTGGTACGGAAAGACGAGAAAGGCGCTAAACATGGTTCTGGAGAGCATTCAGTCGCTGCCCGAGGAGCGTGCAGTTGAAATGCTCTGTTCTGCCGGGATAAAGAAAAACCAGGCTTCGAGAATATACGCCGAGCTGATGGACCAGGGCAGGAGGGAGAGGATGCTCAACGAGAACATACTGGACGCACTGACAGACAGGGACGAGGATCTCAGGAGATTCAAGTCGCTATTGGAGTCGAAGGCAGTAGAATGGCTCGGAGGCCAGACAGACGAGCCTGTAACTAGCGACGTACACAGGCTGATAAGGCTGCCTGGGAGCCTGCATGGCAAGACATCCTTGAGGGTGGTATCTCTCACAAGGGACGAGTTGACCGCATTCAACCCACTAAAGGACGCGGTGGCTGACTTCGGGGAAGGGTCTGTAACTGTGCATTCCAACAGGAATTTCACATCGGAGCCTGTAGGAGGCAGCACCGTGACGATACGGGAGGGTCTGAATGAAATACCGCTGGCAACTGCGTTGTTCCTTATGCTCAGGAGACAGGTGTCCCTCCCCTCCCATGAGTGATCAGACGATCTCTTCGGATTTGGATATGATAATCACCTGAAAACGTTTTTAAAAAGACACACAAAATCACTCTCCGCATCAAATGAAGGCGATGGAACTTGAACATGATCCCCGCCTGGCTAGAATACTGACCACGCGGGGAGTGCTTTTCAGCATACAGGGGGCACTGATTGCGCTGTTTGCGTTTTATATGCTGATAGCCAACGGCCTTTCGCTTGCACCTGTGTACCTTCCCATATACAACGCGGTACTGCTTGGTGCACTGATACTGCTTATCGTTTCCGCAGAAAGGATTTTCTTCTTCAGGCTTTGCATTGTCTACGGCAAGAGAAATTCTGCCAAGTTCCTCATATCGAAGAAACTGTTCAGGGGGTCAGTTGCAATGATAGGGATCGCAATTGCGGTATCGGCAATTCTGGTTATATTCACATTCACCCCGCTCATGAACCAGGATGGCAGCGCCAACAGCCAGATAGGTACAGTCGAGTTTCAAAGCAACAACATTTTCGCCCTGACCACCGTGAGCAGCATAACGATTACGAACCTCGGAATCAACAACCTGACGTTCTTTGTGGTGTCCGCGAACGACTACTTCGCAACGGGTGCGACGGCCCAGCAGGCAAATGAAAGTGCCCTCCTGCAACTCAGTCTCAACCAGGGCAATGACTACGTAGCGCCCGGAGGCAGCACATCGGTCTCCATACTGACCAACCTGAATACACAGTACTTCATCGTGATATTCCCTTCGGCAGGGACAGTAAACGTGAACTATGTGCTTGGAATGAAGTCCATGCCTTCGCTATTCTATGCAATGCTCATGTCATTTGCCGCAATACCCGTTTCGGGCTACATGGCGGGATATGCTAGAATAAAGACGAAGGAACTCAGGCCAGAGACCATATTCGCATGAGTGCAATGTGGCCCCACCCGGCGCCCCACATGCTCCCGCAAGAAAATGTTTAATTACACAAGCCGTTAGTGAAAGGGAGATTCGGTGATCGAGATGAAGGCATTCGAGGTCAAAGGGACATTCAAGCAATCGGAAAGGGAGTGGCAGAAGTTCACGCTTCAGGTTGCATCTGAGGACGGGCCAGGCGCTGAAGAAAAAGTGAAGACCATACTGGGCAGCAGACACAGGACGCCCAGGAGGTCCATCAGAATAGAAGACGTCAGGGAAATAAAGGACAAGGAGATAACGAACCCGGTGGTCAAGCACCAGGCAGGTGCCGGTACTTGAACGAAGATGAACTGAGACAGACGCTATCCGTCATGGACAGCCTGAAAGAGCAGATAGAGGGACTTTCAGCCCAGCTGCAGCTTATACAGGATTCGGTCAATGACTTCTCCAGGGCAAAAGAGACGGCCCACCAGTACTCTACGGCGGAGAGCGAAACTGAGATGCTTGTCTCTGTTGGAGGAGGCGTCTACCTGCCCGCAAAGGTTGTGAGCAACGGCAGGGGGCTCCTCTACACCGCTTCTGGATATTCCTTCGAAGAGCCGATAAGCAAGATCATTGAGATAGTTGATGGAAGGATCAAGGAGCTTGTGGACGCGTCACAGAAGGTCTATCAGAGGATGGCGGAGATGCAGAACCAGCTCAATGGACTGCAGGCGATGGTCGAAGAGGAAGCCAGGAAGCAGCAGGGTAGAGTAGGTTGAACCGAGATGTTCACGGCCCTGAAGAAGAAGCTCGGCCTTCTCAAGAAGAGTGATGTTGAAGAGCTGACTGAAGGACTCGGGGAGCAGGGAAAGAGGATCAGGGATGAGAAGCTCGAAGATATATGCTGGGACCTTGAGATGGCACTCCTTGAGTCGGACGTGGCTGAACCGGTTGCGGAGCAGATCATTTCAGACCTCAAGGCAAACCTGGCAGGGAAGCGGGTAGCCAGAGGTTTTGACCTTGAGAAAGCGATTGAAGCCTCCCTCAAGGACTCCGTCAAAAAACTCCTTGAAACCAACTCCCTGGACTTCTATCAGGCAGTCTCGACAGTGACCAGGCCCGTCGTCATAATGTTTGTAGGCATCAACGGGACGGGCAAGACGACCGCCATCGCCAAGCTTGCATCAATGCTCAAGGAGAAGGGAAATACGGTCGTGATCGCAGCAGGCGACACATTCAGGGCGGGGGCAATCGAGCAGCTTAAGGTGCATGGAGAAACACTTGACATAAGGGTGGTTTCGCACGAACACGGCGGTGATGCTGCCGCGGTTGCATTTGACGCAATAGAGCATGCAAAAGCAAGGCACAGGGACTTCGTGCTGATAGACACTGCAGGACGTATGCAGACGAACAGCAACCTCATGGATGAGATGAAGAAGATCAGGAGAGTCGCGAGCCCGAACTTTGTTGTCTTTGTGGGCGATTCGCTCGCAGGTAATGATATGGTTGAACAGGCGAAATCATTCAATGACGCTGTCGGCATAGACATGGTGATACTAACGAAGATTGATGCGGATGCAAAGGGCGGGAGCGCCCTTTCAATTGCAAGGACTATTGGCAAGCCAATAGTCTTCATCGGCACAGGGCAGAAGTATGGTGACCTTATGAAGTTCGACCCGGAATGGATGGCTGAAAGGCTGGTATCCACCTCCTGAAGGGCGCTTCAGGAAGAAAACATCTTTGCCATTACCTGTGCATCAGAGACCATGTTGCCTATCAGAGAGTATTCGTTTGGCTGGTGCGCCATGCCGTCTTCGGTGCTCCATACAACAGACTGAAATCCCCTGGACCTCACTATGTTGGCACAAGTCCCGCCTCCAATGCCGACAAACTTTGGTTCCACTCCCCGAACATCCCTTATTGCCATAGCCATCTTCGCCGATATCACGCTGTCCCTAGAGGTCGGCCGGGCCGCAACGCTCTTCCTGAACACTTCAACAGATATCCTTGCACCTGTCTGCCTCGAGAAGATGCGGGCAACTTCGCGCATATCAGACAGTATACTGTTCAGATTGTATGACGGGAGTATCCTGGAATCGATATAGAATTCATCAGTGCCAGGTATGGTGTTTACGTTGTCAACGTTTGCCGCCTGCCTTGTCGGCTCGAATGTTGAGTAAGGGACTGGCTGGAAAAGGTCGTCCGTGGCCGAGTATCTGGAATAGAGATAGTCCCTAATGAACACAAGGAACCTTGAAGCGGCCACTTTGGCATTTATCCCGGTGATCGGCATGCTTGCATGCGTCTGCCTTCCCTCAGTCCTCACTCTCGCCCACAGAGAGTGTTTTTCAGCAACCTCTATCTCGTCTCCTGTCCTGCTTCCTGCGTCAGGGACGAGAAACTCATCGCCTCTTGAGAACATTTTCCTGGATGCAACGTAGGTTATTCCCTTCGCGCTTCCTAGCTCCTCGTCGCTGACGAATGCGAGCTTCACAGACTGTGACAAGCCGTTTTCGACTGCCGCCCTCGCGGCGTAGAGCGACCCTATCAGGGACTGCCCGTTGTCCTCGCTCCCGCGACCATATATCTTCCCCCCTCTGACAACTGCACAGAAAGGGTCTGTCTTCCAGAGCGATCTGTCCCCCACAGGTACCGTGTCCATGTGTGATATGACCCAGAGGCTTGGCTTGCCCCTGCCAAGAGTGGCTATTATGTTTGGCCGCTTCCCGTTCTTCGCCTTTCTGTCTGGTGCATCGCATCGTTCAATTTCGGTGATGCCGTTTTCTCTGAGAAGGGAAACCAGAAATTCGGCCCTGTCATGCTCTCCCTCGCCGCCTGACTCCGGACTTATCGCAGGAATGGCTATCATATCACAGAGTGACTTCACCATCTCCTTTTCGAGAGACTTCACGAGGTCGGTCAGCTTCTTTTCGGCAACCATTTGAACATCATTCAGCAACATCGGCTGAGAGACGATAAGCTTTCCCGTGTCCGGGGGAAACGGCCTATCAGCTTATCTTGGGAGGCTTTTCAACAACGACCCTGTCAACGGTGACGCCGAGTTCCCTCATCAGCTCGATTCCCATGTGTTCCGGATAATCCTCACAGTACACAACTCTCCTGATTCCTGCGTTTACGATCATCTTGGCACATGTATTGCAGGGTAGGATTGTGGAGTATATCGTCGCATCAAGAGCTCCTGGCCCTGCCTGGATTATGGCGTTCTGTTCCGCATGGACGGCAGTGCAAATCTCCATCTTTGTCCCGGACGGGATCTGCAGGATGTCCCTTATGCAGCCTATTTCCTCGCAATGCTTCATGCTTCTGGGATTCCCGTTGTAGCCGCTGCTTACAATATGGTTCATGTCATTGACGATAACAGCGCCTATCTGGCGACCGTTCCTGATGCAGGTGCTTCTCTCAGATATGACGTAAGCCAGCTTCATGTAGTACACGTCTCTTGGCGTTCTGTATTTCCTGTTCCCGCCCTGTTTGTCTTCCATTCAGAACTCCCTATCTGTGACGGCGATATATAACTGAGCAGGCTGGCCGGAAACATGCGGGAAGTGCATGGTAATATACCAAGAGAATATCGGATCAGCGATGGCCGAAGACGAGGACGGCATTTGGGAATGGATCAAACCAGTCGCGGTCGCCCTGATAGCTGTCGGGCTTATTCTCGGCGGCATGTTTCTGTACACGGGTAACTGGCCCCCCATGGCTGTTGTCGAATCGGGCAGCATGCAGCACAGCTCCACCTACGCCTACCTTGGAAACCTGAACATAGGGGACGTGGTTCTTGTCAAAAAGGTCACATCCTCATCGCAGGTCACCACATATGTGCAAGGTGAACACTCAGGACTTTCAACCTACGGTGAGTTCGGGAACGTCATCATATACAGGCCGTATGGCAGCTACCAGGTCACACCTATAATTCACAGGGCGATAGTCTACCTCCAATACAACTCGACCGGCGGTGGCTACGACATCCCCTCCCTCTTGAACATACCGCCCTCCCAGTGGTACGTTACAACGCCAGCCGGGCAGTCGCATGACATCTACAATGTCAAGAACAACGTCCTCATATCTGATGTTGGCTACACGCACACGCCCGTTCTCATACCGATAAGCAGCTTTGTAGGAAAGGCAGACTACAGCGGCTTCATAACAATGGGGGACCACAATCACGCCGCACATGGCGAGAACGCAACAGATCAGTCTCTTAGTATCTTTCCCGAGCCCGTAAAGCTTCAGTGGATAGATGGCATCGCTGTTGGAGACATGCCGTACGTTGGCCTAATAAAACTCGCCCTGACAGGCGGTATTCCGAGCGGGACGCCGGTGAATAGCATAGAAGCTCTTGTGGCAATCGCCGCCGCAATTGTGGCTGCGCCGATCGCGCTGGAACTCTTCCTCCGCATCTACAGGAATCGCGGGGGAAGACAGGAAGGCAAGAAGGGACTAGATTAGTGTCGTCTGGAACCTGGCCCTTGCGTTCTTGTAGGAGCTCAGAAGCTCATCGTCGACAAGAAGCTCCCTTGTCTCGTTCAGCGGCACTGCAAGCTCAATTTCCTTTGTCCTTCCGCCCCTTCCGAATGAACGCACCCTAGCCCTGACTATACCCAGCATGTCAAGCTCCGATATCAGGTCGCCAATTCTTCTCTGGGTGAGAGGCTGGACACCTATCGAGTTGCAGAGATTGTGATATGTTGCGTAGATGTCTCCGGTGGTCATTATGCGCCTCTTCTCCGCATATATTATCATGGAAAGGAGGAGCATTTTCGACTGGGAGGGGAGCGTCTTGACAGTCTCTGTGACAGTGTCGAGCTCTATCTTGTTCTTTGCCCTCATGACATCGTTAGTGTCCACGGTCCTCCTTCCGTCCCTCTCGGCGGATTCCGCGGCGACTCGGAGGAGTTCTAGCGCACGCCGAGCGTCGCCGTGCTCCTGGGCAGCGAGCGCAGCGCAGAGGGGTATGACGCCATCACTAAGAGCACCTGGAACAAAGACCAGCTCTGCCCTCACGGTGAGTATGTCTGTGAGCTCTCTAGCATCGTATGGAGAGAAGACTATCCTTTCCTCGCCCAGGCGGCTCTTAACCCTAGCATCAAGGAAGTCGGTGAACTTCAGGTCGTTGGCAATCCCCACAATGGACACTTTCGAGTTGCTAAGGTCATCGTTGATCCTTGAGAGGTTGTAGAGCAGATCGTCCCCTGTCTTGTAGACGAGCCTGTCCAGCTCGTCGAGAACAACGATCAGGAGTCTCTTCTGCCTGTCGACTGTTTCCTTGAAGAGGGAAAGCACCCTTTCTATGCTCCAACCGTTGTAAGGCGCCCTCTCATCAGGATCCTCGATGAATTTGTTGGTCATGTGCTGCAGCACGCTGTAGTTGGTATCCACTTCACAGCAGTTGACGTAGATGAAATCAATGTTTGTGTTTACTGCGCTTACCCTCGCGGCTTCATTTGCAATGAATTTGACGGTTGCGGTCTTGCCTGTGCCTGTCTTTCCGAATATGAGAACGTTCGACGGCCGGTCTCCCCTCAGCCCTGTTGAGACAATGGCAGCCATCTGGTCTATCTCCCTCTCCCTGTGTGGAAGTATCTTCGGTATGTATGAAGGGCGAAGCATTTCCCTGTCGCTCTTGAATATGGTTTCAGAGGCAATGTATTTGTCAAAAACATTTGCGCGTAATGGGACTCGCACAGTTTCGGTTTCGTGGATCGCCTTCTGCTCACTCATGTAAAATCGATGCTCCTTAAGGGAGAAATTGGAGGGTAAAGGACGGATAAATGTTGAGTCATACTAATACGTTTTTTTTATTGTCTGCATCGACTAAATCTCGATGTAAAAAAATTACGCATTAAGTTGTATGCATGCTGGGCAATGTTCTTTCATTTTGCGTCAACTCTGCTGCATAGAGAGTCCATCATTTCCACTGGAGAATTTACCCGCTTTCATATTCTTTTGGAATCTGCAACTGTCCGCACCGTCCTGCTCTTATCTTCAGTGATTCTCAAGGAACGGCTCAGCTGCGGCTAGTGCATTGGCTTTGTTATGTTCGATATTATTGACAAAAAAGCACGTGTAACTTTTTAGCCGATTAGTATAACGGGACGTATGATGCATTTCATTTGTCTCCGGGAAACATGTTTCTCCACTGGAAATGATGGACTCGGTCTACATCTTGAACTGTTTCTTCTTTTCGAGGACAAGTTCCTCATACTTCCTCGGTAGCACCCATGCGAGATACTCTATGTCATCAAGGTTCTTGACGAATTTCGCCTTGCTGTCAATCTTCAGATAATTCATCAGCTCAAACGACTTCCTGACAGAGTCGAAGAGCCACCAACCGCCTGAAACCAGGAGTAGAGGTCCGGCCACAAGGTACCAGTAAATCCAGTTCCCGGAACCCCTGATCGCCGACTGAAAAACAAGAAGCAAATCCGGGAGCTTTGGCAGAAAGACCCCTATAGCTCCTATGAAAGTAACAAGTATCCCCAATACAAGCATCACCGTAGAGAGCTCGAACCTGTATTCTCTTGTGAAAGCTTTGGCCATGGTTGTACCTACCTGATTCCCTGCGCGCAGCTTACCAACGTAATGTCAGCCACTAGAAACAAACTGTATATAAATCATTCATCAGCCACGGCTTCTCCGCCGTCGGGTCATGGTAATGCGGGATATATGCGAGGCGGGCAAAGAATAATATCTGAAACCAGTCTGATATTCTGGTCATAGGGATAAGGTAGAGATGACAACATTCATCGGGGTTGATGACACAGACTCGACAAAGGGCATGTGCACAACATACTTGCTGACTGAAATCATAAAGGAGCTTGACTTTCCTGTGCTCTTCGGTTATCCCAGGCTCGTGCGTCTTAACCCCAACATACCATGGAAAACACGGGGCAACGGTGCACTCTCCCTGTCTCTCAGCGGCGAAGAGAGTAATGCCTTCAAGATTGGTGAAGTGGAGGGAAGGGACGTATTGTGCTCCCACACGCCCTCGATTCGGGACGAGGGCACGGACCGCACGCTTGAAAAGGTGTCCTCTGCTGTTGAGAGGCTCGCCGAATTTGAAGACGAAAACACGAATCCCGGCATCGCTGTATCCGCGTCCAGGCCGGATGCCGAATTCTACTGGAGAACCGTCAGGGGCATAGTCGGTGTCGATGAAGCCATGGATTCCTTGTCGGGAGCCGGCGGGAAAGCGAGGACTTGGAAGAATGGAAGAGGTCTGATAGGGGCGACAGCATCAATCGCATGGAGCCCTTGTGACAGGACATATGAGATAATTGCCTACAGGGAGAAATCAAGGTGGGGATCCTCCAGGCTCATAGATGCTGGCGATGCCTACAGCCTAAGCTCCAGGTTTCCCAGCACGTTCAACAATTATGATATTTTCAACAGGCATGTCTGTATTGTTCCCTCTTCCCCCTGCCCTGTACTTTTCGGCATCAGGGGATCAGACCCGGATGTGCTGGAAGAAGCGATGCTGTCGATCGGCAGCGAGCCGAGGGACAGATGGCTGATATTTGAGTCAAATCAGGGGACAGATGATCATATTGCACCCCCCGGCGAAAGTCTCGAACCTTTCCATTCATACACGCTCAGCGGGACGGTGTCTTCTTTCCCGCTCGTTATCAGAGGGGGGCACGTTTTCTTCAGCATGGAAACAGATCATGGGAACGTCAGGTGCGCTTCGTTCGAGGAGACAAAGGAACTCAGGAGGGTTTCGAGACAGCTTTTGCCTGGTGACCGCGTATCAGTCTGGGGGGGACTCAAGCCTAGTCCATACGGACTGAACCTTAACGTTGAAAAACTGGCCGTCACGGCACTCACCGCCAAAAGAACAAAGGTCGCAAATCCACAGTGCCCTTCTTGCGGCAGAAAGATGCACTCGGCCGGAAAAGTGAGCGGTTACCGGTGTCGGGAGTGCCACACGAGGTCGGATGAACCGGTGTATTCTCTTGTTGAAAGACAAATACAGCCTGGGCTCTATGCTGCCGCCTCCTCCTCAAGAAGACACCTGTCTATGCCGCCAGAGAGGATAGCATACATGGGGAAGGGTGAGCAGCGGTCTCACGAGGGACCAGGGAGGGCCGCCAGCTAATGACTGTCAGGGAAACGCTATTTACGGACAGCAGCTCAATTCTTACAAGGGAGCGTTCAGATGCGCAGTTTGAATGAGGCAGTAATTGTCTCGGCGGTGAGGACACCGATAGGCAAATTCGGCGGGGCGTTCAGGGAAACGCCGGCCGTGGAGCTTGGAACAGCTGCGGTCAAGGCAGCGATTGACAGGGCGGGGATATCTCCAGCCGACGTGAAGGAGGCCATCATCGGGAATGTGCTTTCCGCCGGCCTGGGGCAGGCGCCCGCGAGGCAATGTGCTGTCGGAGCAGGGATCCCCTACAGCACAGGTGCACTTACTGTAAACAAGGTGTGCGGTTCAGGTCTGAAGGCAGTGATGCTTGCTGCAAACTCCGTGCGCCTGGGAGAGCATGAGGTTGTGGTGGCCGGAGGCATAGAGAACATGAGCATGGCCCCCTACATATCGGCACAGACGAGATGGGGAAACAAGTATGGCGATGTTCCGCTGGTGGATTCCATGATACACGACGGCCTCTGGGACGCGTACAACAACATACACATGATGATAACAGGAGAGATTGTGGCGGAACGCTTCAACGTGACCCGGGAGCAGGCAGACCGTTTTGCATACAGGAGCCACAAGAGAGCGGCGGAGGCGACAAGCGGAGGGCTGTTCAAAGAAGAGATCATACCTGTAACAGCCAAGTCAGGCAAGGAGCGTATTTCGGTATCTAAGGATGAGGGCCCGAGGGCAGACACGACGCTTGCCAAGCTGTCTCAGCTCGAGTCGAAATTCAAGAAAGGCGGGATTTGCACTGCCGGCAACTCGTCCCAGTTGAGCGACGGGGCATCCGCCATTGTCGTCATGTCTGAGAAAAGCTGCGAAAAAACCGGCGCCAAGCCCCTTGCAAGGATAGTAGACTACAATACGGGGGGAACAAGGCCGGAATGGGTAATGGAGGCGCCAATTGAGACAACAAAGGAACTCCTGAAGAGAAACAGTCTCCACATCGACGATATCGACCTGTTCGAACACAATGAGGCCTATGCAACAGCGTCAGTTGCGGTGATGGGCGAGCTAGGCATAAATGAAGATAATTTCAACGTAAACGGGGGGGCTGTTGCCCTTGGCCATCCACTCGGCGCAAGCGGTGCACGTATAACCACCACGCTGCTGCACAATATGAAGAGGCTTGGAAAGAGGAAAGGGGTGGCCACTCTTTGTCTTGGAGGGGGAAACGCAGTATCAATGCTGCTGGAGATGCTTTGAATTGACAAGAATGGGAGTACTCGGTCTTGGGACCATGGGAAGCGGTATAGCGCAGACTGCGCTCGAATCCGGTTTTGAAGTTTTTGCTGTGGAGCTCAACGATGACATGCTCTCAAAGGGCTCTTCTCGCGTCGGTGCCGGGCTCGACAGGCGTGTCAAGTCAGGAAGACTGGCGCCAGCTGAGTCAGCCAGGCTCCTTTCATCAATTCATCTTTCCACCGAAGTAAGCTCATTTTCAGAATGCGATGTGATAGTCGAGGCCGTCTTTGAAAGCATCGAAGCAAAATCTTCTGCACTCTCGGCGATAGCAGAAGTTGCCGGCCCAGCGACAGTCATTGCGTCAAACACGTCCTCCATTTCCATAACGCAGCTCTCCAAGAAACTAAAGCATCCCGAGAACTTCGTAGGTATGCATTTCTTCAACCCAGTTCCAGTCATGAAGCTTCTTGAACTCGTAAGAGGCTATCTGACTTCTGACGAAACGGTGGTGAAAGCCAGGTCAGTCGGTGCAGGCATGGGAAAGGAGGTTGTCGAGGTCCGGGACTTTCCAGGCTTCATCTCAAACCGTGTGCTCATGCCAATGATAAACGAGGCTGCCTTTGCCCTGATGGAGGGTGTTGCCGGCAAAGAGGAGATAGACAATGTGATGAAGCTTGGCATGAACCACCCTATGGGGCCCCTGGAGCTTGCAGATTTCATAGGACTCGACGTGTGCCTGGATATAATGAACGTCCTTTATTCCGGGTTCAAGGATCCGAAGTACAGGCCCTGTCCTCTCCTGGTAAACATGGTAAATGCGGGCAGGACAGGGAGGAAGTCGGGCGAAGGCTTCTACAGGTACCAGGGCAAAACACGATGAACAGCGATCAGGTCAGGACCCTGGCTCTCACCTCAGTTGCGCACTTCATAAACGACGGCCAGTTCGCCATCTTCCCACTGATGTTTCCCCTTCTGGCGTATTTTGTGACATCGAGCTATTTAATTGCTGTTATTGCAACCGTGTTCTACATCTTCTCCTCGTTCGCTTCCCCCTTCGCCACATCCGTGGCGGAGAGGAGCGGCAACATGGGCAGCTGGATGGGAATTGGGCTGCTTGTGCTCGCTATAGGCACGATAGGTATGGGTCTGGCAATACTTCCCTCCTACTCCCTCCCAGGCGCCTCGTATGTCCTTGTCCTGATTTTTGCAGCAGTTGCAGGTCTCGGGTCCAGCTTCTACCATCCGATAGGCGCAAGTCTCATACAGTCGTCGTTTGAGCAGAACGTGCAGGGCGTGGCGCTTGGCACAAACGGAACGATGGGGAGCCTTGGAAGGGCCCTGTTCTCGACGATTTCCGCTGCAGTGTTCTCCTATCTTGCATTGGGCCACGACACCCTTCACGCGCTCGTCTACGGTATGGCGATACTCGGGTTCTCCGGTCTTGCCTTGGCGATTCTTGTCCTGTTGTACTTCACCCGCGGTAGATATTCGTCTGTCAGGAAGAAGAACACAGAGAAGAAAATGGTAAGGCTCGGTCCCGTGATGCGCAGAACATGGTTGCTCGTGCTTATCACCGTCGTTCGAAATGTGCAGTCCACGGGCGTCTTCATTTTCCTGACAACATATCTCCTTACCGAAAAGTTCCTCAGCTACGGTGTTGGCCTTGGCTTTGTGTACACGCTTATGCTTGCAGGTCCGGTCGTGGGTCAGCCGCTGTTCGGAAGGATGTCCGACATGGTTGGAAGGAAGGCGAGCCTGTTCCTGACAACAATCGGTTCAGGCGCTTTCATGATACTCTTCCTTGTCTCAGGTTCATTCTATCCCTACTCCCTCGTCTTTCTCGCCCTCTTTGGAACGTTTGCCTTCACAGGGTTCCCAGTGCTCCTTCCAATTGCCTACTCCCAGTTGCCGCCTGAGAGCAGGGCAACTGGAAACAGCATTGTATGGGCAGCCATCGGAAGCGGCTCCGCGGCAGGACCAGTGGTAACGAGGTTTCTCGCTGGAAACGGCCTGGCAGGCAGCCTCTACGGGGCGTTCATTGCACTCTCAGCTGTAACCATCGCAGTCGCCTTCCTTTCCCTGGCGATCAGGACTGAGGAAGGCGTGCATTCATGAAAGGAGAATGTCACCCGGCAGTCAGACACTCAGCTGCTCGGCAAGCATGTTTGCCATCTTCTTTTCGATCATCCTGAAATGATAGCTCAGAGTGCTCTTTGGCAGTTTGAGCTCTTTGCTCAGATGTGTCAGCGATGTCTTTCTCGGCCAGTTAAAGAAACCACCCTCTGTGGCCGCCTTGAAGAGCATTATGTCCATGTCCGACAGGTGGCTTATGATCTTCAGTGCGTGCAGCTCGTAGAACACCGACGGGTATTCAAGGAAGAACTGCTGCTGTGTTATGTTTTTGAGTGAAACAACGGTGGTAAACCTGTCGTTTATCTGGCCTGCCGTCGGTCCCTCCGGGGAGTTACTTATGAAGAACCACTTTTCAACACCTTTGTGCACCACGACGGGATGAATCCTGAAGCCATTCAGCCCCAGCTTCAGGAACATCGAAGTGGCAACCGTCTCGTAGAAAGCCGTCGCAATGCCGTTTTTCTTTGAAAGGAGGTTGAAGTGGCCAACACGCCTGTGTTTGGAGAAGTATGTCAGCGCCATATCCAGTTCTACCCTGTCGATTGAGTAGAAGATTGAGAACATCTTCTGCTTCTCGCCAACAAGCTGCGTGTTCATTATCAGTATGTATGTGTTTTCGAACCTCTTGCTTGTGTCAATGTGAGGGCAGTCTGACTGAGTAACGGCTATCTCTGTGAGAACCATATCCTTCCAGATCCTCCAAAACCAATATTAATCTTTTTAATCAAAGTTGAACATGTTCTAAAAAAGGTAATTAGTGGCACCATCCTATGGTTATGTTACCTGTTTATCGACCATAGGGAGAAATCTGAATGACACAAAGTGTTGCAAAACGCGGAGCTTCGCGTTCCCGTGGAGAAGCAATGGACCTGCACCGTGTTGAAATCAACTACCGGGGTATTTTCCAGAAGAAACTCGGATACAATATCTCGCACGACATAGTGTACGCCGCACATTCGGAAGGAAAGACTGCATTCTCAAACGGGAGGTACAGCGATGACCCACAAAGGAATGGAATACCATGTGCAAACTTCGCCTTCGTTTCCAGGTCTCTCGGCGAAGAGGAACTTGAGGCTATCGCAAGCGCTAAGATGGACGTGGACGAGGCCGACCTTGTTCTCGTACTTGACGACACACTGGCAAAGGGGCTCGAGCCATGGGGGCATTACGGTATACGGCCAATCAACCAGAAGGTGGTCAAGGGAAGCACAATACTGTTCGTTTCGAGGAGAAAGCCGGAGGAGCTGAAGAAACTCATGGAAAGGAAGCCTTTCAATTACAACCTGGCAGTACTGCCCGGCGACAGGAGCTTTGCCGGCCTCTGGTACTACAGGGATGACAACTCAGACGTCAGGTTCCTCGGGGCTGTCGCCAGGGTTGCACCTCGGATTCTCGATATTGAGACTGTTGTAAAGTACATGCGCGAAAAATACAAGGATGAATCGAGGGTGGATGCTGCTAGGGAAGCGTACGACTCCGTCGTCATTGCTGAAGTCTCTCCGGATGACGGCATTGAGTGGCCATACAGCAAGCCTGTTCTTCCCTCCTGGCAGGACTTCGACGAGGGCATAGTCGTAAAGGCGGTAGAGCGCGGGTTCAGGATGGGGCCGAGGGGTCAGAACAGGAACCCTGACTTCAAGAGGGGCACGAGCAAGACTCAGAGGCCAGTTGTGCGCTTTGACACATGCATAAAATGCACGCTCTGCTGGTACGACTGCCCGGATGAGTGCTTCGACCCTACGCCGGATGGCCTCTTCGATGTAAACTACGAATACTGCACCGGCTGTGGCAGATGTGCCCAGGTCTGTCCTGTGAACGACTGCATTGTAATGGTTGATGAACTGAAATTTGACAACAACGGCAGTCCCTGGGAGCTTTACAGGAAGAACCCGGAACAGTATGTTCGCTCAATGGAGGAGAAGAAGGGGCTGATGCGCGAAATACCCTCGCCTGTCACCGGCAAGGGAGAGCAGTTCATAGAATTGAAGCAGAGTGTTCCCTTCAAGCCTCAGGGGGCAAAGTAGATGGCAGCGGCAATAAAGCAGCAGGACAGGATATATGAGAGAGAGGAACTTGCCTCGGGGACCGACGGTGTTGCCCAGGCGGTGAGGCTTGCCGACGTCGATGTTTTTGCAGCGTACCCTATCAGGCCTTACACAGGTGTGATGGACAGGCTGGCAAAGTTCATCGCGGACGGCAAGTTTGATGCCGAGTATATTGTTGCGGACGGAGAGCATTCCCAGTTCGAGATAGGGAAGCACGCATCATCAGTCGGCGCACGATCGTTTGTCGGAAGCAGCGGCACCGGATGGCTCTACGCAATGGAGGCTCTTGCCACCACCGCAACTGATAGGCTCCCTGTTGTCGCCCTCGTCGGGAACAGGGCACTTGACGATCCGGGCGCCTTCGGTGTAGAGCACAACGACGCCATGCTTGTCAGGGACCTGGGATGGCTTGTTGTCTGGGTGTCTACCGCGCAGGAGGCTCTTGACACAACGCTCATTGCGTACAGGGTTGCAGAAGACCCCTCGGTCCTAATGCCGTGTGCCGTTGCAATGGATGGCGGCTATCTGACCCATTCGGAGCATATCATCAAGGTGCCGACCAAGGATGCTGTTTCCAGATTCCTCCCCAGATACAACCTCGGCAAAAGGGTGTTGCACCCGGACAACCCTGTCTCTATTGCCCCCCAGATAAACGAAGACTGGTGCATGGAGATAAGGAGACAGAACTGGGAAGCCGCCAGGAGGGCGAAGGAAGTCATCTACAAGGCATACAAGGAGTTCAACAGCGTGTTCGGTTCCTCATACATCAGCCCGTTCTTCGACGAACACATGACAAAGGATGCGGAGACAGTAGTGATAGGCATGGGCACCGTCTCGTCGGCCGCCAGGGTCGCAGTCAACAGGCTCAGGGAAAAGGGGCAGAAGGTTGGCTTCATCAAGCTGAGATGGTTCAGGCCCTTCCCGACCGAGGAGCTTAGAAAGGCACTGTCCAGAGCAAAAAGGGTGACAGTCATAGACCGGGATTTCGCTCACGGCGGGCCTGATGACGGTGGCGTCCTTTACAACGAGGTGAGGTCTGCCCTTTACGACTCAAAGAACAAGCCCAAAGTCGTTGACTTCATTGCGGGGCTCGGCGGGCGCGAGATATCAATCGAGGATGTAGTGAAAATGGTTCAAACAACAAAGTCGTGTTCCCCGGCGGACAGGATACACTGGGTGGGCCTCCGTGAAAGGAAGTCGGGCGGAACACACGTCAGAAAGAAGAGGTGAACAGAATGGCTTCGTCTCAGGTAACCAAGAAGGAGTTTGAAAGTGCCAAGCTCTACACAAGCGTGCACAACATCGACCTCGAAGAGTTCTACTCGTCGGGGCACAGGACATGCCAGGGGTGCGAATCCGCGCTCGTCATGCGTGACTTCGTGAAAGCCGCTGGCCCGCGGACAGTGGTCACGGGCGCAACGGGCTGCATGTATGTAGCAAACACAAGCTACATGACGACACCGTGGGTCGTCCCGTGGATGCATACGCAGCTCGGTGCAGGTGGTGCCTCGGCCGTGGGTATGGCCGCCGGACTTCGCGCCCTCATGAGAAAGGGAAAGATAAAGAATGAGAAGATAAACGTCATCAACTTCTCCGGCGATCTTGGCGGCGGTGACATGGGCATAGGCGGCATATCTGGCGCACTGCAGTCAGACTACGACCTTCTTGTCATCATATACGACAACGAGTCAGCAGCGAACACGGACATACAGGCAACCAATCTTACCCCATACGGCGCTCAGACCACATTCAGCCCAACGGGCTCAGCAAGGAGGATCATGCATTCCAAGTGGAAGAAGAATGTGGCTGCCATGATGGCTGTCGGCCACCCGAACTGCAGGTATGTGGCGACAGCATGCGCCACTTGGCCACCTATGGACTACATGAACAAGGTGAAGAAAGCCCTCAGTGTTGGAGGTCCGACTCTCATACATACGCTGGACCCCTGCCCCAAGGGCTGGGACTACCATCCAAGATACTCTGGCGAACTCGGACAGCTTGCAATAAAGACAGGCATCTTCCCCCTCTACGAGATTGTGAAGGGAGAGGTACGCTACACATACGATGCAAGGAAGCAGAAGCGTGCCCCTGTCAGGGAGTACCTAGAGAAACAGGGCAGGTTCACTCACTTCGTGGACGAGGACTACGAACTCTTCCAGTCGAAGGTGGATGAGATGTGGAACGACTGGGAGATCCCCGGCGTTGCACCGGTCAGGGGAATACTCAAACTCGCCGACTGAACACCGACAGGGCGAGCGAAAACCTTTTTCTCAAACCTCTTTGCTTCTCATGCGCTGTAACCCCGCTAGTGAGAGAAACTCCTGCATCAGGCAAAAGGCAAAGCCGGGAATCTGTTGGAAGGTGATGACCGGGCTGAAGGCGTTCAATCTTCCCCTCAATACTGGCTTTATTCCTGTGAAGGGGGTGTCCTGTTCTCAAGGTCAAACTGTTTTATTGTGTAGTTCCTCGGGCTCGAAAAGGGCCTGAAATACCTGCCGTTTCCCTTGTAGAACTTGGAAAAGAATTCGACATAGATCAGCCTTGCTCCCTGTATGCCAGGTTCGAATACAGCGATTACAAGGTTGAACAGCTGGCCGACAACGAGTATCACTACACCAACGACAGCGAGCAATGGCGATTTCTGCACTCCGCGGAGGAATATTATGTCTATGACTTCTGCAAGTATGACAGACGCAAGGAGTATGCCCACTATCCTTGTGTAGGAAAGTATGTGGCTTATAATAGACGGGAGCTCCATGGCCCCCATCGTGCCTTCTGATGCGAATATTGTAGCCACTCCAACCACAATTAGCGCGATTGAAGCCAGGCCTGACACGGAGCCTGTGATGGATGCGTGGTGTATGAGGCCAAGTCCGAGCATTGCTATTCCCCAGGCAAAAAGCAGCCAGCCGAACTTGCCCGCGATGCCCTTGCTGTGACCTTTGACATATTCATTGTATGCACCCAGCACCAGCCCGAGCGAGACAAGCGCCAGACCGAAGTAACCTGTGAAAAGAAGCAGCTTCCCCACGCCCAGATCAAATACTGTGGAGGATGTAACAAGCGAAAGGGAGGAGCCTGCCAGACCCATGTCCAGCACCGTGAAAGGCAGTATGGAAAAACCGAAGAACTCGTTGAAAAGCAGACCTGCTGCAATGGCGATGATCGAGGATGGGATCAGCGCCTTGGCAAGTGTTTTCAGTGCATTAGGGCCCATTATCATCAGTACAAACCTGGACAACACCTTTGGTATGTGGCTGTGTTTTACAGGGTGGTCTATCCTGTGCATTATGAAGAGCGAAATAAGGAGTATTGCAAGGCCGTATCCCCAGTCCCCGACCATTATGCCGAAGAAGAAGGGAAAAACGATTGCAAACACGAGCGTTGGGTCGACCTCGTATTCCTGCGGAAGCGAATAGAAGCGTATGAAGAACTCGAAGAGCCTGATGCCACGCGGGTTCTTCAGAAGCGTTGGCGGCTGCTCATCCGTCTGGACAATCGAGACAATGACATTTCCCCCCGTCGTGTCATCCAGCAGGTCGACAAGTATGCTGTAGTGGCGTTTCGGAATCCACCCCTCAAGCGCGAAACTGTCCTTTGTGGATGAGAGCTTCTCGGATACCTCGAACTTCCTCGCCTCTATCTCCAGCTGCTCCCTTACCTGCGCCACTCCCGCAAACCATCTTTCAGAGAGCATGTTGAGCCTTTCGCGTATCTGGCTCATCTCGACTTCCAGTTCAGCAACCCTCTTCTTTGAATCTTCAATGAACTCTGCCGGCAGTCCCTTCATCGCCGGGATAGAAACAATCTGGAAACCACTATCGTTGGAAAGCCTTGCCAGATCCGAGTCCTTTCCTGCCGGAACAGAGACAAGGAAGTAGTCGTTTCCGAGGTCTGTGCATATGGAGCCTGGAACTGCTCCCCTGACCGAAGAGGCAATGTCCAGGTCCTCCTTTTTCGCTGCAAGGAACGAGGCAATAAGCCTGCCCGAGTAAATTGAAAGGTCATAGTTCAGCGTTGAAAGGGCCTTAGCCGTCCTTATCTTCTCACCAAGCTCCCTGATCTCGGCAGATATCGAACCCTCCCGTTCCTTCAGCTGCTTCAGTTCCGGCTCTATGTTGACTTCCGATGCTGCCGACAGAAGCTCGCCCAGCGACTGGAAGTATTTCTTCTTCACCTCCCGTTTTGGAAGTATTGCCTCCATTCCCCTGAACCGCAACAGCTCGGAGCTCAGCTTTTCATAACTCTCTGCAGAGATTCCCTTCTGCATGAGACCGGCCACCTCGCCGCTCACTTCCTCTAGCTGCATTATTCCCACGTCGTGCAGCGCGGAGACAATCACGTTGCGCTTTGCATTTGCGCCTATCAGCCTTATCCTTATGATCTTCTCCGGTTTCAATGCCATCTGTCTATTCCTCTAGATATGAAAGTATGAGCCTGTTGACGATATCCTCGAGTTCTGCCTTTGAGACTTTGAGTTTCATTCCGTCCGCCTCCTTCTCCGCGCTGGCGATGATCTCGGCGCACCTGACGCTTACTTCGCTCCTGACTTTCTCAAGTGCACTCTCGTACTCTCTCTGTGCACTCTTCCTGACGTCTTCGACGCCTGCCGCAAGATCTCTTCTCTTCTCTTCAAGAAGTTCCTCCTGCTTCCTGGCAAACTCCCTGATCTCGGCATCCACAGCATCCTCTTTCTCCTTTATCGCCTTGAGCGCATCCACGTCACTTGCCGTTCACATCACCCCTGAAAGAAAGAGCACCAGCAGCACAACCGCCATGGCCGGGTTCATCATGTAGACAAGCCTCCTGATGAGCATGAACCGTCTCAGGCTCCTGTTGCTTCTGACCATTTCGGGTGTTATCTGCACCTGTTTCACAAAGTGCTTCGCCTTGTACTTGTGCTTAGGCTGGTACATCAGTGTCCTCCGCCCCCTGTCTCTGGACCATCTTTCTCTTTATCACCTTCAGCGTCGTGAAGGTATCCCGCTCTATTTCGTCGAGCCTCATCCTTATCTGCTTTGCTGAATAAGTGAGTTGAGGAATCAGTATGTTCTCGATTGCGTTTGACCGCCTCTTGGTCTTGTCTATCTCCTGAAGCAGCCTTCTCATCGAGTTCTCCTTTTCAGCTATTTCAAGCATCGACGAGAGCACTCTCTCAAACTTCTTTATCGCATCGTTAATCGGCGCGCTTACAGCAGTTGACCTGTACTCGGGGCTGAGCACCGAAAGGCCCGCCCTCACGCTCAGTTCAGGGACTCTTACACCCATCACATTCTTTGCACCAACGCCTACATTAGTGCTGGATGACATCTGGGCAATGCGTTCAAGCTCCATTGCACCGCTCAGCACCTCTGCGAGTTTCAGCGAATCAATGGCCCTGCCTATGTCGTCCCTCAGGTTCTCTCTGAGGCCCCTTATTTTCCTGCTTATGTTGAAGAACTCCATCACAAGCGCATTTCTCTTCATCTTCAGCAGATCCAGCCCTCTCTTTGCAAGCTTTATCCGTCTGTTTGTCCTTATGAGCTCAATCCTTGTTGGCTTGATCTGCTGTGCAGGCATCAGTCCTTCCTCCACTTGCCGTATTTGTCTATGAATTCCCTCTTGACCCTCTTCATTTCAGTCTGCGGCATGATACTCAGGAGCTCCCAGCCTAGGTCAAGTGTAGTCTCTATCCCCCTGTCCTCGTATACGCCCTGCTTCACAAACCTGTTTTCAAACTCGTCAGCAAACTTCAGGTATAGTCTGTCGTTAGCACCGAGCGCCTCTTCACCCACAATTGCGCTTAGAGACCTGAGGTCTTTGCCGTTTGCGTACGCAGAGTAGAGCTGGTCTGCCACCCCCCTGTGGTCCTCCCTTGTCCTTCCGCTTCCTATACCCTGGTTCATCAGTCTGGAGAGGGATGGAAGAACATCTATCCCTGGGTATATTCCCTTCCTCTGCAGGTCTCTGCTCAGAACTGTCTGCCCTTCAGTAATGTAGCCAGTAAGGTCAGGGATCGGATGCGTTATGTCGTCCCCCGGCATTGTCAATATCGGTATCTGGGTTATTGAGCCGTTCTTCCCCCTTATCTTGCCCGCCCTCTCGTAAATTGTGCTGAGGTCCGTGTACATGTAACCTGGGAATCCCCTTCTTCCTGGCACTTCCTCCCTGGCGGAGGAGATCTCCCTCAAAGCCTCGCAGTAGTTTGTCATGTCAGAGAGTATAACGAGAATGTGCATCTCCCTCTCGTATGCCAGGTATTCAGCTGTGGTGAGCGCCACCTTCGGCAGCATTATACGTTCCATCGAGGGGTCTGAGGAAAGGTTCAGGAACAGGACCGCCCTGGACAGGGCACCGGTGTTCTTGAACTCGTTTATGAAGAAGTTCGCCTCCTCGCTTGTTATCCCCATGGCACCGAAGATAACTGCAAAACTTTCCCCTTTTCCAAGCACCTTTGCCTGTCTTGCAATCTGAGCGGCCAGCATATTGTGCGCAAGGCCGGAGCCCGAAAAAATAGGAAGTTTTTGCCCCCTGACGAGTGTGTTCATGCCGTCTATCGAAGATATTCCGGTTTCGATGAACTCGGAGGGCTCTTCCCTGGAGTACGGATTTATCGCATTTCCGACTATTTCGACCCTTTCCTTGCTTATGAGAGCCGGTCCGCCGTCCGATGGTTCACCAAGGCCATTGAATATCCTTCCCAGCATCTCGTCAGAGACTGCAATCCTTGCGGTGGTGCCCGAGAACTTGACCCTTGTCTTTCCAACATCCATTCCGGAAGTCGGACCGAAGACCTGCACAACTGCAAGTCCCTTGCTTGTGTCCAGAACCTGCCCCGTCCTTGTCGTTCCGTCCGGTGTCTTTATTTCGACAAGTTCGTTGTACGCGGCATTTTCCACCTTCTCCACAAAAAGGAGAGGCCCGGTAATCTGAGATATTGACTTGTAGCTGACTCCTGGCATTTTCATGCACCTACCATTTGAGTTCCTGCAGACTGGAGCTCCCCTGCTATCTCCTTGAGCAGTTCGCTAAAGTATGTTGCAGTCTGCTCTTCCCTGACCTCTTTCATTCTGGAAATCTTCTCCCTTACAGGGAGCGTTGACAACTGCTCCATCGTGGCGCCACGCTCCAGCGCCTCGTTCTGGAGCCTGCCCATTTCCATGATCGACTTGAGCATACCATACTGCTTCTTTGGCGAACAGTAAGAATCCACCTCGTCAAACGCACTCTGCTGCAGGAAGTCCTCGCGTATCATTCTCGCTACATCCAGAACGGCCTTCTCCTTCTCCGGAAGTGCGTCGTAACCGACGAGCTGCACAACCTCCTGGAGTTCCGCCTCTTTCTGCAGGGTGGCCATTGCCTCGGCGTATGTGGCTCCCCAGTCCTTGGCAACGCTGTCCTCAAACCACTTCTCAAGCTCTCCCTGGTAAAGCGAGTAGCTGTTGAGCCAGTTTATTGACGGGAAGTGCCTGCGGGAGGCAAGCGAGGAGTCGAGCGCCCAGAACACTCTCGTAACTCTCAGCGTGTTCTGCGAAACAGGCTCAGATACATCTCCGCCCGGGGGGGAAACTGCCCCGACTATGGTAACAGAGCCGTACCTTTCCTCGTTTGAAACGACCCTTGCATTTCCCGAACGTTCATAGAATTCAGAGACACGTCTGCCGAGGTAAGCGGGATAGCCCTCTTCTCCAGGCATCTCCTCGAGCCTCCCTGAAATCTCCCTGAGTGCCTCGGCCCATCTGGAGGTACTGTCTGCCATAAGGGCAACATCGTACCCCATGTCTCTGTAGTATTCAGCTATTGTAATCCCTGTGTATATGCTTGCCTCCCTTGCAGCCACGGGCATGTTCGATGTATTTGCAATAAGAACAGTCCTCTCCATGAGCGGTTTCCCGCTCTTCGGGTCGAGCAGCTCAGGGAATGTTGTGAGTATTTCTGTCATCTCGTTTCCTCGCTCGCCGCACCCTACGTAGACAACTATGTCGCTGTCTGCCCATTTAGAAAGTTGATGCTGCACAACTGTTTTCCCCGAACCGAAGGGGCCAGGAACGGCGACAGTCCCTCCCTTCGCAACAGGGAAAAAGGTGTCGATAACTCTCTGCCCGGTGATAAGAGGAACCGCTGGCGGAAGCTTGTTCAAAACCTTCCTTGCGACCCTCACTGGCCACTCCTGCTTCAGCTTGACTTCCACAATGCCGGACTGGCCCTTGATCGTCGCAACCGTTTCGTTGACTGTGAACTGGCCCCCGGTAATGCTTTCCACCTTGCCGCTCACGCCGAACGGGACCATCACCCTGTGAGTTATGAGCGACGTCTCCTGGACCTCACCGAGTATCTGCCCCTGCGAGACATTCTCCCCCTTCTTGACCGCGGGCTTGAACTCCCACTTCGCAGTTTCGTTCAGCGGTGTGGCAGAAAAACCTCTCCTTATGAAGTCTCCGCTCTTGTCCCTGATGACGTCCAGGGGTCTCTGAATTCCATCGTATATTGACTTAAGCAGGCCCGGCCCAAGCTCAACAGAAAGAGGCTTTCCAACGTTTTCGACCTTTTCCCCAGGCCTGATTCCGCTCGTGTCCTCGTAAACCTGAATCGTGACGTTGTTCCCCGAAATACGTATGACTTCACCTACCAGGCCGAGCTCACCGACCCTGACGACGTCGTACATTCTGACGCCCTCCAGATCTTCGGCTATGACCACCGGACCGGACACTCTGGCAACCTTACCCATTTGTTCACCTGCCTATATCGACGCCAAGCACCCGCTTGGCGAATTTCTCTATTGATTCCTCGTCCCCCCCGCCTGGAAGCGGCACGAATACAACAAGCGGCACAGTGGACGTCTCAATCGAGTCGAGCATTCTCCTGTCCATAAATCTTTTGAGGCTTTCAGACACCATTATGAATGTGAAATCCCCAGACCTGAACAGGTCGTTGAATTTCTCGACACCCTTCTCCCCTTCTGCTATGAAAGCGTTTGTGACTCCCAGAAGCCTGAACCCGAGGGTGATTTCCCTCTCTCCGAGAACAGCTATGCTTCCGAAGTTCTGAGCTGTCACCATTATGCAACCCCCAGAAGCATCTCTTCAGTCATCTTCTGCTCTATGCCGTATGAGTTGCCTATGACTATTGTCCTTATGTTGTCCCTTTCCCTTTCGGACCTCAGTATGTAAGCGAATGTCGAACCCGCAGACAGTGCCTGTGACGAGAGAACATCCACATACCGCCTGAGGAGCGATGAACGCATCTCGGACTCGAACAGCTTGAGGTCTCCATCCCGCCTGTAAGACTCTACGGCCAGGTGAAGGTCATACCTCTCCTGCAGTTTGGCTGCGATCTCTTCAACGTTCCCAGAGCCGTAAAGCGACTGAAGGTTCTCAGTGGTCATGTTGCCAAGCGCAAGAAGCTGGTCTCTCACCTTCTCAAAAGGAACGTGCATGTCCTTTGCTGCGAGTATCACCATTATGTTTTTGTTGTCCACTTCCTCCTTGAAAAACCTTATGAGGGGGCCTTCATCGCCGTTGAAGAACTTGAGACTTGAAATCAACCTCGCGTAGTAGTATCTGTCCAGTGCCTGGAGCATGGGTGATATGTCGTTGTCCTTTCTGTAATTGTCCAGGTATTGGAGTATCTGCTGGCCGTAGCCAAACCTGGTGAGGTTCTCTGCCATCGCCTCTATGTTTGACTGGTTGATGAGCACCCTGAAATCATCATTGCTCATTATGCCTCCGAAAATGCCCATCGGAACATCCCTGAAACTCACCAGGAATGTCTCTGTTTCCTTCACATCGTAACCGAGGTACTTTGAGGTAATGATTGACTTGATGTTCTGTACATCCCACTTCGACATGTATGCTCTTAACAGGTCTGAAGTCATTGGCGGGGCAGCAAAGAGCGCAGTCTTGTTCCTAGTCACAAGCCTCCTGTTCGCAGCCATTTCCAGAAGATCAGGGTTGGTGTAGAGGGAGTAAAGCGCGTTGATGTCGTCCTTGTAGACAGTTGATGACAGTGCCCTGGTGATGTCATCAAGGGGCATCCCTATCAGACCTCTTACAAAACTGTCGCTGAGAAACTCCGTCTGTGCGACTTTTATTCTCCCATAGCTCCCCGAGTATGTTGAATCCATTATTTCGCACCAAGTTTCTCTGCGATTTCAAGCATCAGTTTTTCCTTGAGTTCCCGCTTCAGTGTGGATATGGTCAGGTCAAGTTCCATCGTTCCATCAGATGACTCAGCCACAATGCCGCCGGACGGGTCGACCTCCTCTACCACAACTCTCTTTCCCTTTGAGTTCTTTATGAACTGCGCACCTTTCTCACCAATTCTGACTACACAGTCATTCCCGAGAGTCTTTCTGGACGTTGCGACCATCTTGGTGGCTATTGCCTTGTAGAAGGG
Source organism: Candidatus Sysuiplasmataceae archaeon (assembly GCA_046706185.1). Lineage (GTDB taxonomy): Archaea > Thermoplasmatota > Thermoplasmata > Sysuiplasmatales > Sysuiplasmataceae > JAJZXY01. The sequence goes on from JBJKPR010000059.1 coordinate 33,364, forward strand.
CGAGGCGCTCAATCCATCCATTATTTCATATGCCTTGCCAAGGCTCGAATCGACAAGCTGTGACTTCTTCTCCCTCACTATCCTTCGTGCCTCTATCTCTGCATTGGAGAGATCCCTGTTCTCAAGCGATCTGCTGTCCTCGGCAGATCTTCTGGCATACTCATTTCTTAGGATCTCAAGCCTCTCCTCGGCCTCTTTTGAGAGGGCCTCCATCTTCTTCTGATAGTCGTCTCTTATGCGCTTCAGCTCGCTGTCCCTGCGTTCCTCTATGGACTGAAGGATGTTTTCAAGCGCCATTTCAATCCTTCACAAGATGTGCAGCAGCAGGATCAATCCAAGAACGAAACCAAGTATCCACAGTGTTTCTGGAATAACGAAGAAGAACAGTACCTGACCGAACTTCTCAGGTTTTTCTGCAATGATGCCCATTCCTGCCGCGCCTATACCCTGCTGTGCCATTCCGGTGCCTATCAGTCCGCCTGCAATTGAAATTGCGGCGGCTATCGCATACAGGGGCGCAGTATAATCGACCGCCATTTGACAATCACCGCTCGTTTATTTACGGGTCTTATAAAAAACTTGTCGCGCGGGTGTCCTGCCAGGGCTGCAACTTTTGCAAGACGGTTGGCACGTGTTACCATGGTTCCGGCAATCTCTACGCTTCAACCTCAGAGTATCCTGCCTATGCCGTGCTTTTGTATGTTGTGGAATTCGCTGAAATTCACAACGTTGAGGTTGAGGGTAGAGAGGTCGAAAACAGGCATTTTGGCCGGTATCGGCGATATATTCCTCATCTTCTGGTAGGATGTCTGAGACTGCCATGTCGAGCCGCTTATCAACCTCACGCCTCTGTACTCATCAAGCCCATACGAGTGGACGTGGCCCGTTATGAACACATCCGGAACGTCGTCAATCACCATGTAGTCCCTCTTCTCAGGTGCCAGCGGCGTCTTCTCGCCGTATACTGGCGCTAGATGCCTTCTCTTCAGCAGCTCCTTCATTGCGTCTATCGGTCTCTCCCAGGAAAGCTGAGGGAGGGAGCTTATGACATCATCAAAACTCCTGCCGTGATATGCCAGCACGTTTCTGCCCTCAAGTTCGATGGTCGCGGGATTGCCTACAAACGTGACGCGGGAATCAAACATTTTCCGCAGCTCGTTCTGAAAGGTCGGCTGCGGTTCGGCAGGCCTGACGGCGTCATGGTTTCCCGGCATGAGAATGAGGCGCATCCAGTCCGGGAGTTCGGAAATGTATTGCGCCACCCGCTCATACTGCGCATAGACGTCGTCTATCTCCAGATCCTCCTCCTGGTCGGGGTAAACCCCGATTCCGTCCGCGAGGTCACCTGAGATTATGATGTAGTTTATGTCCCTTGCTTCAGGGGATTGCTTTAGCCAGTCGAGCATGAGATCCCACTCCTCCCTGAGGAATGTCTTGCTCCCGACATGCGTGTCTGAAAGTACAGCCACCCTCGAGGTGGAATCCACTTTTTCCACGCTCCTGTTGAACGGGACGTCCGGTCTGACTATTGCGTCGGCAACAATCATGCTCCTGTCCCTGTTCATCCTGCCCCTGACACCTATGACTTCGTCCTTGAGAACCGACTCATCTTTCCGGTCGGACATGATGAGTACCTTGCATCTCTCCTCTTCGTCCTCTATCTCCAGGATCTTGTGCCCATTCCTTGTTGTGTGTACGCTGTTCACAATCCCGATTACATGTATCTCCCTGTTCAGCCTGACCGCCTTCGAAATAGGCAATGCACCGGCCATGTCGCCCCTTCTGAGCAATATCTTCTTCAGCGAATGAAACCTGTCAGTGAAGTACTTCGCAAAGTCCTTCACATTCCCGCGCGAAGTGCTGTTCCCGGTTACGTCTTTCAGTATTTTTGGGGGAGGAGGTATGGACGAAATGTGCCCAACAGTACGCTGCGGCTTTGCCTCATCCTCTGATTTCACGGTCGTAGCTGTCGTTGTTCCAGAAATCATTTCAGTCGTAATCACAAGGGGGGGAACCTCGAATGCATGAAGCAATGTTTCCAGCCTTTCTATCGCATTGCTCCTTTCCTCAAGCTTCTTCACAGCTTCGGGGTCTATCAGAACGCCCTTGGATGCGGCGAGCCTGAGTATCTGGTCATGGATAGAAATCCCCATGTTTTTTTGTTAAGCTGCTTGTTGCTATTAAAGGTAGCTGCAATGGCGGGAGGCTGGGAAGAGTCCTCTATTCTGGCACGAGGCAGTCGAGTGCCCACAGGCTACTTTTCAATCGGAAGATGTTCGTGCGCCCACTCCATGTAGCCATCCCTCAGATTGTACAGCTCCTTTCCGACGACCTTTCTGAGTACCAGCCTCGACCTCTTTCCTGTACCAGAGACAAAGACGGTCTTTCCGTCTGCTGTCAGGCCACGTTCGATCTTCTGGTAGGGCACATTTCTCGAGTTCGGAAGGTGTCCGGCCTCGTACTCGCCTGTCCTTCTGACGTCTATGATATCCACTCTCTCCCCTTTCTCAATCATTGAATGCAGGTCGCCTGCCTTTATGTCCCTGTAATCTCCCTTGTCGGCATATGGCCAGCCGTAGTACCTGTATGTGAATATCGACACCAGAATACCCATCATCGAGAGGGCGGCAAGGAGTACCGTGGGAAATGTGAAATTGAAGGCCAGATACAGGGTAACCGCGAAAATGACCCACAGCGCAAGTACTGTGACGACGAGTGGAAATGTCCTCATTCTGTCTTTTTTGACAGATCATCTGGTTATAAAATATCTGCCACAGGTGTCAGGGGAGTACACTCTTCCCGCAGACGACGCACTAGCCAGGTTTGGGTTACAATGTCATGTTCGTCTATCGTAATGGACCTTGACCAACTCATATATAGTTGGATTAGGCATAATAACCCGTTTATTGATATACGGAAGAAGGCCTAATGAGCGAGGAAAGAGAAGAAATCAGGCGTAACGCCCCGACAAGGTTCTTCACAGTGGATGAGGCAAACGACATGATACCACTGCTGGAAGATAAGCTGAAAGCCTGCGACCAGATACTCATAGAGATACGCTCGGTTTCCGAACTGACAGAGGACATGGAGTGGTACTGGGGAGAGTCGATTAACGAAGACTCAAACCCGGACAGGGCGGAATATCTCAAGCTTGAAAGGGAGAAAAGCGCCCGGATCGAGCGATGGAACAGCTCCATAAGGGAGATAGAGGACGCTGGCATATTGATAAAGAACCCCGACCTCGGTCTCGTGGACTTTTACAGCATAAGGGACGGCCAGGTTGTGTTTCTCTGCTGGCAGCGTGGAGAGCCAGAAGTTCGCTACTGGCACTCCATAGAGGGAGGATACAGCGGCAGAAGGCCGCTTGAATAATGCAGGCATTCGCAAACTAAAATATTACGCATATTTTTAAGGGATCCTGGAGTAAATCATCTACTGGCTGAATCATGAATGATCTCACGGATGGTAGATTTAAAGTGCCTGTATCACATTTAAGGGTCTAGGGCTAATTACTGACACCTACTAGTCCGACCAAAGGTGGATAAGGATGGCACTTCAGTTCGTGGATTACCTTACTGCCGTAATGACGCTTCTCATAGTGGTGGATGTTGTCATCTGCGAACTTGTCTTCTACACTCTTGGTCTGGATTTTTCGAAGCTCCGGGGGAACGAGGACGCAACGGAAAAGCTCAGAGCTTTCGGCAGCCTTCTTCTCGGCCTTTCGGTTCCGATGCTTGTGCTTGGAATAGAGATGGACACCGTGTGGCCGCTTCCGAGCAGTTATAACTTCATCTACGGTGATATGATAATCTATGTGGGCGTCCTTCTCCTTGTTTCCGGCCTCCTCATGATGCGGACGCCCGAGAGCACACGTTTTCTTTATCCGCTCATTGCCATCTTCGGTTTCTTTGTTGCCATTTATGGAGTCGACATACTCTACTACAACCTCGGCCAGAACCCTCTTGCAGCCGCAGGATTAATGGTGTCCGAAGGTCTCGGCGGGATAGCGACATCCGCCTACCTGTTCAGCTCCAGGAAATTCATAGGTTACATTGCAATCGTGTTGCTAGTCATAGCTGTAGTCATCACTGCAGCCACCGATATCGAATCCATCTTTGACCACACGGTGTCCTTCAAATCGTGGTTGCCATGATTTTCATTAGTAAGCCAGAGTCTCGTTGCATCAACGCACCTAAGTCTATCGGCACACTGAACGTCGGGGGCGTTATTTATGGATGCTGAGCGAAGACATTCGTTCGGACTGGATGTGAGAATGTGGTACAGGGCGCTCAAAGTGATACCTCAGCTGAACAAGAATCAGTGGGAGGCACTCGACCCAGTTTCGAAGTGGCTCGTGGCCGCACGCGGCGCAGTGCTGATAATGACTTTCTTCTCTGCACTCATTGGCGGGCTGCTTGCATTCTCAGCCGGACCTGCCAGCCCAATCCTGCTTGGTCTGACAGTAATTGGCCTGGTCCTTGCTCATGGTGCTTCAAATCTGCTCAATGATTACTGGGACACAAAGCTCGGGGTAGACGAGGGCAATTACTTTAGAGCGCAATACGGGCCGCATCCGCTCATAGGCGGGCTCCTTTCAGCCAGGCAGCTGCTTATGTGGGTATTCGCCACACTGTGCGCCGCCCTGCTTGTCTGTCTCTACCTGGCGATAGTTCGAGGGCCCTGGGTGATTCTGTTCGCTGGCGCAGGCCTGATATTGATGATGACATATTCCGGCAAACCATTCCCGCTCAAGAGGATAGGACTGGGAGAGGTTGCAGTGTTCATAATCTGGGGGCCTCTCATGATAGGAGGAACTTTCTATGTTCTCCTCGGAGTGCTTCCCCTTTGGGTGATACTTGCCTCGCTACCTTACACTCTTGGAGTGACGCTTGTCCTGTTCGGCAAGCACATAGACAAGATGGAATATGACAGCAGGAAGAACATTAGGACACTGCCAGTCATACTGGGCGAAGTATGGGCCAGGAGAGCTTCCATACTCCTGATTGCACTCATGTTCGCTTCCTCCTTCTTCCTTGTCGTGGGAAACTACCTGGGACTTCCAGTTCTTCTTGTGTTTCTGTCCCTCCCGAGTGCAGTCGCGGCTGCAAGGATATTTTCCAGACCCAGACCATTGTCCTGCCCCCCGGACTACCCTTCCGAGTCCTGGCCGCTCTGGTATGTGGGTTTTTCCTTTGTTTTCAACAGGAATTTCGGTGGCCTGTTCGTGCTCGGGCTGATTCTGGACGTTGCACTGAAGCTGGCCGGAATCCCGGTGTTTGTCTCGGGGCTTTAGAAGCTGGGAAAGGCGGTCTCAGTTGTGCGTGACTGGCGGGAAGGCTGTATCACCGCCTGCATTCGAGGAAGGCAGCAGGTCAATGAAGCAGAAATCATCCCTTAGCACCTTTTCCCCTTTTACCACGTTTATAGCTTCCGAGAAAATGGGGCCATCATATGCGAAAGTATGGAACTCGCCGTTCTCACCACACGGGTCCACATCGGCCGGAAGCGACCGCAGGAAATCCTCATCAAACTCCCTCCCGCAGAACCCGACCTCAAGTTTTCGTGTGTCAACACAGCATACAACTGCCCTGAAGCCGGAGGATATAAAGGAGTGGGCCAGTTTTTTGGTATCCTTCCTCCAGAGCGGAAATACTGCGCTCATTTCAATTTCGCCAAGTCTGTCTTCCCGGTAGCTCCTGACATCCTCAAGAAACAGGTCGCCAAATGCAACCCTTTTCATACCCTTCTTCAGATATTTCTCTAGCGTTTCCTTCATTCTACTCTCATACTGCAGATTGTCTGAATTCTGCGGTATGCGTATCATCTCAAGCGGCAGGCCAAGAGATTCCGCCTGCTCGTTCAGGAGCATCTTCCTTACCCCATGCATGCTTATCCTTTCATACCCCTCCGTCACAGTGGTGAGTATTGCCACGACTTCAAGTTCGCCCTTCCTGCGAAGCTCGTGGAGCGCCATTGAACAGTCTTTTCCTCCGCTCCATGAAAGAAGGATATCCTCCATGCTTTTGCCCCGTAGTGCATGGTATATCGCGCATTTTTCCTCAAATCGTTTGCGTCAGTCACCGAAACGCAAGGTCCATGAAAGCAAAACGCGCCGAGATGGAAGGGCTTCGAAGTGGATATGCGCAGGGCCAAGACCGGGTGGCAATCACTGGATGTGCATAGAATGCGCGGGTCACAATGACTGCCCTTCACCATATGGTTCCTGAACCGTGACCTTCATGGGACAATGGAGACAGCACTTCTTCTGGATCTCCATAATTCCTTGCCATCGAGACGATTTCCGGATTATCCAGTAACATCAGGTGACCTCTCTCGTCAACGATCAATTGGTCATCGATGTATACGCGAGTGTTGAGAACTGCACCGTCGACGTGGCGAAACTTTTGAGCCTCCGTTTCATTTGCAAGTCCGACCCACGGCATCTTGCTGATAAGCTCCCAATGCATCGGGTCTTCAATCCCACGCTGGATCTGTGCCTTGGGGTGGTAGCCAAACATTATCTCGTTCAGGCGGTTGCTCCCTTCGTATTTACGAAAGAGTGCTTCCAGGTGGTCTTTGAGTTCGCCTCCGCCTGAGACTTCCACTATTTCCTTGTCCTCAATTCTCCACCGAACTGGTTCAGGCAATTTGCCTGGAATGCCCTGAATGCAGTCCAGGTAGACGGTACCATTCGCAGTTCTGCTTCCGTTGAACACGCCGCATCTCCCCCAGGGGAAATGACATCGGCCAGGAGGATCTCCGGCACTCAACTGCATACCGTAAAGTCTCTTCCCGTCGTATTGTGCTTCCAGGCGCGTACCGTGACCGCCTTCAAGCCTTATTGTGGATCCAGCCGATACAACATTCTTGACCACTTCTGCGATCTTCCAGAGGAGCCGATTGGGAAAGCGTGCGTAATCCGTCGCCAGCAGCCCGGGGGTTCCTTCAAAATAGACGAAATAAGGCTTTCTTCGCTTCGTGTTTGCGGGCAGGGCGTCTTCACGCACCAATTTCAAACGGCGTCGATAGTTATCTGAGAACGTCAGGAACACAGGCCACATCCAGATGACCACGTCTGAGGCTGCCATTGCCTCCAGGGCCGGGGCGGGAACATCGCCGTACCTGGATGTCGGCTCAAGAACCATCGCCATTGGATGTGCCCCAGCAGCCGTGAGTGCAGCCTCGAGCGTTTCCATCGTCAAGGAATCACTTCGTCTGTCCGCCAGCATGAGGACAGTATCCCCTGACTGAATGGCAGAAGCCTCAATCAGGTTCTGAGTGCCAATCCAATAGTCGGCCATTCTGTACCCGAACAATTTCCAGACCCCCGCATCGTGAACCATCGTCTGAATTATCCGGCGTGGTTATCCGATACATCTTATTTAAACCAGCAGAGGCTTGGAAACTGTTGCGCAAGCCAAATCCGTGCATGTTCCGCGCCGGAGCCGGAGAATCGGCAACAATTCGAGATTTCGTCAATTGCATCCACACGTGCTGTGGAAACCAGCCCGTGAGGGATAATGGAGCTCCTTAAGGCAGGTTCAGGGATAGTATTGTTACGTTCGGAGATCGACTGCCCGGCCACTGTTCAGCAGTGTGTCGTACCTATGGCGATTCGCCGACGAGAAACAGGTAAACCATGCAACGTTTTCATGAATAGTATGGTCGAATGATGAGTCTCCTGGCGTGGAAGACGCGTTAGTGAAAGGGAACGACAGCGGCCTGTTCTTGAGTAGTCTGACCTGGCTTTG
>JBJKPR010000060.1:0-30982 GCA_046706185.1 Candidatus Sysuiplasmataceae archaeon
TTACCAACGATTTCATAGGGCCGACCTCGCATCCCACCCATCCCAAGGATCAGGAATTACAGGTATTGTGAAGGTCTATCATTTTGAAACATTAAAAAGTTTCTATGTTGTTCTGTCCCTACTTCGGCCTGACCGTTATGCCGCTGCGTGCGGACAGGACTCATGAATGCTATTCGTGCATGTTTGTTTTCAACGTGCCCCTGTGTTTGGCCGAAGGGAGCAGATTTAACAACAAAATGAGATACGCACCCGTTTCAGATGCCGAAGTTCAGGATTGTTCTTGTCAGACCCGAGATAGAGGGGAACATAGGAGCCGTGGCCAGATCGATGGCCAACTTTGGGTTCGGCGAGCTCTATATGGTTTCCCCTCCGGGTATAGGCGACGAGGCCAGGAAAAGGGCGAAACACGGCAATTTCGTTCTTGACAACTCCGTCAGGACGCAGTCGCTTGAAGAGGCGACAGAGGGATGCGACCTCGTCATAGGCACAACCGGAATCAGGAACATAGGGGAGAAAAAGTTCGTGAGGAACTACGAGACTCCGCGCGAGTTCGCACTGAGGGCAGCAGGAACAAGAAGGAAATACGCCCTGCTCTTCGGGCCCGAGGGGCTTGGTCTCTTCAACGATGAGCTTTCAAGATGCGATGCGATTGTAAGCATACCGACTTCTGCCCAGTACCCGGTCCTGAACCTTTCACACGCCGCCACGATTCTCATGTATGAGCTCTCCCTCACTCAGTACGTCAGGGATTCCGTGAAGCTGTCTGTTACCCCGGAGAAGGAGAAACTGAACAGTCATTACTCCACGCTTCTCGACGAGATATCCTATCCGGAGCACAAGAAGGAGAAGGCAAGACTGATGTTCAGGCGTCTTGTGGGACGCGCCAACCTCTCGAAGTGGGAATTCTTCATAATGATGGGTGTCATCACAAGAACGCTCTACGCGCTCAGGCATCCAAGGGAGAGAACAGGCAGGAGATGACTACCAGACGTCTGCCCTGACTCCGGTCACTATTGCAGTCACGCTGAGAGCCCTGTCTTTCCTGTCATCCTGCCTCGCACCCATGATAATATGTGCCCTCCGCCCAACAAAGTCCGAGATGCCTCTGAGAATGCCGTGTGTTTTTTCGAGCGTGAGCGCCACCCCTCCTGAGACATGGACAAGCGCACCTGATGCCTCGGAAAGGTTTGTCTGGAGGAGCGGGTGCCTTGCAGCGTCCTCCACCAGCGACTTCACGTCCTCGTTCTCGCCGCATATCACCGTTGAAGCCCCGCCCCTGCTGAAGATCGTTCTCATGTCCGAATAATCTATGTTCATCAGCGAAGGGCTGAGGAGCGAGCCAGCGACATTAGTAACGACCTGGGACGTCAGCGTGTCCATTACAGCGAAAGCCTGCTGGACGGTGAGTTCCGGGAACTGCTTCATCAACATGCTGTTCTCCAGCAGGACAGTGCTGTCAGACTCATGTATCAGCTCCCTGACGTAGTCCTTTGCCTTTTCACTTCTGCCCCTTTCGAATTCGAACGGCATTGACGCGATCGATACTGCTAGTGCCCCAACCTCTTTTGCAGCCGATGCGACAATGGGCGAGGCGCCAGTGCCCGTCCCGCCGCCCATGCCGGCAAGTATGAATACCAGGCTGCTGCCGTCAAGCTCCGCAAGAAGCCTGTTCCTGCTTAGCTCTGCCGCACGCCTGGCAAGAGCAACGTTCCCTCCTGATCCGCGACCGCCTGTAAACTCCCTGCCAACGAGTATTTTCTTCTGCGCCCTTATCCTGAGCAGGTGTCCCGCATCCGTGTTGAGGGCAACTGTCTTTACGCTTCCCATGCCCTGAAGTGTTATGTTGTCGAGCGCGTTGTTGCCTGCGCCCCCGCACCCAACTACAGCGACGCGCAGTTCCGGGGCGACAATTTCATCCGTTTCAGAAACTGTCATTTCAGTTCCGTCTGCCGTCTACTTCTTCTTTTCGGACGGCCTCGCTGTCAGTCTCCGCCTGAGGTACTCTCTCACCGCGTTCCGGATGGCATCGTCCACCGAAACAGAGTCTCCTTTCTTGACCAGCTTCTGCAATTCGACTGCATTTCCCTTGGGCAGTTCGACAGTCACTTTCTGTATGTGTTTCGGAGAGAAGTTCCTGTCTATGAACTGCTCTATTGCAGCCCTCATCACCTCCGAAATGTTTGCGTACTTGCCGCTTGAAACAAGTGATTCAAGGGTGGTAAGGCTCCCCTGGTCCAACCGTATCGTAACCCTCTCTGACTCGACCATGATATACACCTCGTTATATCCTATCGTCTGACGATTTCCCTTATAACCGCTGACAGTAATATGCCACGGCTAATATATATGATTATGCTCGGGCATGTCGTCAGCAGTCCAGCACGTCCCATCCTGCCCTCTGCTGAGTTGCGTGAAACTGTCATGATTTTCCGTTGCCGCGGAAGCACTTTTTACAGTTGTGTTCCGCTGCTTCTTTTCGTGCTTCTGATGCTAATGAACCCTGCAGCAACTGCCAGTGCAAGTGCGAACATGCCTGTCCACAGCACGAGCGGCCCGTCCTTGCCAAGGCCGAGGATGAGCGTTCCGAGCAGGGGCGCAACCACCTTGCTTGCATTGCCTGTTGCGCTGTACCCTCCGAAGTAGGCGGCCCTTCTGTCCTTGGGCGCCGCCTGTGAGACGAGCGCCTGCTGTGTCGGGCTGACAACATTCTCAGCGATTGTGATGACTGCCATTGAGGTGAAATAGAAGGGCAGTGTGCCTGCGAGAAGAGTGAGGTAACCGATGCCGTATGTGATCGAACCGAGCGAAAGCCACCCTGCCAGCGTGCCTCTGCCTTCAACCAGCCTTGTAACGAGGGGCTGAAGAGTAACAACAAGCACCCCGTTTATACTGTATACCAGCCCCATCTGGAAATACTGCAGCCTCTGCACCCCGCCGAGATAGAGTGTCAGTGTCGAACCGAACTGATCGCTGAGAACGGTAAGGCCTGCTATGACAATCAGCAGCGGAAGAAATCCCATGTCCCTGAATGGAAAGGAGATGTCATGGACGACTCCTCTTCTCCTTGAGACGCCCGCAAAACTCTCCTTCAGGAACAGTGCGAGGACAAGCCCTTCTGCCAGGTTGGTAGCTGAGGCGACTGCAAAGACAATCCCCAGGCCGTAATGTTCAGCTAGTAATCCGCCGAGTGTCGGGGAGATCGCAAAGCCGGCGTTTGAGAATACACGCCTGAGACTGTATGCCCTGACAGCGTCCATCTCTCCCGCAACGTCGCCAACCATCGCATCCTGTGCCGGAAGCTCCATGTCCGTGAAGAATTCTCCTGCGGCCCAGAGAAGCATAAGAGGCAGCACCCCGCTTTTCAGGAACAGGAAAATGCCTGCCATTATTACGCAGTTGAAGAAGCTTGGGAGAACTGCAGCGTACCTCCTGCCATACCTGTCTCCTGCAAAACCGCTCAGGAAGTTGGAGATGACAGATACAGGTATAACGGCCGCGATCAGGGCCCCCACCTGGAAATAAGTCAGTGAGTAGGTCGTGAGGAGAATAAGCGGAAGGAATATCCAGGTTGCAGCCCTTCCAATGCCTCTTACCAGGCCGGCGGTGCTCAGTATCCAGACATCCCTCTTCATCAGCCCACGTTTCAGCGTCCTAAACAACTGCTCATATTAGAAGGAAAGGCAGATGCATACGCACAAACGCTCTGACGGGCAATACCCGTGATTACGAGAGCCTCCTGCCAGAGTGTCAGTTCCTTCTCAGCATTTATATAAGATGATGAGTAGTTTCATTCCTGACCACTATGGATTTGATCGCCCTCTCAATCCTTCTTTCGCCTGTTATCACCACTGCCGTCCTGTTCTTCATAATAGCAGCAGTCTTCAACAGGCTGGCCAAACGCTACAAATTCCCCCAGCACCTGAAGGACTCTCTAGACCTTCTCATCTTCGGCCCGCTAGCAGTCGCACTGATTGGCTTCGGCTTCCTGCTTTTCATTCGCGAGAACTTCGTGAAATACGGCTTTCCAGGACTTGTAAGCCCTCCAAATGTATTGTTCATAATAGAACTCGTTTTCCTTCTTGTAACACTTTCTGCAGGCGTCAAGATCGGAAAGATGTATGTCAGCATGCTGAGTACGCGGCCCGAGGCCGCGAGACTACTCTCAGCAGGTCTCTACAGCCTGGGCCTCATGAGCCTCTTCTATGTCCTCTTCTCTTCACCTGTGAGCCCCGGCCTCTACGCACACACATATCAGGCGCTCAACTTTGTCACAGGACTGATCATAACTTACATTGTTGTTCACATAGTGAATGTTGTATTCCGGAAATATCAGTCGATGATAGAGGGGAAGAAACCATCCCTCCAGACTATACTGACGTTCAGCAGGAGAATACTCATAGCTGGCGTCGCGCTGATTGGTGTTGCAGCTGTGACGTTCGGCGTGTTCCCTGACCTTGGCAGCGCGGTTGCCTCCCTGTTCATTGCAGCGGGCTTTTCATCCATAGTCATCGGCCTTGCAGCACAGTCGACGCTCTCAAACATAATAGCGGGCATTGTCGTCTCTTCGGCCCAGCCTTTCAGGATCGGAGACGCACTTTCCTTCAAGGGTGAGTGGGCCTGGGTTGAAGACATAAGGCTAACGTTCACGGTGCTGAAAACATGGGACAACAGGAGGCTTGTTGTTCCCAACCAGCTGTTTCTGAACGACACACTGATCAACTATGACCTTACAGATTCGTCCAAACTCTGCATTGTATACGTCCAGATACCATATGAGGCGGATCTGGACAGGGCAACTGAAATACTGAAGGCTGCCGCCTCCTCGCATCCCGATTTCCTGCCCGCCGGCAACCTTCCTGTGGTTCATGTCATGGAATACAACGAGTCCGGAATTCAGCTCAGGCTGCTTTCAAACGCAAAGGATCAGCCGACGAACTTCCAGATGTCCAAGGACCTGCTGTACACAATAAGGAAGGAGTTCAAGGCTAACGGCATTGCCGAGATTGGCTATCCGAGAAGGGAAATAGTCTTCAGGAACAGTCCTGCCGAACAGCCCCGTCCCCAGGGCAAGGCAAAGAGAAGACAGGAACGCGACAGCTGAGGCCGCATCACGACTGCTGCATGGATGCCTGTCTGCTCATCTGGCTCAGGCAGTCTTCTCCACCACATGCATGTAGACCGGTGTCAGCCATGAAGAGTATCTCCTGTCTTTGCCTCTTATGACCGCATCGAATGCAGCAAGGAGCTTCTCTGTTATCTTTCCAACAGCGCCGTTACCGACAATCCTCCTGTCGACGCTGCCTATGGGTGAGATCTGGGCAGCGGTGCCGCACAGGAAAAGCTCATCGCATGTGTACAGCTCAGTCCTGGAGATATCCCTCTCTACCACGGGCACGTTCAGGTCCTCTGCCAGCTTGATGACCGCATCCCTTGTTATGCCCTCAAGTATGTCTGCGGAAAGCGGAGGTGTGATCAGGCTGTTGTTCTTCACCATGAATATGTTCTCGCCTGCCCCCTCGCATACGTATCCGTTCTGGGTCAGGAACAGAGCCTCGTCATATCCCGACCGCGCTGCGTCCACAGACGCAATCATGCTGTTGACATATGCGCCTGTTACCTTCGCACTCGGCGGGAGCGAATTGTTGGATATTCTCGTCCATGAAGACACGCCGACATTGAGCGGTTTGGCGCTTGAGAAATAACCTCCCATCTCCTGTGTGAAAATGAAATAGTCTGTCGTCTGCTTCGCTGGCCTTATGCCTATCCCTCCCGCTCCGAAGTAAATCACAGGCCTGATGTACACATCGGTCTTGTGATTGTTGATCCTCAGCAGCTCGATGATCTTGTCTGAAAACTCACTTTCGCTGATTGATGGCTTGAGGTTCAGCAGCTTCCCATTGTTGTACATCCTCTTTACGTGTTCCTTCAGCCTGAAAACAGAAAGCTGCTTTCCTTCCGGGTCAATGTAGCCCCTGATACCCTCGAATATGCCGCTGCCGTACAGCAGGCCGTGCGTGGAAACGTGCACGTTTGCATTTTCCCAGTCGACAAAGTTGCCGTTGATTACAACTTTTATTTTTCCGTTGCTCATGGCCATTACCATTTTACCTACAGCTTATCCGCGATTTAATCCTACTTAGAAATATTTTCTCTAGGACAGCACATCGCATGCAGCAAAACCGGTGCGGGGCCGAGGGGATATCCGGCTTGCGCTTTCGGACCCCTGACCTTCTGGTTAAAAGCCAGTTGCTCTCTCCAGGGAGTCCAGCTACTGAGGCTCCTACCTAGCTGAGCTACGGCCCCTGCACTTCAGCAAAGCGACCTCTTTATTAATAGATTGGTTCAGATCGGTGCACAATCCATTTTTCAGGCGCGGGGCCGATGGCATGGGCACCGAAGAATGTCGCATCATTTACCCGTATTTGGATAACTTGAAGTAAACGACGCATGATTCCATTCGTGTTGAAGAGAGCAAGGAAACTGAAGGATATCGCAGTCCGTCACCGGGTAAGGCTGGATGTCCTGATCCTCGCTGCTGTGCTGTTTATCTCATCAGGCATCCTTTATGTTATACCGGGCCAGACAGAGACATATGTCCCTCCGGCCGCATTTGTCCCCACGCCCAGGACGGGCTGGTTCTTTGCCGGCTATCTGACTGTTCCTGCGGGCGATGCGCTTGGAGCAAGCTTTCAGTCGAACACACAAATGATCGTTGCATTTGCGAACAGCAGTTCGTGGCAGAGCTTCGTTGCCGGCAACGCGTCATCTCCAGGTATTGTGTCAAGCGGGAGAGGCCTGTCAGGGTCATTTGTATTCCACACCGGTTCGGATGCCCACATAGCACTCGTAGGCTTCTGGAACCCGCAGAATATGGACTATTTCAAGGTCCTGCTCACGGGCTATGACTATCATGCATTCAACCCGTATTCCGAACTGATGCTGTGGCTCGGTGCCGCGTCCCTCTGCATTGCATTCGGATACGAAAGGCTCAGGAAGGCAACGCACGCCCTCAGATCAGGAAGATTATGAATGCGGCCGCCAGATACAGCAATCCAATACCGATGTATATCGAGGTAAGTATGAACTGCTGCTTGAACACGTAGTTCATGTCCTCATCTGTAAATGGAAGATGATGGTCAACAAGATCTGCCACATACAGCTTCGCGCCAAAATCCCAGAACGCTCCTATGAACATCACGAAGACGCCGAAGATGAACAGGAGGACAGGCATCACGGTCACGTAGCTGAAAAGCCTGAGCGTGATTGAAAAGGGCAGCGCACCACCCAGTACCAAGCCGAGGGCCAGTAACGGCGGCAGTGCGTACTTGAACCTGGCATGCCTGACAGCAAGCCTTATCTCTGCAACAGCTGCCTCGTCAATCTCCTCGGTGCGGCCCTCTAGGGATTCACCAGCCTGCATCATTGTCCCAATAGCTTCTCCAACTCCTGAACCTTTGTGTTGATGATGTCATCATCGTTAGACGAAGACGCGAGAGACTCGAGCTCCCTTGCCGCCGCACCGACCTGTGCGCTCTGTGTGCCGGCAGCTGTCCTGGCGATGAGAGGGTTTTCAGCAGCGCTCCGTGCGAGCTTGACGGCCCTCTCCCTCAGCGCCTGCTTCTGTTGCTTGATTGCTGCCAGATCCGACTGGGAGTAGTGGCACAGGTACCATCTTCCGCCGCTTTCCCGCCTCGGTGGCTGATTGTCCACGCATTTCGCCTGCCTGTAGGGGCACCTGTCCACGAACCTGCATCCCCTGTGAACAAATGCCGCGCTTCCTATTTCGCCGTATATCTCGAGGCTCCCCGGGTTCCATGTAGGTGTCGGCAGCGGCACCGCCTGTATCAGCGCCTTGGTGTAAGGGTGAAGCGGCTCTCTTATGATCGCCTCCGACTCGCCGAGCTCGACCGCCACGCCGAGGTACATGACAACTATCCTGTCTGCCAGATATCTGGCGGACGCAATGTCGTGTGTTATGTAGAAGATCGTTATGCCCTCCTCGTTTCTCAATCTGAGCAGCAGGTTCATGAAACCGGCACGCAGCGAGACGTCAAGCATCGATATCGGTTCATCCGCCACCAGGAACCTGGGTTTGAGCACCAGTGCCCTTGCGGCCGCCACCCGCTGCCTCTCACCGCCTGAAAGCTCGTGAGGGTATCTCTCCAGAAAAGTCTCAGGGGGGTTCAGTCTCACTGTCCTGAGAGCCTCCTTCACCATTTCCACCATCTCATCAGGGCTCCTTGTCGCCCTGTAGGCTATCACAGGCTCGGCGACGATATCCATCACCGTCATCTTCGGGTCAAGGGAATCGTACGGGTCCTGGAATATGAGCTGTGTGTCCCGTCTGAAACTCCTGTAAAGGCTGTCTTTCTCGTTGACCTCGCTCACATTGAGCTGGATGACCCTGTTGCCTGGCGGCAGCCCCTCTGCCTCGGTGTCGGCTTTCCCCTTTTCATCGTCGACCTCCAGCCTGTACATCATGCTGCCGGACGTCGGCTCAAGAAGCCTGAGCAGAGTCTTGCCCAGTGTTGTCTTGCCACTGCCGCTTTCTCCAACAACCGCGAAAATCTCTCCCTGTTTTATCTCCGCCTCGACTCCCTCCACAGCCCTGACAATTGTCTTTGACTGTTCTCTGCTGAATACCGATCCAAACATTGTTCCACGGAGATGGAAGAACTTCGTCAGCTTCTGTATGTTCAGGAGCGTCTCCTCTTTTCCCGTGAGAGACTTCCGAAGTGTCTCCACCTGATCCTTCTCTATCGGAGGCTCCCTGAGCTTCCCCGATGCGAAGTCGGCTGCGAAGTGGCAGAGGCTCATATGTCCTTCGCCCACATTTGCGAAGGGCGGATCCTCCCTGGTGCATATGTCCTGCTTGAAAAGGCACCTTGATGCGAAACGGCAGCCCGGCGCTACATGAAGCTGATCAGGCGGTGAACCAGGAATTCCTCTCATCACCGATCTGGCCTTTGCTATCGAGGGATAGCTGTCCAGGAGCGCTCTGGTGTACGGGTTTGCTGAATTCATGTAGATGTCTTCTATCCTGCCGAATTCCATCAGCTTGCCCGCATAGAGAACTGCAACCTTGTCAGCCAGCTGTGAAACAACACCTACGTCGTGAGAGATAATGATCATCGAATCGATGTCCTTTTCTCTCAGTTTCTTGAGTTCCGAAATGATCTTCGCCTGAGTGATGACATCCAGTCCCGTCGTGGGCTCGTCGGCTATGACAAGCGTCGGGTTGAGCGCAAGTGCCATGGCAATGACGGCCCTCTGCTTCATCCCTCCGCTGAGCTCGTGGGGGTATGATTTGAGAATGGCCGGGTTCAGCCCCGCCCTCCTTACTGTTTCGACCACTTTCTTCCTGATATCCTCGTCCGAAAGATCCGTGTGCAGCTTGTATATTTCGGCAATCTGCCTTTCAATCGTATACACCGGGTTGAAGGCGTTCATCGAGCCCTGGAAAACTATCGATATGCCCTTCCACCTCAGTGCCCTGAGTTTCTCAGACAGCATTTTCAGCTGTTTCCTCTTCATCCTGACTGTCGCAGCGCCTGTAATGTCACGAGATGCAATAGTGCTGCCTTCGAACTCAATTGTGCCGTCAACATGCCCGTTTTCGGGCGTCAGTGAAATCATTGCGGACGCAAGTGTCGACTTTCCTGAACCGCTCTCTCCAAGTATGCCGAGCGTCTCTCCCCTTTTGAGGGAAAGGGTGATACCGTCCAGAGCATGAACATTACCCTCATACGTGTCGAAAGTGACTGAAAGGTTGTTCACCTGCAGCAGTATTTCCCCCACGGCTGGCATCCTCTCTTCTGTTTTGACTGGCTGGACTGTCATCATACTAGCGCCTCCTGAGCCTGGGGTTCACGACTTCATCCATGCCCCTGGATACGAACACGAATGCGAATATGAACATTGTAAGCGCTATGGAGGGCGGCAGTATCCACCAGGGTGCAATGGCTGCAAAATAGAAATTGTTCAGGACGGGCTGCAGCATTGCGCCCCACGTGACCGTCGTGAGCGAAACAACGCCGAGGAATTGGAGCGTTGCTATTGCGGCCACGGCTCCGCCGATGTTCACAGCCGTCAGGTATGCAAGGAGCGGTGTCATGTTCGAAAGCATGTGCCTCCGCAGTATCTGCATACTCCTTGCTCCTGAGACTTTTGCCGCCTCAACGAAGGAATGCGACTTTATTGAGCGGACGAGACCTATAAGAGTGAATGTTGTGAATGGCCACGACACGAAGCTGAGGACGAAGATTGCCCCTTCCAGCGAGGGATTGAGTATGCTTGCAATAACTATGAGCAGAGCGATGAACGGTATCAGGAAAATAACCAGTGATATCGTCTCAAAGAGAGACCCGATGAAGCCGCCGAGATAACCCACTATCATCGCAACAACGACCGAGATCACTATGGTTACAGCGGCAACACCAATGCCCACCTCCCAGTCAGGTGCGAAGCTCGCTATGAGCTGGCTCCATACGTCCTGTCCCTCAGTGTTTGTTCCGAGCAGGTACATGTTGCCTGAGGGGGCGTGCAGCGTGGGCGGGAACGGGTTGATGTCCTGGCCGGATGTTGAATAAACGGCCAGGTTTCCTGCAGAGCTCATGAATGCAAACGACTGTGCACCCGTCCTGGAATTTATCATAAGCACCGTGCTCGAAATCTTGGCGTCGTGCGAAATAGTGGAATAACTCACAAGCCATTTTATTGTAAGCTTGCTCGACGAGGGCGAAATGGCGATGAAATCACCTATGTTTGTCCCTGCCACAAAGTTCCTGGTGTTGCCGTTGAACACAGGCGGGAAGGCGTACGTTCCTTTCTGAACGCTCGGCAGGACAACCGGGTTGAACATCTGTGAGTATTTGGCGAGACCATTCTCGAAGTACAGCTCTGTGCTTGTCTGAACCACAAAATACTGCGGATTGGGAACAGCAATCGCCTGCGAGGAGGCAAGGCCCGTAATCGCTGACTGGACTGTAATGATCTTGCTGTATGTGCCGTCTGTTGCGTTCACCATGTAAACGCTGTTGCCGGAGGCCACGTAAAACTTGTTGAACGGATTGAAGCCCACCTGGTAACCGTACGGGATGTAAACACCCACGCCCGTGTTCAGCGTCACATTGAGGTTCTTCTGCCACTGAAGCTGCCCCGTATATGCGTTTAGGGAAGTTATGTTGCTTCCCTGTTCTATTATCAGCGATACCTGGTTCGGGTTCTCATAGTAGTCTCCCATCATGTACGGTATGGAGGGAAGGGCCGTCCCGTTCAGTTTGAAGCTCCAGGCAGGAGTCAGCGGGTAATCGTTGTAAGCGTTTATTACGTAGCTTCCGTTGGCGCCTGTAACCAGATACAGCTGCCCGTTTGAGAACCCAAGTGAAACTGCATCTATAGAGTCAAACGGGACCCAGGGCGGCAGGCCGTAAGTGGTGGGCTGTGCGCTGCTCACAGGCGGAAGCACAACATTCGCATGTGTATTGAGCGTCAAGTTGCTTGAAAGGAAGGGCGTCCCCGTTCCGGGAACATTGGAGCCCGGCCACTGTATCTTGCTGACCCTGATGAAACCGTCGGTGGTAACCACTGCAAGGTAATTGTCGAATGAAACAACTCTGTAACCTGAGGAGACAAAACGCTGGTAGTTGTTGAGCGGAAAGACAAGGGGTGCATACATGGAGGCATTCGCCGGAAGAGTCACATTGAGCATGTTTATCACCTCCCCGGCTGCCGGTCCTCCTGCCCCTCCAAGGCCGACAGCATAGACATGCCCGTCAGGTGTTCCGGTGTAGGCGACATAGCTTCCCGATGTGGATAGCGCTGAAGCAGCGGGCGGATATGCGGAAACATTCCACGACGGACTTGATGCAACGTGCGCGTTAAGCTCCAGTGAAGCAACGTATGCGTCCTCCTGGGGAGCAAAGAAAATATTCGGATTGTGCAGCACGAGCACGGGGCTCAGGATGGTTATCAACGCGAAGGCAAGCAGTATGTAGAAACCAATCTTCCCGTAAGTGGAGCGATAGTATATTCTCCACTGCTTCCTGAACTGGGCCAGCTGGAACCTCAGCTTCTCCTTTCTGTAGCTTGCCGTCATGGCCTTTGATTGAGAACCGTTTTCAGATGCCTTCATCATATCCCTGCATTCACAGGCTGATCCTCGGATCAAGCCAGGCATGGACGAAATCAATTATGGAGTAAGTGATTATCACAACAAGAGCTATAATAAAAAGCGCGCCCTCGCTAAGCGGGTAATCTGCGAGAAGTGTTGCCTGGAAGAGCTGGTTTCCTATCCCCGGATAGGAGAAGATAATCTCGACTATCACCGCCCCGCTCGTGAGAAGTGCAAATTCCAAAGCCATTCTTGTCGACACAGGTATCATTGCATTCCTTGCCGCGTGCCTGAACATGATTCTTCCCTCCGGGACTCCCTTCGCCCTTGCAGTTGTAATGAAGTCTTCGCCGAGGATAGAAACCATGGCGGCTCTCATCGTAAGGACATGTGCCGCAGCCTCCACAACTATGAGTGAAAGGAGCGGGAGCGCGATTCTCTGTAATACGTAGCCGAGCACCTGTGGGTTGTAAAGCTGCCCGAGGTCTGCGAAGTCGAAGCTGGCGGTGACTGGAAACAACTTGAGATACGCAACGAAGTAAATGTAGACGAGCACCCCAAGAATGAAGAAGGGTATTGAGCTGAGGATCAGGCTGGTTGTGTTGATTGCAGCCTCTTTCTTCTTTCCTCTGAACCAGGTGGCCAATATGCCCACGGGAAGGCCTATGATGAACGAGAAGACGGCAGCGGTACCCAGGAGGAATAGGGTGAACGGCATTCGATATTCGATTATCTGCAGCACAGACTGCTGCTGGAAGTAGTCGTATCCGAAGTTGAACGTGAACATGTCCCTGAGGTATATCAGGAAATTCTCAAAGTTCCACTTCCCTCCGGCAAGTCCGAGGCTTGCCAGTATGTGCTGCTGTACCGCCGGAGAGATGTTCTTTTGCTTGGCTGAGAAAAGGAAGAGTTCGGCCGGATTTCCGGGCATGAGCCTGTATATAATGTATACAAGCACGACGGTCAGTACGATCAGTACTACCGCCTGTATGATCTTCCTGGCAACGAGATAGGGGTTCATGTGCAACCCAAACAGTGAGTTGAAAGTGTTTTTAAGTGATTGATTAAAAGGTTTGAAAGCTCAGTTTCGCTTCAGCTCTGCGGCGGCCGGTTGATGTTCTCCTGTCCTTCTCCACCCTTGGAACCGCCACGGCCGCGGGCCATTGCATACAGGGCCGCGAACACAACAGTCAGAACGACAAACACGCCCAGCGCTCCATACATGTAGAGCGGCGTCTGTGCAACCGTGTTGTTCTGGTAGACCTTGGTTGGAGATGTGGATGTAAGATGCGGGAATGCATAGTATGTCGTTGTGGTGCTGGAAACCACCTTGCCGTTTGAGACGATGCTCACTGTTATGGTGACAGGTGTCATGACCGTCACACTGGGCAGTGCGAGCGTTGTAGTGTAGGTGCCCGAGGCTCCTGTAGTCCCTGTTGTGTATGAGTTGGTTGTGCCGGCAAGTGTACCAAGGGTCGTCGTCACATTGATGGAGACGCCCTGGGTGTAGTACGGGCCGGCCGGTGTGTTGACGGTTGCGTTCACATACAGCGAGTATGAGGCGTTGCCTGCCAGAACACTGACGCCGTTGTAGATGCTTGACCCGCCGACGAATGCAGACACAACTGCTGCCGGGCTGCTCTGTGTGACGCTCTGGAGTGATGTAACAGTCAATGAGCTGACTCCAGCTGTCTCACCTGCAGCCGAAATCTGGTATTCATTGAACGGTATCAGCCTGCTGTCTGTGAATGGAGCGGCAGCAAATCCGGAGAAGACTGTCCCGTTGTTGGCGTACTGGCTTGTGAACAGACCGTTGGAGAATGTGGCGTTTGCCATTCCAGCTGAGTCGGTGGTTACAACAAATCCGGGCAGGAAAAGGCTGCCGAAGTAGCTGTTCGGGTTGAACGCCTGCACCTGCTGGCCGCTTCCTGTGTTGTTGTAGAAGTAGCCACGGTTTGCACCCAATGCGCTCTGGCTGGTAAGGAGGACGCTGTAGTTGGGTATGGGCACTCCTGTCGAGTTTGTGACGATGACTGTAACGTTAGTTGTGTTGGCCATGTTTGTCGAGGTGTTGAAAGGTGCAATGCTCGCACTACTCACCGACAGTGCTATGTTGACATTGGCGTCAGCAGCTGTCTGGGCAACCTCTAGCGGCACTTCCACCGGCTGTTGCTGGCCGAAGCCGTTCGGGTTGGTCGCAGATGTAAGCTGTCCAATGGAGACATACGGAGAAGCACCGGTCATGGCGCCTCCCGTAGAATAGTCGCCGAGGAAGACATACGACTCAAACACAGTGCCCATGGCAGCGAAGTTCACCGAGGAATTGACTGATAGGTTTACAGTTATCTGACCGTTGGACCCAGTAATCCCGTTCACGGTGGTAACGTTCCAGTCAGTTGCACCGGATGAGTTCACAGACAGGAAACCTGTTCCTGTCAGGTAGTTGTATGTGTTGCCCTGGCTCACAGTCTGAGCCGCTTCTCCCGACTGCATGACAACCGCGCCGGACAGCGAGCTTATTGCATAGGCGTAGCCTGAAATGGGCGAGCCCGTAAGCGGATTGGTTACCGTCACGGTAAACGGAACAGGCGCAGAACCGTTGATGAGAGCAGGTATCGCTGTCGCTGTATACTCTACCGGCTGTGGCGCAGTGGAAACATGGACATAGCCGAGACCAGGTTCAACGTTTGACTGTCCGTTGCTGTAGGCGGCCACTGAGAAGTTGACTGCACCCGCGTAGTCGTTAGTGTATGTTCCCTGGTTAAGCCTGAACACATGGAACTCGAACTGATACTGGCCAGCGGAATTTGTGACACCCGAGGTATTGCTCACATTGAGCACCCCGCCCGTCGGGTTGTACCCAACCGCCACATCCACTCCTGAAACAGGCTGTCCGAACTGATTCCTGACCTGTACCGTCAGGTTGCCGTACTGGCCGTCGAAGTACACTGACTTGTCGGCAACAACTCCGACCTTCAGCTGTGTCGGCAGTGTGGATGGTGCCGTGGGCGTTGTCTGTCCCTTCAGGTGAACTGAGTCGAATGTGTAGTATATCATTGAAGACTGTGGAAGGCCCGTTTCCGTTACGTTGGTAAATGTTCCGTTGTAGAACGGGTATATGTCGACTCCATAGCCGAATATGACCTCGGTGCTCTCCATGGCTGCTATGCCCTGTATTTCATCGGCCATCGCAATCCTCTCCCTGAGGTTGGTGACTGTGTTGAGCTCGTTCGTGAGGTTGTTGAGCAGGCTCTGAACCTGGACTCCGGTCATATTGACGCCGCCGTAAGTGATGTTGGTGAACGGCCCCTGGTAAAAGACACCGGGCTGTTGATTGTTGTAAACAGCAGTCAGGAAGGAAGTGGGGTCGCCTGTTATCCCTGTTATGCCAAGCGCTATTGAATTGAAGTTGGAGGCAATGAGGTCTGCGACCAGCTTGATGAATGAAACCTGTGTCACGACGGTTGGTATGCCCAGGCTGCTCCACTCGCTCGCTATGAGCTGCGCCGCCTCGACACCAAGCGGGTTGACGCTTGATGTAGTGATTTCGATGTTCGCCTTGACAGGCTTGCCGTTGTAGTAATAGACTCCGCTTACCTTCGTCATGCCCGGTATCTGGCTGAGCATCTGTGCCGCAAGTGTCGGGTTGTAGTTGTACTGCGGAAGGCTGAAGTTGTGCCATGTTGAGTCAGACAGCGGAATTATGGAGTTGCCTGGAATGACATAGCCCTGGTCTATGACGGATGCTATGTACGTCTTGTCAACTGCGTAGTTGAGCGCCTGCCTGAATGCTGTTATGTTGAACGGTGCACTCGACGGATATGTCCTGAACTGCATGAAGCCGTAGCCCGAGCCGGGGTGGTAGTAGATGAATGTGTTCTGTGCGGCCGAGACAGTGGAGATGAATGTCGGGTCAATGCCTCCCTCGATCGTATCCACCTGACCAAGAGTAAGTGCTGTGACGGCAGCTGACTCAGTATTGAACAGCGGGACCATTACTTCGAATATCTTCGGTGTGAACTGCTGAAGTGCTGGGACATACTGGACGAAGTAGTGCGGGTTGACGTAGAGGTTCCAGTAGACGCCTGGCTCCCACTTGCCGACCGGCATTCCGAAGCCCCCGTTGAACATGAACGGGCCCGTTCCAACAAGGCCGCTCGCGGTTCCTGTGCTCGGATTGTAGTTCATGTCCCATACATCATAGCCGTTCGGGGCTCCGGTTGCATTCCATACGCCCGGTCCACCGTTTGTTGCCCAGTCATGGTTGACCCATATGTGGTAGGGCAGGATTGGATTGAGCAGCGTGATCGTAGTGAAAGTCGCTGAGACATTGCTGAGGTAGAATGAGACTGTAAGGTTCGATACAGGCACCACATTGACTACGTTAAGGTACGTTCCGGAGAAGTCCGCAGAACTCTGCAGAATCAGCCAGCTCAGGACCACATCTGCAGACTGGACGGTGTACTTGTTCATCGTTATGCCGTCGTACGTGTATGTGCTGCCGCTGTTGGCAGATGTCCAGTCAGTCCATTGTACGCCGGGCTTCAGTGTGACATTATAAGTGTAATTGACAGTCGCAGGGCTGCCAGTGATTGGATTGGTGGTTGTCATGGGGTGTGCGCTGAGGTTCGTGTAAGTGTAGCCCGTAGCCAGCCAGGGGGCAATTGTCTGGTTTGGCAGAAGTGTATACAGACTGTCATAAATTTCATCAAGCAGATAAAAACTGTACAAATCGCTCGTCGCATAAATATTGAGATGCTGAATATCATTGGTTGCGGCCATCACATAAGTCCCGTTTGTGTAGCCTGGTTCCTGCATCGTTGTAGTGGGATATGTGTTGGCTGCGTTCGAACTTGCAGTGACGGCGGAGGCGGCTGATGGTTTCTGGACTGCAAAGGACATGAAGCCTCCAGCCAATGCTGCCCCTAGCAAAACAGCAACGACCGCCACCGACATCAGTATAACGAGTGTTTTCCGTTCTTTCAACCTGGGCACAGTGTTTTTTGGACCCTGCGATACCATTGATTCCACCTGCAAATTTAGAAACAAATGCGCGCGATAAGGGATTGCTTAACACTATATAAATGTTCTAAATCTCAGCAAACGAAATTCGATCGATGGTGCGATGGTAGTATTTTTCTGTCGTCAGAGAGCCAGGAGACGGATACCGATCCTGCGATCCTCATGCATGTATTCCAGAAATTCGAGTTCAATCGTCCTAATTTGTTCACAGGAATACAGAATGCGGAATCTGCAGCCGAGTCAAATTGTTCCGAAGTCATCTGTGTTTGACTGTCTCTAAAAGAATGATCGGCGTTGATCGATTATCCATAACTGTACATCGTGACTTTCAACTGCGCCCGCTCGAACTCAGCGCAGGAATCAGGCTCCGGAGTTATTCTGCCCTGAACGCGTGTAAAGAATCAGCTCCAATCTAAGTGTAACAGAGAAAGTGAATGCCTTTGTGAAAAAAGAAAGAGATTTGCCGCTGCCCTGGAAACGGAGACTTATTTGCCCTTCCTGGATTTCTCGGCTGCCCTTGCTATGATGATCGTCATTATCACAGCTATCACAGTCACAACAACTGCATAGGCAAGGTTCGGTGCAAGACCTGTTGTTGTCCCGAATATCTGCGCGAAGAGCGCCAGAATGAAGCCGTTCCACGCCAGTGCTGCAACCAGACCGAAAGCAGCCGTAATCAAGGCCGCAAACTTGTCTATTACTTCGTCCCTGAAACTCTTTGCCGGTTCAGCCATCGCATACCCCGTTCTCAACGATATTCGCGGTATTATATCAAGAAAGCGTGCGTAATGTTCGAATGCCGGCTACACCCTGCTCCTGTTTGTCATACTTTCATGGACGGGAGCTGGGTGAATAACTTAAATAGGTGAAAACGCTCCGAATCAAAGTCTATGCTGACAGAAGAAGCAAATTGCAGTTCATGCGGCATCATGCTCGTCGGTCACGCCGTCACAACTTTCCCGTGCCCCAGCTGCGGCGAAACGAGGATAGGCAGATGTGCCCAGTGCAGGGATCAAAGCGTCAGTTATACCTGTCCTGCATGCGGATTTTCCGGACCGTGAGGTGACCACATGGGAAAAGTCGCAATGACTTACAGAATGATGCCCGAGTCGACAGACTTCAACTTCGAAGGGCTGGAGTCGTCGATTAAGTCCAGACTTCCTGACGGGTCCGAGTTCAGGGACAGCAGGATAGTGCCGATAGCATTTGGCCTCAGGTCGTACGAGGTAATGATCGTTGCCACCGACGGGGAGGGCGTTGCCGACAGGGTCGAGAACGCACTTTCTGGTATTGAAGGCATTCAGAGCGTTGAAGCCGTCGAGACAACACTTCTGTAGGCGGTCAGCTCCGGGTCACTGTTATATTGCCGTTCATTCTCCTGTGTATCAGTTAAGATGCTCCGCTCTGAGAACCCTCTAAGGCTCATGGCCATCTTCCCTTATACATCGGAAGCGCGGTCGTTTGTGAGTTCAAACAACTATGAGATGACTACAATACTCACGAGCCCGCTCCTCGAAAGGGTCAGAGAGAAGGGAAAGGAACGGGTAATCTCCTCCCTGAGGGAAATGAAGCTTGGTGAGCAGAGGCTCTACAATGAGGAAGAGTGTAAGGTGGAGATACTCTCTTACGTTGTCTCAAGGATGATTGCCTCCGTGATAGGAGACAAGTTCCTGATCAACAGGCTTGCTGTCACAGAGGGAAAGGTTGCAGAGCAGAGGCTGACTGGCGACTACTCCTACATGCTCATCATGCTTGCGCGCGAATTCGGCATGGATCCAAGGCCCACGGGCGAATCTTTCAGTCTGCATTTTACCTCGTTTCTCAAGTACTCGTCCAAAATGAGGTCTCCCGAATGGAAACTTCTTTACCAGAAACTGAACAACGGCTATATCATCGTTGAAAAGCACAGGCTCACAAGGCTCGTCGAGCAGGCGATAACCGACCACCTGTCCGAGAAGCTGCCCCCGTACACAGACGACATGAGGGCTGCGCTGAAGAGGGAGATTACAGAGGTAACCGCCGTGCTCGAGGAAATAAAGAAGGAATTCCAGAGGGATACTCTCGGAGAGATAGATCCTGCGAGGTACCCCCCGTGCATGCGCGAAATACTGAGACAGATACAAAACTCGGAGAACGTTCCACAGATGGGCCGTTTTGCGATTGTCACGTTCCTGCATGCCATAGGAATGACAGCGGAACAGATTTTCGACGTTTTCAGTTCTGTTCCTGACTTCAGGGCGGAAAAGACAAGGTATCAGATTGAGCACATTACGGGCAGAATATCCTCTACAGAGTACTCCGTGCCGGAGTGCAGCACAATGAAATCATACGGCATCTGCTACAACCCAGATACACTATGCTCTCAGCCGTGGATGAAACACCCGCTGACATACTACAAGCAGAAGGGAAAGAAGCCTAGAGCTGTCTCCAGGAAGCGGCAAAGCGGTAAGCAGCAGTGATATTTCCGAGCACTGCAAACACGAGCAGGAGCCAGTCGAACGTGGTCAGTGAAAGCAGTGAAGGGCCGTGAGCGCCGTATGAGGGAGAGCTGAGCAGAAGCTGAACCAGGAGCGCCACAAGCATCAGCACTATTCTATCAGCCCTTCCAAGGAGTCCGCCATAGTTCCTCCTCAACCCCACAGCCTGCGCCTGTGTTCCAAGGTAGCTTGTCATCAGCACACCCACAAGTGCCAGAACGCCCAGTGTAACGCTTGTTGTGAAAACACTGAATGTGAAACCAAGGATTAGAGCTATGTCAGAATACCTGTCGAGGACATGGTCGAGGAAATCCCCTTTTGCTCCGCTTCTTCCTGTCAGTCTCGCAACCGCACCGTCAAGTGCGTCCAGAAAACCGCTCACTAATATCAGTGCAAATGCGACAAGAAGCAGGTAAGCGCTTTGCACAGTGGAAAGATATATCGCCGCAGCTGCAGCCACAGCGAGCATGAACGAGACCACTGTCAGGCTGTTGGGCGAAACGCTCCTCATTTTCTCTGCAATAGGATCCAGGAGCTGCCTCGTGGAACCTCTTGCCCTGTCTAGAACCATTCTTCAATTTCACCTGACCAGTTAATTCTCCCGGGCCTGAGGCTATCAGGCTTCCTTTCGACTGCCTCGACCACCCTTTGAGCTGCAGCGACTGTGTCCGAGGCTGTTGTGTCAACCTCAAACACATCCTTTATTCTTTCCGCCGCTTCCACTGTTATGACATCAAGCACTTCCGCCCTCACATTCTCGATTATCTTCTTCCGGCTCCACCCTCGCCTCTCAAGTCGTTCCATCAGCACGTGAGGCTCACACCTGAGCACAACTGCAATGTCACAGCCGGCGAAGTGAGAAAGGTGGCCTGAGATGAAGAAAGTGCCCTGCCCCTCCCGCTCTATGAAGCCGTTAACCTTCTTCCTGAGCTCATCCACGTCCACGTCGTTGCTCCCGTACCTGGCGTTGAAGCGCATGCTTATGCCGAGCGCTTCAATCAGTTCAGCTATTTCAAACACTACAATCGCTTTTTCCCTGAGGATGGATGCAACACTGCTCTTTCCTGTCCCCGGAGTCCCAGTGAGTGCGACAGTAGTCATTCTACCATCCGCCCTGTGACGAGAGCATTGCGCCGAGCGCCGCAAGTGCCTGAACAGTGTGCATGCTTTCAGACCACCTATCCCTGTTTTCGCCCTTCAGCAGCACGGGAATGAACTTCATGCCGTAGTCTATGTCCATCAGTATCAGGTACTGCGGCGGTGCCAGGCCGAAGCTCTTTGCACGGCCCCCGCCGAGGGCAGCGACAATCGCCTCCTCTTCCGCCCTTCCGTCCGCCACCGATTTTGCTGCTGCCACCACTCTTCGGATCATGTTGTGCAGAAAGCTTCTGCCGTAGAAGTCTATCTCGAGGCAGTTGTCTCCCTCCCTGGTTACTATCCTTTCAATATTCCTGTATCGGCCCCTTGCCCCGCTCTTTGAAAAGTTCTTGAAATCCCTCTCGCCAACGAAATGCGCAAGTGCCTTTTCAAGCGCGCTTTTGTCTGTCTGCCCGTAAAGGAGGTAGCGGTAATGCCTCATCCTTGCCCTTCTGGGGCTGAATGTTGCGCTGACCGTCAGGTAAGAGTGGAAAAGTATGTCCCTGCATGTGGCATTGAGCCCATCCACGAGTTCCTCCGGGTCGAAGTCTGTGTTGAATGCGACAACATTCCCGACTGCATGCACACCCCTGTCCGTCCTGCTTGCGCTTGCAAACTCCGCCCTGTCCAGGTCATCGAACGCGTGCATCTTGGCGCACGCTGATATTATGTCCCCCTCAACGGTCCGTACCCCAGGCTGCCTCTGATAGCCGTAAAACATGGCGCCGTTGTATCCGAACTTGAGCGCAAGTCTCTTCATGTCCTACACTCACGAGCGCTTTATGGTAATAACAATTATCTTGTCATTGGCAATCTCTCTTCATGCATCCTGTGGTGGTAGAGTGCCATATGTGGCTGTAAGGGCGAAGTTCAGGGGGCATGTGCAGGGCGTTTCGTTCAGGTTCTATGCGAAGAGGTTCGCCGACTCGAACGACGTAAAGGGATGGGTACGCAATCTGAGCGACGGCACAGTTGAGGCACTCTTCGAAGGGGAGAGGAGTGCAGTGAGGCGTGTCATTGAGCAGTGCAGGACAGGCAACCCCTACGCCGGTGTGACCGAGGTGGAGACACTGGAGGAAGACTACACCGGAAGGTACCAGTCGTTCATAATCAGGTGAAGTCAGTAATCTCCGCTGAATTTGTCCTGGCCGTAGATGCGGGCAGGGTTTTCGTAGTGCACCTTCCACGCATCCTCCTCAGTGAACAGCCCCTTCGCCAGCAGCTCCGACGTTCTCTTCGGTACAGTGCCTACACCGAGAACCGCCCCAGGCCTCGTGGGGTCGTCGATATAATCAGTCTCCATCATGAACCTCTTTCCCTTCCCAGCCGAGGAAAACACAATCTCCCTCGTGGCCTTCACAGAGGGAAAGATTCCGCTGTTCTCTTTCTCAAGCACCATGTCTGTGCAGTGATGCTTGACGACCATTCCCCTTTCAAGCCCTTCCGCGGAGGCCATGCCCGCTATCTCCCGCATGTTTTCCTCTGTGGGATCCTCCGTGTGAAGTATGACAGGGCATCCGGCGCGTTTCGCTTCACTCATGCACGCCCTCATGATCCTGTTGCTTGCCTCCAGGAACTCGCGACCGACAGCAAAGTGCGGCCTGCCCACTTCCCCGATGGCGTCAGCCCTTCCCTCCATCACGAGCCTTCCGGCCAGCTCCGCCGCACTCATCATGCGTTCCTCAGCCTCTACAAGCCCTATGCTTTCTGCTAGATGCAGTAGCGTCACTGGATAAGGCCCAACTGCTAGAAGCACTTCCAGGCCGCTTGCAGCTCGAGCCTCATTCCTGATCGCCTCGCCTTCGCTGTACATTTCAATGAAATAGTCTTTCGAACGAAGCCCCTCTTCGGGGGGGAGGGCCACGAGCATGAAACCAGTGCCCCCCTTTCTCCTGAATTCCTCCACCGCCTCCAGAAAACGTCCCTTGCGCTGGAGATGAATATGGTTGTCGAAGACAGGATATGGCATGGTTAGTGGAGAAGACCCGCTCCCTGCAGCTCTTCCATGATTTTCTGCACAGCATCCCCTACATCCGAAGGTTTCCTTGCGCCCGTGCAGACAAGCTTACCGCTGCCGAAGAGAAGAACCACAACCTTTGGAGAATCAAGCCTGTAGACTAGACCAGGAAACTGTTCGGGCTCGTATTCAACTTTCTCCAGCCCGAGGCTTATCGCGATAGCGTTGAGGTTGATCTCCTGCCCGAGGTCCGAAGATGCAACTATGTTCTGGACCTCTATCTTCGGCTCGATCTTGATCTCTATGCCCGCTCTTCCGATCTGCTTCGAAACCTTGCTTATCGCAAGCTTGACTTCATCGAGGCTCTTCGCGCCCGTGCAGACGACCTTGCCGCTCCTGAAAAGAAGCGTTGCTGTCTTCGGCTCCTTGAGCCTGTATATGAGTCCTGGAAACTGTTCGGGCTCGTATTCGGCCCCGTCAAGAGCAAGAGCGATAGCCTGAAGATCAAGCTGCTCGCCGAGTGAAGTTGATGCAACTACATTTTCGATTTTGATGGTTGGCATTTTGAGTCCCCTGCTTAGAGAAACAATCAAAAGGTGTTTAAATACCTATTTAAAAGATTATATAAACTCGAATACGGCACAGGCTTTGCGACTGAAGTCGGTGACGGTGAACGGCTGATGTCACAAACCTCTCCCCTTGTCGCCGAAAGCAGAGTCATGTACCTTTGTCCTGAAAAAAAACAAGGCGGACAACAGCTGAATGGCCAGCGGTTGTTTTGTAATCCGGTTTCGATGGACGCCTGGCTTTTTCCGGCACGGAGCTGCCAGGAACCGGAAAACCGGAACAGCAGGAGATGTCGGGGCCTTCTTCAGCTGCTCGATCCTGTTCACGCATGAAAGCAGGTCGACACGCCGCTGTGTCATGTGTTTCTTGTGAACCTTAGCTTGAGCAGGAATTTCAGGTTGTTCCAGCCGTCCTTCCATGTCCTCAGCTTCTTCTCCCCCTGTCTCAGGCTGAACTCTACGGGGATTTCCTTGAAACGCACAGACTTTGCCGCCTTGATTTTTATCTCCTCGGAGAATGGAAAGCCGTTGCTTTTGACATTCAGCCTGCCGAAAACAGATTTCTTCAGGATCCACATGCCGCTCTGAGAGTCTTTAAGCCTCACTCCGAACAGCACCTTTGTTGCAACGTTCAGTATCCAGTTGCCGAACCTGTGTGTCCTGTTCATCGCTCCCTGCATCATCTGCCCGAACCTGTTTGCGGTGATGAAGTCAAGCTGTTCCTCGTTGAATGCCTTCAGAAGGAAGGGTATTGCCTCTGGCGGATACGAGGCGTCAGCGTCCATCGTTATTATCGTTTCCCCTCTTGCCTCCGCGATGCCTGTCTTGTACGCCCGGCCGTATCCCCTTTCAGGTTCCCTTACCACCCTGCACCCCTTTTCCTGCGCTATCGCGGCCGTCCTGTCTCTTGAATTTGTGTCCACTATCACTATTTCATAATCCCTGGTCACCGGGTCGAGGTTTGCCCTGATCCTGTCAACCACGGGGCCTATCGATTCTTCCTCATTGATTGTCGGTATGATTACTGATATCACATCGATACAGGGAGCATTGAATGTTCAGCCACTAATAATCCTTGTCGTTATATTTACACTGATGGAAATGGCTGCAAACACAGTTCATGTATTCTCACTGACCTGGGAGACCCTTCGGCTGCCGAACAGTTTGTAGCCGACGTATCCCAGAAGCGCCATGAATACTCTGAGCATGGCGTATACTGTCATCTTCCTCCTCAAGAGTTCAAGAGGCTTGTAGCTGGACCAGAGCCTTCCGTATTTGAGTGTAAGCTGCTTCCTTCCCGCTCCGTTCCAGAATGCCTGCTTCGAAAAAGAGTAGAGGTTCTCTCTTGTCTTGTGGTACACCACCGCCTCCTCATTGTATGTCACTGGAAAGTGTCCGTCGACAGCCCTTATGTTCAGGTCGATATCCTCTGCAGTTATGAACCATCTGTCAAACTCCCCTATGCTCTTGACGACATCCCTGTGGTATACAAGATTGCATGACGGATATGTCACATCCAGGCCCCTCCTGTAAAGTTCGACCCTTTCAAGTCCTATGTAGGGTCCCTGACCTATGTAGACTGTTTTGCCGGCAACTACCCTCGGTGATGACATCGACTTTTCCACCTCTGCGAGCCATCCGCTGTCAGCGATGCAGTCTCCGTCTATGAATGCGTAGGCATCCCCCTGAGCCTTCGATATTGCTATGTTGCGCCCCTCTCCCCTTCTGCTTCCCCTGACGAAGAGGTGTATGTAGTTGTACTTTCTGGCATAATCCCTGACCACGTCTGCAGTGCCGTCCTCGCTGTCCGAATCTACAACGATAACCTCCTTGTTCACATCCTGGCGAACAAGGCTGTCCAGCAGGTCCGCAATGTTGTCCGCCTCGTTCCTCACTGTTATGATCACGCTGAAGAGCACGAGTCGGCATTTGTGCGACGCTTAATAAAGTGACACCCTTGATCCAGCTACTTCACGGGAGATCGCAGATACTCCGTTACAACATCCATGATGGTTCTCTCCCCGACTATGGCATAGTCCAGCCCTGCCCTTCTGGCCATTTCCCCGTCTATGTCATCCCTGTCGCCTATCACGAACTCATCAGCTGTCCCGTAGCCCTTTCTTGCCCTTTCAATGAGTCCTGTGGCAGGCTTCCTGCAGCTGCATCTGTCTTCAGGCCTGTGAGGGCAGAAGTAGATGGCGTCAACATGCGCCCCGTGTTCCAGCAGCTGCCTCCTCATCTCGTCATTCACTTCCTCCATCTGCTCCTCTGTGAAGTATCCCCTGCCAATGCCTGACTGGTTAGTGAGCACAATTACAGTGATCCCCTCTCTGTTCAGCAGGCTTATCGCCTCACCTGCATGCTTCATCAGCCTGACTTCTTCCCTGCTCTTGCAGTACGGGCAGTCGACAATAATCGTGTTGTCCCTGTCCAGAAACACTGTTCTCCTGTTCATCTCTCCTTGCTTTTATTGGAAGTGCCCTTACTGCTTGAATTTTTCTCCTGTGAAGATTGATTAATGCCTGCGATTATTGCGGGCCGGAATGACCAACGAGAAGCTAAGCGCTCTGCTGAACACACTTCAAATAGACCCTTCCGAACTCAAGAAGGAGGAGAACTTCGGCCTCAAGATGCGTATTCAGAGGGTGGCATACCTGCTGAATTATCTGGGAGATGAAGGGTTCGGCTACTCTTTTTCGACGTATTTCAGGGGCCCGTACTCAGTCGACCTCGCGAAGAGCTGCTCTGTCTTCACTGACAGGCCGTCAGGCAGCCTTGAAAGGGAGGAGCTTGTGAAATGGTTCTTTGACCACGAGCTGGATTGGCTCAATGCAGCTGTGACAATAATGATGCTTCATGCATCGTACAGGGGAAGAGAGGAAGAGGAGTTTCAGGCTGTTAGGCATTACAGGGAGAGGCTGACGGAGGAGGAATATGCCTCTATTATGGCGGAGCTCAGGGTGAGGGGCATACTCAGGGACTGACATCAGCCTCTCCTTCCTGCGACTTCCGCACGGGTCAGCGACAGGCCTGCCGCCCTTGCAAGGAGCAGGACAGTCATTTCAGGTGCCCTTCCTGTAGCCTGCTCTATCTGCAGGGCACACTCCTCTCCATCGGTCACTAGCACTGTTCCCTCAGGCAATTCTTTTCCAGCCTCAGCAAACACATTCCTTCCAATTTCCATTGAAAGGTTGAATGTCTCCTTTGCAAAGCCGTAGCTTCCGCCTGCGCCGCAGCACCCGGCCTGCATCTCCACTACCTCGGCGCCAGGTATTAGTCTCAGAAGTTCCACCACCTTTGAGTCTATTCCAAGAGCTCTTGAATGGCAAGAAGGGTGGTAGATTATCCTGGAGGCCACAGGTTTCAGGTTCAGAGTGATGTCACCTTCCTCCAGTACCCTGTAGAGAAATTCATGGAAATCAGTGACCTTTCTTGAAACAGCCCTTGACCGCTCGTCATCAACTGCACTGAGGTAGTCATACCGCAGTGCCATCACTGCCGAGGGGGAGGAGCAGACAACCGGAGTTCCCTTTACCGCAAAAGGATAGAGATAACTTATGTTCTCCAGTATGTAGTTGTTTGCCTCTGAAAGCAGTCCGAGGTATATCAGCGGCAGTCCGGTGAAATGCTGCTTCGGGAAGAGTGTTGCTATTCCTATCTCCTCCAGGATTCCGACAACAGCCCTGCCTATCCTGGAATCAAAGTAGTTCGCATATATGTCTGCAAAGTAGGCCACCTCGCCCCTCTTTCCAGGTTTTGAAACGTGCTTCTCAAACCATTCCGAAAACGGCTCAAGGTCGAATTCGGGTATCTTCCTCCTCCTGTCGATGCCGAACAGATGCTCAAGAGCTGAACGCGCGTTTCTTGACTTCATCAGCCTGTTGGAGAGCCTTGCAACACTGGATGCCACCATGGTGTAGAGTTCGTAGTCTGAAAAGAACCTTGAAGCCCTTCCTATTGTACCGGGCCCGATGCGCTTGACATGCTGTGCCCTTGCCTCCATCAAAATCTTTGGCGTGTTGACATGGCTGGGGCATTCGGCAGCACACATCTTGCACTCGATGCAGTAATCGTATATCGAGCGCGTGTATTCATTGCTGTACATCGCCACTGTAGGAACACCCCCCATATTGTTCAGCAGCCTCACAAGGTTGTTGAGGCCGCGCGGTGATGTCAGCTCGCTTCCGGTTGTCTTGTAGACGGGGCACTGTGTCTCGATGAACGACAGCGTCCTGCACTCACCGCAGCCATGGCAGGCATCTATCTCATCGATCATCGACAGTGGGCGCTCGTCAAACCTTGATATCACATCAGGCGTGTCCCAGTTGAGCTTCGGTTTGAATGGTCTCCTTTCATGTTCAGGTCCGAACCTGTAGGGCAGTTCCTCATACACCACAGGGCGATGACCGCCAAAAATGTTCAGAGGATCGAAGCTTTTCCTCAGCATCTCGAAAGCAGCCAGTAGTTTCTCGTCCATTGCATGTGCGGCGTACGGAAGGAGCTGGACTCCAAGGCCGTTTTCTGACGCTATTGTTCCTCCTTCCGCCTTCAGCGCTGTCGCAAGCTCGGTGAGAAATGAGGAAAGCTTCTGGCGATCGTCCGCCCTCCTGAGGTTGAGGTACGGCCTGACATACATTATGCCCTCGACTGCATGACCGAAGACGATGCATTTCAGCGCATAGCGCCTTGATATCCCGTCAACGGCCATCATCAGGTCCGGGAGCTTCAACGGCGGAATTTCCACACCCTCCGCAGCAACAACGTACCTTGCTGCCGTCAACGGCCGTCGAAGTCTGTGGATGGCATCCGTCAGCTTCTCGAGAATGTGATCCACTTCATCCTTCAGCTCTACCGCCTCAACCGCGCCCGCTTTCTCCATTTCAGCCGTTGTCGGAAGTTCTTCCCTGAATATTGCGAGAATGCCGTGGACGCCTGACCTCGAAAGCATGAACCCAGAATGAACGGACCTGAACGCGGTCGTGACAGTCTGATCGAGATACTCTGCGCAAAGAGTCCTTCCAGGCAAACGAGTGCTGAATTCAAACGCTTCCAGTGCAGACTTGAACGTCACAAGAAGACAGCGTGCATGCTCCAACCTGTCGACTATCCTCAGTGTCGCAGATGTGAATATCGAGAGTGTGCCCTCCGAACCAGCCATCATGTCGACAAAATCGGGGTTCTCGCCCATCAGGGATGAAATCCTGTATCCGCAGGTGCCTGCAAACGAGCGCCTCTCCCCCTTCAGCAAAGGCATCAGCTTTGTCTTCAGTATATCCATGTCAGGATGCTGCATTTCGTCCAGACCCTTCTTCATCTCCAGCCGCCTGCCTTCCGAATTGACAGCCTCGATCGCAACAACCATGTCATGCATCCTTCCGAAGCCTGCGGCAAGAAAGCCTCCTGCGTCCTCTGCAATGCAACCGCCCACTGTACACTTCAAGCCCTTCACCGGGAAAATGGGAACCATCTTTCCGTACTTCTTCAGTTCCGTGTTAAGCGATTCAAGAGTAACGCCGGCACCCACTGTGACGAAGCCGTTGGCTATGTCGAGCGCGATAATGGAGCCCATCTTCCTGCTGAAATCAAGTATTATCCCCGACCCGATTGCTGCATCAGTCACGCTGCTACCCGAGCCCCTTGCAGTCAGCGGTATACCGTATCTCCTGCAGAATTGTACTACCTCCACCACATCCTCCACCCCCTCGGGAGCGACGACAGCAACAGGTTCGATTTCAAAGTTGCCTGCGTTGGTTGCATAGGAGCTTGTCTCTATTGCTGAATCAGCAATATTCCCTACAATTCTTCCTTCCAGCTCCGCCTTGTGCCTTTTCCAGAGTTCCTCGAATCTGCCTGATGTGAGCAGGGTCATTGTGACAAAACGAAACAAGAGGGGGCGCGTATTTAAACAAATTCGATGGCAGCATGTCGCTGCAGAATACACGAAAATGATATAATGAGAGAATGGGGATTAGATGCACCAGGTGTTGCTGACATGGTGAAAGAGGGCGAAAAAGCTCCCGACTTCGACCTGGGAGCGGATGACGGGAAGAATTACAGCCTGAGCAGCCTCAGGGGGAAGAAGATCGTGCTCTACTTCTACCCGAAGGATGACACTCCCGGGTGTACAACCGAGGCATGCGGGTTCAGAGACGGCATATCTGAAATAAGCAGGAAGAATGCTGTTGTCATGGGTGTAAGCAGGGATACAGTTGATTCGCACCGGAAGTTCAAGTCAAAATACTCTCTTAACTTCCCTCTCCTTGCAGACACGGACTCAAGGGTCTGCGATGCATACGGTGTCATTCAGGAAAAGAACATGTACGGCAAGAAGGTGATGGGAGTTGTCAGGAGCACATTCATAATCGATGAAGAGGGAAAGATATCGAAGATAATCTCCCCTGTCCATCCTGAGGGGCATGAGAAAGAAGTTCTGAGCTATCTCTGACACTTACTGGGCATCCAGTATGTGTTTCATCTTCCTCTCTTTAGTGCTCAGGTAATGCGAGTTTATACTGTTCCCCCTGACTCTCAGCGGCTCTCTGCCTGCCACCTTCACGCCAAGAGACTTGAGCTGGCTGATCTTATCGGGGTTGTTCGTCAGCAGAGTGACCGATCTGACCCCAAGGTCTCTAAGCATATAGGCTGCCGCATCGTAGCTTCTTTCATCAGGCTCGAAGCCAAGGAGCACATTTGCCGCGACTGTATCTATCCCCTGGTCCTGCATATGGTATGCACGCACCTTGTTGAGCAGTCCGATCCCCCTCCCCTCCTGGCGCAGATAGAGTAAAACTCCGCTACCTTTCTTTTCAATGAGCTTCATCGATTTTCTAAGTTGTTCACCGCAGTCACATCTCAGGGATCCAAGCGCATCCCCCGTCAGGCACTCGCTGTGGACCCTGACGAGCACATTCTCCTTTCCGTGTACATCCCCCTTGATGATTGCAAGATGATCCCTTCCGTCGACAGCGTCCTCGTAAGCCACTGCCCTGAACTCGCCGTACCTTGTCGGCAGCCTTGCGTCTGTTGTCCTTATGAACTTGTGCTTCTGCGCTTTTGCCCTCGACCACGTGCCCGGTATTGTCATGATTCCACCCCGGCGCGGATACCACCGTTTTCAAACGGTGGAGGAGCGCCGTCTCCGTATATGTCCCGGGCACACTTAAATATGTCAATTCAAATGTGACCACGGAACTGCCCCGGAACCCTAACGGGTAAGGCACTCCGATGGGAGACAACGGTTGAATCCGGGAGTCCACTTCCACATCGTTTCCGGCGGCATGATTCAGGCAACTGAATGGGATGTAAGCGCCAGGCGTAAGCCCTCTGCTGGAAACAGGCTGCCTCCCCCCCGGCATGGTCGAATGGCGGGATAGGGCTCGTCCGCCCGATGTCAACAAGCCAATCGTAATCCGTCCTTCCGCACGGAAGCGTCTGAACGGGAACCAACCCGCTAACGAGAACTGGAATTACAAGCCACC
This sequence comes from Candidatus Sysuiplasmataceae archaeon, assembly GCA_046706185.1. Classification (GTDB taxonomy): domain Archaea; phylum Thermoplasmatota; class Thermoplasmata; order Sysuiplasmatales; family Sysuiplasmataceae; genus JAJZXY01. The sequence goes on from JBJKPR010000060.1 coordinate 30,750, forward strand.
GATTTCAATCGGTGGTAGTTGACCAGCCCTTGCGATCACGTTACAGCATCAGGTATGACTTAAGGATGACGGACTGAAGCTGCCCATTTCACGCATTTGATTCAATATTTCACGCATTTGATTCAATTTATCTATTCCCTCCCTGTTTGACTCACGATACGATGGCAAAACAGAGCGTATCCAGGAAATCGTTGCTCTCCAAACCTGTGAAGAGCATAGACCTTGAAAAGGCA
>JBJKPR010000061.1:0-33738 GCA_046706185.1 Candidatus Sysuiplasmataceae archaeon
TGTGTCGCCCTGGAAGACATCGCAGTTCTGCCGGCTGTGCGGCAACCGGGACAGGCGAAGCCGCAGCGGCAAGGTGTTCAGGTGCATTCATTGTGGACACACCGGTGACGCGGACATGAATGCAGCAAGGAACATCAGGCTGCTGGGGCTGGCGGGAGTCTATAGTCTCCGTTCGCTTCCAGACAGGTTCATAGGAGATATTTGACTATGAAATCTGTAACCATCCACGCCCTACAAGCCGGCCAGAGCACTGAAGAACCCTTTGATGCAGTCTTTTGTCGAGGAGAGGAAGGTGTGCTCCACCTTCACCCCCCTTTCGGCGATCCTGTAAAGTCTCTGCACCCTGAAATAGGTGGGTGGATGAGGGTCGAACCTTAGCCAGCCGAAGACCCTTGCACTCGTCGAATACCGTTCGTAGTAAAGCTGCCTGAAGCTTATGTTTGTGAGGGCGGAGGCAAGCATGTCCGCCCTGCCGATGGCATTCGCGGATTCTGTATCGGCCCTTGTCTCAAGAAACTTTCCGACAAGGAATACTATCGCAAACGCGAAAACAAAGTAAAAGAAGCCGAGGAAAAGAAGAAGGGGCATCCAGAGATAAAAACCGCCGGCATACATCAGAAAAGTGAGCGCAAAGAGGATCAGTGGATCTCTTCCCTTTATGTGACCAATCTCGTGCCCGATTACGGACTCAAGTTCTTCGTCATTCAGGTCCTCAAGAGCTCCCGCCGTGATTGTAATCGTCGACCTGCCAGGGGAGATACCCATTGCGGATGCGTTGTCCGCCTGCGTGTTGGAAATGACTACCTTTGGAGCAGGCAGCCCGAACCTGCCTGCAGCCCTTTCGACTATGGAAAACACGTGTTTCTCAGTTACGCGCACGTCCCTTTCCCCGGTTGCCACGCCGTGCTTGAGGAGAATGCCCTGAATTCCTGCGATCGCCTCGTTGATGGAAATAGCGGAGGAGACGGAATCCTGAAGTTCATTCCTGAGATTGCGCACCGCCCTCCACCCCCGTTTCCTCACAGACTTTGCAGTTTCAGGTGTCATCTGTACGCTTACAATTGAAACGTCGGGTGCCTGTCTTGATGGATGTATGCTTCCCAGTGCAAGCGCCAGCCTGTCGGAGTACAGCAGCGCGAATGACTGGAACAGCATCACAGCAAGAAGTGCGTAATCGCCGAGAAAGACAACAAAAAAGAAACTGAGCAAGAGGAAGAAGAGGAACAAGTTCATCGCGTTACCGCGCATGATCCTCCTGAGGAACGACCTCACCGGCTTATGTGAAGTTCCTGTCGGCTGCTCCAGTTTCCTGCCGCCAGAAAGGGAAAACACAAAATAGGCACGCGAGCTGTGAGAACTGACAAGGAATGTTCTCACCATCAGCTCGATGCCGTCTGCGAGCTTTCTGAACTCCCGGTATGCTTCCTGAGTGACTGGTTCCTGCGGATCGGCAGCCACTTCCACCGACGAAGGCATGACTGCAAGCCTGATCGAATGAGGCATGATTCCGCCCAGCCTGACTCCGAAAGTGAAGACGTATCCCTCATCCGGAGGCTGAAGTGGCCTCAGGCGCACAGGTCCGGCGAGATATTTCAGGTTTGAGGCGAAGTAGTATTGACGGAGAAACTCCGCAAGAGCACCGACAGCCTGTGATGACAGGCCATCCAGCTGTACAGTGTGTTTCATTTGGCCATTTGCTGCTTCGGCCACAATACACAGTCTCCCGAGAAAGCCAGGTAAGCGGCAAACGGCCGAAACACTGACTCTCCGTATTATTATCAGAAGGCAGGCATACTTAAGGTGGACGCCTTAAAGAGGCAGGCTGCCATGGCTGAAGATAGCTCTTGAGTGGAGCTGAGAAGACGTGCTGAAAGGAAGCACCGGGACCAGGGTACGGGTTGACGTGCCCGCCATAAACATCTCTGACAGAAACCTGGGCCCAGTCGGATTTGAACCGACGACCATCTGGTTATGAGCCAGACGCTCCGCCAGACTAAGCTATGGGCCCTGCACCTGAGGATTGGAAACGCATCTAAATAAGTTTTGTTTATGTTCAGTTGAGCAGACACAGAGCACACAACTGAGACCGATGGAGGGAGACGGTGCAGGCCGCTTACTGCGCCCTCATTCCGGTAGAGAGACTTCTCGCTCTGTCGAATTCACGCCTGAAGATATTCATAAACCTGAGCGATTCATCATACTTTCCATCGTTGTACGCATTGCTCGCTTCCTTGAGCGTTGCTATGAAATCAGTGACCTTCATCCCGCCTATTTTTGCATCAATGATTTCGGACCTTGCCCTGTTCATCTCTGAAAGAAGCTTCGCAGGTATGGATCGCATAAGCGAATCCCTTGACTGCCTTGCGAGTACAAGGGCGGAGCTCCAGTCTCCAGTTGCGAGATGCTTTCTCGCCTCTGTGAAAATCATTCTGGAGCTGTTGTAGTCTATGCCTATCTCGTCTGCATACCTGAGCAGCTCATCCAGACGGTCTACAAGTTCCTTGGCCTCGCCGAATTGGGATGCCTTTGGCGAAAGGTCAGACTGAAACTGCTGCACTGACTCCAGCGCGCTTGAGTAAGAGTTCTTCCTGACAAGTTCTGAAATGGCTGAGAGCCTGGATTCAAACGACTGCCTCCTTTCACCAGACACGTTCTCTATTTCAATCTGTTTCCTCATGATTTCCATCTTGTCCTTGAAGAACAACTGTATGTTCGATTCGATCGATTTATGCGCAAGCCTGATGTTCTTCACCGCTTCTGCGCCGTCTCCTGACCTTGCGAATTCGACTGAAACGTCCAGATATTTCTTGCCGTCGCTTATATCAACGCTTGCATCGCCTGCGAATTTGAGAAGCGACCTGAGTTCCAGCACCAACGGTTTCATTTCATCCAGCTCCGGCCTGGTACCGGAGGCATGGGTCGAGTGTACTGCATTTCTCACGGCAGGCTGCCTGTATGTCAGCGAAGGGGATGCCCTCCCTTGAGGCGCAGGACTGCTGCCTTTCGGCTCCTGCCTCTCATCCCTCCTCTTGCCGTGCTTGAACCTGAAGAAACCGTGCTTCTCGGAAGCAGAGTCAGGGACCGGCACCCTGTCTGGAGCTGGTTTAGCAGCTGTTTGAACTGCCTGTGTCTTAACCGTCGTCTCAATCCGTGCAGACGGCTCGGGCCTGACTCCCTGCCCGGGCGGAGAAGCGTCAATATCCTTCAGCGTCTCCTCGACCTCGGTTATGAGCGTCTCGGGACTGCCTGTTGTCACCCCCTGGGCGATGTCGTCGAAGTAAGAGGCGTCCTGTGCCTCCACAACAGGCACGGAGTTGATCCCCTTAGGCACCTCCTCGGTTGCAGATGCCTCGTCGTCGCTGAGAAATTCGGCACCGCAATTCGGGCACTTGTTTGCGGAGGCATCCACTTCTGTATTACAGGCGGGACACTGGAATATAACCTGTTCATCCTTGGCGAAATGAATACCACACTTGGGGCAGCTTGTGTCATCCTCCAGAAGCTCGTTGCCGCATTCTGGACATACATACTGTGCCTTTGTGCCGTCACCCAGTAGTTTCAGATCGGCACCGCAGACATCGCATGCTTGAGATCCGGGTGCGATCTTTGATTCGCATACAGGACAGATATCCTCATTTGTCATTAGTGGGCTCCTGCAAGTTTCATTCAGAACTACAGCTCATATACTTTTGGAACTGATTTTCTATGAATGCGATTCACACAAATCGTCTGGCAGTCAGGTTGAGGGCTCTGCAGGTGAGCAGCCCGGGCTGAAGCGGTTGAAATAGCCAGTGCTGGATCAGGAATGGCAAACGCTCATCTTCCCGGATGTGTCCTCTCATAGAAGCCGACTACATCCCACTCCTCTTCCCTGTCAGGCTGTTTTTTTCGTACAATTATGCCCATTTCAGCAGCAAGATCCTGCAGCATCTCCTTTGCGCCATCGCTGCCTTCAAACCTGTCTACCTTGATTTCGTAGTCCCTGATCTTGCCCTTGAAGGCACCTACAATCTCCTGTCCTTTGAATATCAGGTTGGATGCTCCGATATCAAGCGCATTCTTGACGTCGTCATGGAAGTAAGACACAAGCCTGTCCTCCTGCGTTGCTATGAAGCTCTTGGTGAAGGAGGCCCTCCTCAGCTTGTTGACAAAATCAGAGTGTATCCAGTAGAGTGTGTCGCTTCCCTTTTCCAGATATCCCTTCCTGAGTACTTCCTTCTCCTCCAGCCTCCGCAGCAACTCCCTGATATGCCTCATGCCAAACTCAGGTCTGAGCATTCTTGAAAGCTGTTCGGCAGTGAATGTGCCAAACTGCCTGAAGAGATTTGAGACAACCTCCTCCTGCGCTTCGACCTGCGTCCTGCCGCTGTCGTTAATGGCGACATACTGCTTGTTGCCATCGAGTGCAATATGGGTTTTCCTCATGAGCGACCTCAATGCGGTCTGCGTGCTCGTCCTGGTAAGGTTTGAGTAGTGCATCACCTGCTTCCTGCTCACTGGCTGGAATGTCTCCACGACCTCGAGAACGTGCGACTCCTGCCTTGTCATCTTTCTCCCTCTTGCCGACCTGAACAGGGATGCCCATCTCATGTCTGTATAGGCAATGCGATCCGGTATCACCTGTGCAAACAGCAGCTTCCTTTCCTTCTGGTCATGCTCCAGAGAGATCATGTGTCTGACGCGCAGCATCGCCTCATAGTTGCCGCGCAGGAACATCATATGGTCGATTGCCTCGGTGGAGCCGGAAAACTGATCATCTATGTGCTGAAGCTGCAGTGCAAGGGAAACGAGCCTGCGCTTTTCAAACGCGGCAGGCACTACCTTGCCGTTGACAAGCATCCCGTTAACCTTTATGAAGCCTGCTTCCTCGCTTGCGTTGGCTGTTGCCAGATCGAGATCGTCGACGGCCGTGCCGTTTATTTCCCTTATCCTCAGTATATCCAGGTTGAACTGCCTGAAGAGAGTCCTGAGCCTCGAAACAGCCGTGAGCGCGCTTGCAACGTCAGCATCTTCATTCAGGTTAAGCTGACGCACTTCAACACAGCTTGCCATCACCCAGATTTCCGCCATGCCGGCGACCCTCGCATTCTGGACAATCGGGTAGTACCATCCATCGCCATACTTGGAAGCGAGTTCCGCCCACATGTACTGGACAAATGGATCTAGCATTGAGACAACATTGGTTGAGACATATGCCTCCCCGAAAGAGTCTATTCGCGTGAGCTCTTCGGGCATAACGTACATGGAGTTGGAGGCATCGCCCACTACAATTCTGACAGCACCTATCGATTCTGCGATCTTTTCAAGGTTGGTCTCCCAGAAACCGGTCATGGACATGACGTCCGCAAGCCGTATCGGCCCGCGCCCCCTGATTATATTCTCAATAATCCTTGTCCTTGCATCGTCAACTGATGAATTGCACTCAAGATACGCATAGACATTCCTCGCACTCCATTCCTCATTTTCCTGGAATGTCCTGTGGAGCCAGAGGGATCTGTCAAGGCGTTCGATTATCTCCCTTCCGTGTTCCTTCGAAAGACCAAGCGCCGTAATGATCTCTGAGCCGGTTCCGCCGCCGATCTCCCTGATCTTCTGAAGCACCGATTGCTCCTCCTGCGAAAGGGAGTGGTCACGGAAGGCTGAAACATAGAGAGGCATGTCCTCGCTCAGTATGTAACGGACACGCCCCCTCATGAAACGGCCGAGAAGAATCTTTTTCTCTTTCCTCATTTCCTCCCATTTGTCCCTGCTGAATCCCTCCACCCTGTTGAAGACATCCAGGACCATTCCGCAGACTCCAAACTTTGCGAAGTACTCCTCAATTGAGTTGAGCTTCTCCATGCTCTTGAAATGCTGATATCTCTGTATTGTCGCAAAATCGTACACCTTGACACCGGCGTTTTTCAGGCGGAGGTAGTCCTTGGTGAGCATATACTGCTCAACCTCCTCTGCCAGGAAATATCCCTTGGAGACGATTCCCTCGGAGACAAGCTGTTCGGCCTTTCCCACAATCTCGTCATTCCTGAAACGGTATGAAAGCTCCTCCGAAGTCATCGGACCGAAGTACTCGAGTTCCCTTGTCACGAGCCTCTCAAGTGCCTGTTCCCTGTCGAAGGGTCTGACGTCAGACAGCGTCCACGTCCATCCCCCGTCCTTTCGCATGCGCACCCTCCTTGCCATGAACTGGCTCTCGAGCCTGTGCATCACTTCATTGGTCTCATCGATCTTCAGGTGGAGTGCATCGGATACAGCCTTGCTGCTGATCTCTTTGCCTGACAGAAGCGAGAGCGCCCTGCCCTCATCGCCGAGTAGTTCCCTCTTCTTCACAACTGCTGCAAAAAGCGGCAGCTCGTCAGGTGGTATGAAATATATGTCGTCCAGCCATATCGTCGCCAGTCTGCCGCTTTCGAGCAGATCCAGCGCCCACTGCCTTATTTCGTCATGTGGCTTCGACGTGAACTTGTGCAGGCTGTTTCCCCTCTCCTTCAGCATTATGAGCGGCCCGACTGCCCTCACGAGGTCAGGGACCTGTTCCTTCTCGTCAATGCTCGGTCTCTTCTGGGAAAAGTAGTGGTCTACAACATCACTTTCAAACTCATATCCCCTTATGTCACCACCCATTACGTGGGAAAGGACCTTCCGGTGGAGCTCCCTGAGCATTGAGCTCTTGTCCTCCATCAGTATTACGTCCGAGATGCCGGAGAGCAGTATGCTGTGCGAGAAGGAGGATGGTGTGTCCGTGTAACCGAACGTGCTTATGAAGCGCTTGCCCTCCTCCACATCCTTCAGCACTTCAACGGCATGATCGATGTCCATGACCTCGTTCATTATTTCGTTGTATGTTTCCCTCACCACAGGGAAATCCTCTATGTTGCCAAGCTGTTCGAGAAGGGCGGTAGATCTGAGCTGCTGCCTGCTGACCGAGAGTTCCTTTCCCCTGTAGTTTCTCAAAATCATGAAGCTCCTGCCAGCCACGTGCCTGAAGCGCTGCTTGAAGAGCTCGGAGTTCTGAAGGCTCTTCATGAGCAATTCCCGTATGTTTGAACTGCTGACAAGTTTCTGCATATCCTTCAGCGGTATCTCCTTCGGGACGCTTATCAGGAAGTTGTCGTCCGAAATGGAAACACTGGTGTTGCACTTGTATTTCTGGGATATGGCATGCGCGTATGAGCGCGAAAGCGCGTCGTTTGTCCTCCTACCGAAGGGAAAGTGAAAGATTAACATCCTGGTCCCTTTTTCGCTCTGGTACGTCCCCTCGATAAGCAGGTTCGTGTTTGTCGGGAGCGAGGGGATCATTGACTTCTGCTCTTTCAGATAGTTGAGGACACTTCTTGCAGACCACCTGTCTACATTGTAGTTGGCCACGAGATAGTCAATCAGCTCAGGTTCAGGCTCACCGAGCCTGCCCTCCATGTCCGACCTGAACCTCCCTATCTCCTCAGACAGGTCGAAGCTCCTCGGCAGCATCTCTCCCGTCCATGAAGGAACAGTGGGCCTCCTCCCCTTCGCATCCCTCACTATTACAGTCGTCCCCCTGGCACGAATGAACTCATAGCTCCTGCCGCCGAGCACAAATATATCCTTGGAGGAGAGCCTTTCGACAAACTTGTCCGAAAGGGTCCCTACAGGGAGGCCGCGCTCGCTCACTACCTCATAGCTTGACTCATCCGCTATTGTCCCTATATTGAGGAAGTAAATCAGCCTTGAACTCTTCTTCCTGCCGAATGTCCCATCAGCCTCGTCGTACCATACCTTGGAGTATACGTTTTCAAAGTCTCCCTTGCTTCCAAGATATCTCAGCACCGAAAGGAAGTCCTTCCTTGGCAGCGTCCTGTAGCAGTAGGAGCGCCTTACGACTTCGAACGCATCATCAGCACTCCACTTCTTCTCAAGAGACTTCCCGACAAGAGACTGGGCAAGGACGTCGAGACTGTTGTGTGGTATGTCCACCCTGTCTATCTTGTTCTGAAGAGCGGATCTTGTGAGTACAGCGCATTCCACGAGATCATCCCGGTCAAAGACAAGCAGCCTGCCCTTGGCCATTTTGCCGCGTGAATGGCCGCTCCTGCCTATGCGCTGCAAGCCCTTGGCCACCGACTTCGGTGACCCGATCTGGCATACGAGGTCTATCGAGCCAATGTCAATGCCCAGTTCCAGGGATGTAGAACTTATAACGCATTTCAGCTCGCCCCTTTTCAGCTGGTCTTCCACATCTCGCCGCGTCAGCTTGCTGAGGCTTCCATGATGTGCCTCCACTCCGGCAAGTCCTCTCTCTTTCAGCTTGTATGCCACACTTTCGGTTGCGCTTCTTGTGTTTGTGAATACAAGCGTTGTTGTATGCCCTTCTATCAGGTTGACGAGCTCGTCGTACATCTTTGCATTCGCTATATCGGCCTGGACAGCGTTCAGGTCCCTGACGGGACAGATGACGCCGAGGTCGAGCGATTTTGGGGCCTTGACTTCGACGATTGAAACAGGTCTTGGTCTGGATTCCCTGCTGTAGCCGCCAAGAAACGCCGCCATCTCCTCAATAGGTGCCATAGTTGCCGACAGACCTATTCGGGAGAAGCTGTCATTGCAGTAATCAGCCAGTCGCTCAATCGTTATGCTCAGGAATTCGCCCCTCTTGGAGTCACATATCTCATGCAGCTCGTCCAAAATCAGCCATCTGATCTGTGAGAATTTGGTCCTGAAAACGGGCGAGGACATTGTCAGCGCCAGCGATTCGGGCGTTGTTATGAATATGTGTGGAGGCTTCTTCACCATACGCTGCCGCTCGTAGGATGATGTGTCGCCGGAACGGACAGCAACCCTGATACCGGGGAGAGTGAGGTTCTTCTGCCTTGCGAGCTCAGTAAGCTCCTCAAGCGGTGTGTTGAGGTTCTTGTTGATGTCGTTCGCAAGGGCGCGGAAGGGGGAGACAAAGACAGCGTAAATCCTGTCCTCAAGCATCCCCTTCTCCTGGAGCTTCATGAGTTCGTTGATTATCGAGAGAAAGGCAGTCATTGTCTTGCCGGAACCCGTGGGGGATGAGACAATCACGTTTCTCCCCTCGTGTATGGGCATCACAGCGAAGGACTGGGGCTCTGTGAGGGTTGCGAAACGAGAAGTGAACCACTCCCTGATAAGAGGGTTCATCACACCCATAACGTCCTCGATGGTATGCTGCTCTGTTATCCTGCTGTAAGCGCCTGTCATCGATAGAATCAGGATTAATACGCACTTGTCCTAATAACATTTTCTGCACAGGTGGTCGCAAACACTCGCACTGCACTCCCTGGACTGGGCGCGAACAGAAGAGGAGGAATATGCTGTGCAGTGCATGTGCCGCACCGGGCCGGGCCTGCCTGAGAACGGATTAATAGTAACAGTTACTTCGAGAATGAAGAAGGAGAATATGGATGACTGCGATAAGGATCGGGATTTCACAGTTTCACTCAGCCAACCTGGCTGGCTCGCTTCCACGCATCCAGTCTCTGCTCGAAAAAGGGGCGGAACTTGTCATCCTCCCCGAAAAATGGATGAACGGCGGAGATGGGAATGTAGTTACTGCCGAGCATTCATACCTTGAGGAAGTGGCGGACCTTTCGAGACGCTACAATGCGGTTGTGCTGACAGGCGGCCTTCTCGAGAATGAAGACGGGCGCAACTACATAACATGCTTTGCGTACGGACCTGACGGGAGGCTGCAGACAAGGTGCAGAAAGCTTCACCCTTTTGGTCTTGAAAGGAGGAGCGTCACCGCAGGAAGCGGAATTTCATTCTTCGAATTCAAGGGGATGAGGGTCGGTGTGGCGATATGCTATGATATGGATTTTCCGGAAACGGCAAGAAGGTTCGCTCTGACGGACTGCGACCTGATTGCTGTACCGGCGAAGATAAGGAGAGAGGGCATGGATCCGTGGCTTCTGTATCTTCAGACAAGGGCGCTTGAGAACAGAATCCCTGTCGCGTTTGCAAACTCATTCAGTCCTCCGCTTTTCCCCGGGAGGAGCGGGGTGGTCGAGCTGGGAAAGTCAGAGGACGGGATGGTGATGTATCCTGTTGTGACGCTTCTCGGGGAGGAGGATGCGGAGGAAGTTTTCGAGGTTGACCCGCTGCCCTGCAGGGAGGAAAGGAAGAAAAGGCTGCTTGACAGGAACATGAACGTAGACCGCCTGCATGGCGAGGCAGGAGAACGCGGGGCGGAGATATAGATAAATCATGCTTTCCTGATTAGCACGCCATGGTATCAGAGCTTCCGAGAGTCAGGGTCTCCACTTTCTCGATTGTGGCATTCGACCGCGATACGAGGGACATAGGAATAGCAGTCCAGTCCAAGTTCATATCCGTGGGTTCGGTAGTCCCGTGGGCGGTTGCAGGAGTCGGTGGCATTGCCACTCAGTCGTATGCAAATACCACTTACGGACCGAAGGGGCTCGAGCTGCTCAGGAGCGGACTGACCGCGGACAAGACACTGAAGAAGCTGATTTCCTCAGACAGCGGGAGAGACCAGAGACAGGTTGGCATCGTGGACAGGAAGGGAAATGCTGCCACATACACCGGAAAGAAATGCATGGAATGGGCAGGGGGCGTGACAGGCGACGGATTTGCGGCGCAGGGAAACATACTGGTTAGCGAAGCAACCGTCGAATCGATGGCCAGAGCCTACGAGCGGTCAACCAGGGACCTGCCTGAAAGACTTCTTGCAGCACTCCAAGCCGGTCAGAAGGCAGGAGGGGACAGAAGAGGCATGCAGTCTGCAGCCATCCTGGTGGTAAGGAAGAAAGGGGGATATGGCGGTTTCAACGACAGATACATAGACCTCAGGGTGGAGGACAACGAAGAGCCCATCTCTGAACTTGAGAGGATATTCAGGCTGTACGACATGATCATGCTTACAAGGGAGAAGAAAAGTGAGCTTGTGAGTATCGACAGGTCTGTGTGCAGAGTCATTCAGTCGAAGCTCAAGAAGCTTGACTACTACGGCGGAAAGGTGGACGGCATATGGGGGAAATCTGTTTCAGCCTCCCTTGACGACTATATTTCAGTGAACAACTTCGAAAACAAGGAAGCACCCAAAGGACATATATGGAAGTCGGTTCTTGAATTCATCAGAAATGACAGCAAAAGGAAGCAGTAGAACAGGGGACAGCAATCTGTTTGCCTCGGTGGACGTAATTGCATCAGACTATGACAGAACGCTCACCGGCCTGGACCTGAACCTGAGCTCTGAGACCATCAGTGCCATCGACAGGGCATCAAAGGAGGGGATAGGAATTGTGATAGTCTCCGGCAGAGGGCTCCGCTTCATGACAAGAATCTCGCAGCTGTTCGAGAGGGTCGATGCGCTTGTGGCTGAAAACGGGGCAGTCGTCGCCTACGATGGGGAGATAAGGAGGCTGTCGCACAGGACCGGACAGGTAATTGCCGACGGCCTGATTGAGAGGAATGTGCACTTCATAAAGGGAGAGGTCATCTCATACATTGAAAAAGGGTATCTCCAGGAGGCGGAGAGGGCGGTGGAAGAAATGAAGGACTACGCCAAGCTTGTGAAGAACATAGATTCAGGAATGGTTCTGCCAGCCGACGTGGACAAGGACAGGGGACTACTTGTCGCTCTGCAGCTCATGGGGAGGAAGGTCGAAAGAACTCTTGTTGTCGGCGACGGTGAGAATGACATATCTCTTTTCAGGCTTGGCACTGTGAAGGTCGCCCTCAGAAATTCAGTACCGCAGCTGAAGGAGAGGGCTGACGTGGTGCTCGACAGGCCAGGCGGAGAGGGTATTGTAGAGATAGTTGAAAGGGTCCTTTCAAGCAGAGCTTCCTGAAACAAGTCAGTACATTGCAATCACTTTCTCGAAAATCTCCATCTCCCTCTTGAGTGCGACGTCGGTGTCACACTGCTTCGCTGTCTCGAGGCCAAGCCTTCCCATCTCATCTCCGCGACCGCTATTCAGGAGTTCGTCCATCTTGTTTGCAAGGTCAAGGTCGTCGTCCTTGCTGAAAGTATAGCCGTTGAGCCCCTCCATGACAAGTTCCGAGGAACCGCACCCTGAACTCACAATGACCGGCCTTTGCATGCGCCAGCATTCAGCAGTGACCAGCCCGAACCCCTCTGTCCGTGAGGAAAGGACATGAGCCTCACAGAGACTGTAGGCTGCGGCCACTATGCTGTCATCAGCGTGACCTGCAAGAATTACGTTTTTCGACAGATCGTATTCGTTTATCAGCTCGATCAGCCTCTTCCTCCAGTTGCCCGATTTTGATGATCCCAGGCCGCTCTTCGAGCTTCCGGAGAAGCTCCCGTTGCCTATCAGGACAAGCTTGACGTCAGGATGGTTTTTGCTGAGGTGGCTCATTGCCTTGATGGCAACGTCCTGCGACTTCATCGGGTCCATCCTTGCGACTGTCAGAAAGAACCTGTCCCCCTCGCCCAGTCCTGTCAGGCTGTAAAACCTGTTTATCTCCCTCTTACCCGGATGCTTCCACTTCTCACTGTCTATGTGCGGATATACCTGGTACGCTTCTCCCTTGTAGCCTGCACGGAAGAGCCCCTCGAGGTCTCCCTTCGTGCTGACGATTATTGCGTCGAATGCCTCCATGTTTCTGACGATGAACTTCCTTACATGGGGGGATATCATGTCGAAGTTCGCCGGTATGTGCCACCTGAAAACCGCAGGCGCGAACGGACCAACGAAGTTGCCCACCTGCAGCTGCTGAAAATCATGGATGTAGTAGACGTCGTATTCGCCAAGCGACTGGAGCATGAGGTCTGCAGTTTTCCAGCCGTACTGGTTGAAGGCAAGATATTCCCTTGGAATGAATGAAAGCGACTCCAGGCCGTGTATCTCGTTCCAGAGCCTGTCCTTGAAGCGGACATACCCCTCCGCTTCATGCCTTTCAAGGTCTATGTTCACAAAATCGATTCCTTCACCCCTGAGGAATGTGGGAGAACCGGGAGAAAGCGCTATCCAGAGAGCCTTCTCAGTGATCCCGAGGCTGCGCATCCTCTTGAGCGACGGATAGACCATCGCTGTCACTCCACCGGGGGAGTAGACGTAATCTACACCTTCCTCGAGCATGTTGAGATCAACAACATCCTGGAGCTGCCCGTATTTTTCGACCAGTTCGGATGAGCTTGTGAGAAATCTGATGAGAGGAGTTTGAGTGTTGACGCATATGTTCATTTGAATTCCCCCGGTTTATTAGTCAGCGGCGGGTAATCTATGGGCTCCTGATTGATTACTCTTTTGTTGATCGGACGCGAAAAGAACTGGTCATTACGTTTTTTGGAACATAGTTTTAATGTAGACCATCCAATGCAGTGACGTGGACAAGGGAAGGTTGCTGAGGCGGCTTGTACACGCGCTGACGGGCATCGGTCCCGTCTATTATCTCATACCTCACCAGCTGCTGCCCGGACTGCACAGGGAAACCGCACTGGTGATAGTGCTCCTCTTCGTGCTGGCGTTCGAATCACTCAGGATACAGCTAAGTATCAAGATCATAGGATTGAGGCCATACGAATACTCCAGGCTCTCCGGTTTTGCCTGGGCCTTCCTTGGCATTGCGACAGTTGTGATTTTCTTCCCCGTGTACATAGCTGTACCATGCCTGGTCGCGATGGCTCTGATGGACCCTCTTGCTGGAGAGATGAGAGCTCTTGGATCCAAGAGACTGCCGGATATCATCCTCCCTGTTTCCTTTGGCATATTCATTGTATCATTCATCCTGTTTGCTCTGCCCCTGAAAACAGCTGTCCCGCTTGCGCTTCTGGGTTCCGTGATCTCTTGGCTCTCTGAAAGGTTCAAATTCAGGTCCATTGATGATGACTATCTCATGTCGGTCCTGCCCGCGGTGGGAGTTCTTGCTCTGAGAATGCTGCTTTAGGGAGCAGTCAGTTGCCCAACATGCAAATTAGGACACAATATCGCTTTATATTGCAGATGCAGATAGAGGTCTTCATGAACCGAATGAAGGTCATCAACGAGCCGTCTGATCTCGTCCCAATGCTTAGAGCCGTTGACACCGAATCCAAGAGACAGGTTTTGAAGGAAGTAACACTTGAATGGAGAACTGCAAAAGAGATAGAGGAGAAGTACGGGAAAGAGGGGAAGGAGGCACTCAAATTCCTGGAAAAAATGAAACTTGTGGAAACAAGGTGGCAGTCTTCAAGCAAATCCCCCCAGCCCGAAAAAGCTTACCACACATATTACTCTTCATTTCACATAAGCGTGACATGGCCGGTGTACGAAATAAGCGACGTGCTTTCAATAGCCATGATGTCTGAGTCCGAGTTCAAGAAGGTGGAAAAGCGCATACTGGAGGAGATAGGCGCCGAGGGCAAATTCGCGGGTGATGTTGCAGAGAGCCTGGGAATGACTTCCACGATGCTCAAAAGTGTTGTCAAGAGGTCGATACACCTTGATCTCAGGGGACACAGGGTCGAGAAGCTCAAGGAAGAGATGTAGAAGGAGACATGATAACTGTTCTGAGACTGGGACACAGGCCAGCGAGGGACAAGAGGGTAACTACCCACGTCGGGCTTGTGGCGCGCTGCTTTGGCGCTTCGAAAATGGTTTTGACCACGAAGGATGACGAGCTCGCTTCCAGAATGGCGTCAGTCAACGACAGGTTTGGCGGCGCTTTCAGCATTGAGTACGAGAGAAACTGGAAGAGGTACATCTCCTCTTTCAGCGGGACTGTGGTGCACCTGACAATGTACGGCGAGAAGCTCAAAGATGCGATAAAAAAGATACCAAAGGAAAGCGACCTGCTGGTAATTGTCGGCGCAGAGAAGGTACCGAAGGCTATTTACGAGCTGGCCACATTCAATGTCGCAGTAGGCAACCAGCCGCACTCGGAAGTCGCAGCACTTGCCCTTTTCCTCGACAGGTACACCGAAGGTGCATGGGAAGAAAAGGACACGGAGGGCAGAATGAAGATAATACCTGCCGCCAGAGGTAAGAAAGTAGAGTCTCTCAGTTAGCAGTTCTTTCCTTGCTGCTGATCTTCTTCGGGAAGTATTTCAGCAGTATTATGTCGCCAACGCTCCTGATCCACCTGTATGGGAAAAGCACAGCCCTGCTGTTGTCCACAAGCAGAGGATTTGTGTCCGCGACGTAGAGTCCGTTAATTTTGGCCTCATTCACATCGATCACGACATTGCTGACACTGCCGAGATAAATGCCGGATTCGGTGTAGCACTGCCGTCCGATTAATTCAGTTGCTTCTTGAAGCAATCGTCCACCCCTTGTCCCTTAATGAACATTGTGCATTTAAAGGAGTATGTCTTGAGACTGTTTTCATTGATAGTCAAACAGTCAGCAAGAAATAAATAACCGCGGACCTTTGCATAGATGAAAGGAAAACGGGGAAAATTGGGCTTGACACCAAGAACAAAAAAGGCTGTTTTGGCAGTAATCGTTACGGCTGTTTTGGCAGTGCTGATCATACAGCTGGCAGTACCCCCGACCAGCGCAGCCACTGTCAGTCTCAACAACCTCCCAAGCACCCTTGTCATCGGCAACACGTATGACTTCTACGTGACGATTAACATGCAGAACGGTGTCCAGATTCACCCCAATTCGATCGTCACGCTCACTGTTTTCAAGTCCAACTCGGTTCAGGTTGAGTCGGCCAGCTTCAACGGGACAGGCGCCATTATCGCAACGGGCGGCTTCCTTGACGGGGTGTCAGTCTACAACGGCACACCGACAAACCTGTACGGATACGGCGGCACGACAACCGGATATTTCAGCTACAAGGTGGCAATTGCCTTCGCCAGCGGAGGCAAAGTTGATGCAGGGCAGTATTCGATGAACGCTTCTGTGAGGACAAACTCGACCTCGCCAGCGCTTAACAGTGCGCCAGACGTCTTCAGCGTTGCGAACTCTCCAAACACATTCCCGATTGTACCTCTCTTCATCGCAGGTGACATTGTTGTGATAGGTGTCGTTGTCTGGGTCGTCATGACCATGAGAAGGAAAAGGTGAACTCAGACGCCCCCGTACCCGCACCTTGGGCACTGTTCGGAGCTTATGCTCATGAGCGTGCCGCAGCTTGCGCATTCTTTCAGCGGTGACGAGCCGCATATCGAGCACTTCGACTGCCCCGGACGCATGACTGCTCCGCAGACGGGACAGACTACCCCCTCTGGCCTCTTAAGCTGCCTCTTTTCCCTTTCCTGGACGTTAAGCCCTATCTCCTCTATCACTAGCACCATTCCCACGAGTGTGAGGGAAAAGCTGACAGACAGGGCGTAGATAACCTGAGGCGTGAAAAGGTCGTTTGGGGGCCAGGATGCGTAGTTAAGGAGATAGAGGAGGATTAAGTTCAGCGGAGTGACGACTATCAACCCCCATCCCACTGCCTCCCTGGTATGGCTGTATCTCCTGTCGCGCTTCTTAACGCGCTCGCCCGGCACGCGGGGAATAGAGCCTTATGAAACTTATATATCCATTGACAAAATTCTCATCGGAAAGGGGCCCATAGATCAGCCCGGAAGATCGCCTGCTTTGCAATCCTGACCGGACAAGTCAGCAGGAGGCCGCGGGTTCAAATCCCGCTGGGTCCATATTCTTTCAGGGCCAAAACCTCTTGCCGCTGGATTTCAGCTTTTGGTACGTCTCACGAGCAAACATGCCACAAGGAACATATCCTTCCTCTGCGCCGGTGCATCTAGAGCTCTTGACGCCTGCCTGCGAGTATGTCCTTCCTGTAGAGTCTCCTGGCACCTGCCAGGCTTTCGTTGGTTATCGAACCGTTGTTGACCAGGCCGCCAAAAAACACTGAGGATTTCAGGCCAAAACGTCTATTGCGTCACCAGTCAACCATTTCTTCCCCCACTTCCTCAGTTCGAATAATGTATCGCTCAACTCCTTGCCTCTTGTCGTGAGTGAATACTCGACTGATACGGGAGATGTCTCCAGAACCTTTCTTTGGACTATTCCCGCAGTCTTTAGCTTTTTCAGAGTGAGTGAAAGAGTCTTCGAACTCACGTCTCCTATTTGCCGCTTCAGCTCGTTAAACCTCATAGGCCTATCGTGTAGATACCTGATGGCAATCATATTCCAGTCATTTCCAAGCATTTTCATGGTAGCGACAATCGGACAGCCGCGTCGTCCACTTTGAGTTTTCATAGCGTTTACACCAAGTGACAGATCGTTCACCTACTACTTTAATAGTTTCATTTGGATACTTAGATTGGAGTTGAAACCATGTCTTTAAAACAAGATAGGATGACTGGAGTTGATGTCGGAGATCCCGCCCCTGATTTTGCAGCAACAGACATACAGGGGAAACTGAAGAACCTCGGTTCAGTAATGAATGGCCAGAAGACGCTTCTTGTATTCTACCGCGGAGGCTGGTGCCCCTACTGTAACGAACAGCTCGCCAGTATTTCACGCGATTATCAGAAATTCAAGGACCAGGGAGTGGCAATAGTTGCTGTGAGTGCTGAAGAGGTGGAAGAAGGGAAGGACTTGCTTAAGAAGCTAGTACTCCCTTTCACCGTACTAAGCGATACGAAGTTCGAGGGCATAGACAGATACGGCGTGAGGGACTCCAACCCATCTGAGAAGACTCGGGCCAGAGGAGTAACGCAGCTTGCAAAACCTGCCGCTTTCATCATCGATGAGACAGGCATTGTTCGCTACAAATATATTGGAAAGAACGCTCCCGACCGACCAAAGAACGAAGATTTGCTTCGAGTGCTCACTGACCTAGATGGGTCAGGCTCAGACACAGGCCAGGATGAAGTGGCCGATGCCTGCAGCCTTTACTGAGGTGACGCTTGTGAAGGAAATAAAGTCAATAAAGATAGTCCACGCATCCTGGTGCCCTCACTGCCACCCGACGACGGTCGAACCCATGGAAGAGTTTTCCAAGCGCAGGGGGATACCAATCTCCACATACGACATAGATGATCCTGACCAGGTAAAGCAAGCGGATAATCTTGTGATGAATTTTGGCGACCGTTCAGAAGATTATCTTATTCCGCAGATCTTCCTGGAGTTCAAGGATGGGGGGATAGTGCACGTTCTTACAGGATATTCGGAAAGCGTTGAGCTGACAAAACGAGCCGTTATGAATTTGATGAACAGTCCCTATTTCAGGGGGGACAGCTCTGCCGAATGATGTCGAGAGAATTGCAGAGTCCTTGCTCCATGCCCAAACAACTTGCAGGCATTGTCGGGAAATCGCCGATCTTGAATATATCGGGGATGGTCTGACTGGTGTGCACGTCTGCCCGACTAGGTACGTCACGCGCATAATTAGGTACGGGGATCATGTTGAGGCTGATGAATTCAGGAATTTCGTGCAAGATGCTGTCCAAGACATGGGGAAAGTGGAAGGCGCTGACATAAGAATGGCCAGGAGGTATGCCTGGGATTTGGGTCTGGCCTCAAAGAATAATGACTTGGTACTCTCGGAAGCGTACTGGACACAGAACTACAGAAGAACCAAGAACGACAGCACAATTCGTCCAGCCCTGTTCCTTTGCTCTAACAAAGACAACTTCTTTGTTCAGCCTCTGGACGCGGGCGAAAAACTCTGCCAGACATGCAGGAAGAGAGAAAGTGGAAGGGAAGAAAGGGACACACGGATGACTTGACTGCAACCTTCTTGTAAACAAAGGATCCAGCACCTTGTGAGGTTCCCTTCAGATGTGGGGCATTTGGAAGCAATCTTCGGGTACTGGGTCGTCAGCCAATTAGAATCGCCCCATCTGCACAAGACTGTTCATTCTCTTTGGATATCAATATGTCAGTGGCTTCCGACGTATTTTTACACTTGGCTATGAGACTAGAATCGCCACCTGGGGAGGGTGGTGGCCAGTGGCTAAAACCGCTGGCCTGATCGTCCTCCACACCCTGTTTGCTTCTGATTAAAGGAACTAGGACGAGTAGGAGATGCTCTAATTTGTGATTTCCAATTGCCAAGAATTCCTTGAACTATGTTCTGATTGAGGTGTTCACATATAGAGAATACTTTTTTGAAATGTTCATTAGCAAGTCCCGCTGGGCCCACATCTTACCATAGCCTGGTCCGGCGACTCCTGCAGTACACAGCTGGCGAGAGCAGTTCTGGTTCAGGGCTGCAGGCACACCCTTTCGAACTTTACCCCGGCACGGTGTATTTCGCGCTGCCGGTTTTGCCTTTTGCCGGAAGTGAAGCAGCGTGCAATCTCGTGGAGCATATTACATCGACCCGCAGGTAATGAAAGCAAATACTTTATAAAGTATGAACTTTATTTACAGCGCGTGGATGCGTTCAATGCTCTTGCAGAGCCCAGGAGAAGAAAGATAGTCGAAATGCTAGCCAGCCAGGGGCAGATGTCCTCGACCGAAATATCACAGAAGTTTGAAGTGACCGCGCAGGCGATTTCCCAGCACCTGAGGGCACTTCTCGATGCAAAACTCGTGACGATGAAAAAACAGGCTCAGCAGCACATCTACCAGATAAATCCTGCACCGATGGCGGAAATCGCTGAATGGCTCCGCGACCTGGAACGCAGGCTGAACGAAAGCCTGGACAGGCTTGACCTGGCAATACAGTCTGAAAAGAAAGCAAGAAATGGTGAGCACAGAAAATGAATCAGGGGGCAAAAGAATGGTAACGGAAACAGGGAAGGAGTTGACTGTGTCGCGCGTCTTCGATGCGCCCAGGGATGTTGTATGGAAGGCATGGACCGACCCGAATGTGCTGCGCAAATGGTGGGGACCGAACGGAGTCACCAATCCCACCTGCGAGTGGGATGCCCGCCCAGGGGGAAGGATCAACATAGTGATGCTTGCTGGAAAGGAGCTAGGCAGCCTGGAGGGACAGGAATGGCCGATGTCCGGCACGTTCGAGGCCGTAGAACCGAAGGAAAAGATCGTGTATGTTTCGTCTGCTCTTGAGGACAGAAAGGGAAACCACACCCTGGTGGAAGCACGGACGACAGTGACTTTCAGCGGGAAGGGGGAAAAGACAGAGCTCACAATTCACATAGAAGTCATAAGCGTTTCAGATTCGCCAAAGGCCTCGTTCGCCCTGCGGGGAATGGAGGCGGGGTGGAATCAGCAGATCGACAAGCTCGGCGGAGAGCTGGAAGGGTCGAAGTGACCTGATAAAGCACAAGAGACTTTGCCGCAGAAGAGGCGCTTCACAGGGCCTTCTGGCCCGCTGGGGCAATTCGAACGCGGCCTACTTTATTCTCCCGAGGAAGAAGGAACCGATGCTCAGTGCGCCCTTGCTTGCAGTGTACTGCACCTTGTCCCTTGTCTGCGTCTCGCAAATGCCCTGTATTGAAAGGAAGTTGTTC
Source organism: Candidatus Sysuiplasmataceae archaeon (assembly GCA_046706185.1). Lineage (GTDB taxonomy): Archaea > Thermoplasmatota > Thermoplasmata > Sysuiplasmatales > Sysuiplasmataceae > JAJZXY01. Next base: position 20,291 of record JBJKPR010000061.1, read on the forward strand.
TTTCCGTCGGTAGCGAATTCAATCACGCCGTCCATAATGCTGCTTATGATCTGCAGGTCCTGCTCCGACATGATTCCCTTCTCTATGCTGTAGGTGGCCACGCACCTGTCCTTTCTCCTCCTGGCGACAAACTGCCTCAGCAGGGAGAAAATGCTCTTTATGTCGTGGTTGGCACTCAGGCTCGAAACGGACCTGAATATGAGCCTGTATCCCTTCTCCTTGACAATATCCTTTATTCCTGCCAGGTAGTCGTCCACCATCGTGCTTATGTTCTCAACATCTGCACTGTCCTCAAGATAGGCGGCATTTGCCACAACTGAATTGTCTCCAACTATTCTGGAGTACGCATCTATGTAGTAGACAAGTCCTTTCTTTTCAAGTTCCCCGAAACCCTCAACAACTGCCGACATCTCCTCCCTTATCTCGTCTATCGTCTTGTCAGTGGTGACCCAGACCACAGGTATCCCGCTCACAATCGCGTTTGCGGCAAAGGTGTCCATAGCGATTTCTTTTCCAATGAACGCCGGCCCGTAGACAACAATCTGAGCGCCAACTGGAATCCCACCCATCAGCAGGTCATCCAGCCTGGGTGTGCCTGTCTTGACTTTCTCCTGCTCTGTCTCGGCAGGTTTGGGTACCTCGAAGATTCCAACCTCCCCGTCCATGAAGTCGCTTTCCCCGATTCTTATTACGTTTGCGTTGTGTGAGAGTTCCATTTCAAGAGACTGAAGCTTATCCTCCTTCTCCCTGAGCTGCAACCTCAGTTCGTCTATCGTCTTCCTGAGATCAGCCTGCTCGGACGCTGCCTGTCTGACAGATTCGAGCTCGTCCTCCTTTTCCTTGAGCTGGGCCCCCAGCTCCTCAAGCGTCTTCCTGAGATCGGCCTGTTCGGTGGAGTCCGCCTTCCTTCTCGCCTCCAGGTGCCTCGCTTCCTCCTTCAGCGCCTGCTCACGCATTGAAATGCTGTCCGCGCGCTTCCTGAGCTCCTCCTCCATCGACTTCAATTCCTCGCCGGACTGCTTGGCCCTTTCCTCCTTCGCACCGACTTCCCCCCTCAGTTCCCTTATCGTCTTCTCAGCAAGTTTGAGCCTGGCCTCGTAAAGCTGTATTGTCTTTGCGAGCTCCTTCTGGCTTACCGTTGCCGCTGACTCCTTCGGCTCTTCGGCCGCAGGTGGTTTGACCGCCTGCCCCTCCGGCAGCGATTCCTGGTACAGGAAAAGGGCGAGCGCCGTGTTCGTCCAGCCGTCAAGATATGTGTTTTTGAATTCAAGAAGGCCGCCGTTCAGAAGCTCAAACTTCTGGCCGACGGTCAGGGAGGAATAGTCTTTGTTGAACCGCTGTTTGGAGTTTCCAATGTAGTCTATGCCCAGGCTGGAGGAGAAACGTTCGAGATCATCCGTTTTGAACACCGGCACGATCTTGTCGCTGAAGTACAGTGCCAGTAGCTTCTTCGCGACAAGCTTGTCTCCACCGAAACCAGGTATTATGCCCCAGTTCTGGTCTATCTTGAATGAGACGCTCTGCTTGTCCCCCACGAGGACAGTGAGCACGACCTTGAAGAAGTCGACCCGTTTGGCAGCCTCCGGCGAGACGGCCCCCTCCCCCGCGCGAATAACGCCAACGTTGTTTGTCCTTTTGTCGAGCCAGTCGAAGAATCGATCGCTTGCATTGTTGTCGTAAAGGTCATCAGGAGTCATTGTCCTGAGGAGTTCTGGCTTTTCATTGTAGGGATAACGGGAAAGGAAATCCTTTATCTGCTGCTGTGCCACCGCGTCGCGCTTCCTGTTCTCTTCAAGAGATGCGAATTTCACAGCCTTTGCCACTATCTCCTTCTTCTCCATGCGTCTCACACATCTCCATGAGATATTTTAACGGATCAGTCTGATTATTCGAAGAGATAACAGGAGGGAGGCGGGACTCAGACCTCGATGTCATCCTGATCTTCATCTGGGCTGTGTGACAAGTACCTGTCTCCTGACATGGTTATAAATGTCAGATGAACCAAACGCTCAAGAATGCCTGTCAGCATATTTATCACGCAATATACCGCAATGAATGCAGTTCTTCTCCTTAGCCGGGGTCCTGCTCCCGCACACAGTGCAGTCTGCAAGCTCCTCCTCCGCATTTATAGGCTGCCTGCCCTTCACGACACGTTTGACCTTTGCAGCAGGCTGCAGTGAAAGGCCTGGCACTGCCTGGGCAGCCGGGTTCCTCTCGAGTTCGCTCGCCACCACCTCAAACTCCTGTATTTCCCTCTCGATCCTCCTCACCCTTTCCTCGGCATCCTCGACGAACAGCTCCGAGTTCGAAGCGCTGTCCATTATGCGCAGTTTCTTGAATATGGCAATGTCATACCTTCCTGAACCAAGCTCAGGGAAGTCATACACGGCGGAGGGAGGGGATGCTTCTGCTTCCGGAAGGACAGGGTGCACTTCGCCCCTGAACGACGACAGAGAAAACTGTGTAGCAGGGAGGAGCGAAAGATATGCAGGAATTACGCAGTATGCTGTCAGACCGGTCGAGAAAGAGCTTCCTGAAACTATCTCCATTAACATGAAGAAGGCAGATGCAGAGCTTATTGACATCGAAAGAAGTAGCTCGAGTTTCTTCGATGAATACTGGAAGTAGAAATTGAGGAATGAGAATATCAAGCCTGAAAAAAGTGCAAGCTCGGGAGAGAGGCCGTGCTGGTAGAGCGTCGTGGAGACAGGCGTTATCACAAAGTATGGTGAAAGTGGGTCGACTGCATAACCTGCAGCGCTCTCGACGAAGGCGAAGAATGACATGAAGAAAATGAATGCTGTCAGTGCGGTCGAGAAGATTGACGCGGGAAACCTGATGACGGCATCCCTTACTGGACCAAAAAACAGGAGAGCGGCCCTGAGACGTGCGGACTGTGCCGACCCCGATGCCTCCATCATCTTATCTCACTCTCCCCGGCTCGACCCTCGTACTTCTTTCCGAGTTCCGATGACTTGCTGAACTTCCATGATTTCAAGACTATTGAGGCTGCCGTTGCGACTATGGAAGCAGAAAGTATCAGAGGTAAAGGAACGGCAATGTTGGATCCAATGTAGCCTGACTCGACCGCTATGTTGCTTGAGGCAATCTTTCCGTGTATGTCTATAACGGATATAGTCAGGTAATCTGCCGCCATTGACGTGAATGCAAAGAGGACTGTCATGTTACACCTTTCAGAAACAGTGGCAGTCAGGTCTGATGCGTTGAATTCGGAATACAACGGAAGGAAGTGGCTGCCTGCGCTCTGGGTGAAGCTGTCCGAAAGTGTGCCGTTTGGACTGTATTGCTTGAATATGACAGATTCCACGGTTGTGTTGCCCGGACCAATGGCGTTGAAAATCACCTCTGATATGCTCCGCCAGGAGTTGTAGTCGAACACAACGGCCCTGACAAATACATGACCGTTCGAAGGATAAACCTGGAGAGAGTAGAACGTCGGGGTAATGTCCGAAACACCTATTGTTGCGGCCGCGGGAGCAGTGAATGCCAGCATGGAAACAACCATCAAAAGCAGCGCCAATGCCCCTGCCCTTGTTGAGCGCATAAATCACCTGTTCCATCCTTTCCTCGGCTTGATCTCTTCGGGCCCCTTGTAACTCCTGAGAAGTTCCTTCCTGTTCCTGTTTGCTACAGGGCCTGCCGACTCATTCTTCTTCACCTTAACAGGCCTGACGGACCTTGGATGTAACCTGGAAATTACAATCATGGATGCAGCTGTTGCCAGAACAGCCAATCCTGCGAAAACATCCGCCACCACGTTTCCGAATATCTGGTTAGTACCGCCAGGGCCTGACGAATTAGCAGGCAGACCCGTGACAGCGACCTGTGTGCTGAAGGTCTTGGTAAAAGGTGACCCGGGAGCGGAGAGTGTGATGGAGATGGTAGCTGCTGACACCCTCTCATCAGCCTTGAACCCTATGAGGACAGGAACCTCGGTTCCATTTGGCAGGACAATCTGGATGGTATTTGTCGAATTTTGGCCCTCGCCTGAGATGTAGAGGATGCTCGCTGAAGAGGATGCGACGGAAACATCTGTTACTCCGGAACCTGAGAGATATATCAGTTCTGAAGATTGCCTTGCATAGGCAGCCGATATGCTCTGACGGAACTGAACTGTCACATTCTGCACTTCCCCGAGCACATATCCTGAGTGGCCAACCTCTATCGTCCCTGAAAGTGGAAACTGGACGACTGGCGTGTACTGGGCTGAGTCGTTGGCGCTTATCACTCCAGTGAAGCTCGCGGTGACGGTGCCTGAGAAAAGTATCAGCTGAGGTGTCCAGTTGCCGGATGTGACGACAATGAAGTGGTTCAAAGACTGGCCAGGCTGAAGGACAATGGTGTTGGCGGTGGCTGACATGTAATCCTGGGAGGGGAAAGAGAACGATATCGTCTCTGGTATGCTTCCTGTGTTTGTAGTCATTGCGTACTGGCTCCAGTTTGATGAGCTTACTGTTGAGTACGTGTACGGGGCAACCACAAGCTCGAAATCAGGAGCTGAAAAAGTCATGCCGGCGGAAGGCTCGGTCACATAGAAGCTGACCGAAGTCATCATCGTGCTTCCGTTCATCAGTTCAAGCGTCCATTCGCCGGGATAGGCCTTGTCGAACATGCCGCACACAAAAGAATAGAAACCGTTCGCAGCGCTGCTTGAGCTGCTGTTCACATAGCTGCCGTAGACAGGGTCAAACCAGCTGTTGTTGCCTGAGGAATAAGACCACTCGTAGTAGTCCATGATTGTCTTGTTGGAGGGGAGAAACGATCCGTAAAAGGCGACAAGGTTCAGGTTTCCCCCGGGCTCGGGGCTGATGCTGAGGTTGAGATAATTCCAGACACCGCTGATCATCTCAGGGAGGCCGTTGTAGCTGTCGTGTGCGGAAGATGAGGTGACCTGCAGAGAAAGCGCTACCGAGATTCCAGACTGGGCAGACGCTGCAGACATGGAAGAAAGCATGGCGGCCGCTACCACAATAGCGGATATCAGTGCGACCGCCTGTCTAAATGTTTTTGAAGGGGACATTTTAACGACCGCTCGTCCGGCTTCAGATTGCAGGTATAGTCTGATCCTGTGTCCAGAGGCGCCAGTAAATTGTTCCCGTGTAGGATGCAGCCACCGTTCCTATTGGTACCTGGAAGACAAATTCTACTGTTATCGTCTCCCAGACACCGTTCTGCTGCGCTGGTGCCCACGATGTGTTTGCTGCACCAAACAGAGATACCTGTCCGGCAGATGGTCCCGTAGTATCGTTAAACGGTCTGGCGGCGCCATTGACCGTAGGGCTTATCACTGCAGGGAGCGATGCATTTGTGGAAGATGCGTAGTATGCATTAAGCGGGGCGCTCCCGTTGTACGAACCGTTGTAAATACCTATATTATGCCTCAGGAATGTGTAGCTCACGGTCCCAACCTTTCCTGTCATGTTGCTTGCTTCAAGAGAAAGCACATAGTTGTTGTTCACGGAATAATCAAGCTTGAGAGAGCCTAGGGAATACACTGCAGTGGCGCTTGGGGCACCGGTGCCGGAGACCTGGTTCTGTGCAATTGTCACGCTTTCATAGTCGTTGACACCGAAGTATTTCTTGCCGGTCTGGAGGCTTGAACCGCCGCCTGACACTGTCAGGTTAAGTGCCCAGGCATAGTTGTTGTTGGTGGCGGAAGCATTGTGTATCTGGGAACCGAGGTAGAATTCGAATGTGAAGTTGGCCGTCGTCGTATTGATATACTTGTAGTAACCGCCGGTAGAGCCAAGCAGCCACGCGGTAGGATTGTTGTTCTGGGCAGGCCACAGCATCCTGACTGTGTACGGTGTAGTGCCCTGTGACGTCAGGTTTGTCAGGTTCATGTGTATATTCATGTTCTGGCCGGCAGACTGGTTGTACGTGTTGGTGGAAATGCCATTTTCGTAGTAAAGGTAGGCGTTGATATATTCTATTGACTCGTAGCCTGCCGTATCACTGACGTTGATCCAGACGAAGAACGGCTGGCTCGCAGAATTGTTCACGTTCACTGATGCCCCTGTAAGAGACTGGGGGATGTTCGATGTTGCAGTTGTGTTGTTTCCGAACCCGAAAGAATTCAATGTTATCTGACCGGATGTCACAGTTGCACTCGTTGGCCCGTTGCCGCTAATCGGCCCTGAAGCACTCGCCACTGAAACCGAGCCTGCGCCGAGGAGGACAAAAACGCTCAGAAACAGTGCAGAGGCTGCAAGATATTTCATTTTCATACTGTCTTACCTCTTGAATTTGTCTGGTTTGCGAAGATTTGGCGCATTTAAAAGGCCACTTTGACGAAAATCGAAGGTATCAGTGACGCCTTCAGGGACCTGGCAGGATGCAATTCACCACTCCTTTCAGCGAAACTGTGTTGAACTGCATCGTGCACTCATCGGGATATTTGCGATCTCTCGGATGCATAACCTGCCGGCTGACTGTCACGGGAGCCCCCCTCCAGTATGCGCCAGTAGGCATGCCTCATCAGGAAAGGTGAATCGTACAGAGAGTAGAGAGAATTGAAGAGATCTGTGTCGATCTCAGCAGCAGCCTCCGTTTTGTTGAGGACAGCTGCAACAGAATCCTCAGAGTCTGCAATGCTCCTGCAGTACGACATGACGACCAACCTGTTTCCGCTTGAGAGCAAGAAAGCAAGATTTCCATCGCTCATCAGAACCCTTGCGCAGTCATGACTCAGTTGCTTTGTTAGCCTGAAACTGCTTACTGAGAGTATGCCCGCACCAATTGTCTCAGGGTTCAGGAAACATGCCGTTCTTGCTATATTCTCTGATGAAATCATCTTTCTGTATCTAGACACGGTGTCGCGTGAGAAACCGAAGTACCGCGCGATTGAGGAATCGGATCGCTCCGGATTGCTTATAAGAAACATCAGGAGCCTTCTGACCTCGTCATCTACGTCGCCCGACCCTTCGCCGAATTTGATGCTTAGCAGATCATGCGCAATAGGAGGACGATAACCCGTGAGCCTTGAAGCTGTGTAGAAATAATCCTCCAGCATCAGTGAACTCTGTGATCTGAGGTCGCATAGGAGCTGCCTTTCGTGCCTGTGTGCCGAAATGTTCTTGCCCACGGCCGTCACAAACCGGTCAGGCGCATCCTGAGCTTCTGCGAGCGTGGAATACAGGCCGATGACCAGGATCTTCAGCCTGGAAGAGATTATTGTTGCGATGCCCGGCAATTCTGCAGCCGCGCGGAGCAGAGCATGGGTCATCTCGTTCGTGCTCGCATCTGGCTTCACGTGGAGTTCTGTCACCCCAACCACTGGTCTTCCGAAAAATATAGGGCTTGGGATTATCTCCATGGTTACGATGCCTTCTGCCTTCAGAGTATTACGTATTGAGCCGTATGTGGTTGGCTTTATGCCCGCGCTTCTCGCAGCGAGGCTGGACCTCCCCCCGCTTCTGTCCAGAATTGAGGAAAGTACCTTTCTCCTTGTATTCGTGAATGTGAAATTCTTTTTGTTTTTTTCGTCCATTTGGAGCAAACCTCGCCTTGCCGGGCGTTTTATCGGAACATTGACCGTCATTACCGAACTCATATATTGCATTGCTTTCCGACGCAGCCTGCAAATTGCGAGGCTGTGCATCGCCCGCATTTTCCGCATGGGCGGTGGCTCACTGTGGCGACATGCCCCTTCTCCGGCAGCCAAAGCGGAGACAAACACCGAAAATCTATTTTAACTTGGACGGGTTTCAAAACTACATCAGGCACCGGCTTCATGCAGTCGCAAGGGCGCCTGATAAAGAGCTTGGCGCAGATATGTGAGGGCATAGGATGAACAGCGAGGTCCAGGGAAAGGTAGTGACAGGCTTGTTCGGCGGAATACTGCTTATGTTCGTAATGCAGTTCCTTGTGCTCAACGTGTGGAATTCATATGTCTCCTCGCACCAGTATCAGTACTTCGTGTTCCTGCCATTCATTCTGCTTGTTTTTATGGTGGCGGCGCTGCTGTGGCTCCTTGAGAGGATGTCCAGGTGAATATCGTAGTCGAGATATGCAACTTCAACGACAGGCGGCTTGTGGAGGCACTCAAGGGAATCGCTCTGCAGACTCGCCTTCCGGACAGGGTCCTCATCGCGGACGGAGGCTCGAGCAAAGAGTATCTGCAGAGCATGGAGGAATTCCAGTCTGATGATCCCGACGTAAGTAAGCTGAACATAACCTGGAAAATGCTTGAGGGCACGCCGCTTGAGACAAGGCAGAAGTCAATAGATTTTCTGGATGAGGATGTGACCGTTTTCCTCGATTCTGATGAGGTTCCGCTTGCGAACTGGCTGGAGGAGATAACAAAACCGATCCTTGAGGGAAGGGCGGACTTTACGGGCGGCGCAATGAGGTCTGTTATAAGCAGACCTGATTTCATATCGTCGTACTACAAGGAAATAGAGGACAGGATTTACAGCTCAGATGTGACTTTGGACGTGACATACATGCCGCTCGGCAACACAGCATGGAAGACGGAGATACTGAAAAGGCTCAGGTTTGACATGAGGCTTGCAAAGTCATGCGGCGAGGCAGAGGACTACGACCTTGAGATGAGGGCAATAGACAGCGGTTACAGAGGAACCTATGTTTCTGGCGCCCTGGTAAAGCATTTTCAGAATTTCCCCAAGACCTACTGGGACCTCCTTCGAAAGAGGTACGAATATCTCCTTGGGGCATCGGTCGTGATGATAAAGAACAGACGCCTTGGACAGCGGGTGAGGGAAAAGAGAATGAGATTAAGGCATCCGTTTGGCAAAGTGGAGACGCTGATGAAGCCGCTCGCTCTTCTCCACGGCTACATCAGATGGCACCTGATTGCCTCCCGGAGAGGCTGACTGAAAACAGCCGGCTTTCGTTTATTCAGCCGGCCTTGGACTGCCCGGACAGTGCTGAAAAATGTCATTCTGCCATGCCGATCGACCCCCACGCAGCCTTCCAGCACGCCTGCGGTACATGGCCGTTGCCGGCGCTGGTTCCGTCTGCGGCGGGCACTGTGCGGGGTCCACAGTGCATGAGTCAATGCGCTGGTTGGTCAGAACATGCCGGGGCTGGCGAACACAACGGCTGTTCTCTCAAAGCAGAACAGGCAGCAGTCAAAGGCATGAGCATGAGCCTTCAAAATGACGGATCCGAACGCCGATCATCGAAAAGTCAATGAACCCCCACATCTATAGAGATCGTATTGCCGCAAAAAAAGGGGGCATTCGGATACTCATGAATAGGGCACCCGGTAGAAAAAGTTACAGGGACGATCAGCTGGAACGAACACGTCGGGTGCAGAAGGTGGGCGGCTCATCTCTGTCTGTTACTCTGCCGAAGAACTGGATAGAGGAGATCAACCTGAAGCCAGGGGACATACTGACCTTCAAGGAAATGAGCGGCGGGAGGCTTGAGCTTGCCAAGGAGACGCAGGGAGAACTGGCGCCGGAAGTGCAGAAAACGGTGCACATAGACATGGACGCTGAGGAGCCAAACATGCTCACGAGGCTGATTGTCGGGTCTTATATTGCTGGCCATGACAATGTGATTATTAGGTCCAAAGAGCCGTTTACCGAGGCGCAGAAGGAGGAAGCAGCCACTGCTGTCAAAAGAGTGCTCGGACTGAGCCTTGTCGAGCAGTCTGCGAACAGCATGGAGTTCCAGAATTTCATAGACCCGATCAAGTACAGGCTCGACCACATAATGTCCAGGGTAATCGGAGTCCTTTCAGCGGAGCTGGAAGGCTGCAAGAAGGGGCTGACCGAGTCGAGCAAGGAGGTGCTTGAAGGTGTTTTCGGCCTCGAGGATGAAGTGGACAGTTTCTACCTCCTCATGATCAGGCAGCTCCTCCTTTCTTCCGAAAACTACAGGCTTGCAAAGGGACTGGGCATTGAGAACCACAGGTACCAGATGGGTTACAGGCTGGTGGTGAAGTCCCTTGAAATGACTGCCGACCTTGTTTTCAAGATTGCAGGTGAGATTAGGAATATAGTGGATATGGGAACACGCCTTCCAGGCAGTGCGAATGACTTGCTTCTCGACCTGCTCGACAACCTGAACAGGTTCATACAGAACAGCTACAATGCGTTCAGGGAGCTGTCTCTTCACGAGATAAACGCTGTGATCAATGAGATAACTGGATGGCTTGAAGATATGGCTGAAAGGGCACCTGCGTTCACCGCGGACCTTCCGACCTCTGTTGCAACGACAGTCCAGAGAATCATATCTCATTGCATCGAGGCGACACGGCTCCTTATTGTTGTAGACGAGGTAGGATTCAACAGGTCCATGGAAAGGGACAGGACGCTTGAGAACGGCGGGCACATAAATGTGAACCACAGGAGCAGGTGACGCTGGAGGTCATCTGCCTTCCACCGATTTGAGTATGGACTGTATTGCCACCTCTGCTATTTCGCCGAAGAGTTCGTATCCGACGCCGTTCCGTCCGAGCCTGGCTGCTGCGACAAGGGTCGTTCCCGAGCCAAGGAACGGGTCGAGCACTGTCTCTCCAAGGTAGCTGTATGCCCTTATTAGCCTGGCTGGAAGCTCCTCAGGGAACGGTGCAACGTGGATACGCCTGTCTCCGCTGCCCTCCGGGTGCATTGTCCAGACGTCACTGTTCTTCACAGACAGCCAGAACTGCCTGTCTAGCCTTGAACCCTCCCGCTGCGCCTCTGTCAGGTGTGAGTACTTCCTGTACCCCCGCGGGGAGGGCTTTTCGAACTCGAGTATGAACTCGTGTGCATTGTTGATGAGGATGCCGCCCGGGTATGGGTAAGTGCCAAAGTGTGCCCTGACCGAGTTCGTTTTGTGCCAGACGATGTCCCTTTTGAATATGAAGCCGATCCTTTCGAACAGGTCGATGGTCCTTCCTGCCAGGTTCAGAGACCTGAACCCGCCATTTCCCAGCCTGACAGGAAGGTTCATTATGTTCACAAAGGCCTTTCTGCCGGGCTGCAGGACTCTGAATACCTCATTCCACACCTTTCCGATTGAGGCAAACCACTCGTCGACGTCGTGTATGCTGCCGAGGTCTCCCTCCGTCTTCTCCCTTGAGTACATCTTGGCATCGAAGTACGGAGGCGAAGTCACCATGAGATGAGCGGAGCTGTCCGCAAGATGTTCCATTGACCGTGAATCTGCAAATACAACTCTCTGCGTTGTTGAGCCTGTCCTCAGCTCCGTGACAGCCGGCAGCTCAGGCGCGGTTCTTCCCGGGCAAATGGCGGAAGACTCGTATGCTTTTAGCTCCGCAAGTGAGAAACGCATCTGCCCGCTCGCTGACACTGCCGCATGTATTGTCCTCTTCATGACAAGCCTGTGAAGCTCATCCACTGAGATGCCCAGATACTTGGCCGATTCTATTGCAGAGAGGTAGCTCCTTTCCCTGTAGTCGCCCGAAATGCCGCTTGCGCTCCCCATTCAGAACTGGTAGATGCACACCGCTAGATATAAAGGGAGGCTTCCGGGAGACATTACCAGTACGCCCTGTCGTCGCCGGCGGAGGATTTCTGCTCTGTCTTCCTGTATGGCTGCGCAACTATACCCATCTGCTGCATCGTCTCGACGATGGAGGAGAGCATCCTGCTGTTTTCCTCTGTTCTTTTCACCATCGCTGCAATCTTTTCCTCTGCCGAGTCCAGCCTTTTCAGTATAAGCTCAAGCTGTGCCTTCATGATCGCCAGCGTGTCAGATGCATCTGAACCTGATGCCATTTGTATCACTGCCGCCATCCTGCCCGTTGCTTATATCGATTTTGTCTTCTCAGCGAACTCCAGGAACTGCGAAGGGGTCACACCGTTACCCATGGTCGAATCGACCCTAGCGACAGCCTTTCCGTTGTCAAAGAGTATTGCCGTTGGAACGGCCTCGATCGAAAAAGAATCCCAGAGTGGTGATTCGTAGTCGCTTATGTCCGCACGGGCGACATCAACCTTCGCTTCTGCGGCGAAGCGCTCAAATGAGGGCATCAGCTGCTTGCAGTATGGACACCATGTAGCATGGAAAAGAACGATGGTGCGGTCGTTAAGCCGCAGGTTGTCTGATGCAAAGTCCCCGTCTGAAAGCTCTCTCATGCTGTGTTGTAGAGAATTCGAGTAGAAAAGGTTTGACGCGGCCCCCTATGTCCGCTGCCTGTCCCTTTCAGGGCTCAGGGTATGACCCTTCGGCTTTGAACCTGCCGCTAACGCTGGTGTAGAGCGAGAGTTCCTCCTTGGTCAAGGGGGCCACTTTGCGAAGCGCCGCTTCGAAGTCTTTCCTTCCTATCTTCAGCTTCGACAGCGATTCGCTGTCTGCGGAGGGGTGCCTGGCAATGAACTGCTTCATAGCAATCATAGCCGCCTGATTGCATACGGCGGCTATCTCAGCCCCCGTATAGTTCTCCATCTCTTCGGCAAGCTTCGAAAGATCAACATCCGACGCGAGCGGCTTTCTTGCAGTGTGTATTTTCAGTATTGACTTCCTTGCCTCCACGTCGGGAGGAGGAACGTAAACGAGCCTGTCGAACCTGCCAGGCCTCAGTAGCGCCGGGTCGATTATGTCGGGCCTGTTGGTTGCAGCCATTACAGAGACGCCTTCAAGCTCTTCAAGGCCGTCCATCTCAGTCAGTATCTGGCTTACAACGCGCTCTGTCACCTGCGAATCTCCAACTCCTGTTCCCCTGCTGGGTGCTATGGCGTCGATCTCGTCTATGAATATCACACAGGGCGCAGCCAGCCTTGCCTTTCTGAACGTCTCCCTGACAGCCTTCTCGCTTTCCCCCACCCACTTGCTCAGGAACTCAGGTCCCTTTACACTTATGAAGTTCGCCTCACTCTCGTTTGCCACGGCCTTTGCAAGCAGCGTCTTGCCTGTTCCGGGCGGTCCGTGCAGAAGTATTCCCTTTGGCGACCTGGCATCCAGCCTGCTGAATGCCTCCCCGTATTTGAGCGGCCATTCGATTGCCTGCTGCAGCTCCTCCTTCAACTCCGTGAGGCCGCCTATGTCTGCCCATCGGACGTTTGGTCTTTCAACGAGCACTTCCCTGAGACCCGAGGGTGACATCTCCCTGAATGCACCGACGAAGTCATCCATCGTGACCTTCAGGTTCTTTAGCACCTCCACGGGTATGAATTCAGAATCTATGTCTATCTCAGGCAGTATCCTCCTCAGCGACCTTATTGCTGCCTCCTTGCAGAGCGCCCAAAGGTCTGCTCCTACGTAGCCGTGCGTCATGTCAGCAAGCTTTTCCAGGTTGACGCTTGGATCCGCAGGCATCCCTCTTGTGTGTATCTGCAGTATCTCCAGCCTGCTGTTCCTGTCCGGTATCCCTATCTCAATCTCTCTGTCGAACCTGCCTGGCCTGCGGAGTGCAGCATCAAGTGCATTCGGCCTGTTTGTTGCACCTATGACGACAACCTTTCCCCTGCTCTCCAGACCGTCCATCAGTGCAAGGAGCTGCGCGACGACCC
>JBJKPR010000062.1:0-85205 GCA_046706185.1 Candidatus Sysuiplasmataceae archaeon
GAGAGATATTAAAAGTATTCATACTGATTTTAGTATGAACCCCGCTGGGTCCATATCCTGCCTGGGTACAAACTCTGTATTGTTTGGACGCCAAGGTTTCAGGAAATCAGCAAATGATGCTAATCGAATGCTGGAATGGACAAAGGGAAATACTTGGCAAGCGCTAGTGGCACATGGGGGGATATTGGTTCCAGGGTTCAAACATATTCTATCAGGCGTTCCGATGATGATGGCCGGAGCCTTAAGTCTCATGCTGTCTGTTCGTACTACCATTGGAATGGACCACACTTACTTCTTTTGGAGCTTCACTTATGTAACTCCTCACACATACGGCTCCCTACCTGTTGGAACAATACTTCCCGGCGGACCAATGCTTACATACACTTACGAAATATTGTTGCCATGGATGATAATCGGGATGGCCTTGTTACTTCTGGGTTCGTTTATTGTTTCTCACAACTGGAGTCAGAGACCTAATTCACGACCTGACTAATGGGGGCGGTAATGAGCCTGACCTTTCCGGTGACTTCCGCCGGGTCCATACCCTGGCAGGTTACAGTGCCTCCCACTCCTTGCTCAGCTGACAACCGGTGCCTGCAACAGTAACCAAATGTGTTTCTCATTTCCACCGCCACAAAGTCATCATAGACACTGAAAAAAGTACTGAAAAAGTCGCATGAGCTCTTGTGGCAAAATGTAACCTGGAGGCAAATTGTGAAGAAGACGACCAACCAAGCAATCGTGTTTGCTGGAGAGGAGCTGACGGCCATGGGAGAGCGCGAGCGGGAACGGAGAGCCGGGATGCACTCCGGCGTGAACAGCAGAGATAGTGAGAGCGGCGCCCGCAAAGAGGGCTGAGATGTTTGAGCTTGAAGATTTGTGCCGGACCACAGAAAACATACGCCTCAGAAGAATAAGGCACACTGCAACCTTTGAACAAGGAGGCTTTTTGGTTCTTGGTTGCTTTGGTTCCAACACAGAACCATTGTTGCTCTTATTCTTCTGAGGTAATACTGTATTGGCCTGCAGATTACATAGAAAGAACGTTCTTACGGAACTTACCGTAAGTATGACCCGCGAATCGGATATTCCACGGTTCTCAAACGGTTGAATGAACCGTCAGGCAACGGCTCAATGCTCAAGGACAACGGAATAACCCTGCCCTCCGCCGACGCACAAGGTTGCAACGCCCACTTCTCCCATTCCCGACTGGAGCATTCTTGAAAGCGTCCCTGCAATCCTGGCCCCGCTTGCCCCGAGCGGATGGCCTATTGAAATGGCTCCGCCCTTTACATTGACCCTAGTCCTGTCGATGCCGAGCTGTTTTATCGCATTCAAAACAACAACCGAAAATGCCTCGTTTATCTCCCACAGGTCGACGTCGGCGGGTGTGAGACCTGCCCTCCGCAGCGATTTCTCGGCAGCAGGGACCACGGCTGCCCCCATGATTGAAGGATCTACCGCTGCCCATCCGACGGACGCGACTCTCGCCATGGGGCTGATACCGTACTCCTTCAGCTTTCTGCCGGACATCAGCATGACGAGTGAGGCGCCCGCGTTGAGAGGAGAGGAGTTTCCGGCGGTCACCAGACCTCCCTCCTTGAATGCGGGAGGGAGAGAGCGGAGCTTCTCAATGGATGTATCCCTCCTCACGCTCTGGTCAGTCCTGACAGTGACTTCCCCTTCCGGGGTTTCAACCGAGACAGGGAGAATCTCTTCTGCCATGTACCCTTCATCATATGCATCTGCAGTCAGTCTGTGGCTTCTCAATGCAAACTCATCCATTTCTTCCCTGCCTGTGCCCGAAACATTTGCAAGCTTCTCTGCTGTCAGTCCCATGTAATAGCCTGTCTTCATGTCATATTCGGCATATGCACCGTCCTCGAGCAGTGCATCGCAGAGCCTGTTGGAGAGCCTTGGAACATGCGTCATGTGCTCCATCCCCCCTGCAAGCACAATGTCTGCATTACCTGTCATGATTTCCATCGCGCCGATGGAGAGAGCGTTCAGCGAGGAGGAGCATGCACGGTCGACAGCCATCGAAGGGACGGAGGATGGCAGCTTCGCAAGAAAGACAGGATGCCTTCCTCCGAAAGTCCAGTTCTCATCGCGCTGATAAGCGCAACCGACTATGACATCCTCGATTTCCCCTGGTCGCGCACCGGTCGCTGAAACGGAGTCGGATATCAGCCCTGACAGGGCCGCATCCATCCTGATTGGGTTGAACATGTCCTTCTCCGGACTGTTTGGTCTCGACCTGGAGAATGCAGTTCGCTTGTAGTAGACGACAAAGGCATCCGAAGCAGAGGGCAGCCGAACCACCTTGCTACTCGAGCTGTTCTTCAGTCTTAAGTGTTTTCCCGCCTGCGATATTAGCCGGTGGCGATGTCAGCGTTTCGGCCGCAGCGGAGAGGGCATGAACCTCCCTGTAGCGCGCGCGTAGCAAATCGATGGAAAGAGCCTCCTCCCCTTCCCTGAGAAACCAGTAATCCCAGCCGTTTGCCCTCTCCCTGCCCTGCAACAGGGCCGCAATCTGATGTATGCTGCCCCTTCTTCCCTCCACGGTCAGAGACCCGTCTGCGTTGACACGGGCGCTCTTGCCCCCGTCAGGGGAGAAGAGGCGGCTGCCCGCTCTAACCATGCCTGACTCTACAAGACTCCCGAAGGGCACCTTTGCATCACGCCTTCTGCTCGGATGTGGTGACAACGAGGATGAGATGTCTGGAGATGCGTTCGCCTGAATGAATGCTTCGGCCCTCTCTGCTGCAAGAGCGATGTAGCGGGGATCTTTCTCTATGCCGATCCACCTTCTTCCCAGCATTTGTGCAGCAACGGCGGTCGTGCCCGAGCCTAGAAACGGATCCAGCAGCGTGCTCCCCGGTACAGTGGAGGAAAGCACGACCCTGTAGAGGAGAGCAAGCGGTTTCTGTGTCGAGTGTGCCCTTTTCCCATCATCCATCACCCGTTCCCTCCCGGAGCAGATGGGTATCCGCCAGTCACTCCTCATCTGCAGGCCATCGTTCAGCGACTTCATGTCCCAGTAGTTGAAGACGTACCCCGACTCCTTCGACCTCTTGGCCCAGATGAGGGTTTCATGGGCGTTCGTGAACCTGGTGCCCCTGAAATTAGGCATCGGGTTTGACTTCACCCAGACAACGTCGTTCAGAATCCAGTAACCGAGGTCCTGAAGTATCCTGCCGATTCTGAATATGTTGTGATACGTCCCTATGACCCAGAGAGTGCCGTCTTTCCTGAGCACCCTTCTGCACTCCTTCAGCCACGAGAATGAAAATCTGTCATATTCGCCGAACGATGTAAAGCGATCCCATTCGTCGTCCACGGGAGAAACAACTGAGTCGTCAGGCCTTCTCAGCTCGTTCTCAAGCTGCAGGAAATAAGGCGGGTCGGCAAAAACAAGGTCGATGGTCTCGTCCGGTATAGCACTGAGAGCTTCAATCACATCCCCCTCCATTATTGTACCTGTTTGACCTATGTGGTGGATATGCGTTCCTCTCACCCCCATGGAAGACGCCCTTGCACGGAGTCTCCCCTACAATTATATCCGACCGTTTTATACTTGCGTACGGGGCAGGCAGGATGAAAGAAGGAAGATGGTACGCTCTATCACTGATTTCACTTTTCTTCTTGGCACTAACACTGAGGCTGATCCTGCCCCTTGAGTTCAATGTATGGGGTCCTGATACAGGTGAGAATTACTACATAGCGAATTTCTTCGCTGTAAACGGCAGGATGCCCGTCCCCTACTACGGGTTCGGGACAACATACACCGAATTTCCCACAGCATATCAGCTTGTTGCATCCATCGCAAACATTGCCGGCATCTCGACAGCAGCAGCGGTTGCCCTTGTCACACCTTTTGTGACATCGCTGCTTGTCTTTCCTGTCGCTGGAATAACACTGAGACTGACTGGAAAAAAGGCGGCAGGACTTCTTGCCGGCCTGTTCTACGCCACCTCTGTTGTGATAATCGGCCACACATCGATACTTGCATCTGACACTCTTGGCGAGGTGGTGCTCCTCTTCTTCATCTACTTCTACCTGAGCCCCCGGAAGGACAGGATAACGAGCGCCATGGCGATGACCATGGGCCTGTCCATGGTTCCCACTTACCACCTCGGTATGGTCATGGTGCTCCTCTTCCTCTACTCCGTCCTCTTCTACTATTCCTTCTTCAGGAGGGAGGAAGGTGACCATCTGCTGAGGGCGGTAGCGTTCATTCTTGTGCTACTGACTGCAACCTATCTTTACTGGATGCTGGAAGCGCCAAACTTCCTGTCCGAGTTCATACTCAGGAACCCCAACCTGTCCATAGAGGAGGCAATATCCGCCCCTTACCTTCTCGCATTCATGCTGTTCATTCTGGGCGCCTTCTATCACAGGAGTTCCAGGTCCGTTCCACCCCACCCCAGGCTTGAGATCAGGAAAGAGTATCACATCGTCGTTCTGCTTGCGGGAGTAATCGGGGTGGTTTTCATTTCGATCGAAGGCGTTGCCTCCGTTCCCATCTACCCAAGCGCCTACACACTTCTCAACATACCAAGTGTGGTGTGCACGCTGCTCGGCGTGGCTGCGCTCATGCCGTTGCTGAAAACCGAGAGGAGAGGCATTCCCGTTGTCATAACCATAGCCGCTCTGGGAACGATTGTAATTGTCGGGGTCCTGACAAATATACCATATCTGGTGCCTGAGAGGCTGGTTGAGTACATACTCCTCCTCATAGCGGTCTTTTCAGGCATAGGAATGATGATGCTTATTGAGTCTACGCCCAAGAGAATGCGCATGACAGGGGCGCTTGTTCTGGGCATTTCACTTGTTGCCGCAGGAGGGCTGTCGACTGCGCTCGTGACTGCGACGACCACTCCTTCGAAGATAGGTGCGACACCTGCGAAGGATCTTTCGGCAACGCAGTGGCTGAAATGGAACACCGGAGCCGGAGCCACTGTTGCCTCCGACCACAGGCTCAGCTCACTTCTGTTCGGTTTCTCGGACAGGAATGCGACCTGGGAGCTTGGTTCCTACCCGATATTCATGGCGACCAACATCTCGTCAATGGAGAACGCGCTGAACAATTCTGTGACGCCGAGCGGGAACAAGACCGTCAACTACCTTTTCCTTGACACATACATGATAGAGGACGCCAACTTCTATCCCAACCAGACTGCCATTCCAGTTCCCCCCGAGGTAGTTGCCAACCTGAATGCAGACAATTTCATACTTGTCTACTCAAACGGCTTTGCCGAAGTCTACGCCTACTCCCGAGGTTAGTTCACTTACGCCTGTACTCCACTATCAGGTCTCTGAGCTTGTCTGCGACGTCCTCACACTTGTCAGTGACAGTTTCGAGATTGTCGTATATCTCCTTGAGCTTCATTATCTGCTTAGCATCGTTGTTTGCAAAGAGACTCTTGAGTGTCTTCCTGAGGATCTCGTCGCCCCTGTTCTCAAGCTCGTTGATGCGTATGCAGCTGCTTTCGATCCTGTCGAATCGCCTTGAATAGATGTCGTTTATGCTCGCTATCCCTCTCTTGACCTCGACCACGCAGTCAACAATGATGTCCATGAAGTCAGACATTTCCTGTGTCGGACCGCGTATCTCATACATGCTGAAGCGTGCGCTGGCTGCTTCGAGATAGTCCATTATATCGTCAAGCTCATGCGTCAGCGAGACGATGTCCATCCTGTTTATGGGCGCCATGAACTTGGTGTTCAGCCTGACGAAAATCCTGTGAACTATTTCGTCACACTCGCTCTCGATTGCCTTGACCTTCTTGGCCTCCTCGTCGGCGTCCCCCCAGTTCTTCACAAATGACTGCATTTCAACAGCAGCGCGCTCGATTCGTTCAGTCAGACCTGAGATCAGGTCCGAAAACTCCGAGTATGTTTTTAGAAGCCTCTCCTCGCCCGAAATATCCTCAAGCCTCCTTTCCTGTCCCTCCGGTATCAGTATTGCGGTGACAATGAGCCCCAGCACCCCCATTATCGTCAGCCATGCAAAAACACCGCTGAGATGTATTACCTTGAGTGCAAACGGGAAGAGAAAGGCACTGATGGACGCTCCAACCTTTCCGGCGGATGCGGCGATGCCGTGCCCGGTCGTCCTTATCTGTGTCGGGAACACCTCCACAGGCACCACAAAAGTAGTCGTGTTTGGACCCATGTTTATGAAGAAGAAGGTGGAACCGTAGACGACAAAAAGAGCAACGAGGTTTGACACAATGCCCGGGATCGATGCAATGGCGGCATAGGCAACAACCATGAAGCCGAACCCCAGAAGCTGAAGCTTCTTCCTGCCTATTCCGTCAATCAGGAAGACGGCAGCCCAGTACCCTGGAAAGGCGAAGAAGAGGAATATCAGGGAGGTGATCTCTGTTGACCTGATAAGATACGCATAACTGGCTGCCCCGCCTGTGACGTCGGCTGTTATCAGGTTGTGAATTATAGTGTTCGAGAATATCGATGTTCCGTAGAATGCAACATCGAGTGTGAACCACGATATGGCGGTACCGAGTATGAGTGGCAGGTACCTTGAGAGTATCTGCCCCTTCGGTATGTTGAATGTCGACGCGCCGTTCTGCTGCTCTCCTGCTAGTATGCCGAGCGAGTCTGCAGCATCCCTGTCAACCTTGCCGGACGAAACCATGAACCTTGGTGTCTCCGCCACCTTTCTCCTTGCATAGATAACAGCCAGGGCAGGGACAGCACCAAGGGCAAGCGGTATCCTCCACACAAGGTCAGTCGGAAGGTGTATCCAGAGACATATCAGTGTCGTCAGTGCACCGGAGAGAAGACCGAACCCCTGCATGGCGAACACAGATGAAACAAGCTTCCCTCTGTCCTTCCTGTTTGAGTATTCAGACATCAGCGTTGCGCTGACCGGATAGTCGCCTCCGACGCCTATGCCAAGTACAAACCTCCATGCAATCAGCTCGGTCGGGTTCGCCGAGAAGGAGGATCCGATTGCAGCTATGATGAGTATGGCGAGGTCAATGGCGTACACCGTTTTCCGGCCATACCTGTCAGCTATGGGACCGAACACAACAGGACCTATGATCGCGCCGAAGAGCGCGGAACTGGAGATGAGTGCATATGTCAGGCCAGAGCTTGAAATGCCGAAGTAGATGGCAATGATCGGAAGCAGGGCACCTATTACGAACAGGTCATAGGCGTCCGTGAAGAAACCCATTCCAGAGACAATGAGCGTCCTTATGTGGAAGGTCTGAACGCCACCCTCATCCAGCTCCCTGAAAACACCGCTACTGTTTTCCGATGCCAAACGACTGTTGCCTCCTTTCAATCTCATCCGGACACAGACGATACGCGGGACAGTAAGCACAGTATATCTATGTAGCCTACATTGGACTGGAAAAGGCAGACAGGTATAAAGATAGTCTAATTCATCTATATAGAAAACAGTAAAATATATATCTTCAATCCTGACTAATTTTAGATGAAGTAACTATGGAGACAAGAAAGGTACAGTTCACTGGCAACTCGACCTACACGATATCGCTTCCGAAGGACTGGATTGACAAGATGGGGATAAGGAGGGGGGACGTGGTGGGCCTCCTGCGTGATGACAGGGGAACGATAACCATAACGCCGAGCATTGATGCAAGGAAGGACTACAGGAGCAAGGTCATAAACTTACAGAAGGAGTCGCCAGAGCATCTGGAGAGAATGCTCATAGGCACCTATGTGATGGGGTTTGACACAATCACCGTCAGAGCTAAGGACAGGATAGATAACACGGTCAAGGAGAAGGTCAGGCAGTTCACAAGGTCCGTGACTGGGGTGGAGATAGTTGAGGAAACGATCAACAGCGTCACGATAAAGGACCTTAGCGACCCGATGGAACTCTCCCAGGAAAAGGGTGTAAGGAGATTACACCTGATAGTCAGGTCTATGGCAGTGGATGCAATGGACTCGCTTCAAAAAAGGGACCAGCCGCTTGCGGTTGATGTCATAAACAGGGACTCCGATGCAGACAGGATTTACTGGATAATCATGAAAGAGCACAACATGATGACAAGGGACCCGAGGCTCGCAGAGCGGCTCAAGATGACGATAGAGGAGAGCACTGCCTATTTCCAGATAGCGAGATACCTTGAAAGGATAGGGGACCATGCTGTCCAGATAGCAAAGTCAGTGTCGTCCATATCCAATTACCAGATACCGGGGGACCTCCTATCGAAGTTCAAGTCTGCACACGAGCATGCACTCCGGATGCTTGACGGCTCCATTTCAGCTTATTTCAAGGGGAGCGCGGAGGATGCAAACAGGGTGATCGACGGCAGGGATGGGCTCAAAGCGGTCCTCCGTGACATTTCAATGAGCATCCAGAAAATCAAGGCGGAGGAGGCTGTTCATCTTGCACTCATTGAGGAGTCGGTAAGGAGAATTGCCTACTATGCAACGGACATATCGGAAGTCACAATAAACTACTGCATGCTGAAGGACAGCTGAGCACCGCCAGGCAAGCGATGGCGAAAAGGTTCAGATACTGAAAGAAGATGCAAGGATCATGCACAGGGGAGTTGTTGTCCACGGAGGGGCAGGATCTCCAAAGTCACTGAGCGATGGCCCAGCCAGGGCTGCAGGAGCCGCAGCTGAACTGCTGCGCATGGGTGCCGCCGCGACTGACGCAGCGGCAGAGGCGACTAGAGTCATGGAGGATGACGACAGGTTCAATGCAGGTACAGGTTCGGTGCTCCGTCTGGACGGTGTGGCATACATGGATGCGGCCGTGATGAATTCGGAGGAGGAGTGCGGCGTTGTTGCATACCTCACAAGGACGAAGAACCCTGTTATGGTGGCCAGAAAGGTAATGGAGTCTCCACATGTTTTCCTTGTTGCTGACGGAGCGCTCGAATTTGCGAGGAAGAACGGCTTTGATGATTACAACCCTGAAACTTCAAGGTCGAGGAGCAGGCTCGAGAAGGGGCTGGATGAATTCAGAAACGGGAGCAGGCCTCAGTGGCCACGGAACTGGAAAAGCTACAAAGTTGACACTGTCGGTGCAGTGGCCATGGACAACAGCGGCCGTTTTGCAGCCGCAGGTTCTACAGGCGGGACATTCCCCGCGCTCAAAGGGAGGGTGGGCGACATAGCGATGATCGGGTGCGGGATCTTCGCCGGGAAGCAGGGGGCTGTCGCAGCAACCGGAATAGGAGAGGAAATCATAAGGAAAGTGCTCTCCAGGACAGTGTACGACTTCATGTGCGAAGGAATGACTGCACAGGAGGCTGCGGACAGGGGCATTTCACTCTATGACAGAAGCGTGAGCATCGGCGTGATTGCAATAGACAGGGAGGGGGTCGGTGTCTCCTCCACAACGGACATGGCAAGCCACTACATAGTGGAGTAATCAGGCCCTGCTCCCTGAAGCTGAAGCGAGCGCTTTTCTCCTGTCTATCAGCCAGGCGACCTTGGCGGAAAGCTGTACACCCTGCGGCGTCGAGAAGTAGCAGGCTGAATCGCCTGCCCGCCTGTGTGTTGTCTCGTACGCGGGTACCCCTGCCCTCACCTCTGAAAGGCGCATGGCTCCGCACAGGCCCGTCAGCACTTCAACTGAGCGCAGGCCCTTGTCTGTCTTCCTTTTGAGTTCCTGAGTGAACGTCTGCGTGAAAAACGGGCACTTGTCGCACCTTTCCGGAAGGGAGGAAGCTGCCAACCTATCACTTCTCCTGATACCTTACACTTTTGCGTCGTACGCTAGCCGTCCACTGGTATTAAAGCTATTGCGCAGCGGAGCATATGATGCGTGCACGGCACCTTCAGTGAGGTTCGGGCTCAGTCGTACCGCTCGTAGTACACATTGGTCGCCGGAACGCCTGATGACACAGCGAGATCCTTCACCTGGTCCACCATGATCTGCAGTCCGCAGATGTACACGTCCTTCTTCGAAGGGTCTTTGAGGTATTTTGAGAGCGTATCCTGCACGTGCCCCCGGTGGCCGTTCCAGCTGTCGTCGGCCCTGCTGAGGGTCGGCAGGTAGTGGAAATTCTGGTGCTCTTTCTCCACCTGTTCGAAGAATGAACGGTATATGATGTCCTCCGGATGCCTTGTGCCGAAAATGAGGTAAACCTGTGTTGTCTTTTCGCCTTGCTCGAGCAGCGTTTCGAGCATTGCCCTGAAGGGGGCGACACCCGTTCCTGTTGAAACAAAGAATATCTCGGGTGGAAGAGGGCGCCTCATAATGAACCCGCCCATGGGTCCGATTGCGTTTATCTTGTCCCCTTTCTTGAGGTCGCACAGATAGTTCGACATGAAACCGCCTTCGACACGCTTCACACAGAGCTCGAACCCTTTGCGGAAGGAGGGGGGAGAGAAGATGGAATAGTCTCTTGCCAGCTTCTTCCCGTCCGGTTTGACAGCAGAAATAGAAACAAACTGGCCAGGTTCAAAATCAAACATCTGGCCGCTGGTAGGTATGAATCTTATGATATTGACTTCGGGGTTTACTTCCTCATTGTAATCGATCACGTATTCCGCCCTAGAGACTTTCCTTCTGGGAGGTGCTGCAGTCTGAGCGCCTGCCTGAACGCTTGCTTCAGCCATCCAAATCACTCGTTTTTACATGAAAATTAGGCATTATAAATATGTAATGTGCCTAATTAGATCATGGAACAGGCATTGAACAGACATATCCCGCGGCAGTTCTGTCATTTTCTCGTCGTGCGCTGCCTACTCCTGCGTGCTTTTCCCTTCACACCTGGCTCGGTCATGGCGTAGAGGTCGAGTGTTCTCTCGAGCTCCTTTTTTGTGAGCCATCCTTTCTCTTCCACCACCTCCCTGATCGCCTTTCCAGTCTTCAGCGACTCCTTGACCGCTTCGGCTGCCTTTTCATAGCCTATATACGGATTGAGCACAAGTGCAATTCCTGGCGTCCGTTCGACCATTTCCCTGCATCTTTCTGCGTTGGCAGCTATCCCCTCAACCATCTTCTCCCTGAACATGCGCAGTCCATTCTTCATGATGCCAAGTGTGAAAACCATGTCGAAGGCGATGAGCGGCATCATCACGTTGAGCTCAAGCTGTCCTGCCTGTGCCGCCATGGTCACAGAGAGGTCGTTGCCAATCGACTGGAATGCAATCATGTTCATGCACTCGGCTATCACCGGGTTGACCTTGCCGGGCATTATGGAGGAACCTGGCTGCACTGCGGGAAGTGTTATTTCGGCAAGCCCTGTTATGGGACCTGAATTCATGAGCCTCAGGTCGTTGGCTATCTTCGTCATGTCGACTGCAAGTGCCCTGACTGCCCCGGAAGCGTCCACAAAGTCGGCCATCGACTGTGTTACAGCCATCAGGCTCTTAGCATTCCGGAGGTCGAACCCGGTTATCTTCTTGAGTTCAGTTATCACGCTCTTGACATATATCGGGTCAGCGTTCACTCCTGTCCCCACGGCGGTCGCACCTATGTTGAGCTCGCCAAGCACAGTCTTCACCTTCTCAAGCCTGCCCATGTCATAATCGAGCATTCTTGCGTAAGCATCAAACTCCTGTCCGAGCCTGACAGGAGCGGCATCTTCAAGATGCGTTCTGCCGGACTTGACTATCCTGTCAAATTCCGATGCTTTCTTTCTTAGGGACTTGATCAGTGACCTGAGGTCTGAGACAAGCTCATTCACCATTCTGATGGACACGAGCCGAATGGCTGTGGGCACCGTGTCGTTTGTTGACTGTGACATGTTTACATGGTCATTCGGGTGGACTACCGAATAGTCTCCTTTGCTGCCACCAAGAAGCTCGATTGCCCTGTTGGCTATGACCTCATTGGCATTCATATTGTGGGAGGTTCCCGCACCTGCCTGGAAAACGTCGACGACGAACTGGTCGTGAAACTTGCCCTCGATAATCTCAAGAGCGGCAGCAGCGATCGAATCTCCGCGCTTCCTGTCGAGGCCGCCAGCCGTAACGTTTGCCCGTGAAGCAGCAAGCTTCACGACAGCGGTGGCCCAGATAAACTCAGGGAAAGGTCTCAGGCCGCTGATTCTGAAGTTATCCATCGCCCTTCTCGTCTGCACGCCGTAATAGGCGTCCGAGGGGACAAGCACTTCGCCCAGAGAATCCGATTCTTTCCTGTAATTCAACTGAACACCGTCACATTGATGAAACAGAGGGTATTAGTTATTAACCGATCCGGCCGGGGTGCCAGTGACATCTGGGGAAAGCGATCAGTGAGTCGACGGCGGCAAGACGCTATTCGCTTTCAGCAGACGACCTGCATGCGAAATAATAATATGTAGGTATGTCATTGACAAACAAAACAGACATGACATACCAGCTTTCCAACGGACAGACGGCTTTTCCTAATGTTTCTATGCTCAGTTTCGACACTTTGAAAAACCCAATTGTGAGAGATATCTTTGTCCAGATGTATTGACCACATGATGACAACAGCGAGTGTATGATTGCATGATTTCACCCGATTTCTTCAAGAACAATGTTTCTGTCAAGAAGTTTTCACAGGTACCTGTGGATGAGGACAAGCTGAAGGCACTTTCATCGGCGATAAAAAGCTGCTCTTCAACAGACAACAGGCAGCCGTGGAAAGTCGTGCTCATACGGGATGAGCAGGCAAAAAAGAACATATCCGCCGCATGCTATGGCAACAAGTCATTCATAGAGGCACCGCTGGTACTCGTGATATGCGGTCTTCCAGACGATGCGTATCCGACGCTTGGCGGTTTTCTTAACAGCTACTCCGTTGATGCCGGTGTCCTGATGGAACGGATATCGCTGGCCGCAAAGAGCATTGGAATGCACACAGACTGGTCACATAATTTCAAGGAGGAGAAAGTCAGAGAACTCGTACACGCTCCTTCTGAATGCAGGGTGATTTCTTTGTCGCCGCTTGGTCTCGCTGTTGAACTCAGTAACCTGCCACCTGCCAGACCTGTTCAGGAATTGGTCAGTTACGACCACTACTGACCTGGCTTTTCAGGATTGCCGGGAGGGCAGTGAGGGCGATTGGTTTGATAGGAACAAAAGATATAATCAGAATTGAAGAGAAGTGGCGGGCGGTCTGGGAAGAAAAACACATATACGAGGCTAACCCGGACGGCAGGAAAAAATACTTTGCAACCTACCCGTACAGCTACATGAACGGCCTGCCCCACATAGGGCATGCTTTCACATGCCTGAGGGTGGACTTCATGTCCAGATACAAGAGAATGCGCGGCTACAATGTCCTTTTCCCGTTTGCATTCCACTGCACCGGTCTGCCAATAGTTGCGGCTGCAGCAAGAATAAGGGATGGGGAAAGGAAACAGATGCAGATCATGGAGGACATGGGAATTAAAGGCGATGACATCGGTCGCTTTTCCGACCCTATATACTGGACGGAATACTTCCCAAGGCGGTGGGAAGACATCATGCGTGCGGCCGGACTGTCCATCGACTGGAGAAGGAAGTTCATTACCACTTCGCTGAACCCCTCGTATGATGCATTCGTGAAGTGGCAGTTCACAAGGCTGAAGGAGAAGAATTTCGTAAGGAAGGGATCGCACCCGGTCATATGGTGTCCCAAGGACAATATCCCCGTGGGCGATCATGACAGACTGAGCGGCGAAGGTGAAACACCCACAGAGTACACGCTCCTGAAGTTCAGGCTTGAGGATGGGGATATGCTCGTAGCCGCAACTCTGAGGCCCGAGACAGCATACGGCCAGACAAACATCTGGGCCAACCCTGGCACAGAGTATGTTGCCGCCAGGCACGGGGATGAAAGATGGGTACTGAGCAGGGAAGCTGTATCGAAGCTCAGGGAACAGGGAACCGAGCTGACAGAAGAAAAAGTCATGAAGGGCTCTGACCTCATTGGCAGGAGTGCCTACTCCTTCACGATGCAGGGGGACATACCAATCCTCCCGGCCGGGTTTGCAGACCCGTCAAAAGGCACGGGAATTGTGAGCTCCGTGCCAAGCGATTCTCCGGATGATTACGCCGCGCTGCTTGACCTGAAGCGAAGCGCGAGGGCAGGTGAACTCTCTCCCGGCCTCGCTGAAGTCGTGCTCGCAATACATCCAATCGAGATAATCGACACACCAGGCTACGGAACGCTCCCTGCAAAGAGGGTTGTTGACAAGCTCAGGATCAAAAGCCAGGACGAGAAGGAGAAACTGGAACAGGCGAGGCAGGAGATATACAGGGAAGGTTTCTACAAGGGGAGAATGGTGGAAGGCCTCAGGGATGTCGGAGGGCTGACTGTTGAAAAAGCAAGGGAAAAGGTGAAACTGAGCCTGCTCGACCAGGGGCATGCTTCGATAATGTTCGAACCTTCGGGAGAAGTCGTATGCAGATGCCTCACGCGATGCATAGTGAGGGTGGTAGAGAACCAGTGGTTTCTGGCCTACGGGGACGAGGAGTGGAAGAAACTTGCCCACAGGGCAGTGTCAAGGATGAATTTCTATCCTGATTTTCTCAACAGGCAGTTCGACAATGTCATCGACTGGCTCAAGGACTGGGCATGCGTTCATCATACAGGGCTCGGGACTTCCCTCCCATGGGACGATAAATGGAAGATCGAGTCGCTTTCAGATTCCACGCTTTATATGGCATACTACACCATCTCGCACAGGCTTGCCGAAACAGGGTACATGAAGCATCCTCCAGGCGGATCGTTCTTCGACTATGTGTTTCTCGGAAAAGGCGACGCAGCGAGGGCGGCAGAAGAGAACGGCATCAAAATGGAGGAGCTGAAAGGGATGCGGAAGGAGTTCACCTACTGGTATCCGCTCGACCTCAGGGTCTCTGGAAAGGATCTTGTGGGAAACCACCTTACTTTTGCACTTTTCAACCATACCGCCATATTCAGCGAGGAGCTTTGGCCCAGGGCATACGGTGTAAATGGCTGGATCACTATCAGCGGTTCGAAGATGAGCAAATCTGCAGGCAACTCACTTCTGCTTGATGCTGCGCTTGAAAAGTACGGGGCAGACGTGACAAGGCTCACCGAAGCATACGCGGGCGAAGGGTTCGACGATCCCAACTGGGATGAGGATTTTGCCGAGACCGGTTGGAGGAGGATGGCACAGATGCAGGAAACTGCAATGTCGCTCTGGTCCCTCGAGGAGGCGGCGACGGACGATGTCGACAGGTGGTTCGCGTCAACGGTCGGTAGCCTGTACCGCCACTACATAGAGTGCATGGAGGATATGCTTTTCAAGAGCGCGGTAAAGACAGCACTTATTGATATGCAGAATGCACTAAAATGGTATTCGAGGAGAAAGGGGGGAAGGCTTAACGGGAGCATGGGGAGGATGTTCGTCAGGCTGCAGGTGCTCATGATGGCGCCGTTCACTCCGCACATGTGCGAGGAGATATGGCATCAGATGGGCAACGAGGCAACAGTCTGCCTGGAGGAGCTTCCAGACCCAGAATCGTATGAGGTTTCTAAGGACGCAATGCTGAGGGAGGGGTACCTGGAGGACGTGATGAGCGACGTAGATGAAATAGTCAAGGTCACGGGCATTGCACCGCGCAGAATATACATCTACACATCG
The DNA here is from genome assembly GCA_046706185.1 of Candidatus Sysuiplasmataceae archaeon. GTDB lineage: Archaea > Thermoplasmatota > Thermoplasmata > Sysuiplasmatales > Sysuiplasmataceae > JAJZXY01. The sequence goes on from JBJKPR010000062.1 coordinate 15,528, forward strand.
GGGAAATGGCAGAAGGAGATGCTTGCGCTTGAGCTTTCCGGCGGCAAGAATACGGAGGAGAGAAGGAACATAACGAAGGGAATTCCCAAGGCATCCGTGGAAAGGTTTTTCAAGAAGCTTGCGACGGAGAAGGGGCAGGGAAAACTGCCTCTACGTGCTGAGATCGCAGGCAGCTTCGATGAAAAGGAGTTTCTCGTTTCGAGCTCCGGCTTCCTCGAGAGGGAGCTAAAGGCCGAACTCCTCATCCAGAGGGCGGACGATCCTGGCATAGTTGACCCTGCAGGGAGGAGCATTAATTCGTTTCCAGGAAGGCCCGCAATATACGTGGAATGATTTCGGCCTGTCCCGCAGTAGCAGTCATTCAGTCAACTTCGAAAATCACGGACGCCGATGCTCCACTGGCACGCATGGAAAGTGCTAAATTGACTGGTGAAGATGGTCTTATCACAGGGAAGGTCAGCATTGATCGAGCACAGAATAAGAATCGGTGACACAGATGTGCAGTGCGTTGAGTCTGATTTTTCTGACGAAAGGCTCTTCATACTGCTGCACGGCGCTCATTTCAATTCGGGCATATGGGCAAAGGTGAACACGCTCAAACTGCTGGAAGCGTACGGCATCTCATTCATAGCCCCTGACATCCCTGGGTTTGGAAAAACAGCAAAGAGCAGGCTTTATTCTGAAAGCAGGGGGCTGAACAGGTTTATTGTTGACCTCTGTACATACAAGACGGCCAGCAGGGTCGTCTTGGTAGGCGCGTCGATGGGGGGAGGCATAGCCCTTTCGTTTGCAAGGGACAACCCTCCCATGATAGACGGCCTATTCCTTGTGGGGACAGTCGGGCTCGACACGCCAGGAATGGCTGACTTCCTTGCACTCCTCAAACGTCCGGTGGAACTGGTCTGGGGGTCAGAGGATAATGTCATACCTGTTTCCAGGGCCAGGGAAATGGCAAAAAGGCTTCCAAATGCTGCGCTTGTGGTTATCGAAGGAGCACAGCACCCTGCCTACCTGTCCTCACCTGATATCTTCAACGCACACCTTGAGCAATGGATTGTGAACAACGGCTTTTCGAACAGAAGCAGCGCACAGATGTGAAGCGGTCGTTGCACATGGGCAAGGCAGGTCATCCTGGACAGCCCACCGCAATTGCCATCCATGTGCCGGGGAGGAGAAGGATGGCATAAACAGGCAGCCAGGAACGGCGCAGAGCACGATAATGGCTTCAGGATAGCTTTAAATAAAGATTCACTTTAATGAAAATTCAGAGGCACTCCAGTAGCTTGGAGGCTGCCACATGGTTAACGTTTGACGAGGAGAATCAATGACGACTGCATTTGACGTACCGGCTGGACAGCTTGTCGACAACCTGACAGAGAAACTGATGGGATTGGACAGCGTCAAAGCTGCCGACTGGACGAAGTTCGCAAAGACAGGAAGGCACACGGAGAAGTCCCCGATGGACCCGGACTGGTGGCACAGACGGGTGGCTTCGGTGCTCAGGAAAGTGTATATAATGGGGCCCGTGGGCACGTCCAGGCTTTCAGCCGAGTTCGGGGGTGCCGCCGACAGGGGTTCCAAGCCCAACAAGGCGGTGAAGGGGAGCGGTTCGGCCACCAGGATGGCGCTTCAGCAGCTTGAGAAGGCAGGACTTGTCCAGCAGCTCAAGAGCAGGGGCAGAGTTGTTTCGGGCAAGGGAAGGAGCCTTGTGGATGATGCCGCCTTTGAAGTTTTCCAGGCTGTCGTAAAAGTTGAGCCTGGCATGGAAAAATACGGGACAGGAGCAAAAAGGGAAAAGAAATGAGCAGCGATGAGGAGCTTGAGGCACTCAGGCGAAAACGACTTGCCGAACTCCAGATGCAGATGGAGGGCGAGCAGCAGAGTGCTGAGATCAAGAGACGGAATGCAGAAGCTCAGGCCCAGAGGCAGGCTGTCCTGCGCGCAATACTCACACCCGAGGCAAGGGAAAGACTTGCCGCGCTGAGGATGGCAAGGCCGGAACTTGTGTCAGACGTCGAGCAGCAGCTCTTCATGCTTGCCCAGCAGGGAAGGATCAACAGGCAGATTGATGACAACACGCTGAAGGATTTGCTTTCAAGAATAATACCGAAGAAGAGAGAGATCACGATAGAAAGAAAGTAAAGGTGACTAAATGGCCAGGAACAAGCCACTTGCTAGGAAGATAAGATTGCTGAAGGCGGGCAGGATCAACTCAAGGGTACCACACTGGGTGATGATGAAGACAAACAGGACTGTGACGAGACAGCCAAAACGAAGGACCTGGAACAGGGGAAAGGCAAAAAGGTGAATTGAATGGCTGAAGAGGCTAGCACCGAAGAAGCTGTGTTCAACATAAACATAAGCAAGGCAAAACAGGTCCCGGTTACAAGAAGGGCGAGCACTGCCATCTCGGAAATAAGGAGGTTTGTCGTGAGGCACATGAAGACAGACCCCAACGATGTCTGGATAGACGGCCACGTGAGCGAGTATATCTGGGCAAGGGGTGCGAGGAAACCGCCCACAAAAGTGACTGTCAAGGCAGTGAAATTCGAGGACGGTCTGGTAGAGGTTTCATTTCCTGACGAAGAATAAGGAGTTTGCAGGATGATTGCTTTTGCTGACTTTGGCGGAAGCAATTTCCTCGGGATATATGCAACCGCCTCGGACAATATTGCGCTTGTGCCCAGAACCGCAACGAAGCAGTTCGACGAGAAGATTGAACGCTCCCTGAAGGTAAGGGTTATTCACACCACGATAGCAGGCACAAACCTGATCGGAGCGCTTGCAAGCATCAACAGCAACGGTGTTGTCACGAGCGGTTTTGCCACGTCGGAGGAAACGTCCGCGCTTGCAAAAGAGGTGAACCTGCTTACGGTCGGGGACAAGGTCAACGCCGCGGGAAACAACATAGTCGCAAATGACAAAGGCGCTATCGTCAATCCTGACATGAGCAACAAGTCGGTGAAGCAGATATCAGAGGTACTGGGCGTGGAAGCAGTAAAGGGTACTGTTGCCACTCTGAAGACGGTCGGTTCGGCTTGCGTGGCCAACAACAAGGGTGCGCTCTGTCACCCGGAGGTCACTGACTCTGAACTGGATCTCATAGAGAATGTGCTCAGGGTGAAGGCCAGGATAGGAACTGTAAACTACGGCATACCGCTCGTCGGGGCGTGCCTGCTCTCAAACTCAGCGGGTGTGCTCACAGGCAACAACACGACACCTATTGAGCTCGGCAGGATAGAGGACGCTCTTGGGGTTTAGAGCCTCTGTGACGCAGGTGAACCCTCGAGGGAGGCATACAAACCGAGGGCTACCAGTATGGAGGCGGGCAATATCAGAAGATACATCTCCATTCTACCAATGTTTGATGAAAGCAGATATGATAGTGCATACACCATCAGCCCCACCACTATTGCTCCGAAGGTCATTCCCCTGAACCTGAAGAATAGCCTGCTCCTTGCAGCCGAGGAACCGGTCACTGCGGCGTCTGATGCCCATGAAGTTGAGGCGCTGGCAGGAGGCGGCGGTGAGGTAAAGGAGGAGGGGATCACCTGCGGCGCTGCTGCAGGCGCATGCACGGCCCCGCCTGCCATCTCGACATACTCTGCCGAGGCCTGTTGTTCGTCTGCCGGCTGCCTGTCCCGTTCCTGGCCAAGCAGCTTGGAAATGACGTCCAGCTCCTTCTCGGCGTCAGTGAGTTGCTTTTCAAGTTCCTTTATCCTCGCCTGAGTATTGTCCTCCGCTTCATCTGAAGCATAGGCAGGTACCGTTTCGGCGACTGTCTCTGCCTGGACATCTACTGTCTGGGCCCCCGTTCTGCTTTTCTTATTTCCGCCGTTTTTGCCGTTCGTGGAGCTCCTGGACTGGCTTTTTGAACCTTTCTTTGTTCCGTTGCTCTTCTTCGAGCCATTCTTGGAAGCAGTTCCCCTTTGAGACTGCCTGTTCTGTAGAGAGCCCACAGTCTCATTCTTGGAAGAGGTCTGCAACATCGAAAAATCGTCATCCTCAAACTCGTATCCACAGAATTCGCACGTCTTGGAGCCTGCTTTAAGGCTGAAACCGCATGCGGGGCAGCTGATTGTATTCTCCTTTGGCACCTTTCTCCCCTATAAAGGATGAGGACAGTATATGTTAATCTTTTCATCTGGCTATCGTCGTTCGATAACATTTATATTCGGGCATGTAGCAGTACAACAGTAGTCAAAGCGGGCAGGAAGTGGTTTGAATTGAAGCTTTCCGAGGTTATGAGTTCGAATTTTGTCACAATAAATGAGGATGCCAGTGTTTTTGAAGCTGTCAAGAAAATGGTGGACAACAAGGCCTACGGACTTGTAGTTGTTGACAGCAGCGACAGGCCCGTTGGCCTGCTCAGCGAGCGGAGCCTGATAAAGCGCTTTATACTGAGAAACAAGAGGCCAGACGAGGTGCAGGTGAAGAAGGTCATGAGAAGGCCGTTGCCGGCAGTCCCGATAAGCGTATCGATACAGAAGGTGGCCGAGTACCTTGTCCAACACGGACTGGAAAGAACGACTGTGACAGACAAGGGAAAGGTGGTTGGATACGTGACCCTCACAGACCTTTCGAGATACCTCTCCCGAGAAAGTATCTGGGATGTGCTCCGCTCCCACAGGATTGAGGAGTTTACATTCTTCTGCCCGAAGTGCGGCGTCGGTACATTGCAGCCTGCGTTCGGAGCGAACGGGGAAATCAAGGTGTTTTCGTGCACCAACCCCAACTGCGACTACACCGAGTAGGTTGAAGCTTGCCTGCCCGGCGTCCACGCTGCAGCCGCCTTATATTTCCGCCCTTATCCTCCGGGTGAACTCAGGCAGTGGCACCATCTTCGACCTGTCCATTTCTGCAGCGAGCTCAAGGGCCTTCTTGCCTGAGCCAGGTATTTCCAGTTCAGGAGAAAGCTCTGAAAGGGGAATGGCCAGAAACGGCCGCCTGAATATGTCGGGGTCTGGGATAGTCAGTTCACGGGCATCAATCCGCTCATCGCCATACAGAACCACGTCTATGTCGATGGTCCTTGGAGCATATCTGTCACCGGTCCTTCTCCTGCCGAGGGCCGCCTCGAGCGGCCTTAGCACATCAAACTTGAGTGCCTGCGCCTCAATCTCAGTCTCCACCTTCACAACGCAGTTGAAGAAATCTGGTTGACTCTCCCTGCTGACTGGTGTTGTCCTGTAGACCGTTGAGATTGCTGTCACATGAAGTACTCTGCTTATTGCCCTGATGGCATGCAGCATGTTGCTTTCAGGTTCAATGTTGGAACCAAGCGAAAGGTAGACTTCTGTCATTTCGCATTCTTTTCTCTCACAAGTTCGACACCCACGCTCCGCGCAAACCTGAGCGCGCCAGGTTTTTCAACGGACACGCTGACCTTCTTCACAATCTCATGCGAGAGGCAGATGTCTGCAATACGGGAGGCAAGAGACTCGACCAGATAGAATGACGACTCCTCGACAGCGGTGATTATTTCCTTGTTCACAACCTTGTAATCGACAGTTTTGGTCACGTCGTCATGCGCTACTGCTTCGGAGATATCAGCCATCATTTCAACGTTGATTATAACGTCCTGTTTCTGATTTCGCTCGTGTTCGTTTATGCCGACTATGCACCTTAGAAGGAGATCCTTGATTACTATCCGGTCCAGCATTTGCATTTATCCTTCGCGCACCGCGAGAGTTGTCATGCTGCCGCGGCCGCCTCTGGAAAGCTAAGGAAGGGGGATTTAATGAACCTTTGGCAACCCCTTCGGGCTCAGGACATGAAAGTCACGGATCGTCCTTGAGTTTGCCGAAAATATGATGAAGGAGATGTTGGCCCCCGTCAACGAATATTGTCTGCCCTGTCACGAAGTCACTTTTCAGCAGAAAAAGGACCGCTTCAGCGACATCCCCGGCTGTCCCGTGCTTCCGGAGAGGGATGGATCTGGATATTCGCTCAAGATAGGAAGCGTCCTTTCCCTCCGGCGGAAGCACAAGACCCGGCGCAACACCGTTAACACGCACGCGCGGGGAGTATCTTAGCGCAAGGTTGCCTGTCATGTCGTAGAGGACCCTCTTGCTGACATAGTAAGGGAAGTTTGAAAAATCGTATCCCGATATTCTGGCATCGAGCATATTCACGATTGCGCCTGAAGAGACATTTGAAGCAAAGGAGTTCGAAAGCCACAGGGGGGCAAACGAGTTGACGGTGAGCGCCCGTTCAAACTCTTCGGCAGTCGCGGTTCTTATGTCACCGGGGGGAAAGACAGAGGCGTTATTCACCAGAAAATCAAGCCCGCCCGCTGAATCGACAGCGTCGGAAATGAGGCTCTTGCATGAATCCTCGCTTTCCAGCTTCCGTTGAATGAGCCAGGAATGCACCCCTGCCTCCTGAACCTCCTCCGCCAGCTGCCTTGCTTCAGCCGCCGATTCCCCATAATGGATTACAATGTCGCACCCTTCCTTTGCAAGTCTACCCGTTATGCCTCTGCCGAGACGCCTGGCAGCACCTGTTACAAGGACCTTCCTGCCTTTCAGACCGGGCATAGAATCGCAAATGGAACATGAGATTAAATAACTAGCACGAGGGGGATTGGCAGCCCTGTCTCTTTACAGCTTACAATATAATACTCAGATTAAAATATCAATCAACCATCAAACACACGGGGCATCTGACAGATGAGGAGTTCAGCATCACAGAAGAAGATCGAGCAGGCAGTGAGGACGATCCTTCAGGAAATAGGTGTGGACGAGGAAACAGAAGTCTACCGCAACACGCCAAGGAGAGTGTACGGCATGTATGCGGAGCTCTTCGCGGGGATGAAGGGCGAAAATGAGCCCAGAATTACATCTTTCAAGAACCCTGGATACAGGGACATACTTGCCATCAGGGACATACCCTTCTACTCAATGTGCGAACACCACCTTCTGCCTATATTTGGTTCAGTTTCGATAGCATACATCCCGGGCGAGAGGATCGTCGGGCTTTCGAAGATACCAAGGACTGTAAAGTACTTCGCATCGCGGCCGCAGGTCCAGGAAAAACTGACGAGCCAGATTGCAGATTTTCTTCACCAGAAGCTGGGAGCGAAGGGAGTGATGGTCACAATAAAGGCAAGGCACATGTGCATGGAAATGAGAGGCGCGAAAGCACACCGTTCAGAGACAATCTCAAGTGCGATCAGAGGAAGCTTCGAGACGCATCCTGAAACGAAAGATGAGGCATTGAAGCTTCTTTCGAGCTGATGCTTGGACATGTTTGACCGGCCATTTATGCAATTTAATATATCACATGACACTTGAGTCAGACATGACCTGGCAGAGAGTCGCAGCTCTGGATGAATTGCCAGAGAATGGGCTTTTGAAAGCAGCGACTTCCGACGGGGATATACTCCTTGTCAGAATCGGCGGAAGTGTATTTGCAACTCAGTTGAACTGCACACATGAAAGCGATGACCTGTCGGGCGGGACTGTTGAGGACGGAAAGATCGTCTGCGGCTTTCACTATGCCTCCTTTGACCCGGGGACGGGTGGAGTCGTCAGTCAGCCACAGGACGGAGGGGAAGCATCCGGCCTGAAAATTTACCCCGTCAGGACAGAGAACGGGGACATCATGGTCGATGCATGATGCAAGTGCTTGTGTTTGCGAAGCAAATACCAAATGTGAACAGGATCGAGTTCGACGCTGAAACAAAGAGGATCCGCAGGGAAAACGTGGAACTCAGCATGAACTCATTTGACAGGAAAGCAGTAGAGGAAGCTCTGAGGATAAGGGAGAGGAAGGGAGGGCGGGTATATGTTGCAACAATGGGTCCTCCTTCTGCCATCGAGATATTGAAAGAGGCACTTTCGATGGGGGTTGACCACTGCTACCTGATTACTGACAGGAGTTACGCGGGGGCAGACACGCTCGTCACTTCAAGGATACTTGCGAAATTCGCTTCAGGCATTGGCCCGGATATCATATTAATGGGAAAATACACCCTGGATGGAGAGACATCCCAGGTCCCGCCCGAGGTGGCAGAACTCCTTCATCTGAACTTCAAGTCCTCAGTCTCCATGATTGATGTCTTTGAGGATCATGCAGTGGTTGAATTTGAGAACGAATACGGCCTGGCCAAGTACAGGATAGGCCTGCCGGCTGTCTTTTCTGTCAGCGAAAAGATAAACAGACCGCGGGGCCCTGAAAGAAAAGATATCGCATTTGAGGACCACATCTCGACGGTTGGAGAAAACGAGCTTTCAACAGGAGTCAAAGGAAGCGATTCACCAACTGAGGTGACAGACACAGTCAGAATCGAAAGCGGCAGAAGGGTGGAATTTCTGCAGCTGGACGACGACACATTCCAGAAGATACGGGAGCTACTCAATGCAGCTCCTGCGACGAGGATGAATGAGGTGCTCGAGCCTTACGCCGGAGAGGCGTTGTCCGATATATGGGGCGTGGCACTTAACGACAGCGAAATTTCTATCGAGATCGCCTCCAGGATTTCGGCCCTTTCGCTTAAGGGAAGAATGCACGTCAGGATGATAGGAAACATCAGCCCGTCAAAGCTGAAAGGGATGCCGTGCCACGAATACTACCACCTTGACTGCACCGAAAACGAGCCGTTTATTGATACGCTCGCCATGCTCATCGACAGGGACAAGCCTGCAGCCGTCATCTTTCCCTCGACCGTTGATGGAAGAGAAGTGTCGGCCTCGATTGCTGCAAGGCTCAATCTGGGCCTTACGGCAGACTGCGTGGACCTGGAATGGGAGAACGGAGGGCTGGTGCAGCACAAACCAGCCTTCGGCGGCGGTATAGTCGCAAGGATCGTTTCTAAGACCACCCCGCAGATGGCCACGGTCAGACCCGGTATTTTCATGAAGGCGGTTTCTGAGAAGGGGTTCGACATCACTGAACTGAAAGCGGAAGGCAGTGGCAGAAACGAGAGGCTGTCGTTCGAGGAAAGGCCTGCTGCCTTCAGGTCAATTATCTCATCCAGGGTTGTCATCGGCATAGGGAGAGGCGTCAAGTCAAAAGAAAACATGCCTGAAGTGATGGAGCTGGCACAGATGCTCAATGCTGCGGTAGGCGCCACAAGGCCCGTTGTAGACACAGGACTTGTCCCCAGACAGCAGCAGATTGGCCTCACGGGCTACTCCATAGCGCCTGATGTTTACATTGCACTCGGGGTCTCGGGCAGGGATAACCATGTTGTCGGAATAAGGAACGCCGGAAAGGTGATAGCTGTGAACAACAGGGAAGACGCGCCAATATTCAAGTACGCTGACTATGGGATTGTTGCGGACCTCTTCGATTTCACAAGAAGGTTCACGCATTACCTTTCTAGTCACAGTGTTGCAGCTTCCTGATGCAGCGGCATCCATCTGCCCGTTTCGTTTCTGTTAGGCAGTACTTTGCGGATTTCTCTCTCACCGTTACCACAAATGCCCCCTTCCCATGGAAGATGAAGAGAGAGCCGGACACCTGCCCCTCCCCCTCCGTATTTCTCTGTCATGTGATCTGCCGCCCGCGAAGGGGCAGCCCTCCGTGGCAGGCATCGCATTCTTCACCCTGATCATGGTTTCGCGGCCAATATCCACAATTGAACCAAACTGGCAGAGGCTGGTTTCGACAGGCTGCCTGTCGATTATACATCGTTGCAGCAACGCCGGATGCCAGAACAATCGCACGTACGCCCATCCCGTCATTTTCATATGAAGATGGGAGGGGCAGTAAGTCTCACCAACTCGACCCTTGCGTTTCTCTCCAGCATGCACTTTACAGAAACCATTAACGCACGCCATATTGGTTCGACCGGTGCTTCAATCAGGCAGTTCGCACCAGCCTTTGTATTTCTAAATCAAGTGCGCAGTCAGGCTTGAGTCAGAACGTGACAGGCGCAACTCACATTGTGCCATAGTTGTCTGAGTAGACATAGGACACCATATCAGAGATATTGTTTCAAGGTAAGTGAAACCGAGACATCATCATTTTCTTCATTCTCGATTATGAGATAGTGCGAGCCTTTGCGCCTCGCCATTAGACTCTTTGACTCCTTCGTAACGTCAGGAGTCCCATCAGTATAATCAAAATCATCTGTATTCTTTCTGTAGTGTGAGTATTCGCTCTTTGACATGAGGTACCAGTTGACTGGCCCATCGGACTTTATCATCATTTCCAACATCTCATACTTCTCCAACCAGAAAGGGCCCGTCTCATGGTAATCTTCCGGGCCTATTACTATCTCCTTGTCCACGACCGAAAATACTGGCAAATCTGTCTTATTATTCACAATCCACTTCTGAAAAAGATAAATGCCAAATCCTACAACCACGACAACAATAAGTATGGCCACAAGAATGTAGGTGGTGAAGAAATTGAATGATACATGTAGCACAATCGGGACACCGAATGCGGCCACCAAGCTGAGTATCGCGTATATGTCATTCCTAGTAAGGTGCGGTGCATTATCTTTGGTATCCATGCCTAAATCACGCACTTCAGGAGTTACTCCCATCCTAATGCCAATTGAATCCGGAACTAGTTATATATGAGTAATTGAACTTAGTTTGTAACGTGTTTATTATCAAAATCAGACTCAAAATTGACGTCAACTTAAGACTCAATGTAGCAATGTTTGACCGGCAGTCGTTCAGACAAATCATTGGTGCTGATTTGAGCGCCCGTCTTCGTCCTGTCCGATACTCAAAGGGAGAAACTCATATTTCGTCAGTGCCTACTCTTCTCAATATGAAGATGGGCTCATCCGGATTTGAACCGGAGACCTCCGCCGTTTCGACCCGTGTTTGACACGAGATGTCAAGGCGACGTCATAACCACTAGACCATGAGCCCAGAGGGAGCCTGTGCGGCAGTGGACAACTTAATAGCATCAAATATAAGTAATCTTCAATAAGTAAAATGAAGCGCTCCGGTCTTGCATCATGCAACAGTTGCGCTCCTTCGTCGTTGCAGATGAGGAGGGTTGAAAGTCAGTGAGCAACGGCCCCGGTATCGGCAGGGACCCCCTGGTATTCGACAGCGATCCGTACCTCTATGAAAAAGCACGACCCGGATATCCGCCGAGAATGTACCGCTGGATCGTGAAGAGGGCGGGAATAAGAAGGGGCTCAAATCTACTCGAAATCGGATGCGGTACAGGAAAGTCTACAGAATGGTTTGCAGAACACGGGTTCGGAATCACTGCGGTGGAAAAAGGCAGAAACCTGGCAGAGTTCGCAATGTCGAGGTTCTCCCTATTTCCGAACGTGAGGGTAGTCAATGCCGCATTCGAGCAATTCGAAGCAGGGAGCGGCGCATTCGACGTCGTTTATTCGGGAACTGCGTTCCACTGGATTGACCAGTCTGTAGCATACAGGAGGGCTTCCGAGATACTGAAGGCTGCCGGGTTCATAGCGCTTTTCTGGAGCGACCACATGATTACTGACAAAACAGCAGGACAGTTCGAAGAAGTGGAGAGGGCTTACCGGACGAGCGTACCCGAATGGTATGAAAGCTTCAGAAAGAATGGACCGGGCGATGACAACCAGCGCAGGCTTGCGAGCCTGGCTTCTTCGGGCTTTTTTGGGCCTGTTGAATGCAGGAAGTTCTACTTCGATATAACTTACAGCGCGTCCCAGTACACCGATTTGCTGAGAACCTATTCAGACCATGCCGCGCTGCCTGAAGAAACAAGGTTCAGGCTCTTCAGCGACATTGAAAGGACAATAAAGGAGAGGCTCAATGGCAAGCTGACGAAGGAATACAGAATCTCATTGTTCCTCGCGCAGAAGCTTGTCTGACTCACCAGATGTAGGAACGGGTCGACTCCGTGTCGAACTTGCCAACGACTCGAGCCCTTTTCCCTGTTCCACCCTCCGCGAACCTGAGAAAGGGGTACATCTGCCACAAATCACCTGTTGCCATTGCTGTTGCAGGATGCTCCTGCCCCATCGCTCTGGCAGTCACCATGGCCGTAACCTTCCTGACCTCGGCTTCGTCTATGTACCCTATAGAATGGAGGTACTCATGGGCAAGGACGACAAACAAGTAAGAATTGAACTCCCTCGTGGATTTTGCCATCCTTCTCATCACATCCACAAGCGTCTCGTTGAGAACTATGAAGTTTCCGCCCACTTCCCAGAAGGCACCAAGAGCCGCAGGCAGATCCGACAAAATGAGACCAAGGCCGCTCCGCTCCCTGTTAATGCTGTATCTCACCGCCTTCCTGACTACCGAGAAAATGCTGTCATAATCCATCTGTGCATCTAGCGCAAAGGAGAAGGGAGCAGGGGAACTCAGGTCTCCAGAAACTGGGACTGCTGCGGGTCCCGCAGGCTGGCCCTCACTCCTCTCTCCCACTCTTCCGGGCAATGCCGCCATATAGCAGTGTGTTTCCAGTGAGTCGATCATGTTGTTTTCCTGAATGCTGTGCAGATCTTCTGCCACACATATAAAGATTCACAAAACAGCCTTTCCAGCATGCCCGCGCCGTGATCTGGAAACTGTCTGTTCTTCTGTTCAAAATCTTTTTAAGCAGCGAGTCTTAGTATCAAAAGTGATTTGTCTTGGAATAGAGGGGACGGCCCACACTGTCGGGATAGGCGTCGTAGACTCCAACGGCAAGATACTCTCTGATGCAAGTGACATGTACCGGCCTCCGAGGGGAGGCATTCATCCGAGGGAGGCGGCAAACCATCATGCAGAGCTCGTGGCCCCTCTCATCGATAGTGCTGTCGCTGCGGCTGGAATTGCCTATGCGGACATAGATCTGATAGCATTCTCACAGGGACCCGGCCTCGGACCATGCCTCAGGACGGCAGCCACCGCCGCGCGGGCTCTTTCGATTTCCCTTTCGATACCGCTGATAGGCGTGAACCACTGTGTTGCGCATGTGGAGATTGGAAGGCTCGGCAACGACGCAAAGGATCCGCTCATGCTCTACGCGTCAGGCGGGAACACTCAGGTCATAGCATACTCCAAAGGCAGGTACAGGGTTTTCGGGGAGACCATGGACATCGGTGTGGGAAATATGCTTGACAAGTTCGGGATAATGGCAGGGCTTGGTTTCTATGCAGGACCCATGATAGAGAGGCTGGCGGCAAAGGGAAAGGAGCTGCTGGATCTCCCGTACTCGGTAAAGGGAATGGATGTGGCATTCTCGGGAATACTGACAGCAGCGAAGCATCATCTGAACAGGGGCTGCTCGCTGGAAGATCTTTGCTTTTCACTGCAGGAAACGGTGTTTGCAATGCTGACGGAGGTAACGGAGAGAGCCGTTGCTCAGGCTGAGAAGGACGAAATTGTCCTCGCCGGAGGCGTTGCAAGAAACAGGAGGTTGAGCGAGATGGTAAGGTCAATGGCATCAGCCAGAGGGGCTGTTGTTTATGAGCCGCCGTTCAAGTATCTTGTGGATAACGGTGTCATGATAGCCTGGAACGGGCTGCTCGCATTCAACTCCGGCCAGAGAATGAGGCTCGAGGATACGGTCGTGAACCAGAGATACAGGACAGACCAGGTTCTCGTTACATGGAGATAAATGTCAGTCGGCCAGCTGCTTTCCTGTCATATCATCAAGCGCTTCAAGGAACTTACGCAGAGAATCCCTGGGAACCGTTGCCCCGGATGCTATGACATGCCCCCCTCCGACTCCACCAACGAGGCTCGCGGATGCTGAGAGACCAGATGCAAGGTCTAGACCACGATTGACAAGTTCCCTCGTTCCCCTGCCGCTTATCTTGTAGCTTTCGTCGACGAGGGAGTAGGCAATTGTTGGCTTGCTCTTGTCGCCTATGAAAGACATATAGAGGCCGCACAGTGCGCCCGCAAGTGACGCATCATCCGACCTGAAACACTGAATGTGTTCCATCTGTTCTATTCCCTCCTCGAGAGCCATAAGTCTCCCGAGAACCCGGCTGTTGTACTCCTTTCTCAATTCCCTTGCCTCGGCAGTCGCCTGCCCGTCTCCCAACTCCATCGCGAGGCCGACCGAGTACCGCTCGCTTCTGCCGCACGCGTTCGCCAGGCTGGACAGTTCAGCCACCGTCATTCCCGAGGAGACCGCATAATGCTGAATGGAGACTATCTGCGAAATCTGTTCGTGGTCGCACCCCTCCGAAGCAAGCATCAGCATGAGAACCGACGAGAGCCTCCTTCTTTCCTGTTCACTGTAATCACTGAAACACCTCTCCTCTTTGATGCCTATCTGAGTGCAAAGAGAGGAGACAAGTTCCTTCCTGCCTGAATAGCCCTTGAAGTATGGCTCGGCGGCCAAGGCAATAGCTTCGATTATGTTGATGCCCTGGAGGGAGAGCGAAAGCTTCTCCTCAATGAGCCCCATTTCGACCGCCTTCTCGAGTATGAGGCGGTTGATTCCCTTGTAGCCGCCCAGGTGCTGCATGTCGCCGTATGCGCCCGCAAGTGCACAGTGCACCAGGCTCCAGTTCGATTCGTCAAAGTACTGTGCGAAAAGGAATGAAGTCGTTGCACCGCTCACGTCGGTTGTTCCGTTGAAGCCCCACATTGAAGGATTTATGTGCACTATCCCTGCCGCATCCTCCGTTGCCCGATGATGGTCCAGGACGATCACCTTGGTCCCCAGCTCTTCAATGAGTTTGAGCTGCCCGCTCCCCATGTCCGCGAAAATCACAAGGTCGTTCTTCTCCGCCCTGACTCTCTCGATAAGCTTGCCGTCAAGGCTCCTGGACATGGTCACCTGGAACTGTTTGCCCGCATTTTTCAGCATCCCGGACAGTACTGCAGCGGAGCTTATTCCGTCTGAATCATAGTGACTGATGACCCTGACTCGCCGTTCGCTGCGGAGCAAGTCTGCAGCGGCACGGACCCTTTCTTCCAGTCCGGAAGGCATTGAGATGCTGTCGCTCATTTCAGATATCACTGAGAGGCACTAAAACACACCCTCAAACGAATATTTCCAGTTTGCAGGTATGATGCCTTCCCTGACGTAGTACTTCACGAGCCTCCGTATCTTGGACTCGATGAGATGGAGACCGTGCCTGTTGCTCTCATCCTTATTATTCTCGGAAAGATGCTTGGTCACGTTCCTACCTCTTTCAATCAGAGAAGCAAGATCTTCTGGTATCTGCGGCTTGACGCCTGCTTCCTCTAGTATCTGCATTATCGACTTGCCCGTTAGGAGCCTGACATTGGGAACTCCGTACTGGTCCCTGAGCGCCAGGCCAATCTGTGATGGTTTCCTGCCGAGTTTACCCATCTGAATTATAAGGTCCTCCGCTTCCTTTGTCTGGACCTGTACCCATGAAGGGCTGGCGCTGACCATCGGCTTCCTGGATGAAGCCCTGCCCTTCTTGCTTGAATGCATTCGTGACATGATTGCACCTGATATACGTATTCGCCGATTAAACTGCTTGTATTTAATCAGTTTGCCTTCGCGGAGCCTTGCTTGCGGGCCCAGCACGGCGGCAACGTTTCACGCTCAAACGTGACTTAATTAGACATGGAATGGGTGCTGACTGGAAATTATATTACAGTGCAATACTTTGCGATTTTCCAGATAACATGGAAAGGGGCACTTTTTCTTTCGATGAGGTTCACCAGAAGTTTGAGCTACCCAACGCTTCACCGAGGTATCCGAGGGATGCCTGTTTCAGGATAAGCAATCTGTCGCTGAGCCTGGAGATTGACATGCGCAGAAGGGAAATACGCGGGAAGGCCACTTATCTCCTTGGCCCTATAGACGGTTTGTCTCTTGAAAGCATAAGCCTGGATGCCAGGGAGCTGAACATCCAGTCGGTGAAATGCGACGGCAAGGGCGTCGCTTTTGCACACATTGACGACGTTCTGACACTCGAAGCGGGGGAGAAAAGAAAGGAATTCACGGTGGAAATAGAGTACACTGGAGAGCCGGAATCAGGCATATATTTTGTATATCCTGACAAGGAAAACAGCTCAAAACCAGTCCAGGCATGGTCCCAGGGTGAAGACGAGTACTCGAAATACTGGTTCCCGTGCTTCGATTCACCTAACATGAAGTTCACGACAGATTTTCACATAACTGTCAAGTCCAATTTCACTGCTGTCTCGAACGGAAAGCTGACAGGAGTCAGCGAGGACAGGAAGAAAGGGACAAGGACTTTTCACTGGCAGGAGGCAGTTCCTCATTCCTCCTACCTCAATTCAATCGCAGTGGGCGAATTTGCACTCCTGGAGGACAGCTGCGACGGGGTGCCAATACAGTATTACGTCCAGAAGGGAAGAGAGGAGGAGGCGAAGCTCTCGTTCGGAAAGACACCAGATATGATGAAATTCTTCAGCAGGATAATTGGCGTCCCCTACCCTTACGAAAAGTATGCGCAGGTAGCTGTGGCTGACTTTATCTGGGGCGGAATGGAGAATATAAGCGCAACAACACAGACCGATGAAACGCTGCACGGCATGAAGGACGAAAGAGACTTCCCGAGTCATCCTCTCGTCGCACATGAGCTGGCGCACCAGTGGTTCGGAGATCTTGTGACAACAAAAGACTGGTCGAACGTCTGGCTGAACGAGGGGTTTGCGACATACTTCGAAGCACAGTACAGGCAGTACAGTCAGGGGCAGGACGAGTTCGAGTATTATCTGGACACACTCTCGCAGGTATATTTCAACGAAGATTCTAAGGACTACAGAAGGCCGATAGTGCAGCGTTCCTACCTCGTGCCGACTGAACTCTTCGACAGGACAACGTACCAGAAGGGCGCCCTCGTGCTCCACATGCTCAGGAAAGAGCTGGGAGATGAGCTTTTCTACAGGTCGATGAACAGATACTGCGCTGACAACAGGATGAAGAATGTTGAAACAAGCGACCTTGTCAAGGCAATTGAGGCGGCAACGGGGAGAAATCTACAGTCCTTCTTTGACCAGTGGGTGTATTCGGCAGGTTATCCCGAATTCAAGGCGACCTACACCTACAACGAAAAGGAAAAGCAGGCAGAAATCAAATTCACCCAGGTGCAGAAGACAGATGCCGGCTCCCCTGTCTTCAAAGTCAACCTGGACATTTCGGCGTATATGCCAGGCGGCAAAAGAAAAAACAGTGTGGCCAGGATCAATACAACTGAAAGCAAGCTTGTTTTCAGTGCGAGCGAGAGGCCGCTCTTTGTCAGCATAGACCCCCACAACGACATACTCAAGAAGCTGGAATACGACAGACCGCTCGATGATGCCCTTGCTCAACTCGCCAACGGAACACCTTTCGAGAGGGTCCAGGCAGCGAGGGAGCTGGCAAAGAAGTCCAGGTCCTCGGTGGTCGCGGCCCTGAAAAAGCAGCTAGAAGCTGATAACTTCTGGTCAGTGCATGCGGAATGCGCGGATGCGCTCGGCAAGATTAACAGGATCGATGCGCTGGAGGCTCTTGAATCTGTGAGCGTCCCCGATTCGAGGGCAAGAAAAGTGGTCGCGAGGGCGATTGGCTACTACAGGGAGGGAAGGTCGGCTGCCGTTCTGGAGAGACTCCTGAAGGACGAAAGTTCCGCTGTGCGGTCGGAAGCGGTCACTGCGCTTTCAACGCTCAGGGACTATGACCCCGGCAGGGTCCTCTCTGCGGCGCTCAGGAGGGAGTCACACCAGGATATTGTAAGGCGGGCTGCCCTTGCAGGCTATGCCGAAGCAGGCTCGGAGGAGGACGTAGAGAGGCTGAAACAATACGTATCGGGCAAATACAGGCCAAGGGTCAGAGCGGCAGCAATAAAGGCAATTGCAAAGCTTGGCAAGGAGGAAAGGAAGGTCAGACAATTCGTCTACGCACAGCTTCGTGATGCCAACATAGTGTACCGGGCCGGAGTTATAGAAGCGTGCTCGCTGCTTGAGAACAGCGATGCGATACCTGAACTCGAGGCACTTGCTGAAAGGGAAAGGGACGGCAGGTTAAAGCGTGATTCATACGAGTCGATCCAGGCTGTAAGGAAGTCGCTGAGCAGGCCGTCGGAGATCAAGTCAGTTTCGAGTGAACTTGACAAGTTCAAAAGTGAGCTGCGTGAACTGAGGCATGCGGTCGAATCGCTGGAAAGGAAGTTGTCGTCCAAACGGAAATAGCGCATCAGTCTCGCACCGCAATACGCACGTCGACCGGCCAGACACCCTCACTGTTCGCTATCAGAGGATTGATGTCCATTTCGACAACAGACTGCTCCGATACAAGCATCCGTGATGTCCTCTCCATGAAACTGCATAGCTTGTCTGCGTCTATTGCAATGTCCCTGTACCCCTGCAGCAGCTTCCCTAGGCCGCTATCGACTATCATCTCCCTTGCCTCTTCCCTGCTGACAGGGCACAGGGAGAATGACTTCATACCCGTCAGCTCAACAAGTGTTCCCCCCAGGCCGAACATCATGACAACACCATGAATGGCACGGAAGGCACCGATCACAAGTTCTGTGCCTCCCCTTATCTGACGCGACAGCGTGAATGAATAACCTCCTGCCCTCAGCCGATCCTGTGCGATGGACCTCAATTTTGCAAACGCATTTCCAACTTCATGTCTGGACGTGATGTTGAGTATGACACCGCCAGCTTCGCTCTTATGAACTACATCGGCCGAACTCAATTTCATGACGAGAGGGTATCCTATTCCTTCAGCCGCAGATTCAGCTGCATCAAGATCATCTACAACAATGCTGTCATAATTCTCCAGACCGTGAGATGAGAAGAGGATAGCTATCTCATCCGGACCGATCCACCTTTTTGAGGCAATCTCCTCCCCGGCACCCGAGAACACAGGCTGGAGAACTGAACCCATCGATGCTGACCTGATGTTGTGTGTTGTGACCATCGCTAGCGCGGTAGCGGCCGCATCCGGCGATCTGAAGGCGGGAATACCGGTTTTCCAGAGTGCGCGGATCCCCTTGCGGATGCCTGCTGTTTCACCAGTCCAGACGACAGCGAGTGGTATTTCAACATCCCTTCTCAGCAGCTCGACAGAGCTCACAAAATCAGCGCTTGAGTAGGATGTCGGAGCACCTATGATCATCATGTCCCACTGTCCAGTTGCTGCAATTCTCCTTCCACTTTCAGTGTAAAGGGAAAGGTCTGTTGTTGCGGCCATTGTGAGGTCAAGAGGGTTCCTCACATTCATGCCCGATGGGAGTGAGGACACAAGGACGCTGGTGAGGCTGTCGCCGAACTCTGGCAGGCTGAACCCCTCCCTGTCCAGCGCATCTGACAGCGTGACGCACAATCCTCCGGGAGCAGACACAACTGCAACCTTCCTGCCCGAAGCATTGAAAGACGTGGATGCGAGAGAAACAGCGTCCACAAGCTCGTCATATGTTTTTGCAAACACCACATTGCACTTCTTGAAAAGTGAAGAGTATGCTTCCGTACTGCCGGCAATTGCGCCCGTATGGGATGCGGCTGCACTTCTACCCGTTCTTGTGAGACCCGCCTTGTACACCACAATGGTCTTGTCCCTCCCTATATTGAGACAGGCCCTCAGGAACTGCCGGGGATTCCTTATCTCCTCCACATAGGCTGCGACGACCGCCACATCGCTCATCCCTCCCACGTATTCAATAAAATCAGACACGGTGAGCATCAGCTCGTTACCTGTGCTCACAGCAAGCCGAGTTCCAAGCCCTCTGCTTTCCATTGAGAGCAGGAAGAGTTCCATCATCGATCCGCTCTGCGAGATGAATGCAACCCTTCCGGAATGCCTGGATAGTCCAGAGTTGAAAGTGACCCTTGATTCTGGGTTGTGTATGCCCAGGCAGTTAGGGCCGACGAGCACCGATCCTGCCCGGCCGAGCGCCTCTATTGCTTCGCTCCCTGCTGTCTTCTGCCCTTCATCCAGAGACGCGATACCTGAGCTTAGGACTGTGATGCTTTTTGCCCCGTTCTCTGCAGCATCCTTGATGCATGCCATCGCTGCTGAAGGGGGGACGGCGATATACACACTGTCAGGAGCAGCACCCGTGTCCCTGACGATGCTTCCGATGTCGGGATAGCACTTCATCCCCATTATGCTCCCCGCGCCTGGGTTGACTGGGAAAAGCTTGCCCTTGAAGCCGAAGTCGAATAAGCTCCGGAGTATTGTGTTGCCGAGCTTGCCCACTGTGGACGTGGCGCCTACAACAGCAATGCTGGACGGGTTTACGAGCGCCTCGAGGCCCCTCAGTTTTCTCTGTGAACCTTCCCCTGCCATGCTTTACCTCGCATAGAAGCATGATTGATGCCGTTCTTATTCTGTTCGTTTTGAGCAGACTGCGTTGATGAATTGCACCTGCAGCCGATAAGCGGCTGTGAACCCTGTTTCAGGAAATGTTATAGCCTCAGGCATCTGTATTGCAATCCAGGTCACACCTGTGACTGAAGGGAGAAGGGTGACATTGAATGGGAGAGGAAGATATAGACGGTGTTTTCAGAAAGTACAGGAATGTAGCAGTTGTCGGACTGTCAAAGGATGAGAGCAAGGACAGCAACAAAGTGGCCAGATATCTGCAGGGAAAAGGCTTCAGGGTGATACCTGTGAACCCCACTGCAGAAGCGATACTGGGCCAGAAATCGTACCAGTCGCTGTCCTCAATGCCAGCGGAGTTGAAGAGGCAGGTGGAAATAGTGGACATCTTCAGACCATCGGACTCTGTTCCAGCCATAGTGGATGAGGCAATAGATATCAGGAGAGAGTACGGAATGCCGAAGGTGATATGGATGCAGCTCGGCATCAAGAACGAGGAAGCCGCCAGGAAAGCGTACGAAAGTGGAATGCTCGTCATACAGGACAGATGCATGATGATAGAAGGGGCAAGCAGGGAGGAGATGCTGCATTTCAGTATAGATCAGGATGGAGGGGACTGGTGAGGATGAGAGCAGCGGTAGCCATCAATTTTCCCGGGAGCCCGTTGACCTTCCATAAGCAACGGTAATTAAGGTCCTCCTACTAAACCTCAGTCTGGTCAAGCGATGGCGACTCCTCCGGCGTACGGCAGCAAAACAATGCAGATCGAGCCCTACGGCATAGAGCACATACCGCAAGAGGAAAGACACGGCTCGCCAAGACGTCTCTTCACTCTATGGTTCGCCTCCAATGTCACCATTGGAAGCTACGCCGTAGGCTACATAGCCGTTTCCGCCTTTGCTCTCCCGCTCTACTACGCACTTGCGGCTCTCCTGGCAGCCAACCTGATCGCAGGAGTACTGCTCGGCCTCGCGAGTTCCATGGGACCCGTCTTTGGCTATCCTCAGATGGTGATCAACAGGCTCTACTTCGGAAGACGGGGAGCCTACCTCCCGGCTGGACTTCAATGGCTGAGCTCCATAGGCTGGTTTACAGTAAACGCAGTGCTGGGATCTTATGCTCTGGCGGAGCTCACTGGGATCGGTTACTACCCTTCCGCAGCGATACTGCTTGCTGCAATGGTGCTGATAGGCCTGTACGGTCATAACTTCATACATCAGTTTGAAAAACTGATGGCGCTCGTACTTGGGGCGTTCTTCCTGGCTGCAACAGTCGTGATTATATCCCACCTCCCTCAGATAGACAACTACGTGCCTGCTGCAGGAACGGGGAGCAGCAGCTTCGTTCCGAACCTTGTTCTTCTCGCCGGGGCAGCCCTTTCCTACCTTATGAGCTGGGGACCCTATGCCTCAGACTACTCCAGATACCTCAGGCAGGACACGCCGATAAGGCGGTCCTTCATCAACACATTTCTGGGAGGGGTGGTAGCCTCGTTCTGGTTCGAGGCAATAGGTGCGATGGTAGCCGCATACGTATACGGAAACATACCCGGAGCCGGGGGTGTCGGCATTACGACTTCCCTGTCCATCATACTTGGACTTCTGGGCAGCGCAGGTCTTGCCGCCGTGGTGCTAGGAACGCTATCGGCCAATGCGCTGAACATATATACAAGCGCTCTCTCCTCGCTTGTGCTCGACATTAGGGTAAAGAGGTGGGTCGCAGTCATAGCGGCCGGTGCGGTAGGTGCGGCCCTGACAATGGCTGTCGGGGGCACATTCACCTCGTTTTACGAGGGGTTTCTGCTGCTGCTTGATTACTGGGTGACTCCATGGCTCGCAATTATACTGATAGACTTCTACGTTTTCAGGAGGAGGGATTTCAGGGAAGTCGCACGGGCGCCGGCGTTCGGAGTGCACGCACTGTTGAGCTACCTCATTGGGCTGGCAGCTTCCCTCCCTTTCATTTCATGGAGTTACAGCACGCTGCAGTACACAGGCTTTGTTGCGTCCGCTTATCTTGGTGGAGCAGACATAAGCTACTACATCGCCCTTGTGGTCACTGCGGCAGTGTACCTTTTCCTACGCGGAAGAAAGATGCACAACACAGGACTGCACACTTAGGGGGTAGCGGGATGCGGGGGCGGCAGAAGGCGCACCACCCTTGCCTTCGCTTTTTCAATTGTCAGAGCCTTACGGCAGCGCAGAAACATCGGGCAGCTACCGTTCCATGCTTCTCAGTGGCACGATTGGTGAAAGGAAAAGTATAATATGCCGCTTAAATTCATGCGAATAAAGGTGCACTGATTAATGGCAGATTTCAAAGCAGTGATAAACGACCCGAAGACCGGTCAATCCTACCAGGTTGATGTTTCGGGCCCGCAGACATCCGCGCTGATCGGAAAGAAGATCGGCGAAGTGGTGGATGGCATTTACTTTAAGCTTCCAGGAT
The DNA here is from genome assembly GCA_046706185.1 of Candidatus Sysuiplasmataceae archaeon. Taxonomy (GTDB): domain Archaea; phylum Thermoplasmatota; class Thermoplasmata; order Sysuiplasmatales; family Sysuiplasmataceae; genus JAJZXY01. The sequence goes on from JBJKPR010000062.1 coordinate 38,145, forward strand.
ACAAGCTGGAAATAACCGGGGGTTCGGACAAGGATGGTTTCGTAATGAGAAGGGACCTTCCCGGCCAGCAAAGGGCGAAGCTCCTGCTATCTGGTGGAGTCGGTTTCAAGCCCGAGAGGAAGGGGACCAGGAAGAGAAAAACTGTCCGGGGAAACACAATTTCTCCGTCAACAGTCCAGCTGAACCTGAAGGTCTCAGCTCCTGGACCAATGCCCCTGACCGAGATATTCCAGAAGAAGGAGAGCAAGTAATGCATGCGGCCAGGCAGCCTGAAGTCAATGTTGGACTTGTTGGTCATGTCGACCATGGGAAGACGAGCCTTGTAAAGGCGATTTCTGGTGTTTCCACCGACAGGCACTCGGAGGAGATCAGAAGAGGAATATCCATCAAGCTCGGTTACGCCGACGCTGCCATTTACAGATGCGAAGGATGCGATGAGCCCGAATGTTACGGAACCAACCCTGCAGCAATGGACTGCAAGAAGGGAGCGGAATTTGTCAGGTCCATATCCTTCGTCGATTCGCCTGGCCATGAAACACTGATGGCTACCATGCTTTCCGGCGCCGCCATCATGGACGGTGCGCTGCTTATAATTGCAGCGAATGAGAAGTGCCCGCAGCCTCAAACAAAGGAGCACCTCATGGCGCTGGATGTTATAGGTGTGAAAAAGGTAATAGTTGTCCAGAACAAGATAGACATAGTCACAGAGCAGCAGGCAGAGAAAAGCTATGGGGAGATAAAGGAGTTTGTAAAAGGGACAGTTGCAGAGGGCTGCCCGATCATTCCCATCAGCGCTCACCACAACATAAACCTCGATTACCTTGTATGGGCAATACAGCATTCGATCCCGACACCTGAGCGTGACCTGTCCAGGCCCGCGAGACTGTTTGTTGCAAGGTCGTTCGATGTGAATGTGCCCGGAACGCCAATCGACAGTTTGAAGGGCGGAGTTATAGGTGGCTCGATATCTCAGGGAAAAATATCTGTAGGTGACGAGCTCGAAATATCACCCGGCAGAAGAGTCGAAAGCGGCGGAAAAATAACATGGCAGCCGCTTGTCTCCACAGTAACGTCCATCCAGTCCGGCGGGTCGAAGTTCGAAACAGCGGGGCCAGGGGGCCTCATTGCAGTCGGGACGAAGCTTGACCCGGCGCTCACGAAGTCAGACAGCCTTGTGGGAAAGATAGCAGGCAAGCCAGGCACACTGCCAACCGTTTTGAGCTCTTTTTCAATGGAAACACATCTTCTTGAAAGGGTGGTGGGAAGCGTGGAGGAGCAGAAGGTCGAGAACATAAAGACAAACGAGCCTCTGATGCTCAATGTTGGCACATCCACGACGGTTGGACTTGTCACGAGCGCAAGAAAGGAGAGCTGCGATGTTAACCTGAAGATACCACTCTGCATTGATGCCGGGCAGAGGATTGCTGTTTCGAGAAGGTTCGCCGGTAAGTGGAGGCTCATCGGCTTCGGCATTGTCCAATGAACTTGCATGCGGCAGAGAGTTGTTGTCGATACAAGCGCAATCGTGTCAATCTTCGAGGAAAAAGTCAACCTTGAGCAGCAGCTCGGTGAGCTGATGGGGGAGACAACAATCGTCGTCCCGTCTGCAGTTAGGGATGAACTGTCCCTTATGAAAAGCAGCGCATCCAGAGCGGCACTGGAACTTTCCAGGCGGTATGAGTCCTTCGAATGCAAAAAGAGGGGTGATGAGGGTGTGATCGAGGCAGCAGCGGGATCAAATGCGAATGCAGTGGTCACGAACGATTCGATCCTCGCGGACAGGCTTGTCCTGATGGGCATGAAGGTTCTGAGGCTCAAGGGAAGGAAGAAGTTCGGCTTCTACAGGTCGGACGACGTGCAGTAATGATTTATCACACCTGGTTCATTCGGTCAACTGTTCGAACTGATAATATGAAAGGAGACCATGTCGGAACACTCAAACAGCTTGCAATCATGGGCGCGATGAACTCGTTCGCAGAGGTCACGACAGGGAGGCTTGGTGAATCACTCGGGATGAGCCAGCAGGCGGCCTCGAAGGAGATACTCAAACTGGCAGAGCTGAAGCTCATTGAAAGGCAGATAGGGCAGAAGGGACAGAAGCTGACTATCACCAGGACAGGGCAGGAGCTGCTGAAAAGGGAATACCTTGAATACAAGCTTCTCTTCGAGCCTGCGAAGAGAATGCAGATACACGGAACCGTATTCAGCGGCCTTGGCGAGGGCAGTTACTACATTTCACAGTCGAAGTACAAGCAGCAGTTTGCGAAGAAGCTGATGTTCACCCCGTTCGAGGGCACACTCAACATAAGGGTGACGGCAGCTGATATGCCTCTTTTTGAAACGCTCACTTACTCCGAAGGCATAAGGATAGACGGGTTTGTCAGCAAGGGAAGGACATTCGGTGACGTGAAATGCTTTCTTGCAATGATTCAGGGGGTGGAATGCTCGGTGATAATACCAGTCAGGACGCATTACACGGACGTGATGGAGGTCATCGCAAGCAGGCACCTCAGATCACATCTGTCCCTCAATGACGGAGACGCGGTCGAGATCGATGTTTCACTCGCCTGATCAGAATTTCGATGCAACATAGTCGAATGCAGAATCGAATACAAGCCTGCCGTCGCCATGCATGCCGCCAGAGAGTTCTCCCCGTGTCCAGTCCGAATGAAGGTAGCGCCAGTAGGTCCTCTCCGGGTGGGGCATGAGGCCTAGGACCACACCTGTGTCGTCCGTAATGCCTGCGATATTGTGAACGCTGCCGTTCGGGTTCCACGGATAGCCTGCGAAGTTACCCCTGTCGTCGACATACCTGAACACGATTTCGTCCTGTTCCTCAAGCTTCGCCACCCACTCATCAGATTTCCCTGGCGGGAAAGTAAGCTTTCCCTCGCCATGAGCAGTGGGGACAGACAGGACTGTTCCTGTGGGAATGCGCCTGGTGAACACACAGTGTCCCCTGTTTACATTCTTCAGGTAGGCGGGTCTGCACTCGTATCTTGTCGAAAGATTTGTAGCCAGCGCGGCTCTGGGAAGCATCTCCCCCTTTTCCCCCCCGGCAGGAAGTATGCCGAGCTCCACCAGAACCTGGAACCCGTTGCATATGCCCAGCACAGGCCGGCCGTCGTCAATGAATTGCAGGAACTCCCTGCCTATTGAGCTCTTGATCCTCGATGCAAAAATCGCCCCTGCCCTGACATAATCGCCCGCCGAAAAACCGCCGGGCATGACAAGCATGTGGTAATCCATGAGGGATCTACGCATGTGTGGATTGCACCGCCCCTCAAGCTGCTTCAGATGTATCAGTTCTGCCTTGGCACCGGAACTTCTGGCAGCTGAGGCCGATTCCTCTGCCATGTTTGTCCCTTCTATTCGAAGAACGGCCACCCTTATATCGGAAATTTTCAAGCGGATCCCATCCTTCTCCATATTGGTGACTGCCATATTTTCCTGAGATAGCCCACATCCTGGCTGTACCTGACATTGCCGTTCTCCATAATTGTGAACTTGGAACTCCCTGTAGTTCCAAGCAGCTTTGCATGCTGACCGAACATGGAGGCGATCTTCTCGCTGTTCCTGGGGAGCACTTCCACAAGCCACCTCGTCGGGGCCTCTGAGAAGAGTTTCGCCCTCACATCGGCCTGGCCCAGCTCTGTCATGTCGAGCAGCAGGCCCGCATTACCGCCGAAGGACATCTCTGCAGCGCATGCGAGCAATCCCCCCTGGGAGACATCGTGGCATGCCAGTATAAGCCCCTCCGATATCGCCTTCTGGAGCAGAGATGACAGGGAGCTGAGCCGCTTCAGGTCAACGGGTGCGAAATCTATGTCACCCGTCCTGTAGATCCTCGAAAGCTCCGAACAGCCGAGCCTGTTGTCCTGCTTTCCTATGAGGTACAGGTAGCTTCCGTCTCTCTTTATATCGGATGTGACTGCCTTCCTTACATCCTTCATCAGACCGACGCCCATCAACGAAAGTGTCGGCAGTATAGGCCCCCTTTCACCGTCGTTGTAGAAACTGACATTGCCCGAGGGGACGGCGATATTCATGTGTGAAGCGGCGTCAGACATGCCTCTCACAGTCTCGTAGAATTCCCACATTGCCTGCGGCCTCTCCGGGTTGCCGAAGTTGAGGCAGTTGGTCATTGAGTCGGGCTTTGCCCCGACGGAAGTCAGCTGCCTGCAAAGCTCATCCACGGCGGCAACCGCGCCCTGGTACGGGTCCACCAGCGAAAGCCACGGCTGGGATGAGACAGCAATCGCAAGCCCTTTCCAGCTGTCCTCGAGCGGTTTGAGCAAAGAAGCATCGCCGTGGGAAAGGTGTCCCGGAATGCCTTGAAGCGGCTTGATCACTGTCTTCCCGCCCACCTCGTAATCATACATATGGACGACCCAGTCTCTGCTTGACATGTTGATATCCGAAAGAATCCTGTCAACCATGACGTCAAGCCCGTCCAGAAGGTCAAGCGACTTCACCTTCTGCCTGTCGACCTTCCTCTTCTGCAGCGGTCTGCTGTATTCGGGCGACTTGACTGAGAACGAGGTGTCGAGATCCACAATAGTCCTGCCCTGATGGGTCACAACTACCCTGCCTCCGGCCTCTACCTTTCCGATTTTAGCCGCCCTCACATCCCAGAAATCGAACACTTCCAGCACCCTGGGCAGGTGCTTCTCGGAGACCGAAAGAAGCATCCTTTCCTGCGATTCAGAGACCCATATCTCCCACGGCAGCATCCCCTTCTCCCTGAGAGGGATGCTGTCTATATCAATCACCGCGCCGAAATGGCCGGAGGATGCCATCTCGCCCACCACAGCGGAAAGCCCTCCGCCGCCAAGGTCCTTCATCGAATCGATCATTTTCTCGTCAGTGAGCTGCAGCACTGCGTTGATAAGCGGCTCCTTTGTTATCGGGTCGCCAAGCTGCACCGCCCCTCTGTCACTTTCGTGCGACGCCGCGGTCAGTATCTGTGATGCAAAGTTGACGCCATGAATGCCGTCCCTTCCAGTCAACCCCCCTGCCATGACGATTGCGTTGCCCTTCCGCCTGAACGAATTCCCGACTATCTTCTCCTTCCTGCCGAAGCCGACGCATCCTGCATTGACAACACAGTTGGAAAGATATCTTTCGTCAAACCAGACGCCGCCGGAGACTGTTGGAACGCCTATCCTGTTGCCATAGTCCCTGATACCCGCCACCACACCCGCGAAGAGGTACTTTGGATGCTTTTCACCTGGAGAAAGATCCTTCAAGGGAGTGTCCAGGTCGCCAAAGAAAAGAGGGTCTGCAAGAGCTATGGGTTTCGTTCCCATGCACAGTACATCGCGCACTATGCCACCTATGCCTGTTCCCGCACCCCCGTACGGTTCGATGGCACTTGGATGGTTGTGGCTCTCCATCTTCAGTGAATAGACATGGGAATCGTCGAATTCCATCACGCCAGCGTCTCCAGTTGCATATGCCCTCTTTCCGAGTGGAAACACAAAGCGCCTTAACACAGGCTTCGACGTCTTGTAGCTGCAGTGTTCGCTCCACGCCTGAGCGATTGAATGAAGTTCGATATCTGTAGGGTCCCTTCCAAGCGACTTGAAATACGACTGGATTCTCTTCATCTCGTCTGCAGTCATACCCAGACGCATCGTGTCCTCTATCTGCATCATTTCTTTTTCAGACGCATCAACAAGCCTGACGGTCTGGACGTCCGGTATCCCACTTTCCTCAAACAGAGAGCCGCTCATCTCATTTCCCGATTCCCTTATTGTTCATCAATCAACCTGTATGCGTAATTGTGTATAGCCGGGTTGGCGAGCAACCTTCTGCATATCTCCTCGACTTCCCTCGCAGCAGTCTCGCTGCTTCCCTCCATTGAAACTGTATAGAGCTTGGAAAACGAAACATGCTTTATATCCTCGAAGCCAAGAAGCTGCAGCGTCTTCCTTGTGTTCTCCCCTTCAGGGTCAACTATCCCCTCCTTAAGTGTGATTCTGACCTCAAATACAGGCATTTTCACTCAACTGTTCTGGAATATCGGTCTGTATTTAAATGAATATCACTGACAGAGGTGGCGGCACCGGCTCACACAACCAGCTCCCTGTGCTCCCGCTCCACAAACCGGGTGCGCCTGATCCCGAGCATTATGACAAGGGACACCAGCCCGAACATATCGAGAGCAAGCCATACTGCAATGCTGCTTCCAAAGAGCAGGTAAAGGAAGAAAGAGCCGACAGCGGGTCCGAGTGCTCTCCCTGCAGAATTGGACATGCCGTTGAAAGCCATGTATCTGCCAACCTTGTCGGAGGGCGCGATCCTCGATACTATGCTGGAGATGGTCGGAGTGGTGAAATTCTCGCCCAATGTGATTATCACCATGTCAAGCATGAGAGCAGATAGGGATGTTGAAAAACCAACCATGAGGTAACCGACCATGTAGATGAGTATGCCCGCGATTATTCCGTCGACCTCCCTCAGCCTGAGAACAAGAGAGGTTATCGGGAACTGGCCAAGAACAACAACGATCCCGTTAACAGCGAATATGTAGCCTACCATGTTGCTCTCTATGTTTGCTTTCAGCGTCGCATATAGCGGGAGTGTTACTGAAAACTGGGATGTGAGTATCATGAGAAGGAATGTCCCGGCGGAAAAGACAAAGAGTGCTGCGTCGACGACTATGAAATCGGTGAAGCGACGGCCCGCCCTTGCTCTGTTCTGGCTCTTCCCCGGTTCACTCAGAAGTGCGATGATGAGAAAAAGCTGGATTAAGAGTGTGACCTCAACGACGAGGAATATCCAGACTACACCTGCATCGAATATCTGCGAACCTATCAGCGGACCCACGGCCCAGCCAACGTTCGCCATTATCCTGTAGATAGCGTAACCTCTTTCGCGGTCAGAACCGCCCGTAACGTCCGAAACTGCCGCCGTGGCGGCAGGAAAAAGGAGGCCGCCGGAAAAGGATGTCGCAACAAAAAGGACTGCGATCAGGACAAGTGAGCCCCTGAAAACAAGGGCAAGTATTATGCCCATGTAAATCAGAATGCCCAGAAGACTGCCGAGCATCATTGTGTGTTTTCTCCCGGAGAAATCAGCCATGTGCCCGCCTATGATCTGACAGAAAGTGGATGCTACAGCGAGCGCACCGAATATGATGCCTACGATGTACACAGGGACATTCAGATCCTGATTGAAGAAAATCGCCATGAATGGCCATGTCGCCCCGAAGCCTATCGACCTTATCATCACGACTGATCCGATGGACCAGAGCTGCCTGTTGCCAAGCAGCAGAGAGGCACTTACTTTCGAATAATCCATACGCTAGACTGCTCCCGGCAAGACGTCAGACCGACGCGTTGTTCTTAACAAAACAATGACTTCGTTCTCCTCTTGGAATCGCATCTTGTGCTAACGAACAGTCCATCAATAAGTATGTTGCGCACTGCGTGCTGTCTGCCATGCTGAGTCAGAGCGTGTGGACTACAGCGACTATCCCCGAGATTATGAACTGAACAGCCAGAGCAGCAAGCAGTATTCCCTCAATGCGGGAGAACGCCATCGCTCCCATCCTTCCTAGCCTGTTGAATAAAGGAGCGGAGTATACGAGCGCCACATACGATGATACAGCCGTGATGACAATAGCGACTATGACGAACAGTTCGTTGACAACGGAGTGTGCCTCGCCGGAGAATATTATAACCGTTGTAATGGCCCCCGGTCCCGCAAAAAGAGGTATGCCGAGAGGGACAACTCCTATCGACTCCCTCTCCAGTGCCTCATCCCTGTCCTCCTTGGATGTTTTGGATCTGGGCGTTTCGCCATGAAGCATCGAGAACGAGGTTGAGAAAAGGAGTATGCCGCCCGCTATCTCAAATGCAGGCAGTGATATGCCGTATATTTCGAATATGAAGGAGCCCAAAAGGCCGAAAAGCACGAGGGCTCCGAGTGTCACCCAGAAGATTTTCATTATCACGTTGTGCTTTGTCTTCTCGTCGTAGCCTATGGTCAGGGAATAGAAAATCGGGACGTTGCCTATTGGATTGACAACAACGAAAACTGAAGCGATTGAGGCTGCAAGAAAGTCGAAGTCAACCATTGAGTCACCATGTCCGATTGTCTCAGTTGATTGTTCAAAGACTATTTATCGGCATTCACCTTTCTGAATACCGAGATGTAACCCGTATGCCCGGGCCCTTCGAAGCTGTGCCTTGTGGCTCCCGGGGAAACAGAGAGCCTCCGCAGCATCACCTCAAAGCTTAGCTCATGTCTGAACGGCAGTGAAATAGCGTCCGTCACTGTTCTTTCAATCTGGTTCACTGTCGGCGAGTAACTTGCAAGAATGCAGCCAGGCTTGAGAGCTGCCCAGCATGTCTGAAGTGCATTCCACGGGTCTGGTATGTCCATGCAAGCTGCATCGGCGAAGGAATTGCCTACATGCCTTCTTGCATCGGCGAGCACCGGATGCCATGTGCTTTCAAGCCCGAACTTGAGTATATTTGATCTTGCCACATCAAGATGGTCAGCCCTGTTGTCGAGAGTGAGCACAGAGCCATTACTTCCGGTGGCATAAAGAAGCAGAATGGAGAGTGAGCCGGATCCAGCACCCAGTTCCAGCACAGTGCTACCGCACCGCAGGTCTGCATAATGAGCCATCAGAGATGCGTCTTTTTCAGTGATGATCTGCGGACCCCTTTCAAGCGATGTCATCATGTCGCTCAGTGTGGGCCTCAACAGTCTGAACCTTCTTCCAGCAACTGTGATTTGCGCGCCCACATCGGCCTCGGATAACCTGGAGGACTCTATTACACCGAGGCCCCCTACTCTCGCGGTGCCCTTTCTCTCCGGAACGAAGTACTTCCGCCCGCTCCCGTCCACAAGCATGAAGCAGCCCATTTCAAGACCTGTGGGAAAAGACCTCTTGTATATCTTTAATCCTCTTTTCCGACCAGGGGGATGGAAAAGAGCGGACCATGACTCTCCAGCGGGCATTACGTGGCTGTTCCTTGGCACATGTTTTTTAACCCCTTTCCATTACCAGCACTGTGAATCCCTTATGTCCTCTTTGAACAACTACGTAACAAAGGAAACATCGCGCGCAAAGTCAAGGAAAGACGTACCGAAGGATGAAATGAATGCGATGCTGGACCACGCTTTGGAATATCTGAAGTACGACAGAAAACTGGTCTGGGACGCCAACATTAATGGAATTACAGTAAGGTATACAGGCAACAGCCAGCACCAGTACGATTTCTGGACTGAAAACTGGTGGCCCGCTCCGAACAATTCTTCTTCGCTCCCCCACGCATTCGTGTACTCTGTAAATGGTGTACCCAACATGGAAGCCCAGGCACTCTACTGCCCTGAACTCAACACGGCACTTTTTATGAACACCGAATACTACGGCCAGGCGAAAAGCTGGGCTCTGGGAATGGCGGCGGCGATACTCGAGAAACACTACAACACTCACTCGATCCACGGTGCGTGCGCAGAGCTTGCAGGAAAGGGAGTGGTAATTGTTGCACCGACAGGCACCGGCAAGACGACGCAGGTAAACCAGCTGTTCCAGGAGGAGAACGGCAAAGTGGTCGGAGATGACTGGGTATACATTCAGCATCCTCCGGCACTCAAGAATGGGAACGGGCACAGGTTCTTTGTGAGACAGCCTGAAAGAAGGCTATACATCAGGACAGAGAATGAGGAAAACGAGCCATGGCTCAGGCCTATACTCGACGGCTGCAAGTGCGAGAACGTTGTAGTGAGGAAGGAAGACTGCCAGAACACAATCTGCTGGGACAGATGCGCCAAGGGAGAAAGGAAGTGTGTGTTCGACGAGGGAAGGAACTGGTGCTTCTATGCATTCGGCAACTCGAGAGCACTTCTCCCCAGGGAATGGATGAAAGGGGAAGGGAAGGTCGGCGATTTTGCAGAACTCAACCTCCTTGTACTGCTCAGGAGAGACAATTCAAGTCCGGCGCAGGTCAACCTGGACGCTGACGAAGCCATCGAAGTCCTGAAGGAGGGCACATACATGATAAGGCCCGGCTCCGGACCGAAGGAGAAGTGGGGGACGATGTCAAACGAGCCGTGGTACAATCCGTACCTGCTCGTGAGAGACGACAAGAAACAGGAGGAGTTCTTCAGGCGCGAAGTGGAGTCATCCAGGTGCATCCTTCTCAACACAGGTGTAGAAGGCATCACGCAGACGCATGACAGGATAGTGAAAGAGCTGAAAGCTTCAGATTGATGCGGCCGCGGCGGCTGGTTTTATAAGCTGGCCGCAACGAAGGCACTTGACGTCATAATATGAAACGGCGGAGTTGCACCTTGGGCAGCGTGGAAGCCCCTGCGTCAAGCGTGCGGTTTCAAATTCACTTCCCGCAGCATGCGCAGCGGCCGATGTTCCATGTGCAATGCCATTGCTCTTCCTCGCCTGCCCTGGAATCCCATCCTCCACGCGCCTCTGCTCATATTCGGGACCTGTGCTTCCGGCCTTCATGCCGAATAAACGTGATCGCGCCAGATAAGCCAGCAGTCCCACCGGCCCGAAGAGAAGCACAACTGCTGCCCATCCTCGCGAGAAGGCGAGCATCCATGCATCGTGATATGTCCAAATCGCCAGACCCACGGATAAGACAACCCATGCGGCAACCGCAATTTCAATGAGCGAAAGCATCCCAAACCCTTGTGAAGAAATAATTTTCTGCTTATTTAACAGTATCTGAAAAGCCGACACATGTCTGACAGATGCCGACAGCTGAGGCAGAGGCAGATATCCGTTGTCATGTGGGACATTCGCACGCCTCAGGAGGCAAGTGAGCAGCACAGTTTAAATCAGCAGCCCAGATCATAATCATTGAGGGATAGATTGGGAAGAAGAATCGTAATAATGGGGGCCGCAGGACGTGATTTCCACAATTTCAACACTTATTACAGGGACAACCCGGAGTTTGAAGTGGTTGCCTTCACCGCCACCCAGATACCAAACATCGAGAACAGGACATACCCCCCGCACCTGGCGGGAAAGCTCTACCCTGGCGGCATACCTATTTACCCCGAGGAGATGCTTCCCCAGATAATAAGGGAAAAGGGCGTGGAGGAGGTGGTGTTCGCGTACAGCGACATACCACATGTGGAAGTCATGCACAAGGCATCACTTGTGCTCTCGAACGAGGCGGATTTCACGCTTCTGGGCAACAGGAAGATCAGGCTCAAATCCTCGAAACCTCTTGTTTCAATCCTCGCGGTGAGAACGGGCTCGGGCAAAAGCCAGACGACTAGAAGAGTGGCTGCGATTTTCAAGGAGATGGGCAAGAAGATTGCCGTCATCAGGCATCCAATGCCATACGGTGACCTCCTCTCGCAGGAGGTCGAGAGATTTGCAACCTACGAGGACCTTGACAGGTACCACACAACTATTGAAGAGAGGGAAGAGTACGAACCGCACATAGACAGCGGCACTGTTGTGTTTGCAGGTGTGGACTATGAGAAGATACTTAGGGAGGCGGAGAAGGAGGCTGACGTGATTCTGTGGGACGGCGGCAACAACGATTTCTCATTCTATGACTCGGACCTCCAGATTGTAGTGGCGGACCCGTTCAGGGCGGGGCATGAGCTTCTCTACCACCCTGGTGAAGTGAATATCAGAAGCGCTGACATAGTCATCATCAATAAGGTAGATACGGCGAAGAGGGAAGATGTCGAGACTGTGCGGAAGGACATTGAAAGCGTGAACAGTTCGGCAACGCTCATAGAATGCGCCTCCCCTATAACAATGGAAGGTGACGGAGAGCTGAAAGGAAAGAGGGTGATCGCAGTGGAGGACGGGCCGACTCTGACGCACGGCGGTATGAAAATCGGTGCTGCATACATTGCTTCGAAGAGGGCCGGGGCCACCATAGTTGACCCCAGACCGTTCGCGGTGGAGAGCATAAGGGAGGTATACAGGAAGTACCAGCACCTTTCGGAGGTTCTACCGGCGATGGGGTACAGCAAAAAGCAGATCGAGGAGCTCCAGGAAACAATCAATAACGCGGACTGCGACGCCGTTGTAACAGGGACGCCAATCGACATACGGAGACTGATAAAAACAGACAAACCAATAATACACTGCAGATACGAACTGTCGGAGCTCACCAAACCAGGCCTGAAGGAGATACTGACAGAATTCTGGAATGGAAGATGAGATGAACAAAGCATAGAGAGAAGGCAACAAACATCACGCCGGCTGTGAATTTCTGCAGGTCGAAACGATGTTTCCCGGAAGGAAGCAATTCCACGTTGGCCCAACTTGGCGCTGCATGGGGCAATTTACGAGCAAGACGCCGATTTCCAAAAGTCTTAAAGACATAGTGTAACAATATTAGTCAAATCTCAATGAACAGGAACAGAAAGTCAGAAGGCGAATGATTTGACGGATAAGGATATAACAATCAGGCTTGGCGCGGCTGCGGGTGATGGGATTCAGAGCGCCGGTGAAATACTGACAAGGATGCTTTCGATGAGCGGTCAGTATGTCTGCGCATACAACGGTAACCAGTCTTTGATTAGGGGAGGGCATGTATGGTTCCACATACACGCCGGCAACTGGCGTGTAACGTCCCTCGGGGTGGGAATTGACTACATGCTTGCCCTGAACCAGGTCTCCTACGATGAACACATCGGGAAGATAAACAAGGGCGGTGCAATAATCTTCGACCCGAAGGTCGTGAAGTCCGGGACGATCCCGAAAGGCGTCACCGCAATAAAGCTCCCGTTGACTGAGATAGCTCTCAAGTACGACAAAAGACCGCTCATGAAGAACACGGTTGGAATAGGTGCCATTGCTGCACTTCTCGGCATCGACAAGAAGGAGATAGGGGAAGTGATAGAGCTCCAGTTCGGCTCGAAGGGAAAACAGATCGTCGAAGGAAACATAAAGGCTGCGATGGAAGGCTACGATCTTTCACTTAAGAGTTTTGTTCCGACAAAGTCGCTTGAATATGATTACAAGAAGAAGAGAATGTTCACGCATGCAGACTTCGCTCTTGCGGCCGGGGCTGTGAACGCTGGTTGCAAATTCTACGCAGCCTATCCCATGTCGCCTGCCAGCCCCATACTGCACTACATGGCTGCCAATGCTGAGAAAATGGGCATCTCTGTCCTTCTGGCCGAAGACGAGATTGCCGCAATGGGGGCCACAATAGGTGCGGCCTATACAGGAGCAAGGGCAATGTGCGGTACAAGCGGCGGCGGGTTCGCGCTCATGCAGGAAGGTTTTGGAATGGCAGCCATGAATGAGACACCTCTGGTTGTGGTCGACGTCATGAGGGCAGGCCCCAGTACTGGCTTGCCGACAAAAACATCACAGGGTGACCTGAACATGATGCTCGGAATCTCACAGGACGATTTTCCCAGGGTCATACTTGCCCCGAGGAACCCTGAAGAGACATTCAACTACATGGGGAAGGCATTCAACATTGCCGAGAAGTGGCAGGTGCCTGTAATCGTGCTTCTGGATTTTGGAATAGGTGATGGGGGTTATGCTACAGTGGAGAACCTCGACTTCGAGGAGCCCATCGACAGGGGGAAACTGCTTACTGAGGTCGGCGAAGAGGGGACGTGGTTCAAACGTTATGAGCTGACGGCTGACAATGTCTCCCCGAGGGTACTCCCTGGAACGCCCAACGGCATGTTCGTTGCAAAGACGGATGAGCATGACGAGTACGGACATGACCTGAGCGACGTGGAGGCGGGGCTCGAACACGCGGTTGAGAAAAGAGTCGAGATGATGAACAAGAGGATGAAGAAGCTAGACGGAATAGCAGCTGAACTCAGCCTTCCCGAAGTTGTAGGACCGGCCGATGCGGAAGTCACACTCGTCTGCTGGGGAAGCACGTCTAACCCAATAAGAGAGGCGCTGAGGCTCCTCTGGGCTGAAGGAGTGAAGGTAAACTCGATTGAATTCTCGGACATTTTCCCCCTCAAATGGAAGGACGTCGGGCTCATGCTCGGAAAGGCAAAGCATCTTGTCGATGTGGAGGCGAACTACACCGCCCAGATGGCGGGCCTGATTGCGAGAGAAACAGGCCTCGTGATAGAGGACAGGCTGCTGACGTTCAGCGGAGAACCACTTGAGCCGGAAGAGGTGGTTGAAAAGGTCAAAAACGTGTTGAAAAGGGAGATCGATATAAGTGTTGGAAACCAAGCTGTTTGAAAGCGACATAAGGCCTGACTGGTGCCCAGGATGCGGAGATTTCGGTGCGCTGTCGGCAGTCAAGAATGCGCTTGCCACTCTGGAAATAGAGCCTCACAATGTTGTCATATCATCAGGAATAGGATGCTCTTCCAATTTCCCCGGATACATAAGGACTTACGGCCACCACGGCCTTCATGGAAGGCCTCTCCCTGTGGCTGTAGGCGCCAAGATTGCAAACCCCGGTCTGACCGTGCTAGCTATAGCCGGGGACGGTGATGAGTATGGCATCGGCTTCAACCACGTTGTGCACACAGCCCGTAGGAACCACGACGTGAAACTGCTCGTGCTCAACAACGAAGTCTACGGCCTGACCACGGGCCAGCTTTCGCCAACTTCAAACTTCGGACAGAAAACCAAGACGACTCCGTACGGCAGTTCAATCTATCCGCTGAACCCGCTTTCCACGCTGCTCGGTGTCGGAGCGACGTTTGTTGCCAGAGGGTTTTCAGGACAGGTGAAGCAGCTTTCAGAATTGATCCAGGCTGCAATAAAGCACAGGGGGTTTGCACTTGTCGATATACTCAGCCCCTGCGTAACATGGCATGACATATACGATGATGTCAGGTCGAAAATGTATTCGCTTGATACGGTCGGCCATGACAGCACAAATCAGCATGCTGCACTCGACAGGGCAAGGGAGACGGAGAAAATCCCGCTCGGCATATTCTACCAGAATGAGGACAGCCCGTCATTCGATGAAATGCTGCACAAGACTGTCAGGAATCGCTACCCGGTGAACGAAGTGAGACACATGACACAGGAAGAGAGGGAGACTGCTCTTTCCATATTCAGCTGAGCAGTTTTCCGGGAATTTGCGACGACCCGTTTACTTCAGTGCGCTACAGGACGGACAGCAGGAATGAAGGGCACATACGGCGACTACAGGGGCGCCATCCTTGACTTTGACATGACGCTAGTGAACCTCTTTGACTTTGTCGACCAGTTTGCGCTTCGAAGTGAGCTGAGGGAAGTGCTCTCGAGGAACGGCTTCATGATAGATGGAATGAGAAACCTGCCGGTTGGACTGCTGAGGAACGCGTATGGACGGGATGGCGGCGAGGAACAGACGAGGAGAAAGAGGTGGCAGGAGGCTTCTGATATAATCTGCAGGTATGAACTTGCAGCGGCAGGCGTTGCAATACCCACAAGGGACACGGTGGGATTTCTCGAAGAGCTGAAACTGGCGGGCGTAAGTATGGCTCTTGTAAGTTCGAACTGCGAGGATGCCATAAGAAGGTGCGTTTCCAGGCTTGGAATGGAGGATTACTTCGAATGCATTGTGGGAAGAAACACAGTCATGTGGGAGATGAAGCCGTCTCCACTCGGTACAAAGATTGCCATTGACAGACTTGGAGTCAGCCCCGTTGAGTGCTTTGGAGTCGGCGACAGCGCATCAGACATACGCTCATACACGGGGGCGGAAGTGTATCCCGTCGGAATCACAGGTGGCGTGTCCACCCGTGCCGAACTGCTTGACGCGGGGGCAAGGGCGGTTGTTACACGCCTCTCAGAAGTCAGGAGTGCAGTCGTTCATGAAACAAGATACACTTCGTCCGTGTCTGAATCGTAACGAAGCAGCTCTGCATATCTCGCCCAGTTGAGAAGGACAAGAAACAGCTCCTCGGGATGCAGTGACTTCATTGTTGTTGACAAATAAGTGGTGAAATCCTCCTTGCTCATTTTGAAATCTTCTGAGTCCCTCAGCGTATTGATCAGAGCTGCAACGCTTTCTATACCGAGCATCTGGTCCCGAAGCATGTCCTTTCTTGCCTGGATATCGGATTTCAGAAAGCCCTTTCCCTTTTCCGTGAGCTTTATGTCCCCCTCCGGCGTCGAAACGAAACCGAGCATCTCGGCAGCTTCGATGGCAGGGTAAATCTCGTCGAGCTCCAGGTCAAAATCATCGGCCAGCACAGAGGCATCCACGCTGCCTGAAAAATCATTCACAGCTTCCAGGAGTCCTATTATTTCACTGACTCCTGCATGCGGATTGGCCAATTTCTCTTTACCTCTGGTCCACTTAACATACAGGGATTCGCTTTTAACTTTTTCGTCTCCAGCAACGATGCGCCTGACAAACATAGTTAAATATAAGAAATGATGGCCCGCTGAATTCAGCCGGGCGCCCAGCATGATTGTTTATATTTCTCAGTCAATTCGGAAATGTTGAGCAGGCAAAAAGAAAGGACAGACCTCAGTGTGAGGGAAAGGATTGTGCTCCACATTTACGGAAGCCTCAGGCGGAGCGGTGGAAAGGCCGAAGTACACATCCTTTCTCAGACAGGCATCGCAGATGCGCTCAACATAACAAGGGCGCACGCTGCAATTGAACTCGAGCGCGGCTCGGGAAACGAGCTTTTTTGCACGCAGAAGGAGAAGACAGAAAACAGCAGAAGGGTGAAGATATATCTTCTCACGCCCAAGGGGATCGAGCTCGCAAGGAAGCTGAGTGAAAAGCTCGAATCAGCCAGGGTAGTCGAGGAATCAATTGAGAACCCCTCGAAGCATTCGCCCGCCCGCGTTCTGAAGGAACTGGATGATGCGGAGCTTGCCATGCTCTGTGCCCTCAGGCTCGGAGGACCTCTTGAATCGGGCCTTATGAGGCAGAAGAAAAAGATCCCTTTTGTGGTAAGGAATGGAGCCAAGCTTGAACTTTCCGATGCGGCTGCAGATGCAGTTGACAGGCTTCTGGCGGACGAGAGGAGAAGGAAGATGGCTTTTTCCCTGCTCTCTGACTACTACCTCGAGGCCGGAGACCATCCCAAGAGACTGAAGTACCTGGTCGAGAGCGGCAGGATATCGGAGGCAGCTAGACTTGTTTCTTACCATTCGGAGGAACTGCAGGCGACGGGCCCGGAGGATATTGCCGGGCCTGTTTCAGCGCTTGAAGGGTGGCTTGAGTCCCCTCCGGATGAACTGCTGATGCTGAGTGCTCGTGTTCTGCTTGAGCTTCAGAGACCGGATGATGCGCTCGAAAGGCTTGGCAGGATAGGTGCCAGAACAAATGAGCACCGGCTTATCGTCAAGCTTGCAGAGGCCGAGTCTGCAGGAAGACCGGCGGGGATGGATGAGCGCAGGATGTTCAGTGATTCTGCAAAAAGCGACAGGGAAATATCGATGTACCACAGGCTCTGTGCTTGGTCCGTGTTTCTTTCAAATGACCTTGAGACGGCAGAACGGGAGGCGACCAGGGCGGTCAGGGTTTCAACAAGGGCAGGCGACGTCTCTGAATCCAGGCTCAATTACAGGCTCCTTGCAAGGATTGAAAGGGAAAGAGGCGATTTTTCGGAGGCAGCCAGGGTGGAGTCAAAGCTAAGGAGCGTTGAGCGCCTGCACGGAAGGAAGTCAGACTGAGGATATCTTCCTCAACTGGGAAATGTCGCTTATGTACAGGTCCCTGATGTCCGTGAAGCCGTGCCGAAGCATAACGAGCCTTTCAAGCCCCAGTCCCCATGCAAGGACGGGATCCCTTATTCCGAGAGGCCTGAGAACCTCAGGCCTGAAAACGCCGGAACCGCCCATCTCAATCCACTTGCCATTGTACAGCACGTCCACCTCCATGGAGGGTTCGGTGTAAGGGAAGTATCCCGGCCTGAGCCTTATCCTGCTCAGCCCCATCTTGGCGTAGAATTCTCTGAGAACGTTGCAAAGCATATCGAGAGATGCTTTCTTTTCCATCAGGACGCCCTCTATCTGGTAGAATTCTGACAGGTGAGTTGCATCCATCGCCTCCCGTCTGAAAATCCTTCCAACTGAAAAGACCTTGACAGGAGGTCTGGGGTGGCCCATCAGGTACCTTATGGTTGCGACGGTCGTGTGTGTACGCAACAGTGCCCTCCTCGCTTCACTGCTGCTCCATTCGTAGCCCCATCCGGTAGACCCTGTCCTGCCCCCGGTTTCATGAGCGCTTCTGACCTTCCTCGAAAGCTTCACGTCGAGAGGCAGTTCCCCGGGCGACGAGAGGTAAAAAGTATCCTGCATGTCCCTTGCAGGATGGTCCTGCGGTGTGAATAGAACATCCATGTCCCAGAATGTGTTCTGCACATACTCGTCCTCAATCTCTGTGAAGCCCATCTCGGCGAAGACGTGTGATATCTGCCTTATCGTCCTTGCCACAGGATGAAGCCTGGAGCCGGTCGTTGCAGGAACGGGGGCACTCAGGTCGTAGGGCCTCAGCCTGAAGCCTCTCCATTTCCCTGACTTGAGAAGCTCTGGGCTGATCTGTGAAAGGTCCTCCTCAAGTGACAGTCCCTGCCTTATTGCCTCCTCCCCCCGGGGTAGCAGGCTGACCTCCCTGACCATCCGTTCATGAAGCTTTATGAAATCCCTGCGTGAAAGCAGGTCCTTCAACAGAGGTGCGTTGGAGGGGTTCTCCTCGATCTCCTGCCGCGCCATTTCTGTGAGCAGCGCTTCGTCTGGACCGGGCTGCCGAAGGGCCGCCCGCCCCGCATCGGTGATGCTCAGTTTCTTCCCTTCGGTGAGCGTGGCCCACCCTTTCCTCCTTATCCAGCCCACACCGACGCCGATAACGGACCTGTCCTGAAGCCTGGAGGCTATTTCGTCGAGCGGAGCATCGCCCCCGGCTATCTGCTCAAGTATCAGGCGCTCCGGCATCTTCGCGGTTGCCACAGACTTCTCCTTGAGGGTGTAGTATCTGACCACCTTTTCGTCAACAATCACATACCCCTTGGCTTTGAGCCAGTTCAGTGCATTCATCAGCTGCACGGGCCCCTTGAAGTTCACCGCGTCCGATATCTCCCCGAGCGTAGACCTCCCGTTGAGCGAGGCCAGTGCTGCAAGTATCTTCCTTTCCGACAGGCTGAGCTCTTCGGCGCTTCTCTTCGCTGATGTCATGTCTGCCCCGTCTCCCCTCTGAAGATGAAATCCTCAATTTTCTCCTTGGCCCTCTCCCTGTTTTCCCTGTGCCTGATCATGAAATCCCGGACCTTTGAAAACAGGTTCAGCTTGCAATCGCCGCACAGGAGTGCACCGCTCCTGCAGTCCGAGTATATCCTGTTCAGCCGTCCATCGTCAGGCTCAAGGAGGAACTCGAAATGATGAAAAACAGGGCATATGTCAGGGTCGGCTCCAAGACGTCTCTGCTCCTCGACCGTTGCCCTTCCTCCTGTGAATGCATTCATTATCTTCTTCCTGATCTCGCTGTCGC
Organism: Candidatus Sysuiplasmataceae archaeon; assembly: GCA_046706185.1. Lineage (GTDB taxonomy): Archaea > Thermoplasmatota > Thermoplasmata > Sysuiplasmatales > Sysuiplasmataceae > JAJZXY01. The sequence goes on from JBJKPR010000062.1 coordinate 57,533, forward strand.
TGTCTGTAGTGTAGATTGCCGCCTGCCCAGTGCTCGACATCTTTCCACCGGAGAGGCCGGGCAGCATCTTGCCATGTATGAGCGCTGGTTTGTAGTAGCCAAGCAGAGGTGCCACATCCCTTGTAACCCTGAAGTGCGGGTCCTGGTCTATGCCGCAAGGGATCAGGCATGGAATGTTGGTTCCCTTCAGTTCGGAGTCTATGAATGCGGGAGCAGACTGAATCGATGTGTAGAAGATAGAACCAATGTTTGTGCTGTTCTTGAAGCCGAACACCGCTTTTGCAGTGGAGAATGTCACCTTCTTAGAGACTTTGAGTGCGATTCTGTACAGATGGGCTATGTCCCTCGTGTCGACGATTATCTTCGTCTTTGAAGGGTTGAAGCCCAGGGCTATGAAATCAAGCATGTTGTCGTAAGTTGCCCGCTCTGTGTCCTCAAGCGTGAGCTGCTCCTTGAAAAGGAACTTCTCGTCGTCTGTCATCTGGAAATAAAGGCGGACATCAAACATCTCCTGCAGCTGCCTTGTGAAAATCCACGGTATCATGTGACCCAGATGCGTACCGCTTGAAGGCCCCCTTCCGGTATAGAGGTAGAACGGTTTCCCCTTTTCGTAGTTCTCCAGCAGCCAGTCCAAGTCGCGATGCGAGTAGAAAATCCTCCGCCTCAGGAAGACATTGTCACTTCCACCTGGCATCCTTTCGAGGAGTTCCGGGGTGATGTAGCTGGTACCGAACCGTTCCACCAGCCTGTCGTAATCTATTTCCCCCTTTACCTCCCAGGGTGTTACGGTGAACTCCTCTTTGTCCATCTGGATTCCTTTGTTGAGAGAAACGTCCTTCTCTCATTAACATTGCTGTTGTGTGCACTTCGCATTTGCATGATAACACAGATAAGCAACCATAACGTTTGCCTCTGGCCGATGAAGGAGGGAAGACTGGCCACGAACATTGGAAGGTATTCGAGGATAAGCCTGGTCGGTGAACTGAGCCTCGACAGGATCAGGTGTTCACGCATTTGCGTGGTGGGTGCCGGAGCACTTGGCAACGAGGTCCTGAAAAACCTGGTGCTTTACGGGCCGAAGAAACTGACTCTGGTAGACAGCGATATTGTCCAGCGGTCCAACCTCGGGAGGTGTTTCCTTTTCACTTCCGGAGACGCTGAAGAGGGGATAAAGAAGGTGAAAGCAGCGGCCCGCACCCTCAGGGTCATGAACGATGAGGTGGACCTTGAGGAGGTTGACATGGACGCTAGGGAGCTGGATGATGAATTCTATGCACGATTTGACGCAGTGGCTGGTTGCGTCGACAATATATCATCAAGGCTCCACGTCAATTCAAACTGCTATTTCAGGAATGTCCCTTACGTGGACGGCGGCCTGGATGGTCTCCTTGGAAGGGTCCATGTTGTGATTCCTCCCGACGGCCCATGCTACCAGTGCTCCGTCAACGCTACACACATGGCAGTCATGGACAGGGATTTCACATGCAGCGGAAGGGAGGCAAACACTCCCCGAAGAAGGGTGCCGTCCGAGCCTTCAGTTTCATCCATAGTTGGTTCGATGCAGTCGCTGGAGATAGTGAAACTGCTGTCTGGAAAGGCAGATGGTGGGAAGATGTACATTTACAACGGCGCGGATAATGTCGTTGAGAGCATGGAGGTCGAGATTGGGGACAATTGCGACAACCATGGAGGTGCTTGATATGAGAATAGTGAAAATTGAGGTGAAAAATTCGCAGAACGGAAGCAGCACACTGATGGAAGTAGACGGAAGCACAAGACTGCAGGAGATTCTGGACAGTGCGGTAGAGTTCTGGTCATTGACAAACGATGCATATCTCCTCAAGGCAGGCAGAAGGCTTTTATCCACCTCGAAGACAGTGGACGAAGGCGGGCTGAAAGAAGGGGACGTGATCGAGCTCTTGCCCGATCCGGAAGGGGGTTAATCGAACGCCCCTCCCGCTCGAGTTGCTCTTCAGGAGGTTGAAAAGCGAGTTCGGAATGCTTGCTTGCACCAGTCGAGCTGTCTGCGAGCTTCCAGAACTCAGACCGAGAGAGATAACCTTCCCGCTGGAGTTCATGGTCCATCTGAGAGAAATAAAAGCCATGAAGCTCTCTGACGGACGGGTGGTTACGGCGAACGAGAATTCATTCTCTGTCCTCATCAGCAGAGACTACCCGTTCATGAAGCCGCGCGTGAGATGGATGACAGAAATATTCCATCCCAACATATCCCCTCCGGCGGATGGAGGGGTCGTGTGCATAAGGCTTCTCCAGGAATGGAAGGTCGACAGGACATTGCTTTCCCTTGTAGAGGGAGTGGCCAATCTTGTCGAGAACCCGAACACCGCTGAGCCCCTGAGCTATGATGCATGCCTGAAAGCAAGCGCTTTCCTGTCAGATGAAGGCTGGCGCTCATGACGGTGAAGATTCTCAAGTCAAGTAAGGCAAGGGCAAGGAAAGTGACAATGCCCTCAAGCGCCATGAGGGCTGCAGGGTCCGGCGCTAAAGTGTTCATATCATCCGGTGCCGCGGCCAGGATTGAGGAGGAGGGAATTGAGTCGTTCAACAACGGAAAGGAAAGCATGGGCCTTCTCTACGGGACGCCCTTCAGGTACAACGGCAGACAGCTTGTACGGATCGAGGCCGCTGTCAGCCTTCCGGTCAACTCAACATCCCATCATGTGTCGGTCGACAGAAATGGCTATATTCCCGAAGGGCAGACAGTTCCTGACGGATGCATTGTTGTTGGATGGTACCATTCACACACCGGCGTGGGCAACTTCATGTCCGGAACGGACAGGGCGACGCATGAAAAATGGTTCAGAGCCCCTTATGCCGTGTCTGTGATCTTTGAGGCGTCAGACAAGAGCATGTGCGTTTACAGGCTCGTAAGAGGTGAAAGTGTAGAGGTCCTTTACTCTGTTTACGACGAATAAGGGCTATTTCTCCTTGACCTCTTCTGTCTTGGACACTTGCCTCGTAAGAACTCTTTCGAAAATAACTTTCATGTAAATCGCATCATGCTCCAGAAGGGGGGAGGAGGAAATGACAGTCATGTCCTCGTTTTCCTGTACAATCAATTCAGCCAGCGGTTCAAACCTCAGGTCTCCTCTCTTTATCGGTGTAAGCCTGAGCTCGTTACCGCCGTGATGCTCCACGCCAGAGAATGATGTGTACATCAGCCCTTCTCCCGCTTTCTTTGCCTTCTCAAGTACAGAGGCAAAGTCAGATTCCTCCCTGAGGTTTCCGTTCTCCCTTGAGTGCAAATGTGCGAAGTTGATGACCGGTATGGTGCCCTTGACACGCCTTGAGGCTGAGACGATTTCGTCGACGCTCCCGAATATCTCCTGCCTTCCGCTTGTCTCGAGCCCTATAAGAGGGGAGAGGCCGTTCTTTTTCCACCAGTCCCTTACCTCCCTTATGTGCTTGATTATGAGTTCGCTCCCCGCCTTCTTACCCTTTGAACCGTAAAAGCCAAGCTGTGTGGAGACAACCATCCCGTCCAGCGCGTCGCAGATTAACCCGGCCCACCTTATGTTGGACTGACTGCGCTCTATCATTTCGCTCCTTCCTGACAGGTCAACATAGTAGTTTGAATGAACAGAAAGCTGTACATCATGAGCCTTCGCGTACTCTGCCATATCATAGAGCTCAAGGTAGGAATGACAGAGGCCGCTCTCGAGGACTATGAGCTTGTCCTCGCCCCTGATCTTCTCGTCTGGATCATTTATTGCTTCGTATCCCTTGCCTTCCGCCCTGTTGATCTGCACTATGAGGTCTGTCTCAAGCTCGGACGGGCTGTGGCCTATCTCCTCGTCGTCCGGCAGGCGTTCGTACGTGTTGGAGCGAATGAGCTGCACCTCCATAGCCGTGAGGCCGAGAGCATGAACATCTTCAATCCCGTCCATGAGTGTCCTGCCCTTGCATGACAGCGGAATACCTGCAGGCCCAAATCTGATCATTACTCACACACTCCCACTTTAATCACGACAGCATCGGCAAATCTTTTTTTCCCGAAGACCAGTTGCTTAATGGCGGCAAGATCATCAGGAAAAGGCCCCCAAAATGATTTTCGGAACCCTCCAAAGTTGCCATTAGCTCAACTGGCAATCACAGCCGACTAAAATAACTTTTGTAGAAATGACGGCCCCGGAGGCCTCCCGGCGTATTTCAGGGCCTGTGCCGGGGCAACCTATTTGCAGCCGGACAGGCAATATACAGACAGTCGATTGAAGACCGTGTGCACAATTGTCAGAAGACAGTCGTAACTGTTCAGGTGAAAAGTTTATAAATAGTAGCATATTAGCTCAAAAATCAACCGGATGCTGAAGAAATGGGAAAACATGCCAGAGTTATCGACAGGAAGAGAAACCCCCAGCTTGTTGGACTAGTGGACAGGCTGTACACGCTTTCTGCCGCGAAGAAATCAAAGCTATGGAGGGATGTCGCCAGAAGACTGGAGGCTCCTGTAAAGTCAAGGCCGTCTGTCAACCTTTCGAAAGTGGACAGGTTCTGCAAGGAAGGGGATACAGTGCTCGTGCCGGGCAAACTCCTTGGTGCAGGAAGCATAACAAAGAAGGTGACTGTGTCTGCTTATTCCCATTCAGGCTCGGCCGCGAGAAAACTTGCGGAAGCTGGGTGCAGTCTTGTGAGCATAGAGTCGCTTGCCGAATCAAATCCAGCCGGTTCAGACATCAAGATAATCATCTGAGGTAGAAGAATGACCATCATCGATGCAGACGGTGCGATACTGGGCCGGTTGTCCAGCATTGTTGCCAAGAGGCTTCTCAAGGGAGAAGAAATAACTGTGATAAATGCGGACAAGATACTCCTCACAGGCAGTATGGAGACGAACTACAGGCAATATTACAGCGCCTACAACAAGGGCAAGGCGATCAGAGGGCCAGAGTATCCGCGTATGCCTGACAGAATTCTCAGGAGGACAGTAAGAGGCATGCTGCCGTTCAAGACAAGCAGGGGAAAGGACGCACTTAAGAGGCTCAAGGCGTACATCGGTTCACCCAGGGAGCTTGCCGCTGAAACGCCTGAAAAGGTTGCCATTGCATCAGCAGGAAAGAGATATGTGAGACTATCGGAAGTCTCAAAGCTGCTCGGAGCGAAGGTGAACGAATGAGCGATAATCCGCTTATTGACGTTGGCAAGAGGAAATCGGCTGTCGCGACAGCTGTCGTCAGGAAGGGTCTGGGCCGGGTGAGAATCAACAGCGTTCCGCTTGAAATCCACGTCCCCGAGCTTGCAAGAAGGAAGATCAATGAACCGCTCGTGCTTGCAGGAGACAAGTCCCATTCGGTGGACATAGATGTAAGCGTCCGCGGCGGCGGTTTCATGGGGCAGGCGGAGGCAGCCAGGACGGCCATTGCAAGAGGGCTGGTTTCATTCCTGAAGGACGAACAGCTTGAACTGATTTACAGGCAGTATGACAGGTCATTGCTCATAAGCGATCCAAGAAGGAAACTTCCGAAGAAACCCCAGGGAAGGGGAGCAAGGAAGAAGAAACAGAAGTCATACAGGTGATTCAGTGATTATACCGGTAAGATGTTTCACGTGCGGCAAGGTCATTGGAAGCTCATACGAGATATATCTCAAAAGGACCTCAATGGGAGAGACTCCCAAGGAAGTCCTTGATTCGCTTGGGATCAACAGGTACTGCTGCAGAAGGATGATAATATCACATGCAGACCTGATAGATGAGGTGCTTCCCTTCCATTGAGGGTACACTGAGAGTCTAAAGGGTCCGTGGGGTAGCTTGGTATCCTTCCAGCTTGGGGTGCTGGTGACTCCAGTTCAAATCTGGACGGACCCACAGGCGCCCTCAGCCCGCGTCTCTGTGGGGCGGCGGCGAACCTGGGGGGATCTTCCCCCCGTACTGCCGGGGCACCAACCGCTTATATGGGTGCAGAGCGATTCTTTCATCCAGTCCGGCAGGTAACCAAATTGGGCGGCAACAACTGGTGGGAGCTGGCAGAATTCGGTACATACCACCACACGGACGCAGAAGGGTCGATAAAGACAAGGCAAAGGGTTGCCCGCCTGTTCATACAGGCATTCGACTATCTTGATGAAATTGAGTTCATTCCGAGCAGGGTGCTGGACGCGGGGTGTGGGCTCGGGTTCGTGTCAGCGCTGCTCTGCCGTAGGTTCCCTTCGGCGAATGTCCTGGCGGTCGATAATTTTGGAAGTGAGAGCCTTACAGGCTCCAGCATCAGGTTGGCAGAGGAGAATATGCGCAGCCTTGGCTGCCACAAGCAGGTCACTTTTCTCAGCCATGAACTGGTCCCGCTTCCATTCGGCGATAGTGTCTTCGACACTGTGGTGACAAGCCTGGTATATCACAACCTTGGCGACTCAGTGCGAGATGGAATTGAGGAGCTGAAAAGGGTGCTTATGCCGGGGGGAATCATGCTTTTTGGTGACCTGATGTTCAAGGGGTCGTTTGACTCATACCTGGAGCCCTTGAAAGTAAGACGGGAGTACAGGGTAGAAGGCAGATATCTCAAGGACTACAGGCTCCTTGTCGTTTCCTGAGCCTGAGTCGGCAAGTTGCAGAGTTACATGGAACACTGGAAACCTACTTTACGGCGTACAATATTGTCTTTGCTGGGAATGACCTACAGAATTCCTTCGAAGGAAGAGATTGTCAAAGCAATAGCCTCGTGCATTACGGATTACGGTGTCATCAATTCGCAGCGCAAGCTTGGGGAAATCGTAAGGAGAAAGATGCAGGAAACAGAACATCTTTACCATGTGAGCGACGAGAGGATAAGGAAACTGGCAGTGAGCAATCACCTTGTTGACCTCGAGCTGAAGTACAAGGAGGCGAAGGGGGTAAAACTGCCGCACAAGTGCCCGATCTGCGGCTCAAGGCTGAAACGGCTGAAGAACATGACGATTGACGGTGGAACAGTCACGCTTGGTTACTCATGTCCAACGTGCAGGTACTGGACAGGGCTTAAGAAGAATGTGCCTGCGAGGTATGTCTTCACTTCACGCAGATAGCGCACCGAGAAAGCTCCGCTTCCTCCTTCTTCTGGCAAACTTTAAAATCCCGCCAAACATACAAACCGACCGGTTCGCTGACGGTGAAAAAAAGGGGTGTTCTCGATTAAACCGCAAAATGCGCTGATTAGCGTTTTCGACAAGACGGGACTGCCTGAACTCTGCGCGTGCTTCAGGGAGCAAGGAATCATAATTCATGCCACCGGGAAAACTCATGAGTTCCTGGCCTCCCAGGGTATTGATTCGAAGCCGCTGTCATCGCTGACCGGGTTCTCCGACATGCTCTCAGGCAGAGTCAAGACTCTTCACCCTGCGATTTTCGCCTCACTGCTCGCGCTGCGCGACAATGCCGAGCACATGAAGCAGCTGAAGTCTCTGGATATTCCGGTCTTTGACGTAGTCGTATCCAACCTTTATCCATTCGAGAAAACACTGCAGGAGGGGGGCCACAAGGAGGATGAGATGCTAGAAACCATTGACGTTGGTGGCGTGGCCCTCACAAGGGCTGCCGCAAAGAACTACAAAGATGTGGCCATTGTAACTGACATAAGTCAGTACGGACAGGTGATCAGAGAGCTGCAGGGCGGCAAGGGAGAGCTTTCGGGTTCATTTCTCAAGGAACTTGCCGTCAGCGCATTTGAGAGAACAGCCGGATATGACGCAGACATCGCCTCCTATTTGAGAGGGAAAGAGGATATCTTCGGCAAGAACCTGTTCATACGGGCTAAGAAGGAGATGAACCTTCGTTACGGCGAGAACCCTTTCCAGAGGGCGGCAGTCTACAGGACGTATGGAAATCATGCCAATTCGGTACTGGACGCAGAAGTGCTTGAAGGCAAGGAACTGTCATTCAACAACATACTAGACCTCAACATCGCGCTCGAAATGGCAAACAGCTTCAGTGACCCGTGTGCGATAATAGTCAAGCACGCGAATCCCTCAGGAGTCGCAGTTGCCGACGAGCTTGACACAGCGCTTCAGATGGCGTATGAATCAGACGCGCTGTCGGCGTACGGGTGTGTGATTGGTGTCAACAGGAATGTTGATGTGAAAAGCGCTCAGTTTCTCTCGAGGAAATTCATAGATGCCATCATAGCTCCCGGGTACGAGAGGGAGGCGCTCCAGCTCCTCTCGGGGAAGAGGAAACGCAGGATCCTGACATTGCATGGAAAGCAGGCTCGGGCAGGATCACAGGAGATAGACGTCAGGCACATCATGGGCGGGTACCTTGCCCAGACGACCGAGGTTCCGGAGCTCAGAGTATCTGAGTTGAGGACTGTGACCAGGAGAGCAGCCAGCCAGGAGGAGCTGCAGAGCCTGCTCTTCGGATGGAAGGTTGTCAGGTTCCTGTGGTCGAATGCGATTGTCCTTTCTAAGGGCAGATGCACCACAGGCATAGGCGCAGGTCAGAGCAGCAGAGTTGACGCAGTCAAGATAGCAATTGACAAGAGCAGGGGCGCAAGCATCGGTTCCGTCATGGCATCGGATGCCTTTTTCCCGTTCAGGGATGGCATTGACGAGGCGGCAAAGGGCGGTGTCACTGCTGTTCTTCAGCCAGGGGGCTCAATCAGGGACAGTGAGGTAATTGAGGCGGCCGACGAACACGGCATGGCAATGTTATTTACTGGCCAGCGCCTCTTCAGGCACTGAGAGTGAACAGCTTGACCGCCACCATCATCGACGGGAGGAGGATAGCCGCCGATATCGATGCTGAGACTTCATCGATTATTGAAAGTGTTCCCGGGACCGACAGAAGGCCTGCGATGGCAGTCGTGAGCGTCGGACACGATGCCGCGGCGGAAAGCTACTCAAGGCAGAAGCAGAGGATTGCCGCAAAGCTCGACATCGGCTACAGGAGCGTGAACATGGAAGAGGGAGAGAGCGAGGAGCATATCGCTTCGGCCGTCAGGACGCTTTCAGATGACAAGGGGGTGGACGCAGTTCTTGTGCATTCCCCGCTGCCCCGGGGACTCGATGCCCGAAGGATACTCGATTGCATTGCGCCCTTGAAGGATGTGGACTGTGCCTCGACATACAGCATGGGAAGGATGTACTCCGGTATGACAGTGCATCCGCCTGCGACACCCCAGGCAGTCATCGAGGTAATGGTGAGGAGCGGTTTCGGCCCCGCGGGTAAGCACGTTGTAATAGTGGGAAGGAGCAACGTTGTTGGAAAGCCGCTTGCAAACTTGCTTCTTCAGAAAGGGGAAATGGGCGATGCAACGATCACGGTATGCCACTCAAGAACAAAGGAGCTGGAGATACACACCAGGCGGGCAGAAATACTTGTTTCGGCCGTCGGACGGCCTGGAGCGGTAACGGGGAAAATGGTTACACCGGGTACTTTTGTGATAGATGTGGGCATAAACAGTGTGCCCTCACCGACTTCGAAGAGCGGTTTCAGGATTGTCGGAGATGTGGACTTCGAGAGTGTTTCGGAGAAGGCACTGGCCATAACCCCCGTGCCCGGGGGCGTCGGTCCGGTGACGACTTCGGTCCTTTTGAGAAATGTGGCTCGCGCTTTTGTGGAACACCGCCGGCTATCGCACGACTAAATCGAATTTCATCTGAAGCAGATCGTGGCTTGCTATGACCTCGCCGCCCTCAGCTCTGAGCCTGTCGATAGACTCCAGTTCCTTCTTCGGGTCATAGATTATGCCCGTTATGTCCCTCTTCTCTATGTTTTCGAGCAGCGGAGCTGCGTCTCCGGTGTACACAACCTTCCTTTCGCCGCACTGTATGACGACAGACTGATGTCCGGGGGTGTGGCCCGGTGTGTCCATGACCCGGACGCCGTTTGTAAGAAGGGCCGTCCCGTCCACAGTCTCGAACTCTAGGTCCCGGTAGAACTCTTTGACGTAGCCGCCGCGCATGAACCTGTCAGGGTTCCTGGAGTAGGCGAGCTCGGCCGCCTGTACAATCAGCCTTGCCTTCGTGAAGAGCCTGTTGTTTCCACAGTGGTCCATGTGCATGTGCGTGTTGACCACAACAGATATGTCCTCCGGCTTAAGTCCATATGATGCAAGGCTCTGCAGTATGTCTGTGTCCTTGCTGAACCTGACATGCCTGGCAAGTGAGGGCGGGAGGGGTGCGATACCCGAATCGACCAGCATGTTCTCGCTGTCTGTGATAACAAGCATCGGCTTCAGGGCTGCCTGGTATTTTATGCCGTAATATGGCGTCTTCATGTATACGAGCATGCCCATGTCGAGTTCGAGATAGCCGTCGTGGAGCAGGTGGACCTCCCTTACTGCCATTGCTTCCACCATAAGGATCGCGAGGTTAAACTTTCCTGCTTCTGAAATTGAACCTTTGAAACAAAACAATATAAAGCCAACAGATATAGCAAAAATGAGATTTGAATGCTGAGGGAGTGTCAAGAACACGGATACTTCAGGGGTGAGGTGTGCCCCGTCTGCAATGAAGAGGGCAAGTTCCTCATGAGCGACAGGGAAGTCGACCAGGTGGGAAGAACAATGGCAGGAGTGCTCAGGCATTTCCCGGAACGCTTCAACCTGAAGATGGACCACAGGGGGTGGGTGGACGTCAGGGAATTCATAAACGCCCTGACAGAAAGGCAGCCGAGATACCACTGGCTGAGGCTGCACCATATAGTCGCGCTTGTTCAGACTGACCCGAAGGGGAGATACCAGATCAGCAACGGCAGAATGAGGGCGACATACGGGCATTCGTTCGATGTTGAACTTGACCTTCCCACGGACAACATACCGGAAAAGCTCTATTATCCAGCAACAGAGGAGGAGACGGCCATACTGCTTGAGAATGGCATCAAACCTGCCGATAGAAGGATGGTGCACCTTTCAAGGAGCGCTTCGGATGCATACAGCGCAGGAAAGGTCAGGACAGAGAAGCCTGTCATACTCGAAATTTCGGCCTCTGAAATGACCAAGCAGGAGATTGCTGTCCAGAGGGCAGGAAAGACAGTCTTCATCACCAAGGAGGTTCCTCCTGAATTTGTAAGGAGAATGGAGGAAGAGGAGCTTGAGGGTGTTCAGGAAACGCCAGCAGGAGACGTTGACTGAAGGCGCTTGGAATTCTGTTCCTGCATCACCTTCGGAAGCAAATGGAAAGTGAATTCATTCGCTCCCCGAGATTATGCATTCATTGCGAAACCGTTTGACTGGCGCATCCTCCTCTCAAAGGCACAGGAAAGGAGTTCGCCCATATGCGGTCAGGCAAGGGCACCGGCCAGCTATCTATTTTAGGCATGGAGGCGATATGCATTACATCAGGATAACCGCCTGCAGTATTGCAAGCTCATGACAAGGATTGGAGATAGGGGGAATTGCGCTCATGAAAGGCAGGATGGAGCAGCTTGTTTCGACATTTCTTATAATGACAGCCATTGCGGTTGATGCCCTAGTAAGGGCATTGAAACCGGGTGAAAGCAAAAGGAAATAAGTGGCACGACGGGGCAGATTTGGAAACGGGCAATCCCCTGGACAATGTGTGCGCAGCCGCTTGGCCTTAGTCGCATTGGAATATAACTGATACCATAGAGGCAATTATGGAATACACCCCATCTCATACTATTTAATCCTGAAAAGCGCTATAGAAGAGGCTGGTGGATACCCTTGCAGAAACCGGTAGTGATCACAGATGATGATTTGGCGCCCTTTGTCAGGGAGAGTTCGACCATAAACTCCGTGGTCACCGAAGTTGAAGAGTTCATGAGGGACAAGAAACGGGGGCAGGTTGTGACACCCCCCAGATTTACATGCGAAGCACGAGAGGGAAGGCTCGTCATGACGTCGGGTGCAAGTGAAAGGAAGAAGCTGATCGGCCTCAGGGTATATTCGACGTTTGAAGGAGACAACCGCGATAACGAGGTAACCGCTGACTTCGACATGGACGGCGGCCTGAAGGGCATATTTGTTGGATCAGTTGTTGGAATGCTCCGGACAGCCGCCATAAACGCAGTCGCAATAAAGCATCTGTCGAGGCACGATTCTGAAACGCTCGGCATAATAGGCACAGGAAAGCAGGCGAAGTCTGTTGCGCCTGTAATTTCGCAGGTCCGTGATTTCAAGAACGTGATTGTAAACAGCCAGAACAGCGTGCATGCTGAAAGGTTCATCCGTGATATGAAAGATGAGTTTTCTTCACTCGGTGTTGATGCAGTCGCTGAGGATGACAGGAGAAGGCTTGTGGAGAAGTCTGACGTTGTGGTTGCAGCAACAACCGCAACCAGACCCGTCATTGCTTCAGGATGGCTCAGCCCGGGCCAGCATGTTACCAGCATGGGGGAGAAGTTTCGAGAATCACACGAGATAGACCCGTCTATTGTTCGGAATTCGGACATTGCAGTCACTGATTCGGCCCAGCAGCTCAAGAGTTACGGCTCACTGTTCTTTGTTGATGATGCAGTCCGTTCGCGAATATCCGATTTGTCCGACTACATAGATGGAGAAGGGAGGAACGACGAAGACATTTCAGTATTCCTTTCGGTCGGCCTTGCGGGCACAGAGGTAGTCGTCGCGGACAGGCTGCTCTCCATATTCTCCAAGGAAAGTGACATGGGGATGAGAAAGGAGTCACTAAGCAGGTTGAGAAGCTGACACGGGATAGGCTTTTAAACCGCCCTCTGAATTCAGGCTGGACAGGTGGCTCGCGATTTGGGAGAATATCGGGTCAGAACAGACAGGAAGAGCAGGCTCCAATCCCTTCTCGAGGATGGGAGATTCGTTGTAACCTGTGAGCTTGGACCGCCGCAGGGAGCAGAAGTACATCCCCTGACGCAGAAGGCGAGGGCAGTAAGGGAGTATGTGGATGCGTGCAACCTCACCGACTGCACGACAGCCATGGTGAGGCTCTCCAGCCTCGCCTCGTCCCTTGTAGTGCAGTCGGAGGGCATAGAGGCGATTATGCAGCTTACACTGCGGGACAGGAACAGGATCGGCATCCAGAGCGACCTTCTTGGCGCCTCGGCACTCGGGGTCAGGAATGTCCTCTGCCTCTACGGGGATCCGCCATCCGTTGGAAATGAGAAGGACGCAAAGCCGGTTTATGACATTTCGACCACTGACCTGATCGCAGGCATAGGAAGGATGAGGGACAGCGGTGAACTGATGGGAGGCGGAAAGCTGTCGCACCCGCCCTCTTTTTTCATCGGGGCTGCGGCGACACCCCTCAGGGAGGATAGCTCGATCAGGATTGCCAACGTCGCGAAGAAGGTTGATGCAGGTGCGCAGTTCATTCAGACGCAGCCTGTCTTCGACCTTGAAGTGTTCGAAGAGTTCATAGGCGACATGCGCTCCTCCGGGCTTGCGCAGAGGTGCGGCTTCATTGCAGGAATCATGCCAATAAAGTCGGTGAGGATGGCAAGGCACCTTAAGGAGCAGGTCCACGGCATCACCCTACCTGATGAGATCATGCACAGAATAGAGGCGTCATCCTCTCCCGGACTTGAGGGCCTGAAGATAGCGAACGAGATAGTTGATGAGCTGAGAAGGATGAGGGGCGTCTCAGGAATACACATAATGACCGTGGGCTGGGAGAGCGCAATTCCCGATATAGTGTCCCAGTCCGGTCTTCTTCCAAGGCCTGCATGAAGTGAGCGCTGACTACTTTTTCTTCACGCTGCTGCGCTTCCTGGCCACACCCTTTCCTCTTGCTGCGGGAACAAACCAGACATCCCTGACGAGGTACTCCGGTTTCTTTGCGAACCTTGCTTCCACAGGCATTCCAACGTAGAGGTCACGCACACCGCAATCCTTTACCCTCGCCATGAAGAGGCTGTCAGCCCCCTCGAACTCGATAAGTGCCAGGTTGTATGGTGTCTCCTTGAGGAACTCCTCGCCACCGAACTCACATGTAGTCCATGAATGCACCTTCCCCTTTGACGGGAGTCGCTTCCACTCGGTTGGTTCACCGCAGAACATGCAATGGCTTCTCGGGGTCGCGTAGACGTAGTTGCACGACTTGCATTCCGACCCGTAAATGCGTCCGTTTGCCAGGCCGAGGAAGAAGCGTGAGTCGTTAGCATAGCTGTGAACATAGTTGATGGAATATGGTGATTTGATGATCAGCTGCTCGGACCCGTCCTTGTTCCTGTAGATGGCAGCTCCCCGCTTCATCACATCTGACATGACGTCCCTGTAGCGCCTGTACTTGTTGAGCTTCCTTCGTGACTGTGGCATTCAGTTCACCCCTTCAAGTATTGAAACAGTTACCGAGCTTCCTGTCCCGGCGTGAGAATGAATCGCGCCTCGCTTCGCGTTTTCAATCTGCAGCGTCCCGTCCCCGAAATGCTTCCTGATCGTACCCTGAAGCTGCCAGAGAGCGAATACGGCCTGCATGAGTCCTGTGGCACCCACAGGATGGCCGCAGGCAATCAGACCACCCGACGGGTTTATCGGAACAGCACCCGCCATCTTCGTGGGAAAACCGTAGTCCATCCCCTTGAGGAAAGGAGCGCCGCTTTCCACAAAGTCGTATCCCTCACCGTACTTGCAGAGGCCCATGTCCTCGTACGTCTGCACTTCGGAAGAGGCGTATGCATCATGGAGCTCTATGAAGTCAAGATCCTTCATAGGGTCCTCAATGCCCGCGTGGCTGTATGCTTCGAGAGAGGCGGCCCTCCCGGCCCTGAATGAATGGACTCCCGGGTAATCCAGGCCCTCGTAATCCTCCCTGGCTTCATGCTTCATGAGGGGAACATCGCCGAACGGCCTGTCTGCGAGCCTCATCGTATCTGTCCCGCAGCCGACGCCTTTTATGAGCACAGGCTTGTCTGTCAGCCTGAATGCCTCCTCCTCGCTCGCTATTATGCCCACTGCAGCACCATCGCTCATTGTGCATATCATCTCCCGTGTAAGGGGATAGGATATCATCTCTGACTTCATTACATCATCTATCGTCAGCTTCTTCGGATACTGTGCATACGGATTGTGCATTGCGTTCAAATGGTTCTTCACCGAAACCATTGACAGTATCCTCGACGCCTCCCTGACAGCAAGCCGTTGTGCCTCCTTCTCATCCTTTACGTGACCGAAACGCCTCTTGCGCATGTACTCGTAGATGTGTCTTGTAACCATCAGCGCATAGTAGCCGCTGTAGAATCCGCCGATGGGATAGTCAAAGTTCGTGTCAGATGCGAGCGCAATGAACTCGTTTCCCTTCCATGTCTGCACCCGCGACATAGTTTCGAACCCGGCAACGAGGCAGATGTCCATCCTGCCGGAGGCAACTGCCTCGAAACCTGCCTGAAAGACTTCACCGCCCGTAGCACCTCCCCACTCTATGCGCATGCTCCCTTTCGGATTTAGGCCAAGGTAGTCCTGAACCATGCTTGCAGCCTTCAGCTGCCTTGTGAAGTGATCCGAGAAATACGATATTCGGGAGCCGTCAATTTCATCTCTTTTAAGCGAAGGGACATCCTTCAGGGCGTAATCATACGCCTTTTTCACCATTAGCCTGAAATCCATTTCCGGATGAGCCTTTTCGAATTTGGTGACACCGCCCGAAACCAGGTAAACCTTCCTGTTGAACGCCTTCTTCCCTAATGCAGACTGCCCATTGTCGCTGATAGAAATCACCTGCTTGATGTAATACGAATTTATAGTTAAAAAGATTGGAAAATCAGCAGTCTGGTGAGACAAAGATTAACATGTTTGCAAAATGCTGCAAACAGTCAACCGGGCGCGCTCAACGGCCAAGATAGGCCTTTCCGTCAAATCCCGTTCAGAAGCTCACGCGCGATCACAATCTTGCGTATTTCTGTTGTGCCTGCACCTATTTCAAGCAGTTTTGCATCCCTCATCAGCTTCTCAACCTTGAACTCACGCATGTAGCCGTACCCGCCCATTATCTGAACAGCCTCAAGTGCACTTCTCGTGGACGTTTCTGATGCGTACATGATTGCAGCCGCTGCCTCCTTGTTCTTCCGCTTGTCTTTCTGCAGGATCTGCAGTGCCTTGAGAATCAGAAGCCTGCTTGCTTCTATTCCAACATACATGTTTGCAATCTTCTCCTGTATCATTTCAAACTTTGAAATGGGGACACCGAACTGCCTTCTCTCCTTCGCATATGCCAGTGAAAGGTCCAGGCACTGTTCCTGTATTCCAAGTGAAATGCCGGCAAGGACCGCCCTTTCCACGCTCAGCCCAGACATCACTATGGACGCGGCTTCATTCTTTCCTCCGAGCATGGATGAGGAAGGAACTTTGCAAGAGTCGAAGAAAAGTTCCCCGGTCGGAGACCCCCTCATCCCCATTTTGTCGAATTTCCTCCCTGTCCGAAAGCCTTTATTGGAGGCGTCGACAACGAATGCACTTATCCCCTTCTGGCCGAGGGATGGTTCGGTCTTCGCATATACAAGAGCCATATCGGCCACAGGCGCATTGGTTATGAACGTCTTCGAACCGTTCAACAGGTAGTTGTCTCCGACTTGCTCCGCAGTTGTCTGCATTGAGAGAGAATCGGAGCCTGAGCCCGGTTCTGTGAGGGCGAGACAGCCTATCCATTCACCTCTTGACAGCTTCGGCGCATATGCTTCCCTCTGTTCTCTGCTGCCGTTGCGGAACAGGTTGTCGAGGCACAGATTGGAGTGAGCTCCGACAGAGAGGGCAAAAGCAGGCGAGATCCTTGCTAATTCCTCCAGACAGATAGCCTGTGAGACATAGTCTAGGCCAGACCCGTCATATTCTGACGGTATGGTAATTCCAAGCATTCCTATCTTGCCCAGTTCGCGGAACAGATCTTCTGGAAAGTAGTCCTCCACGTCCATCCTTTCAGCGACCTTCGACAGATCATCCTGCGCGAATTTCCTTACCGTGGACCTGACCATTTCGTGCTCTTCGCTGAGTTCGAAGTTCATCAAGATTCACTCGACTCTGATTGGATTCCATAATTAAAATACTTGGAGAGGCAAAGCCCTTTCTGTCAGACCATGGATTTCCTAGTCCTCGGGTCGAGTATATCGCGCAGTGCGTCGCCGATGAGGCTAAATGCAAAGACCGAGAAGAAAATGGCAAAACCGGGAATGAGAGGCACCCACGGCTGCGTATATATGAGCCCCTGCCCCTGGTACACCATGTTGCCCCACTCAGGTATCTGTGGCGGGACACCGACGCCCAGGAAGCTTAGTGTGGAGAATGTCAGTATCACCGTACCTATGTCCATTGTAAGGTAGATGAGGAGGGTGTCGAACACGTTACCGAATATATGCCTGCCGAGAATGATGAACTCCCTGGTCCCGCTTGCCCTTGCGGCCACCACATAAAGCTGGTTCTTGACAACCAGTGTCTGGCCCCTTGCAAGCCTGGCGTACGATGCCCACCACACGACTGAAAGGGCCTCTATCGAATGAAGAATAGAAGGATGCAGAGCCACTGATATGGATAGCGCAAGAATGAGGCTCGGAATTGAGAGGAATATGTCCGTGATCCTCATGATTACAGATTCGACTATCCCACCACGGAAACCGGCAATCATCCCGACTCCACCACCTATGAGCATCGCGAGTCCTGCAACACCGAACCCTATGCCCATGTCGAGGGGGGTCGCGGCAAGGACCCTTGAGAATATATCCCTCCCCAGCTCATCTGTGCCGAACAGATGTGAAAGGCTCGGAAAGGACAGGGGTGCGCCTGTATTTTGGGCAAGCGGCGGATAGGGAAGAACATGGTTACCCCCAATAAAGACAACCAGTGCGACCGCGAGATAAAGGAAGGCAAGCACAAAGCCAAGCATTGAAAGCGGGCTTGTCTTCAGAATTCTCCAGGCCGAAGCAGCAGTTTCCCTTAGATGGGCAGAAAGGGCGGATCTGCTGACCTCGGTGCCTTCCTGGACGGCGACTGTCATGTCCACTCCACCCTTGGGTCAAGCAGTGCATAAAGTATATCTGCGATCAGGTTCGAAAGTATCACCCCGATTGAAAAAACGACTGTCACCCCTATGATGGCAGGGAAATTGCTCCGGAGGACTGCATCGTACGCATAGCTCCCAATTCCAGGCCAGCCAAACACCTCCTCCACAACCACAGTACCTGACAGGAGATACCCGGTGAGAAGCGCCAGTACCGTGACGGTGGATATGAGGGCATTTCTCAGGGCGTGTTTGTACACGACAACGAATTCTCCAAGCCCCTTCGACCTTGCAGACTTAACATAGTCGAGAGGAAAGACTTCCAGCATGGATGACCTGGTCATCCTCGTTGCTATGCCGAAGTTTAGGAATGCGAGAGATGTTGCTGGAAGGATGAGATGTTCGACGGAGCTTACAAAATCCTGCAGGTTGCCGGCAAGGAGGCTGTCCACAACAGGCATTCCCGTCACAACTGGAGGAAGTGCGAGAGAAGGGTCAATCATACCGTGCGCGGGAAGAACCCTGAGATAGGCTGTGAAGACCAGGCTCAGCACGATTGCGCCTAGAAAGGAGGGAGTGGCCCAGCCGCTAAGGTAGAAGGCACGAATGGCATGGTCTGTTGCCCTCCCACTCCTCGAGGCGGCCAACGCACCGAGAGGTATGCCTACAACTATCATAATCAGGAGCGAGGCGAGGACGAGTTCAAGCGTGGCAGGAAAGCGGGCAAGTATCTGACTGAGAATGGAGGCGCCGGTGGTGGGGTCGTAGCCCAGGTTGCCTGTAAAGACGCCATACATGTAGTAGTAGTATTGAACATAATAAGGCTGGTTCAGATGATACAGCGCAATGATCTCGTTGACACGTACCTGGGAAGCCCTCCTGCCTGCCCACAGGTACGCGGGGTCAGGTGCCATTATGTGAGAAGCGAAGAATGTTATGAAGGTGACGCCCAAGACGAGAAGGAACATTACAGCTACCCGTTTGAGTATGAAGATAATGAGATCCTCTGCGTTTCTCTTTATATACTACCACCAGCGCATTTTCGACCCAGCCAGGGCACGCGGTGTCGTGATTAGGCAACCGTCCCTTTATTACTTGTGAAAGGGGAATTGCTCATGTGAGGTACAGCGTGTTGTAGTACATGACGAAGTTCGGATATCCGCTTCCCATCGGGTTGAAGACCATTCCCTGCAGTCCCTGCCTGTAGATGGTGAAAACTTCAGGGATCACGAGCCAACCGCAGTAATAGTTGTTGTACATCAGAGCTGTCATGTTCGCATAGTCCTGCGACCTTACAGTCGGGCTGATGTCGGATGCCGCGGTGTACACAAGGTTGATCAGGTTGGACAGGTTAGTGTCATTTGCTGCAAGCGAGAAGTTGTTTCCGAATGTGGTCAGTTGAGCCGGGCTTCCGTAGGTTGCTGCTATCTCCTGTGTGTAGTCATCCGGAGAGACGTAGTCTGCTGTGTAGTAATCTATGCCTATCGGATACTGGGATGCATTACCTCCCGGATAGGTGACGAGGCTCCAGTACTGTGTATCGGTCACGCCGCCGTTCAGTGTGATGTTTATACCTATCTGGAGGAGATCCTGCTGTATCAACTGCGCAGCCAGGACAAAGTCATTGCTGTTTTCATAGAGGAAATTGAAGCTGCCTGGAAGTCCGTTTGGATAGCCTGCTGCAGCCATTTCCTGCTTTGCGAGCTGCAGATTGTACTGATAGGGAGAAAGGTTCCCTGGATTGTAGTCCGGGAAACCGGACGGGACAGGCCCCACCCATTGAGATGCATAGCCGCCAAATGCCTCGCTTATTATGGCGGAATAGTTGATGGCGTGTATAATCGCCGCTCTCACATCCTTTATGTTGAAATAAGGAGAGCTCAGGTTGAAGTAGAGATACCACGCGCCCTGGGTTGAACCGTAAATGGTAGAGGTGTTTTCAACGACCACACCGCTAGCCCCCTTGAGAGAGTTGATTATCGTGGGGGAAAAACTGAACCCCATCATCTGAGCTGTCCCTGCCTTCATTGATGATATCGCGCTAGCTGCTTCAGCGACACTGCTGATCACGACGTTCTCCTTCGCGGGAGCTATTGCGTTGTTCAGCTGAGACTTTGAAAGGTTGTTTGCCCAGTAACTCTTGCTTATCTGAAGAGAGATGCTCTGCCCCTGTATCCATTGCGCCATTACATACTGACCTGTGCCCATCGCATGGTCGTAAAGGTAGGTGTTTGGCTGGTTCGGGATGACGCCTCCGTGAGCATTAACATAAATGGGGTCAACTGCAGCGGAGATCGGAGTAACCAGTGTCTGAAGGAAGAATGCATAAGGGTAAGGACCAAGGTATCCTCCGCCGATCGTGATGTGAAGAACATACTTGCTTACAACATAGACTGAATTGCTCGTGTTCTCCATTACAGCCAGTTCTGAGGAGGTTGGGCTGGTGAAATTAGTGCTGTTCAGGAAGTTCGGACCTATTGTCTCGTTCAGGTTTTGCTCGAGTACGAATGCCTCACTCTGGTTCATCAGCATCGACCTGTAAATGCTGTACCACATGACGTAGGCATTGAATGGATCGCCGTTGGAGAAGGTAACATTCTGCCTGAGATTGAATGTCCAGTTCATGCCGTCGGGTGTTGACGACCAGCTCGAGGCTAAAACGCCAACAAACTTTGTGACTGACGAATTATCGTATGAAACAAGGTTCTGATAGATCTGCTGATTGACGCCCCACCCCGGTGTGGTAGCTGTCACGGCCGGATCTAGGCTGTCGGGGAGGCTCTGTGCCACTACATTCAGCGTCTTGCTTGTCTGGGCAGGTGGCCTCGTCAGTATGTAGCCAACAGAACCTGCGATTATCAGAACAATCACAATCAGGATGATAACAATCTTCGTGGCGTTCTTCATATGTTGCCCCCCGGTGCCAACAGTTGGCGGGGCAAATTGAGATGTCGACATATAAACTTTTGTAGGGACCTGAAGAGTTATTGTTCCATGTGATTAGAGCTTATACACACATCGTTTAGCAAGCCCCCGAGAATTACGAACAATTTTCACAAGCGATGCGTGAAAATTAGAAAAAGTTTCAAACATTGCAGAATGAAGCTGACTCTCTTATTCAGGATGAATCTCCATATGTAGTGTAATGCCATGCTTTTCTCTTATCGCCTGTTATGTCAACATACACATGCTTGATCTGCGTATAGTCTTCAAGCGAATACACGGACATATCCTTGCCGAAGCCCGACTGCTTGAAACCACCGTGAGGCATTTCAGATGTTATTGGCAGATGGTCATTCACCTGGACAGCGCCAAATCTGAGCCTGGCTGACAGTACCATTGCCTTCCCCACGTCCCTTGTCCACACTGAGCTGTGCAGCCCGTACACCGTGTCGTTGGCCTTCTCTATCACCTCGTCCATGTCCGAAAAACGAAGGACTGGGAGGACGGGGCCGAAGATCTCCTCTCTTGCTATCCGCATGTGCTGTTCAACGTTGCTGAATACGGTAGGTTCGAAGTAGAACCCTTTCTTGAGATTCTCAGGTCGGTGACCGCCGGTCTCAAGCCTGGCTCCCTCCTCCATGCCAAGCATGGCGTAATTCTCGACCTTCTCCCTGTGAGATTCGGAAACAAGGGGACCCATGTCTGTTGTCCTCTCAAGCGGATTGCCCAGCCGCACCTTTCCTGTCTCCTCGATGAGGCGATCGACAAACTGCTTGTACACTTTCTCATGAACGTAGAACCTTGACGCCTGGGTGCAGTCCTGTCCCCCGTTGACATAACCGGCCGCTGCTGCGCCCCTTGCAGCAGCTTCTATATCCGCGTCGTCGAATACGACAAAGGGCGCCTTGCCTCCAAGCTCTAGATGAAGTTTCTTGAGCGTCGAGGCTCCGCGCTCCATTATCTTCTTGCCCGTTGCAGTGTCTCCGGTAAGCGAAATCATGTCCACTGAACTGCTTGAGACAAGCTCGTTCCCGATCTTTTCACCTGGGCCGGTTATAACATTCACCACCCCCTTCGGGAAACCAGCTCTTTCGCACAGTTCGGCAAACATTATCGTCGTCAGCGGTGTCACGCTGGCTGGCTTAAGTATTACAGTATTTCCAGTGGCCAGTGCGGGCCCCGCCTTCCATATTGCCATCATCCACGGATAATTCCACGGGGTAATCTGGCCAATGACGCCCACAGGCTCTCTTCTCACAAAGCTTGTCCCCGTCGCAAGGTACTCATGCGCAGAAAGGCCCGAAAGTGTTCTGGCAGCCCCTGCATAAAAACGCAAATTGTCAACTGAAAATGGAAAATCACCTTCCCTTGACTGCTTTATTGTCTTTCCCTGGTTTCTCGATTCAAGCTCCGCAAGAGAATCCATCTCACTCTCGACAATTGATGCAAGATTGAACAGGACAAGCGACCGCTCAGAAGGGGACATTTGTGGCCACTTTCCGTTGTCGAATGCGTTCCTCGCTGCATCGACAGCAGCCTTCACGTCGTTTATCCCGCACTTGGGTACCTCTGCGATGATTTCCTCAGTTGCGGGATTGATTACCTTCTGCCTTTCCCCACTGCTTGCCTCTACCCAATTTCCGTCGATATAGTTCTTGAAAAGTCTGACCTCGGACAAAGAATCACATTCCGG
Source organism: Candidatus Sysuiplasmataceae archaeon (assembly GCA_046706185.1). Taxonomy (GTDB): domain Archaea; phylum Thermoplasmatota; class Thermoplasmata; order Sysuiplasmatales; family Sysuiplasmataceae; genus JAJZXY01. The sequence goes on from JBJKPR010000062.1 coordinate 80,013, forward strand.
CGGGCACATCTGCCCGACTTGAATTAGGTAGATTGATTCAACCTGATATATTTTTGCGGGCCTGCCATGACAACCGGCAGTTACTGCATGTATTACATGCATTGTGCCTGTTCGCAGAACAATGTTCAGTATACACCATCAATATCTAACGTATGTCCATTTTACTGCCGGTTGGTTTCACATGCCCATTCCCGAGAGTAAGCTCTCTCAGAAGGTGGCGATTTGGCTGTGCCTCACCAGATAGGAAATGGAATCGGATTATCATCTTTCAATCTGCGGCTCCTATAGGGACATCATTGCCATTCAGCCACTCTGAAAGACGGTTCCACGCAGGTACCAGAAGGAGTAATACAAGAACAGTTGCGGCATTGCTTTCTGGTGCGTAGTTTATTGCCCATACCTGAAGAGGAATTGTCGACTGATTTGATGGAATGAAAAGTAACGGCAGCGCCATGAGCGGCATGGCAAAGGCCACTATGGCAATCGAGAGGAATATGAATGCCACATACCTGCTTCTTTCACTGCTGAATGCGCCCTGTTTAGAGAGCCGCAGTGCAAATGTGACGTTCCAGGCGACAAGGGACGTGATGACAATGGAGAAGAGTGTGTCGCCCACGAGTAGCATGAACATGAAATTCGACGATGGAGCCCACTCCAGACCGGAGTTGTAGAATGCGAAGAAAGAGCCTGTTTTCAGGAAAAAGTAAGGGTTCGGAGTACCTGTTGAATTCAAGAGAGGGTATATGCTTGTGTCATAGTGGATTATCATGCTGTTAGCATACGCAAACAGGAGCCAGTATGCAGCTGAGATGGCCGCCACAAGTGCGGAATAAAGAGTGTCTGACTTCTTCCTCGGTATCATACTACCAGCATCCTTCTGCGCTCATCGACTGATACTGAGCACCGACAACAGGGTCGTTTGCCGCTCGATTGAGTAGACTCATCGGACACCCCGATATTAACCTGAGCCAGGGGGTTCAGGGCTCTTCAGATAGCATAACAGGCCTGAATTTGCTTACATATCTGAACACGACGTATGCAATGACTGCATTCATGAAGAACACCATGGCGACCCCTAGAATCACGAACTGGGAGGACGAATAAGGGGACTGACTGATCCCCCTGTCGGAGTACAAGAACGGCTGGAGGATGAAGATTACAGAAAGGACGGTATCAGCACAGAACCAGAGGGCGAGGAGTACCGACTTTGACAAGGAATGCATCAGGTGAATCGAAGATCCAGTGAGCCAGCCAGATAGCACGAGCGTGGACTCCTCCAGCAACCTGTAGGGGAGAAGAGAACCAGAAAGCGCGAAAGGCAAAGGCAAATGCCACGCGACTGCTATGGCAGCCCCTGGAATGGCCGAAAGCGGGTGGAGCGACGTGATACGATAGGACAGGGCGAAACCAATGAGGAAGAGCGCATAGTGGGAAAACATGAAGAGTATCGCGTTGGAATACTCCGCCCCTTCGGTATACGGATTAAGAAAGAGTATTCCGAGTGCTACTGAGAGGACAACCTGAGAGACCACTTTTTCCTTCACTTTCCCGTGAATTAGCAGCGGCATGCGAATGCTCCTATTCCTGACAGTCATAAGCTAAAGGGGCCACGAGTTCAATTCCTCCTCCGTCCAGTGCCGGAAGGGAGAAGTGTAACCGCAAAGGCTATCATTACGCTCAGCGGCAGAATGTAGTACAGTACATAAAGCAGGTTGACCCACAGCGGTGTTGAAAAGATGGCGGCAGAAAAAGGTGAAACTGAGACGGCAATGTCTGGAAGCGAAATGCAGCATGACGCGCCTCCAGCAATTCCAACCGCCGGATAGACTATAGAGCCGCCGGCCATTCTTAGCCTGTCTGAGAGTCTTAGCAGGCGGCTGATGTGGACCGTGACCAGGATGCCGATCGTGAGCGCGGAGAAGAGCGCAAACGGACCCAGTGTAATGCCGTAGAACGGAGGAAGAATAATGATGATGCCGGGGTTCTGAGTCAGCTGCAACAGTGCATTGACAATCGTATGTGGCTCAAAGTAGTAGCTTACCTCCAAATACGCCTGTGCACCAAAGTTGATTGGCGGAGATCCCTCAGCAAGAACAGTTATTTTCTCGAGAACGATGCCATAAATGATGAGGTGGACAGCAAGATATGCCGGGAAAAGTATCTTGGCCCATATGCTCGACTTCAATATCCTCAGAAAGGAGAGTGTTACGCCTCTAAGGAGCAGACCGAACACAAGGAGAACAAGCAGCAGCCAGAAGGCGAGAAGGAATACTGCCGAAGCAAGCTGGGAAGTTGTGAGTGCGGGCTCAAAAGGGGAGACAGACAGTGTCGCGAACCAGTAACCGAAGAGGGTCATGAAAAGAAGGAAAAGCAGCACGGCAGAAAGCACGGTTGACCTGGCACCCGCCGCTGCGCGATCACTCATCTTTCATCCTCCTCTTCGTGGCAGCCAGAAGAACGTTGGGAATTATCCGCAGCTTCCTTCCTCCGAACTTTTCAACGAGCCAGTGCCTTGCGTCGTAAAAGAATATATTGTCAACCGGACAGGCTGAGGCGCATTGACCAACGCCAATGCATTTGTAATTCTTGAACTCACCTGTATCGATGAACTTCCCGGGGAGTGCAGTCAGGCCAACCGGGCATGCAGTCGCACACGCTTTTGATTTACATGTCACACACTCCTGCCTGTCCCTTACCTTGAGCCTGAAAAGTCCCATTCGCCCTATAAGCTGATTGAACATTCCCCAGTGACATATGCCCGTCGTCACGCAACCGTAGGTTCCAACGAACGGGATTGTGATAAAAACGACATACCAGAGGAAATCAAAGTAGAATACATACAGAAAGACAACAGGATCAACGCCGAAGACTGATACGCTCAACAGCCCTGTCGAGTCGAGGTATGAGAGGAGTATCGCTGTGAAAACGGATACCCAAACGGCCGTTGCAGTAAATGCAAAGATCTTGCCTAACGAATTCCGGTGTGTTTTCCTTGCCAGGTGTGAGGTCCTGTTGAATGACTTCGTTGAGTCGTAAAAGGTGCCCTGATACATCAGAGCAGCAGAGCAGAAAAGCGAGCACACCTGTCTGCCTCCAAAGAGGAACGCCAGCACACCGCTGACTAGGTAAGTCCCACCTATGGCGGCGAGAAGTGCAGGCGCAAACGCACCGCTCGTTCCGATCCCCATGTTCCAGCCGATGAAAGGCAGGTGCTGCAGCTCCTGGCTAGAATAGAAAAAGTAAGGGAGAAAGACGGTGTAGACTGCATATGCCACTATTACAAGTGCGAGCCTTACCTTTGTTTCCAGCTGCTTCACCTTCCTGATCTGAAAGAGCACAAGCGCCCCCATTTCTATTCCCATCATTATGTAGAACCAGGAAGAGCCCGTCACAGCCGAGACATAACTTATGAAATCAAACAGCAGTGCGGCAACCTGATTTGGCAGCTGACCGGACAAAGGGGCCGAGGGAAGAGTTCGGAGAAAATCCCCCCCATAGAATATGATGTCAATGATGCCAGCCATGAAATACTCTGAAACAAACAGCAGAGCAAGTAGCGAGAACGTCCACCACTGTCTTTGCTGCCAGAGGAGCCCTGATTTCTGGACAGCGGATGATGAGTGGAAGATTGCATCGAAGTAGATTATCATCTCCCCCATCAGCGTCAGGCCGAACAGGAGTGCGCTGTTGCCGAGCCCCCAGTAGAAAAGCGCGGCCATCATCAGCGAATAGAGGGCCATCAGCCGGACCAGATACGATGAAGTGAAAGAGGCTACTTCCCTGTTCTTGTAGAGAAAATCGAATACATAGATGAAAAGAAGAACCATGACACCGCTGCCGACATAAACCGCAGCGGAAGAAAGACCCCATTCTGTAAGCGCAGGAGGGGCAAAGAACATCAGAATCGACTGGAAGAGCAGCATATTGCGCATTTCCGCTGTAAGCCGTTTACGGAAGTAGAAGAGCGTGAGAAGCATTTCAGAGGCCATCGTCAGCGTGAACCAGTAGGAGTTCACAGACAGATCTATCAGCGCCCATGCCGAATGCGCGTTGAGAAACGCCACCCTTTCCAGGCCCGAGATAATCGAGAAGGACCAGCCCATGAGCACCTCATTGACGAGTACAAGTGTTATTACAGCGGACCTGAAAACTCCCCGCGAATTTAGAAAATTACCCGATGGCACCCTGTTCCTTTCCTTTGCACCATAGGATATGAACGCATAGAGAATTCCAACAAGACCTGCAGTCATAACTGTGAAACTGAGCCCGGCAGCTATCTCCAGCGATGACAGATCAGGTCTTGAAACGTAAATGACAAGACTGGCAAACATCGAAACCATCATCGTCAGGACAAAGAGGACAAGAGAATAGCCCAGTCGTTCTCTGGACTTGAAAGACCACTTCACGACAAGTGCCGTGAAATAGACCATGAACGCCGCGACAGGTATCAATATAGTCTCGTACACTTGCTGTTGCAAAATCCTGTTATTACATAAGTTTGACGAAATGCCAACTGCAAACCAGATGGCAGTCCGTTGATGGCAAACAAGCTCGGTCATCTTCAGGGATCAGCTTCAGCGAAAGCGTGTCACGGTCGCATTTGACCGCCGGGCCGATCTTCTGGAGCATGCAAGAACACTTCGGGCGGCAGGCGTGGTGCAAGGGAACGGCCATCAACGCAATACACCTGTCAAACTGAGCAAGAACGCACGTTTTGTCGGCAAGGGAACTGTACTCCGGAGAAAGTTTAAGAACAGCACGTGATTTAGCCCTTCAAAGACAAACGGAGCGTGTCATATGTATACAACTTCCAGACGATCTGCCTATGTCATGATAGCTGTTGGAATCATAGGAACGCTGGTCTCCCTGGCCGCCTCCAACATACTTACGACTTTTGCATCAATACTCCTGACGGTTGTCGGCGTCTTTGCAGTAGACCTTGAATGATCATTTGCCGGGCCCGAAAATAGTCGCATGGCCCCATCCATGATGAAAAAACGGCAAAAAGAAATGATTCGTAAATGGTTTAATTTCTGCTTTTGAGATTGCAGACAAGCTTGGCTCTGCCTACTGGTTTACAGATGTTGCGGGGACCGCCGACAGCTGTGACTTGGCCACTGTTTCGGCCTGAGCCAGAAGCTGTTGCGGAGATGCAAACGACTGCTGCTGAAGGACGGAATGCGACTGAGAGGC
>JBJKPR010000063.1:0-41072 GCA_046706185.1 Candidatus Sysuiplasmataceae archaeon
TCTGGAGCGCATAAGGCAGTTTCTTATCCCTGAGAAACTCCCTGAACTCGCCCGATTCTCCGTAGCCGCTGTCTGCGGCCAGGAATGCCGGCCGCACACCGTGCTCCAGCGCCCTGTCTGTGAGCGAGATTGCGATCTGTGTCTTTATCCTGAAGAAAACAGTGTCGGGTATGCAAGCTTCTCCCCTTCTCTCTGAATCTTCCGTCCATGATCTGGGCAGGTATATCTCCATGCCCAGCGGCAATGTCAGCTGTTTTGCGTTGTATTCCCTGTCGGGAACAACGCATATCAGGTCGACGGCGACCTGAGAATTGCCTATCTTCCCCTGTGCGCCGTTGTACTGCCTCTGCACACCCAATAGGGTAAAGGTCAGGATTGCTCCAGACCCACAGAATTATTTCTTCGAATACCTTTGAAGGATTTGACTGAAACGGGATACGAACAATTGGGAGAACCATTTGGATCCATTGGCACTGTGGCACAGATCCCGTGAGCGATTAACGGACATTTCGACCTAGTGGTATACACGGCCGACATCGCGTATCTGAGGTTTCTTGCAACTCTTGGAAAAGGCATACTTGATGCGTTCCGAAAAGATTGCTTCAGGAAGAGTGTGCCAACAGTTTTTTCACTCCTCTCCCTACATGTGCTGGGCTGATGGAGAGGTATCTTATAAGCTTCTTCCGGTTGATGTTTCGTTTAATTCTCGTCAGCGCATCTTGCGGGAGGAATTCACCATAATAGACAAAGTCTATGAGTGTCTTCTCAATGTCAGAAACCGGAACCCAGAAGTCGGGATATCTTATGAGGTCCATTCCAAAGAACATCCTTCTGTCAATTCTCCTCACAAGGTAGTTCCTGCCATCAAAGCTCCTAATCCCGGGCACTACACGCAGTGGCGTGACAACAACAGGATTTGTTTCCTGTTCCCAGAGATCCAGAAGGGAGAGTGCTTCCTGCAGGCCATAGTACGAGGGCCTGTATGCGAAACAGACGACTTCCACGTCATCCAGGAAGGTGTAATTGCCTTTCGATATCCGCTTCAGTCGACCGGAGCCGATCAGATTGTGAACCAGCAGCTTTCTGTAATTCGCAGAGGTGCCAAGACCTGAGAGAAACAAATCCAGTTCGATTGAATTGAAAGAGGGCACTCTGGAAAATGCCTCGATCACCTTGCTTACTCTGGTCACTTTGCCCACCTGGCAATCTCAACTTTCATTCTTTCAAATGAGGGAGAAATCCCTGAGTAGATTATGGTTTTCAAAACACCCTCATCCACCGGCGAGTCAAGATGGGTGAGAAACAAAGAGACCTCCTTCTTGATGGAACTCTTGTCCTCCACAAAGGAAAGAAGATGGAAGATGTCATAGAGGTCTCTTATGAATCTACGGTCACTGTAAGCGCCAATCTTCTCCAGGACAATGTTATCCGCGGACAGTGTTCTGATTTGAACTGAGGTCCCATCGGCGTTGAGATAAGGCCGCACTATTGATTCCACTTTCTTCTTGAGATTGACTTCCAGGTTCAGTACGGTCCGCCCATCATTGATTGATGAGAAGAGAAGGTTACCTGTGTTCTTGAATTTGGTAACCTGGAGACCGTGGGATCTGCACATCTTTCCAAAATCTGTTTTGTGTGAAAAGAGCGAGGTCGAGTAGAAATCAAGATCTTCAGAAAACCTGTTCCCTGAATAGCATCTCCAGATTGCCGTGCCTCCGTGCAAGACTGCTCCGTTGTCAAGAGCGTAAACTATCTGGACAATTTCGTCTTGCAGTCTTGCAACTTCAATTTGGCTCCTCTTCTTGAGCATTTTGATGATGGGCAACTGCATGTAAGTATGAATCAATATAAGATATAAAAAACTATATCTTTTATGTATCAAGCTGTTCTCTATTTTGTCTGTTGCCCCAACCTCCACCCCAGGGTCGGGTGCCTCACAGGCCACCCTTCACGCCTGCACCAAACCACTCGGGCAATAAAATTGGATTGTGGAAAGTCGGCCTGTTTATAGCTATTGTTGTGGGCGAAGTCATCATAATCTCTTTCCTGTGAATCAGGAGAAAAGTAAGGTAACTAACGCTAATTTTATTTTATAATATATATAAAATGGGTCCGCCCAGATTTGAACTGGGGTCACCAGCTCCCAAAGCTGGAAGGATAGCCAAACTACCCCACGGACCCGCGTTGGTGCAAAGATTGTGAGGACATTAATAAAAGATTGTTTAAAGGGTCCTGCCTCAGACCTCTGCGGCGATTTCGCGGGCCGCTTTCCTTACTGCATCGCTGCTGTCCAGCCCTGCGGTCCATCCAATTGACCTTAGCTTCTCCACCGAGAGTTCCATTTTCCTCACGTCCTCTTTCCATCCACGGCCACCATCCACTCCGCCCGTCCAACTGTATGCGACTCTGCTCAGCCCCATTTCGGCGACAACGATGTCCGCGATCTCACGGACTGATGTGGTGTGCCCGGCGGCCACATTGTATATCTCCACACGCTCGGAGGCATGCTCACAACCTGCCACTATCCCGTCCATAAGGTCATCGATGTGTATGTACGACTTCACAGTACCTGGGTCCTCCCCGAGTATCCTGAGCTCATGCGGATTAGATCTCAGCTTCCTGACGAAATCATATGTTACACCGTGCGACTCCCTCCTGCCCACCACGTTGGCAAAACGCATGATTGCGCCAAGAGAGTCGAATACATGGCAGTAGGCTGCAACATACCCTTCGCATCCGAGCTTGGATGCGCCCATTATCCCAATGGGCTTGAGCGGCCCGTAATCTTCGGGCGTCGGCATCCGTTTTGCCTCGCCGTAGACGGTGGACGACGAGGCAAATACGATGTTTCTTCCCTTCCTGGAGGAGGCCTCCAGAACATTCCTCGTCCCTATTATGTTCTGCTTCAGGTGTATCTGTGTATCCTTCTCTCCAGCACCAGCTTCCGGATAAGCAGCCATGTGGAAGGTCGTATCACAATCGGAGAGCGCATTTTGCCATCCGCCCTCAGTCGTGATATCAGCCTCGATGAATGTGAACTCCTCAGCAATATCTCCGGACGGCAGGTTCTTCCTGCTTCCCGTGAAGAAATTGTCGATCCCCACGACCTCCTTACCCTCCATGAGGAACCTGTGGGCGAGATTCGAGCCTATGAAGCCTGCGCATCCAGTGACCGCAATCCTATTTCCGATTTTCATTTGTCGTCGCCTCCTGGGCATGGCTTGCGAGGAACTCATTCAGCATGCGGAGTGCTTGCCCCCTGTGAGAGATAGTGTTCTTCTCCTCGGGAGTCATCTGTGCAAATGTTGTTCCACTACCCTCTGGCCTGAATATCGGGTCGTAGCCAAAGCCCCCCTTTCCCTTGGCTGCCTCTGTTATAGCACCAGAGCATTCACCGGAGAATATGTGAGTGCCGCCTCCGAAAAAAAGCCCGAGCTTCGTCACGAACACTGCGCTCCTGTCCTCTCTTCCTTCCATGAGCTTCAGTACGCCCTCAAGACCTATTGTTTTTGCCACGTAGGCGCTGTAGACGCCGGGGAAACCGCCCAGGGCATCGATGAACAGGCCAGAATCGTCTATCACGAACTCGCCCTCAACTCTGGCGCTGAGCCAGTCAAGGCCAAAGCGCACGACCTCCTCGAGCGATGCAGACTGTAGCTCAGGGTAGGAAAGGGTCGACCTGACAAGCTCCGTGCGGGATGAGAAAAGCGCATCCGAAAACTCCCTGAATTTCCCGTCATTCGAAGTGACGACTGTGAGCTTCATCAGACATACCTCGCCCTCTTCTCTATCTCGGCAACTTTGTCGACAACAGCCCTGTTTCCTCCGGCCTCCATGTACCCTTCCATTATGACACTGTACTCCTTTTCAAACTCCGAATGAGTGGACCTGTACACCTCTTTCAGAAGCCTGAGGTCAACACCCAGCTGTTCGGTATCGGCAGGCCTTGCCGCCATTGAGAAATCGATGAAATACAACTCGCCTCCAAGCATTATTATGTTTGAAGTCGTGAGATCACCATGGGATATTCCTGCAGCATGCATTTTTGCCACCTCCGCACCAAGTTTTCGTTCGATTGAAATTCTCAAGTCCTTCTCGACGGTGTAGAGCAGCTGGTTGAGCCTCTGACCGTCCAGAAACTGCATGACTATTGTTCCCTCGCGCAAATCGACATCGTATATCCAAGGAACACGAAGGCCCGCTGCCCTTGCTGCAACGATGTTCCTGGCTTCGTTCCTCGTCCTCAGCTTTATTAGCCTGGAATCCAGCCTTCCATCCCTGTACTGTTTCCTCTCCCTCTTCTTCAACACCACGCGTCTTCCAAGGTATTCGCCGAGGAATATGGTCGCCTCCGCGCCCCGCTTTATTACAGAATCCTCCGGCATCGCCTTCACAATTCAAGTGCGCGCCCTACGTCTTCAATAATGTCTTCCTCGTCCTCAATTCCCACAGCCACTCGTATCAGCGTTTCTGAGATGCCCCTTTCATTCAGCTCCTCCGCGGAAAGCTGCCTGTGAGAGGTGTCTACAGGCATCGTCACGAGCGTCTCAACACCGCCCAGACTCGCTGCCATCTTTGCTATTCGCATTCTCCTCAGAACCTGCCTAGCCTCCTCCTTCCTTCCCCTGAGTTCGAAGGACAGCACCCCTCCGTAGCCGGACATCAGGCTCGATGCAGTCTCATGCCCTTCGTGGCTGTCGAGGCCCGGATAAAGCACTCTTGAGACTCTCCTGTGATCATTGAGGTACTCGGCCACAGCCTGCGCATTGTCGTTACTCTTCCTGACCCTGAGTTCTAGCGTCTTCATTCCCCTCTCGGTCAGGAAGGCAGCAAAGGGATCCATCGAGCCTCCGAGGACAGTCATCATCTCCCTAATCCTTTCCACGCGGTCCCGTTTGCCGGCAACAATTCCAGCAATTACGTCAGAGTGGCCCGCGAGGTACTTTGTGGCGCTGTGCACTACGATGTCCGCACCGATGCTGATCGGCTGCATGTTGACGGGAGTGGGGAAGGTGTTGTCAATTATAGTCACAAGGTCGTGGGAGTGTGCAAATTCGAAAATCTCTCTTACGTCGTAGATGTCTAGCGTCGGGTTTGTTGGCGTCTCCACATAGACTGCCCTAGTATTGGCATTGACCATTTCGTCAAGGAACCTGGTCCTGCTCCTGTCGAAGAATGTCACTCCGTGCCCGAGCTTCGGAAGCAACTTTGTGAAAAGGGAATGAGTGCCTCCGTAAATGTCTCTTACAGACAACAGATGCCCTTTCTCCCCAAGTGCCTCGAGGACGGAAGTCGATATTGCTGCCATCCCGCTCGAGAACGCAACCGCGTCCTCTGCATGCTCAAGCGCAGACAGTTTCTTCTCAAGGGCCCTGACTGTCGGGTTGCCCAGCCGGGTGTAAAAGTACGGGGCGTTCTTCTCCGTGTAATTGCCCTTTTCATCAATCGCATAGGGGTAAAGGAAAGTAGCGTTCTGGTATATCGGGGTCACGACTGTTCCGCTGGCGGGGTCTACAACGTCGCCCGCATGGACGCACCTGGTTCCAATTCCCTGTCCGACTGTTTCTTCTCCTTCTTCTTCAGGCACTCGCAATCACCTTCCTGTCCATTGGCAATTCAATACATTACGATAGCGGTCAGGGGGAAGAAGCAGAATGTATTTACACGGACACAAGCCTCTACCGCAGCGTGACGATGCTAGGCACTGGCTCCGCGAAGCTCAACGCGCTTATCGGGGGCGGGGTGGAGAACGGCACCATAACTCTCCTCTACGGGGAAGGCGGGTCAGGAAAGACGAATGTATGCCTGATGCTCGCGAAGAGTGCCGTCCTGTCTGGGTCGAAGGTCCTTTACGTGGACACGGAGGGTGTGTCTGCCGAGCGGCTTGCGCAGATTGCAGGCGCAGAAACAGATCGTGTTTCGAAAAACATACTGTTTTCGGAGCCGTACGACCTGAGGGAACAGACGAGGCTAATAGCCAAAGGTATCAGGCTGCTTGAGAACAGGAGCAGGATCGGGCTCATAGTTGTCGACAGCCTGACCATGTTCTTCAGGATGACGAGAACTGAAGACGGAGATGAAAGGAAGGATCTGAATGAACAGCTGAGCATGCTCCTGAACGCGGCCAGAAGGTTCTCGATACCTGTTGTCGTTACCTCTCAGGTATACACTGACATATCGAACGGAAACATAGAACCGCTCGGAGGACACATTCTGCAGCATGCCGCAAAGACAATAGTAAGGCTCGAAAGGCTTCAGGGCGGGAAGAGGAGAGCGACGCTGATGAAGCACAGGCACATGAAAGAAGCCGGGTACATAGAGTTTGTAATTACAGGTTCGGGTATGGAGTGAACAATGCCCTTCACGCTGGACCTCTTATGCATGGTGGCTGAAACGGGAGTGAAGCATACCGCTCTGAAAAGACTTATATTGAGACAGACATAATCCTGGATCAGCTAGGGGAGCGTTAAGAAGATGCTGAGAGGGCAGCAACCTGGATTGCTGCCGACCCTTGAACCTGATCCGGACAATGCCGGCGAAGGAAAGCATGTTTCTAATACGACTTCTCTGGCAGGGGACATAATATGGAACCTGCAAGAGACGGAACATCTGCATGGAAGAGATTGAGACCGTTTGAAAGGAGACTCGTTGCAGTCGCTGTAGCGATCGTTTTGCTCGTTGCTTCGTTCGCGGCCTACTACGCGATCAGCAACCAGCCGACGGGGAAGAAGACTGTTGTTGTCTACACCTATAGCTCGTTCATGGCTTATGGTGCGAATAAAACAATGGCGCTGAACACAGTTTTCGGTACATTCGAAAAGGAGTACAATGTGAACATTGTTGTCAGGACACCATCACAGGGGCTTCTTGCGACGCTTGAAGCCCAGAAACACAGTCCGCAGGCCGATATCGTCATAGGGCTCACAAACATGGACGGCATACAGGCAGTCAATGATGGCCTTCTTGTCCGGTACAGTCCGCCATCTGCTGCGTACGTGAACACTTCACTCAGGGAGACCATGGGCGGCGCTTCCCCCTACCTGACCCCTTACGAGTTCGCTTATCTTGGAATCGATTACAACAAGAGCGTTTTCCAGCCGGCGGGTGCCCAGTTTGCGCCCTCATTCAACAACCTGACAAACCAAACCGCTGCATCCAATCTACTGATGGAGAACCCGCTCTATGACAGCACAGGCGAAGGTTTTCTGCTGTGGCAGATAGCGTATTACCAGTATGTCCTGCATCAGAACTGGACCGGTTGGTGGCAGGCAGTCAAGCCGTACGTCCAGGGGCACATATATGATTCATGGGACACTGCATTCGGTTACTACGGGACAGGCACAAATACAAATCTTGTTGTGAGCTACCTCACCGACCCGGCGTACAACTACTACTTCGGCTACGGCAACGGGACAGGCTCCACCGTCTCATACCACAACGGAACTGCATACGGCTGGAAGACTGTATACTGCATCGGCATCGTGAACGGCTCCAAGAACCTCTCTATCGACAAGACATTTGTAAACTATTTCCTGAGTCCGACTGTGCAGAACGAGGTGCCACAGAACGAGTGGATGTATCCTGCGAACGAGACTATCGCCCTCCCCCAGTCGTTCGACTACGCAGTCAACACATCGAGCATAGTGCCGCTGAACAACTACCTGAACGCATCGATGATTGCGGAAAACATCCAGGCCTGGGAACTGCAGTGGCAGCTTATCATGCAGTGAAAGTGAGTCCGAGGCTGTGGGCATGGCGCCTGATGGCGGCTGTGCCCGCGCTCCTTGTCGCAGGCATGGTACTTCTGCCTTTTGCACAGATGCTTGCCATGTTCCTCGATATTGGCTATCTTGGGGAGTTGGGAGGGCAGGACGCGATTGCTCTGCTCACCAGGGCGGCCATCATGAATTCAGTCGTGCAGGGGACGGCAAGTGCTGTTGCATCGTTTCTCGCGGGCCTTCCGATCGGTCTTTTCCTCGGGAGGTATGAATTCAGGTTCAAGCGTGTCCTGCGATCGTTCGCGATTCTGCCGTTCTTCCTTCCATCCATAGTTGTTGTGACTGCCTTCATCGCCAGCTTCGGAGCAGGGTCTCCCGCACAGGCAGTCTACCCAGGCTCCAGTGTGTTCAGCAGAGGCTTATGGGGTATAGTGGCCGTCAACACATTTTTCAATGCACCACTGGTTGCCATGATGACGATGCTTGCAGTTGAGCATGAGGACATGACACTCGACGAGGCAGCTAGGACGCTTGGCGCTTCGGTGCCGAGGAGGTTTGTTTCTGTCTGGGGAAGAGAGGGGATGGTGGCTGCTGCCGGTGGTGCACTCCTTGCCTTCCTGTACTCGTTCGCAGGGTTCACCGCCCCCCTGATCATTGGCGGTCCGGGTTATTTTACGCTAGAAGCCTGGATATATTTCATGGTCAGGACGCTCAACAACATACCTTTTGCCGCAATCATGAGCCTCATAGAGAGTGCGGCACTCACACTCCCGGCGCTTGCATACTTCCTTTTCATGGCCGGGACAAGAAGGGTATCAGGGGTGGGCAGGGCGTCCAGCTTTACTGAAGGGCGCCGCAGCCCATTCTTCGTCGCTGGCGCTGTCTATGTCGCGGCTTGGATAGTGGCTGAAGGATACATCCTTGGCTCCGTCTTCCTTTCCTCATTCGAGGCAAGAGGCGGGGGAACTGGATTGCTCAACTACGCACTGCTCTTCGGAGGCAGGACAACATCGGCACTGGGCATCTCCACTGCCTCTGCGCTCATGAATACCATTTTCTATGGACTGATGGCTTGCATTATAGTCACGTCCGTCGGACTTGTATGGATATTCGGAAAGAGGAGGTCCGGCTCGCGTTTTTACGTTGTCACGGACACAATGCAGTTCATGCCGCTCATTATCTCAGCTGTTATCTTCTCATTCTCCATTTCCGTCGTATTCCGGTACGGAGGGCCATTCCCCTATGACTGGGCACTCATAATAGCAGCACAGTCGGTGATAGCGATACCGATCGTCCTGAGGGTGATAGAGGCTGGGTTCGCTTCAATTCCAGCAAGCTACGCGGAGGCAGCCTTGACACTGAGGGGAAACCCCTTCTTTGAAATTGAACTTCCTCTGGCCCGCTCCACTCTTGCATCCGCCCTCATGTTTGGTTTCGCGATTAGCCTTGGCGAGTTCACTGCCACCAACATGCTCGCGACAACCTCGTACATGCCACTTGGTGTGCAGATTTACGCACTCGAAGGAGTGAGGCTTTTCGGCCCCGCAGATGCGGCGGCCGCCCTCCTGCTCATTATCAGCCTTGGTTCATTCTACATTGTACAGCGGTTGGGTGAGGTGTTCGTTGCCGTACGTTGAAATTGAAGGACTGGGAAAGCAATACCCGGGTGGTTTCGAACTGAAGGACGTGAGCTTCAGCCTGGAAAGGGGCGAGATTTACACATTGATGGGGCCAAGCGGGTCCGGAAAGACATCCCTTCTCAGGAACATATGCGGTCTGGACAAGCCCGACTGCGGAAGAATAGTTGTCGATGGCAGGGATGTGACCTCAGTCACCACAACAAAGAGGGGAATCGGCCTGATCTTCCAGGACCTTGCTCTGTTTCCGCACATGAGGGTTTATGACAACATTGCATTCGGGCTTCGGGCAACAAGGCGGCCGGAGGGTGAAATAAGGACCAGGGTGATGGAGCTCTCGGAGCTGCTCAAGATTGAAGGCATGCTTCAAAGGTATCCTTCTGAGGTCTCTGGAGGGCAGAGGCAGCGTGTTGCCCTAGCAAGGTCTGTAGCCTCCTCGCCCTCACTTCTTCTTCTTGACGAACCACTGAGCTCGCTTGACCAGCAGCTCAGAGCGGACGTTCGCAGCGAACTCAAGTCATTCGCCAGAGAGCTCGGGCTGACGATGGTGTATGTAACACACGATCACCACGAGGGGCTGTACATGGCGGACAGGGCAGGTGCGATATTCGACGGAAGGCTTGAGAAAGACGGTTCGCCGGCCGAGCTGTTCTCCCACCCAGCCAACGAGAAGATAGCCAGGTTCTTCGGCTACAATGTCGTTACAGTCGGAGGGAAGAAAGTTGCGTTCTATCCATCAGACTTCGAGTTTACGGCGGGGAGTGCCGGTTTTCCCTGTACGGTAAGGTCAGTGGGCTTCGAGGGCGAGTTCTTCAGGGCGCACGTGCAGACTGAGAGGGGTGAGAATGTGCAGTTGACAGTCCCTCTCCGCGAAGGTGAATACCTTGAAGCAGGGGATAAGGTCAGGGTCGCGATAAGACGGATGGAGAAGCTTCCTTGAGCCTGCGCGCCCCTTCAGCCTTCCCTTCTGATAAGGAAGTCCATCATTTCCAATATCAGTTCCTTGGCCTCCGAATTCTGAAGGACTGACGTCTTCTCCTTCGCCTCCCTGATATACTCCAGTGCGAAGTTCTTGGCGTAGGACACAGCTCCTGTTTTGTGGAGTATTTCTACCGCCTGCTGTATCATGCGCTTGGATGCCCTCTGGTTGCCAAGTATTGAAAGGAAGGTCTTCCTGTCTTCACCCTTCAGGTTGTTCATTGCGTAAACGGCCATGAGAGTCCTCTTTCCTTCCTTTATGTCTCCCCCGACCGGTTTACCAGTCTTCTGCTCTTCGCCCTCAAGGTCTAGCACATCATCCCATATCTGGAAGCCGACGCCCATCAGGTAGCCGCAGTCTCCCATTGCCTTGATCTGGTCGATCGTCCCCTTCGCTATTATAGCGCCTATTCGGGCGGCCGTGAAGTATAGACGAGCGGTCTTCTTGTCAATCATCGTCAGGTACTCCTTCACCTGGACATCGTTCCTCTTCTCAAACTCCATGTCCATCTGCTGCCCTTCCGCGACCTCCCTGACAGCAACCGCCGTATCGTTGAGGATTATACGCAGAAGCACGTCGTCGACTTCGAGCTTGCATATCTCCTCGAGCCCGAGAGCGAAGAGCGCATCTCCAGCAATTATGGCTGTAGGTGTATCGAACTTCTTGTGAACGGAGACCATGCCCCTGCGCATGTCTGACCTGTCCATTATGTCGTCATGAACGAGAGTGAAATTGTGGAGCAGCTCAAGACCGGCCCCGAATGGTACGGTGAGAGGGCCGTTTCCTGAAATTGCGTCCGCAACAAGATACGCAAGGATGGGGCGCAGCCTTTTTCCTCCTGCAAGTGGATAGTGCTTCATCGCCGCCCTGAGCCTTTCATTCTCGCCCACCGCAAGAGCCACTTCCAGCTCCCTGTCAATTTCGGTCTTGCGTGTGCTCAACTTTTCCATTATCGACATTGAACCAGCTTCCTATCCGGAACTTATTCTTGATTAACTCATGATATTAAATCCGTTTGTCTCATTCAATGTTCAGCCATTCCTTCGTCGTGCCCGAGATCACACAATCTTTCCTGGAAAGCCTGCTGACATTTGAGGATCCAGTGAGGAACATGGCGACCTTGAGTTCCTCTATGACATTCCTGACCTCATCTATTACCGCCTCCTTGCTCTCCGCCGCCTGTTTTATCACAGCGCCCGCGAGGCCTGCAAAATCCGCACCTATGCAGATCGCTTTTGCCGCGTCAAGCCCGCTCCTTATCCCGCCTGTGGCAACAATGGGAAGTCCAACCTTCGCCTGCATTATGCTGACGGGGGCTGGTATTCCCCAGTTCCAGAATGCCCTGCCCAGCCGCTCGCCTGTCGTGTCCCCTTTCCGCACAGACCTGTATGACTCAACCGCGGACCAGCTTGTCCCCCCCTGCCCACCGATATCTATCACCTTGACACCCGCCTTCTTCAGTCGTGAAGCGGTGCCGGCAGATATGCCGGCTCCTGTTTCCTTTGCCATGACAGGTAGCTCTCTGGCGATCGTGGATATTGAGTCCAGCACGCCTGCTGCCTTCCTGTCCCCCTCCGGCTGGACGACTTCCTGCAGGTAGTTCAGATGCACAGCAAGCAGATCAGCGTCAACCATGTCCATAGCTGCCCTGGCATCGTCGATACCATAAGGCCGTTTATCTCCCTGTCTTACCAGCTGCGGCGCACCAATGTTCGCAATTCTCAGCGGTATATCGAAATCCTTGACAACGCTGTAAGTCGGTGACAGCTCCTTGTTCTCAAGAGCCGCCCTCTGGCTGCCGACACCCATTGGTACTTGAAGTTCCGAGGCCGCGGCCGCAAGGTTCCTGTTGATTTCCTTTGCGCGATCAAAGCCGCCTGTCATTCCTGAGATTACGATAGGTGCGGCTATTTTCCTGCCAAGAAGTTTTGTTTCGAGAGAGATAGAATCAAAATCAAACTCAGGAAGCGAATCGTGTATGAGTGATATGTCGTCCCAGTAGTTGATCCTCGACTTAACGTTCTCACTTATCACTATGTCAACATGTTCCCCCTTCCTCTTCTCCGTGACTTTGCCGACGGCGTCGCTTGAATCAGGCATATCTTCACCGGTCTCCTCTTCTGACCGCGGATAGAATTCACTGACATCATATATCTTTTGAGCAAAACAGACCTGCGCGCGGAGACAGTTCCATCAGCTGCCAGGTTCAACGCTAAATATCCGTAGATATTGTGACTTGCCATGGGTTCGTATCAGGTCGCAGATGATACCCGTCTGCGCAGGCTTTTCGGCGTTCCTGCCGTAGATTCATTTGATGTATCACCCTCTGGAATGGTGGTATTTTCCTCCGATCCGGAAGGGCAGTTCCAGCTGTACCTGAAGGAAGGCGGGGAGAAGATTTCAAAACTAACAACTGATCCTGAGATGAAGACATTTCCATTCTTCCTGGATGAGAAGCGACTTATTTTCTTTGCAGACACTAATGGCGATGAGAATTACGACATATTCCTGATGTCGTCCGAAGCAGGAAATTCGTTCCGGCAGGGTTCTGCTGTGAACCTGACGCCAGGAACGGATTTCTCGATACAGCCTTTCGTAACCTATTCGGCCGATAGGAGCAAGGCTGTTGTTGTAGCAAACAGGGATGGTGATTTTGCCACCTACTTGCTTGCAGGAGTCAACGGCGAAATGAGAAGGATGACACACCATTCGTTTTCCGACGAACGTGCCGACATCTCCCCTGACGGGAAGAGGATCGCGGTAACATCGCTGGTGTCGGGCCAGGAATACGCAATCTTCGTGATGGAGGAAGAGAGCGGAAGGACAGATGCTCTTTCCGATCCGGAGAGCGGGAAGATCATCGAGGCATCCTTCCCAAGCTGGTCCAGCGACGGCAGGATGCTGGCGTTTGCCTCAACCGAGAAAGGGTTCAGCGACATAGGCATCGTTGACATTGACACGGGAAAACTCAGGTGGTTGACCGATGGCGGTAAGGAGTACGCAAACCCTGTGCTTTCCCCTGACGGGAGAATGATCGCTTATACAGTCAATGAAAGGGACAGGATAGGCCTTGTGTTGCGAAGCATGACAGGCGCATTTACCGAAATAGATGTTTCACCCTCGGCCGGGTTCGTCCACGCTCTCAAATTCTCAGAAGATTCGAAGCACCTGTACTTCACGTTCAGTGGAAAGAACGTGCCCTTCGACGTATTCTGCCACACGATTGAAGGGGCCCACCTGGCACAGGCGACCCGCAGTCTTCCTGCTGAGATTGACACTTCGTCTTTTGTTGAAGCAAAAATGGTGAGGTTCAGGAGCAGGGCGGACGGCCTGCCCCTCTCCGCTTTGCTCTATCTCCCTGCCGGATGGGATGGGGACACTACGTTGCCAGCGGTGGTGGACATACATGGAGGACCGGCCTGGCAGAGCCTGAACAGATGGAACCCGTTCACGCAGATGCTGGTGTCAAGCGGGGCGGCAGTAATAGCCCCCAATTACAGGGGAAGCACCGGGTACGGAAAGGAGTTCAGAGAGGCAAACAGGCATGTGATGGGAGTCGCTGATCTGGATGATTGCGTTTCGGCTGCGGACTATCTGATTGAGCACAACATTGCCGATAGTGGGAAAATCGCAGTGACAGGAGCCTCGTTTGGTGGATACCTCACCATGTGCGCGCTGACGCGCTATCCTGACAGATGGGCATGCGGCTCGGCAGTCGTCCCATTCCTTAACTGGTTTACCGAGATGGAGAATGAGAGAGAGGACCTCAGGTTCTGGGACATGCAGAACATGGGTGATCCCGCAAAAGACAGGGAGAGACTGAAAAACGCGTCGCCCTTTTTCTACCTTGACAGGGTCATAGCCCCTGTGCAGATCATAGCAGGGGCAAACGACCCGAGATGCCCGCTGGAAGAATCGATAAGGGCCAAGGAAGAGATGGAGAAACTCGGCAAGAAGGTGGACTTCCACTACTATCCTGACGAGGGGCACGGTTTTTCCAAGAGGGAAAACAGGGTCGATGCGGACATGAGGGTTTTCAGGTTTCTGGAAACTCACCTATTCGACCGGAGTGAATAGAAGTGGAATACAAGTGGAAGGCGCTTTCGTCGACGTCGGTAGGCGCACTTATGGCGGCTGTGGACAGCACTATCGTGCTGCTAGCGCTTTTTCCAATAGCCACTGACCTGAAGTCAGACTTCGTCACGATCGTGTGGGTGATCATCGCATACATACTGATGAGCACCGCCCTTGTCCTGAGCCTTGGAAGAATAGCTGACATGTACGGCAGGAAAAGGATGTACAACACAGGCTTTGTGATTTTCACGGTCGGTTCGGCCCTCTGCGGGCTTGCTCCGAGCGGCATAACACTTGTCCTCTTCCGTGGAGTCCAGGGCATAGGAGCAGCACTGCTGGTGGCGAACTCATTTGCCATCGTATCAGAAGCGTTTCCACCAAACGAAAGGGGCAGGGCATTCGGGATCACCTCAATCGTGTGGGGTTCCGGGTCTGTGCTTGGAATCATACTGGGCGGGGTGATAATCGCATTCACATCGTGGCGACTTATCTTCCTTATCAACGTGCCCATTGGCATATTCGGGACAATATGGGCATACAGTGTTCTCAGGGAGACAGGGGATGCGGCCGGAAAGAGGGTGGAGACATTCGACATACAGGCAGCTGTTTCATTCACGCTTGCCCTCATAACACTGCTGGTGGGGATAACCTTCGGGCTGCTGAAGGGGTGGACCGATGTTGTGACGGTATCTTCGCTCGTGTGCAGTCCGTTTCTCTTTGGGTTCTTCTTGGCCTGGGAATCGAAGTTCAGCAGGGACCCCATAATCGACCTGCGTCTCTTCGGAAACAGAGAATTTTCCTATTCGGTAATATCTGCATTCCTGCAGTCTGTTGCCATCTTCAGCCTTAACTTCCTGCTTCTTTTTTACTTCGAGGGAATAGACGGCCTGCCGATCCTGACTGCGTCATACCTGGTCATACCAATGGCAATCATGACTTCTCTCACCGGCCCTATAGGGGGTGTTCTTTCAGACAGGTTCGGCGCGAGGACAGTGGCTGCAGTCGGTCTCGCAATCCAGGCCATAGTCCTTTTCATCCTCAGCCGGCTCACACCGTCCACGCCGCTCACCGTTGTTGCGATGGCTGAAGCCCTTTACGGCGTGGGCGGGGGACTGTTCTGGCCGGCAAACACGAGCGCAATAATGTCAGCGACCCCGAAAAGCATGTATGGTGTCGGTTCAGGGATAATGAATACTTTCAGGAACACGGGCATGGTCCTGAGCTTTGCGATGTCGTTGCTTGCAGCAACGAGCGTAATTCCTGCGGAGTATGTGTCGAAGCTCTTTATAGGCAGTATAAACGGAAAGCTGCCAACCGCGCTCGCGGTCCACTATCTCGGAGGTCAGGGATTTGCATTCGAGATATCGGTCATACTGCTGATTGCTGCAACGCTGATCTCCCTGCTCAAGGGCGGCACATCAAAGCACGGGAAGGACTTAATCACCGTCGAAGAGGGCTAGTCGGCCACCACCCGGGTTCCAATCGTTCCTTCGCCGGCCAGCGCAGAAGTCAGCCTTCCTTTCACCTTTCCGTTCACCACATATGTCCTGCTGCTGTTTCTCGCAATTGCAAAAAGGACCGCCAGCTTACCGCTCATTTCACCGGTTACATCTGCTCTCGCTGAATTCTCTGAGGCCACCCTCATTGATTCGCTGAGCCTGCCGATAAGCAGGGCATCCCTGTGCAAAGAGGGATTCCTATCATAGACACCGTCGACATCCGTGCAGAAGACTGATACGGAGGGCTTAAGGTGCTCGCAGAGGGAGCGCATGAGCAAATCACCTGACACGATTGTGAAACCACGCTTTCTGTCGAAGACGGCGTCCCCGAAAGTTATGGGGACAAGTCCATTATCAAGCGCCCTGTCCACGAGTGAGAAATCTGCATGTTCAACACCCATATCTGAAATGGATACGATTGATTCAGCAGGGAGAGCAATCGCATTTATGCCTGCTGATAGCAGGCAGTCAAGTATCTTTCCGTTCAGGAGCCTCATATCCCTGCGTACCTCCGCAAAACCTTTGAGCTGCCCGCTTTCTCTTAGCCCCTCCTTCAACATGTATTTCTTTGCCTTGATATGGCCGAATGAGCCGCCGCCGTGGACGAGAACAATACGCTTTCCCCTGTTGCTGGAAATATAACGCTTCAGCTCCGCAGAGAGGTCAACGACATTTTTCATGGAAAATGTCATGAGCCTGCCCTTGACGGTCACCACACTTCCGCCGAGTTTTATGAGTGCTGTTTCCACAGAGACACGCTTCCTGCTCAGGGCGATAATGACCCCGCTGACCAGATATCGGGAGGAGACTAAAAAGGATGGCTCTCACAAAAGGGGAAGTGTTAAGACAGTAATGCATCTTCTGAGTCAATCGAAGTCAGCTAACAACTGAAACAGGATATCCGGGACGGCTATTTCATATGTACAGGAAAGTCATAATAACACCCCAGGAAAGGGAGGAGCTCCTTACTGAACTCGGACAAAATCTGCCGTACGGGCTGAAAGCCAATATTTCAGGCGTGTGCGTCAAACTGAATACTGACATAAGCTACTGGGCAGAGGAATGGAGAAGAAACTGGTTCCCCATGCTGCACACAATACACTCCCACGGAAGGCTGTTTGTAAGAAACACGGGCGGGGAGGAAGTGGTGAAATACGACCCGTTGAGCAATACCGCCTTCCTTCTGGACACAGATTACTACGGTTACGTCAAGAGCATAGCGCTTGCGATTGCGGGGGACGTCATGGAGGAGAACCATGACATATACTCCATACATGGGGCATGCCTGGATATCGACGGGCATGGGCTGTCAATTATTGCACCCTCCGGCACTGGCAAGACGACGACTGCCTACGGTCTGATGAGGCTGAAGAACGTCAGGATAATAGGTGACGACTGGCACTTCTTCAGGTTCTTTGGGGACGATGTTGTGGCTTACGGTTCAGAAAATGAGTCGTATATAAGGGCGGACGTGGGCGACGTCTGGCACGAATATGAGAGCCTTGTCAAAATAGCCCGGTTCGACAACAAGAACCGAGCGGTCGTCGACATAAGCAGGATAGTGGGAAGGGGAAACATCAGGGAAAGCGTTCCGCTCAAACATGTCATCCTTCTCAAGAGGGATGCAAGTGACAAGACGCCTATCAGGAAACTTGACCACGAGGAGGCGCTGGATTACCTTGCAAAAAACAGTTTCTGCAATCCGCACTTCCTGGTGGAGGACGAGAGAAAGACTGCCCTGAGAGTCAACGCGTACAGGCGGCTGCTGCGAAACACAGACGTCTACCTGCTGAATACGACCGAAACACCAGTCCAGAGCCAAATGAGAATAAGGGAAGTGCTTGGAATACCAAAGGACGCCGCCCTCAGGCCGCTTTCCGGAGCGGCGGAACAGAAAGCCTGATCAGCGCCCTGTTGTCTTCAGAACTTCCTCAACCGTGCCCAGCCTGCTGAGTGTGCCCTCGACCATCGCGTATATGACTGCCGAAGAGGGGTAAGCACCTTTCAGGTAAGGGCTCATAAAAATGTCCAGACCCGAAAGGACATCTGTTCCGAGTGCGAAGGGGCTGAACGCAGGGAGCACTAGGACTTTCCTGTCTTCCACATGGAGAAAGACAGGAAACTTGGTGTAGGCTCCGACTGAGTCCACTACCCTTATGGCCGGATGTTCGTGGCCCATGACTGTGCACTCGCCCGACTCCCCCTGTATTTCCACGTCCCCGTGGACGAACAGGACGCCGTCCTTCTTCGCAGACCTTACCACCTGAATGCCGAACCTGGCCGCTATGTTGAGTATGTAGTTGTCGTGGTTGCCCCTGACAACTATCACTTTCCCTTTTGAGGTCAGCATGTCGAACAGCCTCCTTATCTCAATCCACTCCTGAGGAGTGTTGCGGCTGAATTCGTGCTTCACGTCACCGTTTATTATGATTGTTGATGGCACGTAATCTCTCATGATGGATTCGATGCGTTCCATCTCAAGCTTCATCTGAAGCCTTGGTAGAAGGAGACCTTCTGATTCCATGTAGATTTCAAATCCGAGGTGCAGATCTGATATTGCAACCGTCTCACTTTCGGGGAGATAAGCACACCCTTTCCCACTTATGATGAGATTATCCATAATCCTGTATTCGGTAGGCATCCGGTCTGGACTATACCGCTCAAACGATTAAAATCCTGACACTGCCGAAACGGCCAACACCCCGAAAGGATGATAATGCTGTCTGGACAACGATATGCGGATGCGCCTTGCTAAGGAAGTCGTTCATACTATTCAGCGGAATAGGGGCAAAGAAGGAAAGAAGACTGTGGTCGGAGGGAGCCATGGACTGGAGTGACCTGTTTTCGAAGTCTGCTCCGTCTGGCACATCTGCGGTACGCTTCGAACTGGAAAATGCGGAGGCGAACTACGCAGCACAGCACGACGCATACTTCTACGACCTCCTTCCGTCCGGCGAACGCTGGCGTATGCTCAGCAGCTTCTCAAAAAGGTTTGCGTTTATAGACGTTGAGCTGGATCGTTTCAGCAGATACGCAGAGCCGACCCTGCTTGGCATCTGCCGGGGCGGCCTGTACATCCCGCTGGTTCGTGGTTTCAACCTGGACAGCAAGTCTGTCGAACAGGCGCTGAATGGTGCGGACGTCCTTGTAACATACAACGGGAGGAGGCATGACATACACTTCCTGCGTCAACTTCTGGGCAGAGAAGGAAGAAGATTGAGGATGATCGACCTGCGTTTCGTTGCCAGAAAGGCAGGGTTCTCCGGCGGGCTGAAGCAGCTGGAGCGCACGATCGGGGTGGAGAGGAGCAGGTATGTCGAACTGGCCGCGCACGGCCAAACCGCCAGGCTCTGGAAAATGTGGAAAAGCAACGGTTCGAGAAGTGCGCTCGAGCTCCTCATGGCATACAACAAAGAAGACACGTGCAACCTTCATCCGATAGCATTAAAGCTTGGAGCAATACTGGAAGAGAGGGCGCTGGCAGATGTCGTTTGATGAAAAGGCTGCAGCATTCATAAACGAGTCGAAGAGGATAGCAAAGGTGATAACCTCTTCCGACAGAATCTATATCTTCACACACATAGACGCCGACGGCATATCATCGGGCTCGATAGCGTTTGAGACTGCCAGACGATTGTCCATACCTGTTGAAATCAAGTTTCTCAAGAAACTTGACGACGATGCAACACGATTGATACGTGAAAAGAAGGACGGGCTCGTATGGATGAACGACCTCGGCTCCGGGTACATATCCAGATTTGCTGGTATGAACATGGTCATTGCTGACCATCACCAGCCTGAACCCGAGACTCCAATTGCGGTCGAAAACGGCAGGACCATCCTTGCCGAAAGCACAATCCACCATTTGAACGCACATCTCTTCGGCATCGAGGGTTCGACAGAGATATCCTCCTCCACCACCTCCTATTTCATCTCAAGAGCGGTATCAAAGGAGAACATGGACCTCGCACCGATTGCAATAGTAGGGGCAGTCGGGGATCTCCAGGACAGCAGGCATGGAAGGCTCACAGGGATGAATAGAATTGTCCTGGAGGATGCGGTGCGCGAGGGGCTGATCAGGGTTGTCAGGGACGGCAGGTTCTATGGAAAGGAGACAAGACCGCTGACAAAACTTCTTGAATATTCTGTTGACCCTCCCATCCCAGGCGTTGCCAACGAGCCGGGCGCGGCCGAACGTCTCCTGCAGTCCCTCCGCATTGAATACAGGAGGGAAGGTAAGGATCGCACGTGGTACGATATATCTGCCGAGGAGAGACGCGTTATAATGTCCTATATTGTTGAAAGGATGATAGCCGAGCGCCTCCCCGCCGAGGAGATCGGCTCGATAGTAGGTGAGACGTACCTCATCGATGGAAATGAGGGCGGAGTAAAGGGCATGCCAAGGGATGCAAAGGAGTTTGCCACGCTTCTGAACGCATGCGGCAGGTATGAGCAATACGATGTTGGCATTGGAATATGCCTCGGGGACAGGGAAAAGTCGCTTACCGATGCCCTAAGACTGCTGGAGGGGCACAGAAGGAACGTTGCAAATACGATAAGGCTGGTCAAGGAGGAAGGGCTCATACGGATGAAGAGAGTCCAGTATTTCCACGTCCGGGACAGGGCCCCTGACTCGATCATTGGAACCATAGCAGGCATACTGATGAAATCGAAGGATGTCGACGCGGGCAGGACAATAGTCGGTTTTGCCTACTCTGACGGGAAGGTGAAGGTCTCCGGCCGGGGCAACGCAGATCTTGTTGCAATGGGTCTCAACCTTTCGGAGGCTATGAGGACGGCAGCAGAATCGGTCGGTGGGGCAGGCGGGGGCCACAGCATAGCTGCGGGCGCAACAATCGATGTCGGGAGAGAAACTGATTTCCTGTCCAATCTGGATGAGAAGATTGATGCACAGCTTTCGA
Source organism: Candidatus Sysuiplasmataceae archaeon (assembly GCA_046706185.1). Lineage (GTDB taxonomy): Archaea > Thermoplasmatota > Thermoplasmata > Sysuiplasmatales > Sysuiplasmataceae > JAJZXY01. Next base: position 20,830 of record JBJKPR010000063.1, read on the forward strand.
GAGGCAGCGGCGCTAATGCTTCATGAGCCAGAGCAGCAGCGCCTTCTGCGCGTGCAGCCTGTTTTCGGCCTGGTCCAGGACCACGCTCTGCTTGCCGTCGATAACATCATCAGTGATCTCCAGCCCCCTGTGAGCCGGAAGGCAGTGCATCACGATTGCCTTCCTGTCTGCATGGGATAGAAGCCTGCTGTTGACCTGGTACGGGACAAAGAGCTTCTCCTTCTCACCCTTCTCTGCATCCTGCCCCATGGAAACCCATGCATCCGTGTAGATGATATTTGCCTTCTTCACCGCCAGTTCAGGGTCGGTGATCACCTCAACGCTGCATCTGGTTTCCAGAGATATCGAAGCAGCCATCTGGCCTATCTTCTCAGGTGGTGCATATGCAGAGGGTGTGGCTGCAATGAAATTCATGCCCACCATTGCTGAGCCGAGCATAAGGGAGTTGCAGACGTTGTTGCCATCTCCCACATAAGCGAGTTTCAGCCCCTTCAGCTTCCCGAACTTCTCCTTTATCGTCATGAGATCTGCAAGGACCTGACACGGATGTTCAACATCATCAAGTGCGTTTATCACTGGCACCGAAGAATGCTCAGCAAGCTCCCTGACCATACTATTCTCATAAGCTCGATACACGATGCAGTCGACATACCTGCACATTACGCGGGCAGTGTCTGCAACAGTCTCCCCCCTCCCCATCTGCAGGTCCCTGGAGCTGAGATAGAGGGCGTTGCCGCCAAGCTGATTTATCCCAACTTCCAATGATACGCGAGTCCGTGTTGATGGCTTTTCAAATATGAGAGCAACGTTTCTGTTCCTTAACGGCTTAAGCCTCAAGTGACCAGTATTGCGTTTCAGCTCTCCCTTCAATTTAAGCGCATTTATGATCAGCGAGTTCAGCCTGTTGCCTGCGTCCGTGATGGAGATGAAGTCCTTTTTCATGCTACCAGTCCAACGCTATCACAGAAGTCTGAAATAATATGATCGTCTGGTATCTGACAAAGAAGGTTTTTTTCAGCAGGCACACAGCAGTTCACATGTTACATGACACGATCCAAGGATATGGACGTAAATCCCGGTCATCATTCATTCAGGTAACTGTATGCGATCTCGGCAAGAGACTGAGCCCCGTACTTCAGTACATCCTCATCCACCTGGAACCTGGAACTGTGGTTTGGGTATACGCACCCTTTCTTTTTGTTCCGCGTTCCCAGGAAGTAGAAGACGCCTGGTGCACACTCCAGGAACCGGGAAAAATCTTCCCCTCCCATTATCATGGGGGACTCGGTGGTTTTTGTCCCCTTTACGCGCTTCAGAATTCCCCTGACCCTTTCAGTGGATGAAGCATCGTTGACCGTCACCGGGTAGGCATTTTCGACAAACTCCACCTCACACCGCGCCCTAAACACAGCGCACGTTTTCGTGGAAATATCGCGTACAAGGTTCTTTGCCCTACTCCTTACATCCTTGCTGAATGTCCTTATTGTTCCGAGTATCACAGCTTCATCCGGTATTATGTTGTCCTTCGTTCCGGAATTGACACTGCAGACAGACAGAACGAACGGCTCCGTGGGACTCATCATCCTTGACCTTACTGCCTGTAGGGCTGTTATCAGCTGAGCGGCAATGAACACAGGATCGACCGTATTCTGCGGCTGTGATCCGTGTCCACCTTTTCCCTTGATCCTAACCGTGAAACCATCAGGAGCAGCCATGGTGGGCCCGGGCCTGAGGGAGAAGGTGGAGGAGGGGTAATCACCAGATATGTGAAGGCCGAACACGTAGTCCACGTGCGGCCTTTCCATGACACCATCTTCGATCATAGGCAGAGCCCCGCCACGACCGCCATCCTCCTCTGCCGGCTGGAAAATCAGTTTAACAGTTCCCTTGAGCTCTGACTCGCGCTTCTTGAGCAACATCGCCGCACCGAGCAACATCGCGACATGTGTGTCATGACCGCACGCATGCATGATGCCTCTGCTTCTTGACTTGAAGGGAATATCGGCCATCTCCTCTACTGGGAGCGCATCCATGTCGGCCCTAAGTCCAATACACCTGCCTTTCGCCCCGCCGATCATGCCCACAACGCCGTTTCCACCCACTCCTGTTTTCGGCTGTATGCCAATGGACCTCAGCTTGTCTGCAATAAAAGAGGACGTTGCTGTCTCCATGTTGGAAAGTTCAGGGTTCTGGTGAACATGTCTCCTTATGGAGATCATTTCCTTTTCAATTTCCTTCACGTCTGATGAAAAGACGGCATTCATGACGCGCTAATGGGTAAAGTCATTAAATTGTTTTACCCTCTACGCGAACAGTGCCCGATCGCCTTTGCACCATTAGAACACGGGCCCGCCCTGGTCACAAGTCCGAGATCTGCGCTGAAGCAAGGCCTGACATCTGCTGGTATCCGTAAGCCGATGAGCCAATCGCGTACTGGACAATGAGCGAATTTCCATCTACACAGACAAGAACGGAAATAATGGCGGCGGAGCCAGGAGAGACACTTGCGTTGAAGTAGAAATACTGCCTGCCCCCAACAGTGCCTGCATGGTATGAGGGTGAATATGTACTGTTCGACGTCACGTACGTGTTGAAGAGTTCGTAAAGAGCAGAAGAGTATGTAGTTGACTTGAATGAAACGAACGATGAGCCCGCGGTCACGTTGTTTGCCTGGTCACCGAAGGAGACAATCCCTGCTTCGGTAATATTCCCCACGAACTGGTCTGTTGCAACTGAGCCCAAACTGGACGAAGAATTGCCATAGGTGTTCAGAAGGCTGCCCAAATCAGTCACATTGACAATTGCATAGGCATAGGAGTCTGCGTTAATCGAGAGTGCCGAATTGAGCTGAGCCTCAGTGAGTAGCTGAGTCGGGAAGCCCGAGGAGGATGCGGACCCCAGCACTGCAATCTGGTTTTTTACAAGATTGACCATTCCAGACTCAGAAACTGCACTTGCTCCATTGTATGCAAAGCCCACGAGGTAGTTTCCCGAGTGGCTGTAGATGACTTGCGTCGCATTGACGCCGCCTGTCATGTTGGCATAGGTATACGATGCGCCCGAGACAGTGCCTGCAGTGATATGTATGGATGAATTCAGCTGCAGTAGCGCGGTTATGTTGCTGTAGGCGTCTGAAGCTGCCGTCGCGTTAGGATAATCAACGTAAAAGGAAACAAGAGTGCTTCCCGATGAGTGTTCGGAGTAGCCGATCAACGAGCCGCTCGCCCCGGCAGGATAAGACTGATAGGAAAGACCTATCTGGGAAATGCTTATATTGGACAGGAGGTGCGCATATTCAAGGCTCAGAGCCTCTGGATTTTGAGTACCAGCTGACACGTAAAATGACTTCTGCCACGAGCCTCCTATGCTGCTACCAACAACACCGGTGGATATGAAGGAAGTCCCAGGAACAGTTGACGGCCTGGTGTTGACCAGCCTGGGATACACAAATACAAGGACGCCGGCAGCCACGACGATGACGACGACAGCTAAAGCTGCGATCAGTATCCTCTTCGATGCCATGCGCAGAGATTCACACTCCCGAGTATTTAACTGCTTACTTTCCACTTCTGTATGCTGAATTTATACAAACGGCTGGCTGGAGTGCAGTGAATCTTCAACGGGCGTCCTGAAGAAAAGCACAATGGACAAATAAGTGAGGATAAGCGTGTCATTTCCCCACCTGACTCAGTCGAAAAGTTTTCAAAAGTTCGATATATAAAGCAATGCCCTGATATGCTAGGAGAGGGCGTTAATACCGATTTGCAGTAATAATACTGCAGTGGCAAAATGGTCGGAAAACGTACACTTTTCACCGTTGGTTTGACCATTATCGTAATCAGCGGCATGTTTATCGGATCGGGCCTTTTCCAGATATCAAATCCTGTCCAGTCAAATGGAGTACCCTCCTCACAAACACGTCCATATGAACTGACCATGATAATCACCGATGACAACTGGTTCAACGGTTCAGCTCCTTTTCAGTCCTCATTCTTTGTCCTACAAAACAACACGCTCGTCTCCCCGGCAAACCTTTACCTCCCTGCAGACACAAAGATTGTCGTCACAATTGTGAACTACGATGACGGAATTGACACACTATCCCAGCCATTGTACGCAAATGTGATGGGGACCGCGGGGGAAAGTGTGTACGTCGCGAACCTTTCGGGACTCACAATGAGTATCCTGTCGAACCCGTCCAGCATTGCATCACAGTTGGCAGGCTATAACATGACGGTTTTCAGCCCTGCCGAGGTTTCCCACTCATTCACGATTATAGATGGCAACACATTCGTGAACATACCAGTCATGCCTCATTCGGTAGAGACGACTTCCTTCGCACTTCCACCCGGAAACTATATTTGGCAGTGCGAATGCGCATGCGGTGCGACACCTAATGGATGGGGCGGTGCAATGGTTCAGTCAGGCTGGATGAATGGCGTAGTGCATGTTGGCTGAAGGAAACGAATGAGGATGTTTGTCCCATTCAGGGACTTCACCAGGCATTAGATCTCTCGAAAATTTTAAGAACAGGCAACATTTGGACCATTTCGTTTAGAAACTAAACAATGCGCCATTAGTGTGTGCATATGCTCCCTTAGTGTAGAGGCCAATCATGCGGGGCCTTCGACCCCGCGACATGGGTTCAAATCCCATAGGGAGCATTATTTAGATAATGCTAACTGAATATAATTAGACGTAATCGTCCACAGTCGCCGACCCAAAGATGACTGCGATCGAACAACTATTGCGGCATGACTTCAATCTTCCGGCTGCCCTTAAACGTGATAGATGCCGAGGATGCGGCTGAGTCTTGGAAAGAGTTTGGATTCGCGTATATGCAAGCAAATCCCAGCGGACCAATTGCATTTCTTGCGAGGCGTGCTTCTGCATGTCGAAGAACATTAAAAAGGAGAGAACCTACCGCCCAGGCGACCGGGATTGAAACGTCTAATTTCTAGCTTGAAGTACAGATTTTGTGGCACGTGACAAAAAGAATCGATATGGGCTAATATGCGCAAGTCATTGGATTGGCAGAGCGGGGGGGAGACTGCCTTGGCTGATTGGAAGAATGGAAGGGTGCCGCTGGGCATGCTTGCATTTGCAGTAATTGCTGTCCTGCTAATGATTTTGAGTGTCACGGGGGGGGCCGTAGTTTTTCTACCATGGCAGACAAAGAAGCAGGCCGGTGACAATGATGTTGATCGGCCAGGTACCATCTGCATAACGGGAAGTGCCACCATCGCCTTTCTCGAAAATGGCCTTCCGTCGGGCACAAGCTGGTCCGTAACGGTGACCGGGGTGGGCACCAAGAGTTCTACCTCGTATGAAATAAGCTTCATAGTGCAGATGGATACCACCTATGATTATAGTGTTGCAAGTGAGCTGGGCTCTGTTCCCTCCCCCTCATCGGGCAGTGTTTACTCTGGTCCCCAGTGCAATATCGCCGATGTGTACATCACATACAGCGCGCCGTATACACTCACGTTTGTCGAGAGCAGCAGCTACCAGCTGCCCAGTGGGACCCAATGGTCTGCGACGTTCAACGGCAAGACTCAGTCCACAACGAGCACCAGCGCTCAGTTTGGCGCCTTTGACGGCACCTGGTCGTACTCCGTAGGTTCTTATCCAAATTACACTCAGACTCCTTCCTCCGGCAGTGTCACAATTAATGGTGGAAGCAAGACCATACAGATCAGCTTCACAGCGGATGCCGTCTTCAATGAAACTGGACTGCCCAACGGTACTAGCTGGTCGATTGACATAAACGGATTGCATAACCAGTCCTCAACGTCACAGTCGATATACATTCCAGAGACTTCAGGGACATATTCGTACAATGTAGACTGCTCGAACAGCAAATACGTTGCAGTTCCAAGCGCTGGGCAATTCACGATGTCCGGGAATGTGCCAGATTTTATTGGAGCCGCTTTCCTCAACAATAGCACTGTTGTCGGCGCAATAAACCGGGCGTTTGCGTATTACATGCCAAATTGGAGCTACTCGAGTATCAATGCATCATCATATTCATACATGGTCAATCTAACTGCTGGTTATTTCGATAGCAGCGCTAGGGGAACTGCGATTTTGAATAACACAACCTACTCATTAACCTTCAACAAGACCGAATTCAATTCCACCAACATTTCGCATGACCAATCGTTCCTTACCCTTGTAAACTCCACCTCAAGCGGTAATTGGAACAACCAAACCATTTTGAACGACACGTTGATATCCATGGCTAGAAATGACTCATCACAACTTACAACACTTTCAACCGTAGATTATAGAAATTCAACGGTTACATCAGAGCTAACTGGAGAATCCCCAATCTATGCCAACTCCTCAGCAATCTACTTCTTCAACGCAACTGCCACTGTTGTATCGTCTGGTACAGTCAATTTTAGCTTTACCCAGCACCTCCCAACATCGAATGTGAGTGGCTATCTTGTTGCTACCGATCCTGGGGACGAAATCTTATTCGACACCGGAGTAATGGGCGGTACAATCCAAAATGGTACAAAGACCGAAAATATCAGCACTAACGTGTCGAACAACAACGGCACTTTGATTTCAGACAGTAATGTCACAACTTATGCCCTGCATACTTCAACTCATAAGGAGAATTCTTGGTGGGGCTATGCGAAGATGGGAGTGGTCAACATCACGCTCCCCTCGCTAGCTGACCTTATTGGAGTGGGGGCTTTCGGCACAGCATTTGGGATAGTCACGGCCAGCCTCTCGCTTATATTGTCAGGAGCGGCAGCTGTCGCACTTTCAGCGATTGCCATAATTATCACTCCAGTAATATTTGACTTCGGGGTTCAAATGGGACTGCACAACACAACAAATAATAATTACATCTTGTACCTGGAAGGGGGCTATACTAATTCGTCGATGTTTGGCTTGGCCGGTACCTCCTGGAATGATCCTTATGTGGAAATGGGCTTCTATTCCGACGGATACATGAGTCTAAATGGGGTATACCATGTTAATCCCAACCGCGAGTGGTACTACTATCCGTTTGCAAACATCTATGAAGGCTTACTTGCACAGGGCCTAGAATCACCGCATCAGTCCGCATTCCCTTCGCCCGACTCAGGGTGGGTGGCATGGTAAAGCTCATGAGGCATCTGAATATGACACATAGGAGGAGTGTTCCATTCTTAATGGCTATTGCGACAACACTCTTGGGCTTCGGATTATTGCTTGCGCTCCTTGCGTTGACACCCCAATATGATTATGTACTCGTGTCGGTACTCTTCGTACCCGGACTCCTGGCCGTCGTCATTCTTAGATATTATGCTTGGAAGGGTGTCGTCGGAATCAGGTATATTGCCCTCTTACCTCCGATGGTCGCGGGGACTCTGTTCTACTATTTCATGGGAAACCTTTTACGTAACGGCCTTCCTGCGCAGGAATATGCTTTGTGGCATCTTGCGACCCTAGGTGCTGCTATTCCCACAGTCATAGCCTTGCTAATTGCATTACCTGATATTTTGCGGATATTCAAGTTGGTTTACAAGCAGGGCATTCATTGAAAAAGCGTCAGATGAACAGTGAAAAATGAACTATAGGAATGGGTTATGAGTTCGGACACGCTTCCAGGTCAAGGCAACGGTGTAAAGTTCATCTACCAGATTCATTGATTCAAACAGCTATTCGTCAGGAATTACCCTGAATTGACCCGTCGCGCGCCGGAAAGAGATTCGGGAAATAGTCGATATGAAGCATTCAGCTGATCCACGGGATTACAGACACTACTGAGCCAATTGACGCGCTGCTGTCATATCTCAGTCATCCAAATGGCAATTGAGTTTCAAAAAAAACTATGACTGCAGGTGCAACGTACAGTGATTTGCAGGTTGAATTCAGCACATGCTTCGCGGCAGCATGAGAACCGGCCAGGTGACAATTGCGATGTCCTGCCTGCGTTCACGCACTCTCCTGCGGGCCCAATTGCTGCAGCCCACTTGCGGACCGCCAGAACAAAAGGCATCGTGTAGGCCGGCCAATGCTGCATGGAGCCTATGTGCCGATTGCAGCCCAGTGCTCTTCCAGCTCCTTCAGTGCAGCATCGTAATCAAGTGCTGCACTCCTCATGAGCGACTGCTCCGAGCGTCTTGAATTGAACTCCTTCCATCTCGTGCCGAACTTCTCCCTGTCTGCCGATTCGGCCATGTCGAGGAGGGTGCTCCTCGACACATCGGGCGGTATCATGAATACGCTCCTTCCATACTGCGCCATGTAGCAGTCCCATGATTTCCTGCCGCTCGTCCTCCTGTACCCCGTCTTGACCCTCCTTATTGTTATCTCCAGGCCGTTGTCTGTCCTTGGTATCCTGCTGTCTTCGTAATAGTGGAAGAGCCCGTCCCAGTGGCTCTCCAGTGTCTTTACCATCGCATCAAGCTTGGAGAGGTTGCCACCTTCGGCCGCCTTCCTCCTTATTTTCGAGAGGAAACGTCCCACCCTGCGCCTGATGCTGTCGGCGCTTCCATCGCCTGCGAGCATGGAGGAAATTCCTGATCAAACGGGATAAACACATATTTCTATTTAGATGCACGATTCGAAGCAGGGATGGAGGGATACATATACTAGGCTTTTATATATACCACACAGATGACACAGATTGCGCATGTCCCTCGATTGAGATATGCTAAGCCCGGAGCTAATCCCACGCTTGAAACGATTGAGTATGTCATTGACATTCTCAAGAGTGCAGACACTCCAATAAGCCGCAATCTCATACTAAAGATACTCCATAATTGGGGACATTCAACCACACGACAGAGCCTAAATGCAGCCATTTCCTTCTTGGGTGACGGTGGTATGATCGCGGAAGGCAATAAAGGGCTCATATGGGTGCCAGAAGCTCCCGCACAGTTGCTTGAAACCATCTGCAAAGGGAAGAAACTCTGATGCGCCTTCAGGCAAGAAGTATCGTCCTGTCTGAAAATGCCTCACAGGCACTTGAAGAGCTGGAAACCAGCCACGAGCCATCATCCATTTCAATTGTACGAAGGGTTCGCTCACTCAGGCCCATCTTGTTGGCTGACTGCCTACACGGAGAGGTTGTCAAAAAGGAGAAGATACCACCGTACTTGCGGAAGAGATATGGCGTTGAAAATCTGTTCGTGGAGGATTTACCTTCATTCTGGAGGCTCTTGTACACTGTCGTACGTGACCGTGGTGAACGGTACATTGTCGTGATCGAGATAGTGGATCACAGGAAGTACGACAAATGGTTTCCTAGTTGTGGCATGTGACAATTTACCGAAGCTCATTAGGTCCTGACAGTAGTTGGATGTATATGTATATACATTCGAATCCCATAGGGAGCATTTCAACGATTTGATAACCGCCACAGATGAATTGAGGCACAAGAAGTGTCCGGCGTCAAGCATTCGTATGGAGCACAATGTCAATGAGACCAAGAGAACTCCATACGTTCCCTCCTACGCTGAATATCAAACTCGTAACCTAATATCTCATCGTCTTAAATACGGCCCCATAACTACAAACTTTCTGCCATTGATTTAAAAGGAGATGGGTCACATGAAAGCCATTGACAGGCGACTTCGGGAAATACTGTACAGCGGCGACCAGTACGTGGTTCCTGCGTTCCAGAGGTATTACAAATGGGATAGAGAAGACTGGAGCAAACTGTGGGATGATATAGACGCCCTCTACTCCGAGGAAACAGGAAATAGCCACTTCATGGGATCGATGGTGTGCATGGCAGCGCACCAAGCGCCTGGCATAATTCCATCCTATATGCTTATAGATGGTCAGCAGAGGATTGTTACGCTTTCACTCATCCTTTCGGCAATCCGCGATGTGGCGAAAGCGAGAAAAGAAGCAGAACTTGCCGAGGAGATACAAGAACAGTTTCTCGTTCACAAGTACAAGAAAGAAAATGAAAGGTACAAAGTGTTTGTCAGGCAACGTGACCGTATGGTCTACAATTCAATAATGGACGAAGATCTTGATTCGCTGAATGACTTTGAGTCCGGGATATTCTCTTCATATGATTATTTCAAGAACAAAATCAAGAGCGAGCGTGAAGATGGAACTCATTATGATTTGAGGTCACTCTTTACTACAATAAGCGATCGGCTTGGGTTCGTCCTGATTACACTTGAGAATGATCCGCCATTCAAGATCTTCAAGAGCCTCAATTCAACTGGTGCCCCTCTTGAGGAAAGCGACCTCATTCGCAACTATGTGTTCACAGGAGTTGGTTTAGAAGAGGCAGATGATTTCGACAGAGAACATTGGGCGCCAATTGAGAGCACATTCAAGAAGAACGACAATGTTGATGGCAAACAACTGTCGGAATTTATCAGAGATTTTCTTATCGCACAAGGCGGGTATGTCAAGGCGGATGATGTTGCCACATCGTTCGAGAAGGCATTCCCGCAGGACAAACTGGAACCAATGAAACTCGCCGAGCAGCTTAAAGAAGCTGCAGGATTCTATGCGACAATAGTCGGAAGCCGTGCGCATGGAGATATTCGTATCGAAGAAGCACTGCAGGGACTCAGGGATCTGGATGTCGGTACCTCATATCCGCTTGTTCTCAAACTGTTCCGAATGCATTCATCGAACGAGTTCACCAGCGACGAGCTGGTTTCGACACTTAACTACCTTCGCGGGTTCGTGCTCAGAAGGTACATTTGCGGATACGGCTCGAGGACATACGGCAGGTGGTTCGCGGCAGCGATTGGTGTGCTAGCGCACGGACACAGCGCCCTACTTGATTACCTGGAGGAAAAAGGTTGGCCTGGCGACGAGGAGTTTGTTGAAACGCTCCTTAAGTTCAAATTATATCAGAGCAACTATGGACATGTCATTCTTGCATCCATAGAAAGGGGAATGGGTAACAGCGATACTGTGGACCCAAAGAAAACCACAGTTGAACGAGTATTGCCTCAATCGCTGACAGAGGACTGGAAAGTTATGCTGGGCAGTGACTTCGAGGCTCTGCAAGAAAACTGGATTGACACTATTGGCAACTTGACTCTGACTGGACACAATAGCGACCTCGGCAACAGACCATTTGAAGAAAAAAAGAAGATATACTCCCAGAGTAATTTCAAGATGAACAGGTACTTTGCCGACAAGAGTGCGTGGACCGGTGCCCAGATCGAGTCAAGAGGCACGGAAATGACTCGAATTGCCGCAGAGGTCTTCCCTCACCCTCCAGAAAGCGGTAGGGAAGTGACCAAGGAAGCGGTTTGAGAACTAAACATACACACACAGGGGGAATTTGGATGCAAATGGATAGGAATATCGGACTGAAAAAAACATACATTCCAGGCGCCCTGAAGATACGCGTGGAGCATACCAAGATTCCGCCAGAGGGAACAGGAAAGTCCGTGCGCCGCACAAACAACCGGAATGAATGAACAGGCAAGCAAAGAAACGAAGGAATGTCATTAGTTCGATTCCAACCCGGTGCAGTGGAAATTGTCTATCCATGTGATTCTGGCTTCTGATTCTACTGGTCAAATGGGAATTTTAAGGAGCTAGTCGACGCGACCAAATTGCCCGGTAAGAATTGGACGAGAGTTTTCCATATGATACTGTAGGCTTCTGAGGCAACTTCAAAGCCGGCCCTCCGCGGGAATCTGTTGAGCAAGCCTTCTGGAGCGCATCCAGCGGTAGACTTGAGTCAGCCTCAAAAACAGCCACAGACTTCAATATTAATACTTTGATTCCATCGCAACGCATATGCCCGGCAATGAAGACGATTCTACTGCAGATGTTCCACCATCAATTGGATTTTCGGTATCCTACATGGATCATTCCGCCGATCCCCAAGAGGACTTTTACAGATATGCCGTTGGTGGATGGCTGAAGTCTAACCCTATTCCCCCTGATAAATCCCGGTGGGGCTCTTTCGGCGAGCTGTACGAGAGAAACCTGATAATATTGAAGATGATACTTGAAGAGGCTGCCGAGAACAGCTCTTCATCAACCGGCTTTGCAAAGAAGCAGATTGGTGATTTCTACAGGTCGGCAATGAACACAAAGCGAATCGAAGAGCTCCGTTTTGAGCCGATATATGCGACACTGCATAGGATCAATTCAATAGAGCGCGGAGAAGAATTAGCACAATTGATAGGCGAGCTGCGTAACGCTGGAGTCCATGCTTTTTTCTCCTCTTATTCTGCAGCCGACAAAAGGAATAGTGAGGTTTATGCTTTCTATCTCGACCAGGGCGGACTGGCGCTTCCGGATAAAGACTACTATCTTTCCGATTCATTCAAACAACTCAGAGAGGCATATCTTGTCCACATTGGGAGCATGTTTGCGCTTTCAGGTGAGTCGGTCCAGGATAGCAGGAACCTGGCAGAATCTGTATTGAGAGTCGAAACAATCCTGGCAAAAGCCTGCCGTTCGCGGGCTGAACTCAGGGATCAGGAAAGGAACTACAACAGGATGCTTACTGAGGAACTTGATCATAGATTCCCCTCACTTTCGATTTCCACCTTCTTGAGGGTGGTCTCTGTTTCCAGTTCAGACTATGCGATCGTCGGCCAACCCGAGTTCTTTGCAACTCTGGAAGAAATTCTTTCAAAAGGGCCGATTGAGGATATACGAACCTTCCTGAGATGGAAGGTGCTGCACGCCTTTGCTCCATACCTCCACTCGGAAGTTGAAGAGGAGGATTTCAATTTCTTTCACAGAAAACTACTTGGTCAGAAGGTACCCGAGGCCAGATGGAAACGGACAGCGATTATCATAGACAAGCTGCTTGGTGAGGCTCTCGGCTCCATTTACGTCGAAAGGAACTTTCCAGCCGAAGCCAGGGAGAGGGTTCGTAAGGTGATTGACGATATCCGAGAAGTATTCATGGACAGACTTGCAGGTCTTCCCTGGATGACAGAGGATACCAGGAAACATGCTATGGAGAAGTTTGAAAGGTTCAAGGCCAAAATCGGTCACCCGGATCGGTTTCGCGACTATAGCTCAATAAAGATAGATGCTGGAGATTTTGTAGGAAACATCGTTAGATCCTCGGAATTTGAGACACTGCGTCAGGCAAGAAGGGTTGGCCAGAAAGTAGATCGAGACGAGTGGCGAATGTCACCCCCAACCGTAAATGCCTATTTCCACCCTATGGAGAATACGATCAATTTCCCCGCTGGAATACTCCAGCCGCCGTTCTTTGATACGACACAGGACGATGCTGTCAATTACGGCGGAATAGGGGTAGTTATTGGTCACGAGATTACACACGGCTATGACGACCAAGGAAGGAAATTCGATGCGCAGGGAAACCTTCACGACTGGTGGAAGAAGGAAGACTTGGAAGGGTTTCAAAAGAGGGCAAAGGCAGTGGTGGACCTCTACAGCTCGCAGGAGCCGCTGCCTGGTATGCATGTAAATGGCGAATTGACTCTGGGTGAGAACATAGCTGATTTTGGCGGCCTGTCTCTCGCATATGAGGCGCTTCAGAGACGACTTTCAAAGGACCCTGAAAGGAGGAAAAGCATAGACGGACTCACTCCAGAGCAACGTTTCTTCATATCCTTTGGCCAGATATGGAGAGAAAATAGCCACGAACAGGAGATTCGAAGGCGCTTAACAGTTGACCCGCATGCACTGGGACGATATCGGGCAACACTTCCAGCCGTCAACCATCCAGGGTTTGATATGGCTTTTCCTCCTGGCAACGGGCGCGGGAAACAACAAACGAGAATCGCTGTATGGTAAATATGGTGCAGCGCGCGTTCCCATCGACGAAAGAAAACCAGCAGTGGTGCGCGCCGCGTAATCTTCCCCATGTATTAAGCAGAGTGTCTCCTTTCATATCCGCCCCTACGAGAATGCCTACTTCAACGGGTCGAGATTACCGGAACAAACAGAAAAGCGGAAGTGATACCCGATTTCCAAGAGAAACACAAATTGATTTTCAGCTGGCATGCATAGCTCTCCGAGAGGATGGATGCCGCATACAGCAAAGAACCAGCCAAGTCTTGATTCAGATCGGCCTGAAGAAGGCAGCCATCCGGAGGATATGGGTGCTCAGAGGGAGCCGGTAGACTGCACCACGTTACCCAGTTTCTAAGAAGGGGGAGCGTTTCTTCTCAACCATATGGACCCTGCGCTCGCACTGAAGAGGGCAACATGCGCTTTCTTGAGACCAATTACCGCCCTTAATGAATGAGTAAAGTGCTTAAACTTCAATGTTCGGGAAGTATTCTGCTCAATGACAGTGTTTCTGGCAATAACACACTTCATGGCCGGCAGATGGGCATCATGCCGTGACTGGCGCTGTCTGGATGACATTCAATAGCCACAGTTGTCTTCGAGGACAGACAAGATGGAGCTGCAACCAGTGTAGAGCACAGAATGAAATTTGTCGTTGGGGGCAATGTAGAAAGGAATAAAGACTATACGTGGATCAAGATTTATAGATACGAGAATTTGCATGGCTTTCCTCGACGTAGCGGCAGGTCGTGCCAAGTGGCTGTTTTGCCCCTTCCACGGGTGAATCAAGGGAAGGTAACTAGAGGAGGTATGGACCAATGAAAGAAAGTGGTTTCCCCATTAGCAAGGACAAAAGGATAGGTAAGAGTATACAGGATTGGTGGCCAGAAAGACTTGACCTTGGGATACTCCGCCAGAACTCGCTCAAATCGAACCCGATGGGCGGGGATTTCGACTACAAAGAGGAATTCAGAAACCTGGATTTTGCTGCGGTGAAGAAGGATATTGCAGATCTATTGACACGTTCACAGGAGTGGTGGCCGGCCGACTTTGGCAACTACGGCCCGCTTTTCATAAGGATGGCCTGGCATAGCGCCGGGACCTACAGGATTGGCGACGGCAGAGGGGGCGGTGGTTCAGCGCAGCAGCGCTTTGCGCCGGTCAACAGCTGGCCAGACAACATACTTCTGGACAGGGCGCGGAGACTGATATGGCCAATCAAGCAGAAGTATGGCAGGAAGATTTCATGGGGCGATCTCATCATCCTAACAGCCAATGTCGCGCTTGAGACGATGGGCTTCAAGACATTCGGTTTTGGCGGCGGAAGGGAGGATGTATATGAGCCTGATGAATCTGTATACTGGGGAAGCGAAGGTGAATGGCTCGGCGACAAACGATACAGCGGGGCAAGGGACCTTGAACAACCGCTTGCTGCAGTCCAGATGGGCCTAATCTATGTCAATCCTGAAGGGCCAAACGGTGTTCCCGACCCGGTCGCGGCGGCTAAGGACGTCAGGGAGTCCTTTTCCAGAATGGCAATGAACGATGAGGAAACTGTTGCACTGATAGCCGGAGGACACACTTTCGGAAAGACGCACGGTGCGGGTCCCGCTTCATTCGTAGGTCCAGAGCCAGAGGCAGCACCGATCGAGAATCAGGGCATAGGCTGGATAAGCAAGTACAAGTCAGGCAAAGGCGATGATACAATAGGGGGCGGACCGGAGGTCATATGGACTGCATCCCCCACAAAGTGGAGCAACAATTTCTTCGAAACACTTTTCGGATATGAATGGGAACTGACGAAGAGTCCTGCTGGTGCATACCAGTGGGTTGCCAAGGGCGGAGCGGGCGCCAACACCAGACCGGATCCTCATGACTCCACCAAGAGCCATCCCCCGACGATGCTCACCACAGATCTCTCTTTGAGGTTCGACCCGTCATATGAAAAGATCTCAAAACGCTATCTCGAGCATCCGGACGAGTTTGCCGATGCCTTTGCAAGAGCCTGGTTCAAGCTCACTCACAGAGACATGGGTCCAAGGGCCAGATATCTGGGTCCTGAAATTCCCAAAGAGGATCTCATATGGCAGGATCCAATCCCTCCTGTTGACCATCAACTTGTAAACGAGAAAGATGTTTCTGAACTGAAGGCAGCGGTACTCAAATCGGGCCTTGAGGTACGTGAACTTGTCTATACCGCCTGGTCATCGGCCTCGACATTCAGAGGAGGGGACAAGAGAGGTGGAGCAAACGGAGCACGCATAAGGCTCGAACCTCAGAGAAGCTGGGAATGTAACGAACCTGAACAGCTGGACAGGGTAATCAAAACCCTTGAGGGCATCAGGAATGAATTCAACTCAAAAGCAAAAGGCGGGAAGAGGATATCGCTCGCGGATATGATTGTCCTGGCAGGTAACGCCGCAGTTGAAAAAGCTGCCAGGGAAGCGGGCTTCGAGATACAGGTTCCCTTCTCCCCCGGGCGAATGGACGCGTTGGCGGAACAGACCGACATACCTTCATTCTCCGTCCTGGAGCCCAAAGCTGATGGCTTTCGCAACTACGCACCAACCACCAACATCGCCAAGTACGCCGAATTCAGGCTTGTAGATAAAGCGCAGCAGCTTACGCTGACAATTCCTGAAATGGTTGCCCTTGTGGGCGGAATGAGGGCGATGAATGCAAATTACGGTCAATCACAGAACGGAGTGCTTACTGATCGGCCCGGTGCGCTCACCAATGACTTCTTCGTGAACCTTCTCGACATGGGCACGGCCTGGGAGGCAAAAGATGATTCCCACACGGTGTTTGACGGAAAGGACAGGAAGACAGGGAAGGTCAGATGGACTGCCAGCCGGGTGGACCTGATATTCGGCGCTCACTCGGAGCTACGGGCAGTTGCTGAGGTCTTTGGAAGCAGTGACGGTAAAGAGAAGCTAGTAAGGGATTTCGCAGCGGCATGGGCCAAGGTGATGAACCTGGATAGATTTGACCTCAAATGACAGTAAAGTAAAAGCGCAGACTGCAAGGACCATGGCATGTGCGAGCTTATGTCTTCAGAGGTACAACCACTTCAGCGGTGGAATGCCTGAATTCATCGATGTAAGCCGAAGGAAAGGGGAGCAACCTGAACAACGAAGTCAAGCAACGGACAGGAAGTCTGGCAATAACAGGAAAGAGAACTGCGCTCGTAGTCATTGACCTGCAGAACAGGACCGCTGCCATGGACGTCTTTCCCAGGCCGGCCGCCGAGGTAATAAGAAACGCAGGCAGGTTAGCCGATTCCTGCAGGAAACGCGGGATCCTGGTTGTGCTCGTAAGAGGTGTTCCGGTTCCCCCCGTTGGTCTGAGGCCCGATGGGGACATGGGCCAGGAGCCGTTCGGCGACCGTCCTCCGGACTGGGCGGCCCTGGTTAAGGAGTTGCGTCAGAAAGAAGGAGACGTGGTGGTAACGAAGCGGCAGTGGGGGGCATTCTACGGCACCGATTTGGAGCTTCAGCTCAGAAGAAGGGGCATAGACACCATCGTGCTCTGCGGAATTTCCACCAACAGAGGAGTGGAGAGCACGGCCCGCTTTGCTTACGAACTCGGGTTCAAACAGATTTTCGCGGAAGATGCGATGGCAGCCAGATCAAAGGAGGAACACACATTAACCATCAGGCACACCTTCAGAACAATAGGCAAAGTCAGGAGCACTGATGAAATAATCGCGGCCATACAGACATGCACCTGAGCAAGAAAGCACTGGTCTCAGCCGGTATTTTCGTGAACGTGTGGTCAAGAAAACAAACGATTCTTCAGGTTGTGCCGACTTTCGTCATCCGAGGGGAACGTCATTCAGGCCGTCTGGCATTCCGGGCTCTGAAGAGATTTATGAGCTGCCTTTCATGACACAAAGGGCAAGGCGCCGGACCTTCAAGTGCGATAGTTGCTGAGTGCACCTCCGGCACATCATTCTGCCAGCTTCCTGCGATGCCGTTTTCCGGAAACCTAATCGGTTAGGGGGAACCGCAATGAGGGCCACCCCTTTCTTTTGGTCTTATGCCAGACCGTATCAACGAGCCGAAGACAGTAGAAAAAGAGGAGAACAGCACGCCAGTGGACGATGGGGAAACAACTATCGATGTCAGGTCAATGCCGCCATCCACCAGGCACAGTGTGATTTTCGAGATGTTCGACAGAATCAGTCCAGGCGGGAAACTGCTGGTGATAAACGACCATGAGCCAGTTCATCTAGTGCAGTTCATGAAACATGAGAGGAGAGACTTTGATGCATCAGCATACAGGGCATATCAGAGGGGCCCTCGAGAATGGATTGGTGAATTCAAGAAGAAAAGGGACCTGGGGAAAAATGACCCGACCCATCTAGTGACGAGCTTTGACAGGGAAAGGATGTATGGTGAAGATTCCTTCTTCCCCGTTCCTGTCCACAGTGACCCTGGTTACAGGGTCATACTGACATACATCAGGGCAGGCCAGTTCATACCGGTACATTCACCGTCCAGCGATCTGGTCTTCCTGATACATAAGGGAAAGGGTACAGCGGTTGCCGGCGACAGCGAATACAATGTCGGCCCTGGAGACATCCTGATAGTCAAGAAAGGGGTAAGGAGAGGGGTCAAGGCAGAAACTGACATGGAAGCACTGCATCTCGTCACACCACCTCCCGGTGACAAAGACCATGAAGAAGTGGGAAGCAAAATCGCCGAAGGAAGGTTCGACTGAGCCGTGCTATCACTGGTGACAGCGGCCTGGGAGGGCTAAAAAAATGCGTGTTTCAGTGGAGAAAGCGAGAAACATCGGCATCCTCTTTTCGATAAGTTCCATGCTGATAGGCTTTGTAGCTGGGCTTTTCAGACTGTTGAAGGAAAACAGTGCATTCAATCTCCCTGAGCTCGCACCACTTTACAATCTGCACTCGCTCTTGATGGTTTTTGGTTTCCTCGGCGGATTGCTCATGACCGAGAGAATCGTCGGTTCGAAGGGGATGGCACGGGCATACGGCCCCTCCTTTTCGGTTCCGATGCTTTTGTTTGCCATCGCGGGATTGCTTCTTCTGGCAGCTGGCTGGCTGCTGGGGAGCCAGCTAGAATCGGCTGCCGGCGGCAGTCTCTTCGCAGCAGCCTCGCTCATGTTCACAGCCATGCTTCTGAGGCTCGGGAGGATAGCCAACGATTATTCGAGCTTCGGTATAATGTCATTGGGAACGGTGTCGTTGACAGTCTCATCAGCCATCAGCGGCTTCAGGCTCCCCGTCGACGACTATCCGTTGATAATACTCATGCTTCTCTTCCCGGTGATCTTTGTCCTTGGTGAAAGGATTGAGCTGACCAAATTCCACTACTTTCCACGGAAGCGTTTTGTGGTTAGGTGCGTGTTCATGTTGTTGGCTGCTTCGGTCATGCTGGCGTTTGCAGCCGCTGTGGCATGGAGCCCGAACAGCTTTTACGCCACACTATCGCTTACCATTTCTCTTGCCTGCCTTGCAGGCGCGATTGCGCTTACGTTCGCTGCCGAGAGAAAGCGGAAGGCTCCCGCAGATAGAACAATCCTCCAAACCTACGTGGACAAATGTATTTCCATCGCGTACTTCTGGCTGTTTCTAGGTGTGTTTCTCTTCATTTTAAGAGTAAATGGAGTGGTTGGGCTGTATGATGCGGCAATACACTCCATTGCACTTGGTTTCGTTGTTACCTTTATTTTTGCGCATGGACCGGTCATATTCCCGACGGTTATTGGCAGAAAAGCGAACATAAGCAATTTGAGCTATCTTCCTCTTCTGACGCTCACACTTTCGAACTGCATGAGGATTTCAGGAGATGTGTTCAAATTACACATCGATTTCACTCCAATGGTGATCCAGGTAGCTTCAGCAATTGTTTCTCTTTCTGGGATCATCCTGGGTATCGGAGCACTTCAATTTGCGGCTATGATGAGGAGCATCATGGCTTCGAGAGATGCGAAACAGCCAAAGGGTGCAGACCCGGTCTGAGCGACAAACACCCGGATTGAAGTATTGCCCTGTCGCCACCAGCAGATTATTCGAGTGCGTTTACAGATCCGTCCTACATTGCCGGATCAGCCTGAAGCCTAATTCATGAGGGGTTAATTCTATGCCGTAGCGAACTGGTACTGTCCATGTGGAAAAATGTTGGCTGGTCCAAAGTTTCTTGAAAACGAGCACGCAGAATTGATGGGTTCTCTTAGAAAAGCGTCCAGGTTGAGCGACGAGACCGGGATGGGTGTCAGGAGACTTCTTGAAAAGCTCGAGCCCCACTTTGAAGAAGAGGAGCGACTCGTTACACCGTATCTTGCCGCTCTCACTCCGCTGGCGGAAGCGAACAATGCGGTCTCAAAACTGATCATGCCTCTGCTTCCTGAATTGGAAAGAAAGTACAAGAGCTTCTTCGAAGAACACAAGGTGATAAGGGAAAGAGCCTTGGCAGCCAGGAAGATTGCAGAAAGGACCGGGCACTCCGAGGTCGTGGATTTGATTGACGGCCTCGTTCACCACGCAACTGTCGAAG
>JBJKPR010000064.1:0-16540 GCA_046706185.1 Candidatus Sysuiplasmataceae archaeon
CCGAAGTAGGGACAGAACAACATAGAAACTTTTTAATGTTTCAAAATGATAGACCTTCACAATACCTGTAATTCCTGATCCTTGGGATGGGTGGGATGCGAGGTCGGCCCTATGAAATCGTTGGTAAATGATGCATTGTCGAGAGTGTCGCAGGATGACGGCTCTGCGGAGCCTGAGCTGGCAGGGGATGGGTTCAGCGCGGAAGACGACGAATTGATAAAGATACTTTCCGGGCTGAAGACGAACATAAAGATCGTCGGATGCGGAGGCGGCGGGACCAACACGATAGACAGGCTCGTCGAAACCGGTATAACTGGGGCGGAAATGTATGCCGCAAACACTGATGCCCAGCATCTTCTCATTGTAAGAGCGCCTCACAAGATACTTCTTGGAAGAAGGAGCACCAGAGGGCTTGGAGCTGGAGCGCTGCCACAGGTCGGGGAGGAGGCAGCCAGAGAAGCAGAGGACGATCTCAGGAAATCAATTCAGGGCGCTGACATCGTTTTTGTCACTGCCGGGCTTGGCGGTGGAACAGGCACTGGAGCGGCACCGTTTGTGTCGCAGCTCGCCAAGGAAATGGGCTCACTGACAATAGCCATCTGCACCTCACCGTTTAAGGCGGAGGGCGCCATAAGGTCGGAGAATGCAGAATGGGGACTTGAAAGGCTCAGGAATGTGGCTGACACTGTTATTGTCATACCGAACGACAAGCTGTTGGAGCTGGTTCCAAGGCTCTCGCTGAATGCTGCCTTCAAGGTCGCGGATGAGGTGCTCGTCAGGAGCATCAAGGGAATAACAGAGGTGATAACAAAACCTGGACTCGTCAACCTCGACTTCAACGATTTGAAGACGATCATGAAGGGCGGAGGGGTTGCGATGATCGGGCTTGGCGAGGGAGAGGGCGAGGAAAGAGCAAGCGATGCTGTGGTTGAAGCGATAAACTCGCCTCTTATAGACGTGGACATCTCAGGGGCAAACGGTGCTCTGGTCAACGTTGTCGGAGGGCCTGACATGACTGTGAGCGAGGCGGAACGGGTTGCCGAAATGATACAGACCAAGGTCAGTCCGTCTGCAAGGCTGATCTGGGGCGCAGCGATTGACCCTGCAATGGAGAAGAAGATAAGGGTCATGGTTGTGCTGACCGGTGTCAAGTCCAAGCACATACTCGGACCGGCTGACAACATAGAGAGCAAGTCAATAGACATGGACTTCATCAGGTGACCGCGACCGTAAAGCGAGAGGGCAAAGTCCCTGCCGTAGCCACGACTCCTGCCTGCCCGCGTGCTGCCTGCCGTTCTGGCCACAGGCCTGTGATTTATCCAGGATGGTTTGTTCCAGGACACTCTAAAGCCTTTTATGAGAAAACGCCGATAGTGGAAAGGGGAAAATGCCATATTGTCCGGCATGTGGGGAACAGGTAAGCGCTGGTGCGAAATTCTGCGAAAAATGCGGCAGTCCTGTGAACACGCCTTCCGCTGCCACACAGACTGAGAGTCATGCACAGGTAGCGACGGCGGCGGACCTGTCGAACGACCCGGTACTGAAAGACTACTCTCCAATCGAGCCGCCTCCCGACCTGCCGTTCAGACTGCAGGAGGGGGAGGTCATATACAAGAACTTCAGGCCAAGCAGCAGGGTCGTTGTGAAATTCGCCTTCGGCGGTGTTGTTACATTTATTGTGCTGGCTGTTTTCCTTTACTACCTCGGTTCAATTCTCGCGATCCTTCCGCAGGGAAGCCCGGGACGTGTTGACCTTCTTGTGATGATTTACGGGTTCTGGGCTTTCGCTGTCCTGATTCTTGCCTTCGGCATAATCGGGGGGTTCATGGCCTACAGGAAGTACTCCTACTGGATTACAAACATGAGGACGGTTGGGAGGAGGGGGTTAATCGGCTACTCCACCGATTCCATGCCCTACGACAACGTTGCGGATGTAATCATCATGAGGGGGGCGCTCGACAGGCTGCTCGGCATCTCCAGCGTTTACATCCAGCCATACGGGGGAGCTGGCTACATCAATGCACCCGGAGGGGCAGCAACCAACAGGCTTACCGGTTCCAATACATTTCTCGGCCTCATCCCTTCGGAAGCACCCGAAATACAGCGCCTGATATTCCATCTCAGGGAATTGAAGAAGCAGGCAAAGCCCCGCTGAGTGAAAACGAGTGAAAATGATGAGCGTTGAAATACTCCCCTGCCGCCAGTCATGGCAAAGAAATATTAAGTAGTAGGCAGAATTGACTCCGGATCACAGCGAATGCGCCCTCGAAAAGCGCATCCACAAGAAGGTAGTCTCAAATGAGCAATTCGATAACCAACTTTGACTTCACCGAGACAACCTACCAGGTTCAGCGAAAGCTGGAAGACAGGTTCAGGAACATCGGTAAAGGAAAGTATGGCAGGATATTCAAGATGGCGAGGAAGCCAACCATGGATGAGTACGTCAGGGTAGTCAAGATGGTCGCGCTGGGACTTTTTCTCATTGGCGGACTTGGTTTTCTCCTTTACTGGCTGTGGACCAACTTCCCGGGTATTGCGCCAGGGATATTCGGATGAACCGGGGGGTTGCTGATGTCATCGTATGAAACAGGTGGTGGAATAGCGGAGGGACAGGGGATCAGGGCGTTCCTGATGGAAGTGCCCGGAGAGAAGGAAGCGGTCGTTCCAGTCGGCGGGGATGCCGAGTTCAGCGCAAAACTGAAGCTTGAAAGCGACGGTCAGTTCCGGTTCGTTGTTGAGCCGAAGCTTGTAAGCGAAGTCGAGGGCTCTCCCGACTGGCAGGTAAAGGTATATCTGGACGGCGTGATGAAATGGGACAGCTACACGAACCTTCCGTCCGAATTCAGTGCAAACCTCAGCACAGGCGATCACTGGATTACAGTGGATGTTGTGGTCGCTCCGGGTGCATCGTTTGGAGATGCAACTGAAGTGGGAATCACGACAACAGCACGCAGCACAACTGAGGCGTGCAGGTTCAAGGTGGCGGTCAGGCCATCCATCCTTGCGGTCAAGACGGCTATCGGACAGGAGAGGGAGGTTGCGGACTCCATAGGTGCCAGGGCCAAGGACAGCCAGCTGGGCATTTACTCGATACTTCTTCCCTCCACGATCAGGGGCTATGTCCTCATAGAGGCGATGAACAGCGACAAGATAGAGAACGCGGTCCGGGGGATCAGGAAGACTCACGGGCTTGTGAAGGGAGAGACTTCGCTCGAGGAGGTCAGCCATTTCCTGACGCCAAAACCGACTGTCAGCGGCATTGTTGAAGGCGATATAGTTGAGCTTATCTCGGGCCCGTTCAAGGGGGAAAAGGCACGAGTGCAGCGCATAGACCACAGCAAAGAGGAAATAACAGTCGAACTATTCGAGGCGGTCGTCCCCATACCAGTCACAGTAAGAGGGGACCATGTTCGTGTGATTGAAAAGGAAAAATGAAGCAATACAGGAAAAGGTGATTACTCATGGCTGACAGGATAAATGCTCTCATCGACGCAGGGAAGGCAACACCGGGAAACCCGCTTGGACCCGCACTTGGTCCGCTTGGGGTAAATGTTGCCAAGATCGTCCAGGAAATCAATGAAAAGACAAAGCAGTTCGCAGGCATGAAGGTGCCGGTAACCATTGAGGTGAACGCCGACAAGACTTTCGGCATTACAGTCGGAACACCTCCCACAACAGCACTCATACTCAAGGAGCTTGGCGTCGAAAAGGGCTCCGGCAACCCCAGGTCGACCAAGGCAGGCAATCTTTCCATGGCGCAGGTCCTGAAAATAGCGGAAATGAAGAAGGAGGCGTCTCTTGGGGCGACTGTGAAGACGAGGGCAAAAGAGGTTGTCGGAACGTGCGTCTCTGTCGGCGTCACCGTAGAGGGTAAGGAGCCTAAGGCGATAATCGACGAAATAAACAAGGGAGACTGGGACAGCAGGTTGAAGTGACACTGCTCCCGAATGCTTTGGCTTGCAGCAGCGGCAGGCTCCTTCACGGATAGGGAAGGATGAAAGGAAACATCATCCGGCAGTGACAGAACGTCAGGGCATGTACGTAACGGAGCCAGTCACGGCTGTACAGGAGCTGTGGGTCATACCTGAGCTCCTCTTGCCCTGCGGCTGACTCTTTCCTGCTCTTTCTGAAAACCGGGGATTTCGCCACAGCTGTTCTATCAGCTTCGCCATATTTCTGCAGGACGTATCAACAGTACTGACCAGTGCTGCGATTGACGAAGCGCGTTCCAGCACTCCTGAAATGTAATGCCCTCACCGGAAGTCTTGGGGCACGGCGCCTGTAGCGTGATGCAGGCAAAGGTTTAAATCATGGTTGCCTTAGGTGAATCCTGCCGTTGTAGGAGAACCGGTCAGGTTCGCTGCACTACAAGAGGATGATTATTTGGCAAACAAGGAAACAGTTGAAGCCGTCAAGAAGGCAATAACAATCGCTCCTCAGAGGAAGTTTGAGGAAAGCGTCGAAGTTGCCATCAACCTGAAGGATGTCGACCTGTCTGTCCCGAAGAACAGGATACAGGAGGACATAATACTGCCCAAGGGAAGGGGCAAGACGATAAAGGTGTGCCTTTTCGGAGGCGGAGAAATGGCCCTCAAGGCAAGGTCTTCCGCGGACCTCGTCATATCCCCGGATGAGTTCAACAAGTACATGGACGACAAGAAGAATGCAAAAAGCCTGGCCAGGCAGTACGATTACTTTGTCGCCGAGGCGCCCCTGATGGCCACAATCGGCAGGAGGATGGGTGTAGTGCTGGGTCCGAGAGGAAAGATGCCGAAGCCAATACAGCCTGGTTCAGACCCCTCACCTGTCATCAGCACCCTAAAAAGGACCACATCAGTCAGGACGAGGGAGAAGAAGACGTTTCAGGCACATGTCGGGACAAAGTCGATGAGCCCCGAGGATCTGGCTGATAACATAGACGCTGTGCTCAACAGGGTAATAGGAAGGCTCGACAAAGGAAGGATCAACCTTGAATCGGCCTACGTCAAGACAACGATGGGGCCGGCAGTGAGGATCATGTAGGTGCTGTTTATGGCTCATACAAGAAGTTGGAAAGCGGAAAACATGAAGTTCCTGACCGATAGCATCAGGTCATCCAAGGTTGTCGGGATAGTGAGCATAAGGGGTCTCCCCGCAGCTCAGTTCCAGCAGATCAGGAAGAAGCTCAGTGGCGTCGCGCAGATACATGTCTCCAGGGGAAAGTTGATAAAAATGGCGCTGGACCAGGCCGAGCGGGAAGTGAAGGGACTTGCCCAGCTGCAGGAACTGGTTTCAAATGATCAGACAGCGGTGATTTGCTCAAGCCAGAACCCTTTCGCACTCTACAAAACACTCGAGAGAAACAAGACACACCTTGCAGCCAAAGGCGGTGAGATTGCACCCGACGACATAGAGATCAAGGCGGGCGACACAACGTTCAAGCCTGGACCCATAGTGGGCGAACTCCAGAAGGCGGGGCTGCCTGCAAGCATTGAGGGCGGCAAGGTTGTCATCAAGAAGGACAAGATGCTGGTCAAGAAGGGAGAAGTCATAACACCCGCAGTCGCATCTGCCCTTACAAGAATGGAGATATTCCCGCTTGTGGCAGGCCTTGAGGTCAAGGCGATGTTCGAGGAGGGGCTGCTTTTCAGGAAGGATGTGCTGCAGGTCGACGATGCAAAGGTGATGTCAGACCTCGGCCTTGCATCGAAGCAGGCCCTTTCGCTGGCGGTCAAGGGCAGGTATTTCACACCGCTGAGTGTAAGACACCTGCTTGGCGATGCGCACAAGCATGCAGTTAATCTGAGCGTGAACGCAGACATACCGACAAAGGAGACTGTGAAACTGCTCCTTTCAAAGGCTTCTGCGCAGGCATCCGCGCTCAAGAAGAAGACAGGTGATGCCTGAGATATCAAAAGAGAACACGGAGGTAAAGGAATGGAGTACATATACAGTGCTTTGCTGCTGCACAGCGCTGGCAAGGAGATAAACGACGAGAGTGTTGCGAACGTTATCAAGGCTGCCGGTCTCGAGCCCGATCAGGCTAGGATAAAGGCGCTCACGGCCTCGCTTAACGGCGTCAACATAGAGGAAGCGATTGCAAGCGCGGCCGTAATGGCAGCACCTGCGCCGCAGGCAGCAGCACCCGCTGAGAAGAAAGAAGAGAAAAAGAAGGAAGAGAAGAAGGAAGAGGCTGTTTCAGAAGAAGAAGCGGCAGCTGGACTTGGGGCCCTGTTTGGCTGAACGCCAGACTGCTTCCTGACAATCCCGGTTCGAGGCACGGTCCAGCCGTGCTTCCAAACACAGCGGCGGGCGATCCTTGACTGAAATGAAAGATGATGATCTCGCATCGGTAATCAGCTCATGGTACTGGTGCCCGCCCGGTTCCATTGTTTTCGACAGGAGACACTATCGCCTCACCCTCTGGAATCAGTCGACTGAGAGGAACATAGTCGACAGGTTCAGCACTGAGAATGGACTGGAGATCGTAGCCGAGGTTGAGGGGCTGGTCAGACAGAACGGACGTTCCACGGTGGTGTGGCAGTGCAAGCCTGGAAGCAGGCCTGATAACATGGCCGAACTGCTTCAGGGAAAAGGATATGCGATTTCAGAAAAGCTCGCTTATCTCTGCTTCGACATGGGAAATGGAAGGGCTCCAAACCATCCTGCCATGAGAAGGGCGGCAGGCGCGCAATTCAGGAAGGTCAGAACAGTGCAAGACGCAGTGCAGTCGCTGCTTGTGAGTGAGGGAGCCTTTGCAGACCACGCGTTCAGCGCAGATGAGATCAGGGGGAGAGCTGAAACACTTTTAAGGGAATCGTACGAGGAAAACAGCCTTCCGATGGTAGGCAGCCTTGACGGAAAAACTGTCTGCAGCGGGGGAGCCACTGTTGAAGGAAACATACTGAAACTGTGGGGCGCAGGGACGCATCCTGACTACAGGCGAAGAGGACTGTACGGCTCGCTTGTGATTGCAAGATGCGACGCGGGGTTCAGGCTCGGGGCGCGTTACGTAGTTGTCACTGCAGTGGAGACAACATCGATGCCGATACTGCTCAGGGCAGGTTTCCGCAGGGTAGGCTACGAAGTGCATTACAGACGAAGGCTTTCATAGGTTTGAGTTGGCAAAGAAACATGCATTAGGCGGATGGTGGGCACATACGGGTGCCGGCCGGACAGATGTGAGGTTTGTGCGGCTGCTTCTTGTGAGACATGTCGAAACGAAATGCAGGCACACTCCCACGGCATGGTGCGGAGGGGGATCCAATCATGTGCCGATAAGCCTTACACTGAAGCCCTCTTCCCTTGAGGCGTCCGCCCAGTAACGGTTGACTTCATCCTGGATTCTTGAGATAACTTCCTCCATCTTCACCGGCTTGAAAAGGTGCCTGAACCTCGTCTGCGTCTCCAGGTACTGCTCCACGGGCTTCATCGCTCTGGGGACATATGTGTGCCTCACCTTTCCATCCAGATACTCCTTGAGGGGCCAGACGCCTGTCTCTATCCCGAGCTTTTCCACCCTTATTGTCTCCTGGGGGTCGAAGCCCCATCCTGTAGGACAGCCGATGGGGGAGATGAAGAGCTTTGGACCTGCGATTGCAGTGGACTTTTCAACCTTCTGAAGGAAATCAACCGTCCTGGCAGCGGAAATCGTTGCGAGATACGCAGGTTTCTGGCTCTTCCAGACTTCGAAGAGATCCTTCTTCTGCCCCGAATTTCCCTCCGGGAACAGTTCGGTGGGCAGGGTGGTCGCAGAGGATGAACCGTACGGTGTGGCAGAAGACATCTGGAAGCCAGTATTTCCGTACGCCTCGTTGTCGTAGCACAGATAGTAGAAGTCCAGCTTCCTCTGGACTGCCCCGAGAGTGGATTGCAGCCCTATGTCGTACGCAGCGCCGTCTCCGGTAACGACAACTACTTTCAGGTCTTCCTCCGCCGGAACCCTCCCCTTCCTGATGAGAAGGTCGAGAGCATCCCTTATGCCCTGGGCTCCTGCAGGAGCGCTGGCGAATGCTGTGTAGAGCCAGCTCGAGTGAAGAGGGGAATAAGGATAGACAGAGAGCATTGTCATGCAGCCGGCCGCGTTCACCCATACCACCTTCTCGCCGAGCGCCTTGTGGAAAAGCCTCACGGCCAGAAGGCCACCGCACCCGGCACAGAGTGGATTTCCGGGCGCCAGATGCTCCTCCCTCGGTATGTCCTTGACTGTCCTGTATGCCTCATCTGTGATCACTGTTTCACCTCCATCCCTGCTATCCTGAGGTTCTTCTTTACCGCCTGAAGCTCGTCATCCCTGAGGAGATAAAGAGGGCTGTGGATTTCACCATCTGATGGCCTGCCGCTGCGCATAAGGTCAAACAGCATCTCCATCTCAC
Source organism: Candidatus Sysuiplasmataceae archaeon (assembly GCA_046706185.1). Classification (GTDB taxonomy): domain Archaea; phylum Thermoplasmatota; class Thermoplasmata; order Sysuiplasmatales; family Sysuiplasmataceae; genus JAJZXY01. The sequence continues at coordinate 8,355 of JBJKPR010000064.1, forward strand.
CGATGGTAATCTGCTTTCCACCGAGACCCCCTATGACAGGGTAGATATTCTCCGGCCTGTCTCTCCTGTGGTAAAGAGCGGAAACAACTTCCGGGTAGATTATCCCGCCTGCTCCAGGGGCGATGTTCTGGTCAAACACAGTCACAGCCTTTCTGCCAGACAGTGCGCCTGCAATCGATTCAGCAGGGAATGGTCTTAGCATCCTGATCTTGAGCAGTCCTGCCTTCACCCCCCTGGACCTGAGCCTTTTCACAGCCTGTCTTCCGATAGTGGAAAAGGAATTCGTCATCACGAGCACATATTCGGCATCGTCCATCATGAACTCCTCCACCGGACCGTATGACCTGCCGAACAGGCTGCTGAATTCTTCTGCGATTTTTGGAAACAGTGTGAGCGCGTTGAGAGAGGCCGTATGCATCTGGTACCTGAAATAGCTGTACAGATGGCCAGTCATCACCGAAGAGCCTTTGGCCACTGGCCTGGTCGCCCGGAAAGGGTTGAAACCGGCATAGTCAGGCAGGAACTCCCTGACTGTTCTTTCGTCCGGGAGAAGGACCCTTTCCCTTGTAAAGGAGAGGTAGAAACCGTCGAGGTTCACGATGACCGGAAGAACCACCTTCCTGTCTTCAGCAAGCCTGTATGCCATTATCACCATGTCCGCTATCTCCTGACAGTTTTCGGCATGAAACTGGAGGAAACCGCTGTCCCTTGCCGCAAGAACGTCGTTGTGGTCCGGTTCCAGTGTAATCGGCGCTGCAAGCGCTCTTGACACATTCACGAGCACCAGAGGTGCTCTCCATCCAGATATGTTATAGAGCATCTCCATGCCGTACAGCAAGCCCTGGCTGGATGTGGCTGTAAACACTCTTGCACCCGTGGAGGCAGCGGAACCGGCAGCAGTAAGCATCGAATGCTCCGATTCCAGCTGAACGAGCCTGGCGTCCATTTCCCCCTTGCGTATCCATTCTGAAAGCGTCTCTATAATCTCTGTCTGCGGTGTTATCGGATAAGCAGGTATGTAATCGACCGAAGAAAGCCGTGCTCCCCATGCAGCAGCTGCATTCCCGGTCATCAGACGCCCATCTTTCATATCGAGTGCACCTCCCTTTCCATCGTAATCGCCTTTGTCGGGCATTCCCTGTAGCATATCAGGCAACCCTTGCAGTTGTCCATGTCAATAGAAGGCCTGCCGTTTTCGTCCACACTCATTGCGGACTCGGGGCAGTATGCGTAGCAAATCATGCAGTTGGTGCACTTTTCATAGTTTATAGTGGGTGTGTAGATTCTCCAGTCACCGGTCTTCCTGAGAGCGGAGTTGCCGACGAAGAGTATGTCTTCGCTGCCCTCAACGCTGCTTATCACCCCTATAGGTACCATGCTTCCGGAGGATGGTTTCTCGACAGTCTTTATGTCGAATGAAGGAGCAAGCGCAAAGGAATTGCCTGCGAGCTCAACATTCATGTCGAGAGTGTTTCCGGTAATTCCGCTGTCTCCAAGCTCACTCCTGACAGCCTCCAGCAGGGAGCTGGACGAAATCACAGAAACAAGCTTGGCTGCAACAGCAGCGGATGCAGAACTCAGTATGGGCTTTCCGAGCTTCTCAATCGCCATGTCAGTGAGGTTCAAAGTGACAACTCTGACATTCTCCTTTCCTATGTCCAGCTCGCGCGATGGCCTGGAGCTGTTTACGAATACGACGCCGCCCTCTCTCAATCCGTCGAGTGGCCTTGCTGAAAGGTCATCTAGCAGCGTTTCATCCATTATAATCACAACGTCCGGGTCAAAAATGAAGCCACGTTCAAGAATGTCACCGTCAGAAATGCGTGTGAAAGCGGTGACCGGAGCGCCCCTCCTTTCCGCCCCGTAAACTGGTGAATCCTGAACATTCAGCCCCTCGTTGAAGGCTGCGCTCCCGAGAATCCTGCTCGCGGTCTTCCCCCCCTGACCGCCCCTGCCATGGAACCGTATACGTAACAACATGTGTGTCGTATTTATATGAAGAACTATCAGTTATACGCATTGTCTCTATACCGTATGACTTCCATCGTACAGTTTTTTATGATACAGTATAAATTTACTTCGAATTCGTGTGATCAATTCGCACACTGCTGGTTCCTGCCGTGCGAAGGGACGAAATTCCCTGGTGCTGTCGGCAGCTTATTTCGAATTGAAGGACACCTGACAAAGTGCACTGTTATCGCTTCCTCGTTCCGCCGCATGTTCTGTCACAGGAGCGTATGGTCAACCGTCCCACACCAGGCTGCCATGTGAAATCATGGCTCAAAAAGACGTGGTTGAAAAGCACGAGTTTAGGCGCAGAAGGGAGGCTATAAGCGCTTAGGATTGAAAGTTGACGGTTAAGCTTATATACTTGTCGCTTTTTTTATATATAAGTTGTGAATCGATGCGCCTCCTAGGAACTGCCAAGTGCAAGAGCCCCTCGGGGCGCGTCCTCGTATCATGTACATTCACGCCTGAAGAGAAACTGAAAGTTTATGACAGGAAAGGTTCGGAGATTGGCTACGTTGCGGAAATTTTCGGAAATGTGGAAAGGCCCTACATATCCGTCAGCCCGAGCAGACTGATCAGAAAGGAGCACGTAGGCGGGCTGGAGCTTTACGTCAAGGAAAGGGAGACCGATGGCAAGAGCAAGGGAGACAAGAGAAGGCACGGAAGAAGTTGAGAGATGCCCGGAATGCGGCAGCACTCACCTGGTGAGGGATTACGAAAGAGGAGAACTCATCTGTGAAGAGTGCGGGCTGGTCATTGACGACCAGCTGATAGACCAGGGTCCGGAGTGGCGAGCGTTCGATGTCGAGCAGGGGGAGAAGAGGGCGAGAACAGGCGCTCCAATGACATACACAATCCATGACAAGGGTCTGTCAACCGAAATTTCGTGGAAGAACAAGGACAGCTACGGGAAGAGCATACCGACAAGGAACCGCGCCCAGCTGTACAGGCTCAGGAAGTGGCAGAGGAGAATCAGGGTAAGCAACGCAACTGAGAGGAACCTTGCCTTTGCGCTCGGAGAACTCGACAGAATGGCGTCATCCATGGGTCTTCCAAGAAACGTCAGGGAAACGGCTGCGATGATCTACAGGAAGGCTGTAACCAACAACCTGATCAGGGGAAGGAGCATAGAAGGGGTTGTGGCAGCATCCTTATATGCGGCTTGCAGGCAGTGCAACGTGCCAAGAACGCTTGACGAAGTTGCAGGTTCAAGCAGAGTCGGCAGGAAGGAAATAGGAAGGACATACAGGTTCATGACGAGAGAGCTCAAACTGAAGCTCATGCCGACAAAGCCACAGGATTATGTTTCGAGGTTCTGCAGTGAACTCAAGCTCAGCGGGGACGTGCAGTCAAAAGCGGCAGAGATACTGAAAGAGGCCGGCAAGAGGGAGCTTACCTCTGGAAGGGGCCCTACCGGCGTCGCGGCTGCAGCAATATACGTTTCCTCCATAATAGCAAACGAAAGAAGGACTCAGAGGGAAGTGGCCAATGTGGCAGGAGTCACGGAGGTCACAATACGGAACAGGTACAAGGAACTCACGGAGAAGCTTGGCATAGAAGTCGAACTCTGACATTCAGGGCAGGTGACGCCTGAGCTCCAGATACTCTACACCCTTCCGACCCACTCTTGCGAAGAGCAGCTCCTTTCTTACACCGTGCGCAAGCCGCACGGCTCTTGATATTTCGGGCCATGTGGACATGAACCCTCTTGTGACGGCATGCACAAGATATCGGGCATGGGCGTTCTCCGGGTCTGAATCGTATGCTCTGAAATGTGAGCCGTACTTGAAGCCTGTCTTGACTGCAAATCCCCTGCTCTTCAGGTCCTGATACACGGAAAGCTTCTGTTCAAACTCAGGGTCTATCCTGGACGCTGTCTCCATGACGCCGTTCAGGGTCGCATTCTTTCCAGTCTTTGCGCTCTTCACCTTCAACACCTTCAGCATCATCAGATGCACGGCTTCGAGCATTGAGATCTGGAGACCCGGACCGATGACGTTTCCGTAAAATCCTGTCTTTCTCAGCTGGGCTGAAGCATCTCCGTCACTTATGACGACCCTGTCCATCAGTGCAATGCCCTGGTAAGTCTGATGGAAGCTCTCTCGCATCTTGGCAGAGGGTTCTGTCTTCCGGACCCTGTAGTAGGTGATGTCCCCTTCTTCGTCAACAACGCCAAGGATGACATCCTTTCCGGTACCCTCGGCACCCTCGCAGACGGAGAACAGGTCATCCAGGTCAAACAGCGAGCGTTCAGAGATTGTCATGACAAATGCCCTGGGAGAAGAATTCTTTGGTGTTTCTCCTCTGCCGTATAGCAGGAAATCAATCTTTTCGGGTTGTCCCTGCACAAGATTGACAATGAGCCCCCTTCTCCTGATGTCACAGTAAACGATGTAGCGTACCTCGAAATTCTGAATTCTCCTCGACGCGTAAGTTACAAGCTGGCCGAAATCCATTATGACACCGCCCTGGTCGGCGACGCTCAAGCGCTCGCTCTCGAACAGATACAGGGTTTCGAGAAGGTTAAGCTTGAGAGAGCCGCCACTCTGTGGTTCTCCGTAGCAGCCTTTGTTGTGAATCCTGCTTGCCTCGGATTCATCGTTGATTACGGCGGTGCTCTTCTGGAATATCGCTACCATTGGTGTTAAAATGTGGATTATCAGTTAAAGCTTGTTACAGGAACATACCCCCAAAAGAGATAAAGTCGCAGAAGGCATACAGAGTCATTATGGCAAAAGGCGAGGACAAAACGGTGAAGATGCTGAAGAAGTCCGTTGAAGACGCCCAGAAACAGGTGAAGAAAGGCATCGATGCACTAAAGAAAGCCTCCCAGGGAGCGGTGGAGATGGCCAAGGAAGCAAAGCCGCTCGGAGTGGATCTATTGAGACTCGCAGACTCCATAGCCGAAGCGTTTGAGAAGGCTGTACCGGAGATGACAAAAGACCTGAGGAACATCGAAAAGGCTGCAGTGAAAAGGGCCCAGAATGCCCTTAAGAAAAAGTGAGGCTGGGAAGCTGAAGGACAAACCAGACATAGAGGACGTCATGAGCTCCTTCTACGGAGATGAGGCTGTCACTGCGATAGTTCAGCTTAAGGTGGACACTAAGGAGGCGGACAGCATCGCAATGGCCGTGGCAAAGCATGAAGCGATATTCGATGTGTACATGGTGACCGGGGATGCAGACATAGTTGTGAAGGCGAAGTTCAAGAACTACTCGAATGTCAAGCGCTTCCTGGTGGACACACTAGGAGCCATAAAGGGTGTCAAGGAGACAAAGACGATGATGGTGGTCACCGCCTTCAAGGAGAACGGGAACATGGAGGACATCGGGCTGCCCAGGTAGGGCGCTACGGCGATTCCAGACGCAAGGCCGTGTCACTGGCTGACTTGGAAAAGAATGAGAATCCTTTTATCAGGGCTGGTTATCTTCGTTTGAATCGCGTGTCAGATGCAAAGCTAATATAGAGAAAGACTTTACATTTGACCGTCCGAAGAAGAGGAAGTACATTTCATGGGCGGTGAACTTGTCATGACCAATGAGGAGAAGCTCAAACAGATAATCGACGTCCTGAACCAGCTCGCAGAAGACACATCAGTACCGAGAAACATAAGGAAGGGAGCAACCGAGGCAATAAACAAGCTTATGTCAAAGACCGAGGCGCTTGATGTGCGATCTGCCAGCGCGAACATCATTCTTGATGAACTGGCTAACGACCCTAACATACCCCTTCATGGAAGGACAATAATCTGGAACATAATGAGCCAGCTCGAAACGCTCAAATAAGAGACGGCACCGCTGGTTGCTGTGGCACAAAGTCGCTGGATTCCAGGCCATTGCCCCCTTTCTGAATGGGCGTTCCTTTCGCAGAGCCTGCATGCGAACATGAAACTGATCCAGACGGTTGCACATTGCTGTACCAGAGATCCCTGGCGTTCTGCAGGAGGGCCGCAGGGACAACCGCCCCGAACAAATGCCGCTGAAATTCAAGGGGGGAAGAGGATTATCATTGAAGTTGACTGGATTTAAATACAGAGCAACGTTACCATTGTTTGGACCAGCGACAGGACGGAAATACAAGCCGCCTTGTTGGGGTTGCGCGGCTGTAGTCTAGTGGTAGGACTGAAGCTTCCCAAGCTTCAAACTCGGGTTCGAATCCCGGCAGCCGCACATGATCTGGCTGGGCATCAGATTCGAATCTGAAACAAGCACAGCTGTGATGCTGGCTCTCGCAAGAACGAATTTGCAAGCGCGAATCCAAGGAGGCCCCGGCTTCAGCAAATAGTCCATGCTGGCCTGAGATTCGAACCTAAAATGAGCGGAAAATCTCAGGCATCTTTCGCAATGTCAAAAATCCGGGAACCATCTGCGAAGTTGAAAAAATGTCATGCAGTTCAGGGAGACTGCTTGCCAGGTTCTCGCAACCAAGGGGTATACACTAGACCTATGATGATTCCTTCTGGGCTGAGGAATCTAGAAACAATCTGACCGTAAGGTTCCTTGTACGAGTCCAGGAGCAGGGTGTACCCCTTTCTCTTCATTTCTTCAGATGCTTCTTTCACATCTTCTACTTCAAACTCAAGCCACGCCTGTGGTTTGGGTATATCTTCCGGCCAAGTCTTTCTTCCGAAGCAATCTTCTGCTGCCAAACAAAGGGGCCATATGGCAAACCCTTTGCAACCATCAATCTTCTGACCGTGCATGTAGCCCCCGTCATATTCATTAAACTCAATCTCAAGATCCTCCGAGTACAATTTCTTGGATGGGGATAAGTCATTAGGGATGGGTCCAAAGCCTGCTATGAACAATATTTTCATTAAGTTCAAATGGGGATATCAGTATCTCCGATTAACTTGAGACCAAGTGATGGACTCCTTTATCTCCACTTGTTCTCGTGCGTGAAATGCGGACAGGCGCCATCCCCTTCTGTTCACTGTTTCTGAAGAGAACCGGGGCACTGCGTTTCCTAATGTGCAGTGCCCGAGCGCCTCTCTTTCTCCTCCGCCACCTCGACCCTGTGCCATGCCATCTCGCTCATCTCAATCACAAAGCGCTTGAAACTCACCTCCTCCCTGAAGAACACGGACCATATGAGCTGCAGTGCCTGCTCATATGCGAACAGGAAGAAGCGTATGTTCACATCCTTCGACTTTGATTTGATTGTTGCCTCATCCTGTGTACGGAAACCTGTTTCTATGTTCCAGCGGTTGCGGTATGTCTGGACGATGCCGTCCAGGTCTATCTCCTGCTGATTGGTTGCGAAGCACCAGTCGAGGCACTTCTCCAGGCTCTTCTCATATATCTGCCGCAAAAGAGCATATGTGGTCTCTCCGCGTATGATCGTCCTGTCCCTGTTGAGCCTGAACTCATGCTCAACTGTGCGCATGTCGCCTGAACGCATCGGTCCCAGCGCCTTCTTCACCGTGCCGTTCTTCGGGACGAATATGAGATAAGGCACATGCAGCTCATTCAGCGACAGCATGAGCTCGTTGCTGTAGAACCCCCTGTCGAAGAGCGTCAGCCTTGTTGACCTGAACAGGGGCCTCACAAAATCAAGGCAGTATGACACATCCCTAGCCATGCTGTATCCGATGTGCACGGGTATGGAGAGCAGCGGCACACGCTGCGGCATGTCGCCGCTGACAAGCGAGCATGTGAGGAAACGGAACTTGCCAGTCACACCGTTCTCCCCTGTCCACGTGTGCATCCATGTACCTTCGAGTTCGCCGTAGAAGTCCTCGTCGGTGTGGTCGAATGCAAGGACAGCATCGTGCCCGGCGAAACCTGTCCTCGGCGACATTGCATGGATGCTCTGCAGGTATTCCATGTATATGCTGGACATGGGTACATTCTTTATTGCAAGGTGTATGCTGTCCGCCCTTGTGCCCACAGTCTCCAGGTATGTGTTTGCCATGGCCGCCTTCAGCAGGTCGCGGTTGTAATGGAAACCGGAGAGTTCCGGGCTCTTCGGCCTGAGCTTCAGTGCCCTGTCCACGAATATGTCGAGTGTGACAAGTGAACGGTGCAGACTGTTCGGATTGATCACTGTAGTGTGTGACTCTGAAGGAACGTAATAAGGAAATCGGCCGGTGTGGATGGAATCAGGCAAAACATCGAGTTTGGAGCATTATCACGACGATCCTCGTACTTTCATCACGATCCTATTCGGAGATACTG